>JBLIOE010000003.1:0-195080 GCA_047639555.1 Candidatus Aldehydirespiratoraceae bacterium
GGTCGCGGCCGCGTTACTCTCACGACACACCGGTGGCGTCGCTTGGTACGCGCTCGCGGGAGTGGTCGCGACGAGCCGGATTCATGTCCGGATCCACCACGCATCGGATGTCGCCGGTGGACTTGCGGTGGGCGTCGTACTTGGTGCGATCGCCCGGCGAGTACTCGCCTAGTTGACACCAGCGGGTTCGGCGGCGGGATCCGCCGGCACGAAGGTGAGGATCGTTCGCAGATCCAGCAGAAGATCGGCCACTTCGGCAGTTGCCACCAGGTCGCGTCGCATCATCTCGCCAAGACCGCGGTCGATGACTGCGAGCGCTTCGTCGAGCTGAGCGCCGTTGAGGGCTTCGGTCATTCTGTGCGACCTCCAGGTCACGTGAGTTGCTTGGGCACCATAGTCGCGCGCGATGGGGTTCTAGCGACGGTCGGACGGCCCAGATTCTCGGAAAGTGCTGAACGGCCTACGATCGCCCGATGGATACAGCGAACGCAGTCATCGTGGTCACCGGCGGAGCCAGCGGAATCGGCCGGGCCCTGGCCCGCCGCTTCGCGGCAGACGGCGCGGGCACGGTGGTGGTTGTGGACCTAAACGCTGAGGGCGTCGCGGCGGTCGCGGCTGAACTGACGGCCGCTGGAACCGAGAGCCGCGGCGAAGTCTGCGACGTGACCGACGAGACCGCGCTCATTACCCTCATCGATCGCATCGAGGCTGAGGTGGGCCCGATCGATCTGTGGTGCGGCAACGCTGGCGTCGGAGCCAACGGCGGCGTCGAGCTCGGAAACGACGTATGGGACTTCAACTGGAACGTCAACGTGATGGCCCATGTCATGACGGCCCGGGTACTCGTTCCCCGCTGGATCGAGCGCGGGCGTGGCCATCTGCTCTTGACGGCCTCGGCGGCCGGCCTCCTCACCAACCTCGGCACGGCGCCCTACGCCGTCACCAAACACGCCTGTGTGGCTCTCGCCGAGTGGATCAAGATCACCTACGGCGAGAAGGGGGTTGGTGTCTCCTGTCTGTGCCCGCAAGGGGTGCGCACGCCGATGACCGAAGGCGACGGCGAACTCGCAATCGAGGTCGTGAAGGCCATGGGCATGATCGAGCCGGAAGACGTGGCCGACGCCGTGGCGGCCGGGCTCGCCGCTGACGACTTCCTCATCCTCCCCCACCCTGAAGTAGCGACGTATGAGCAACGGCGAGCGGGCGACCGCGAGCGCTGGCTCACGGGGATGCAAAAACTGCAAGCCACCCTTCCCGGCGCGTGATCTGATCCCCACGTGAGCCTCGATCACCGGACGAACGACGTCTACGAAGCAAAGGCGACCCAGTGGACGGCCGCCCGCGATGGCAAAGACATCAGTGCGGCCGAGAGGCTTCGGTCCCGCGTGCGCCCCGACGGAGGACCGCTGCTCGACCTGGGGGCTGGACCGGGCTTCCTCACCGCAGCGTTGCCCGCGGGCGCCATCGGCCTTGATCCGTCGCGTGCGATGATCGACCTACTCCAAGCCCGGGTGTCCTCCGCACTTGCCGTACAGGGGGAAGCGGCGCATCTCCCGTTCGCCACCGAGTCGTTGGGCGGCGCCGTTGTGAACGCCGTCTACGTCCACATCGACCGACCTTCTCTTCCGATGGTGCTGGCGGAACTCCACCGAACACTGCAGGTCGACGCGCCCGTCGAGCTCGGCATGTTCGGCGGCGATCAGGACCTCACTGAGATGACCACCGGCGACTTCGCGGGCCGGAGTTTCTCGCTCTGGGATGACAACCATCTCTGCGACGTGTTCACCGGAGCAGGTTTCTCGGTCGACGAACACCGTCATCGAGCGACCTCGCACTGGCCCTACCTCCTTTCCAGTCTCACCCGCCTTCGTTCACTCCCCGACACGGTCGGGCCCAACATGGCGCTTCTCGTTTGTGGGCTGAACCCCAGCCTGCACTCCGCCGATCTCGGCGTCGGCTTCGGCCGGGGCGGCAATCGCTTCTGGCCGGCCGCTCTGGCCGCTGGCATCGTCTCCATCGATCGCGACGCCCACCACGCGCTCGCCCACCACGGCATTGGCATGACCGATCTCGTGAAACGGGCCACCCCGCGCGCCGACGCCATCACCAACGACGAGTACCGCGACGGCCTCGAACGTCTCCGGCGCCTATGTACATGGCTTCGTCCCGCCGCGGTCTGCATGGTCGGTTTGAGCGGCTGGCGAGTGGCCGTCAACAAGAAGGCGGCGGCGGGTTGGCAGCCTGAGGACCTCGGCGGATCGCCCGTCTATGTGATGCCGTCGACGAGCGGACTTAACGCCCACTCGCAGCTTCCCGATCTGACGGAACACTTACGGAACGCTGCGTCGTTGCCCTAAGCGGGCGCCAAGCCTTCGATTGCCTCGTCGATATCGACGCCGGGGAACGGCATCAGCGCGATCGCCGGACAGGTGATGCCGTTGTCGATGTAACGCTGCAGATGGGCTCGGCATTCGTCGTAACTGCCGTGGATAATCAGCTCGTCAATGATGTGGTCGGGGATCTTCTCCAGCGCACCCTTACGGTCGCCGGCCGCCCACTGCTCCCAGTGCTCACCAAGGGCGTCGCCGCGGCCCATCCACTCGTGGAAGGCTTTGTAGACGGGCACATTGAGATATGCAGCGGCGGCGTACTTGCCGGTGGCCCGGGCCGATTCGGCATCGGTGGTGGGCGCCACAAAGATGCGGGCGACCATTTCCGCGTTGGGGTTTTCCGCACGGACAACGGCGGAGACGGTGGAGACATTCTCGGCTGACAACCAGTTGACGATCGCACCATCGGATTCGCGACCGGCCATCCGCAACATGCCTTCGCGAAGCGCCGCCACAAGAATCGGCACCGGCTGCTCGGGCACGAGGCCGAGACGGAAACCCTTCACGGAAAACGAGTCGTAGTCCTCAGTGATCTTCTCGCCGGTGAGGGCGGCCTTCACGAAGCGGACCATGTCGCGCGTCTGCTTGAACGGCTCTTCAAATGGCACGTCATTCCAACGTTCGACGATGACGTTGGACGACGACCCAATACCCAGGACGAATCGCCCCGGTGCCGCGGAAGCCATCCCGGCCGCTGACTGTGCCATCAGTGCGGGGCCTCGAGTGAACGCCGGCAAGATCGCGGTACCAAGACGCATTGAGGGCGCCCACACCGACCCGAGGGCGAGTGGTGTGAGGCCGTCGGCACCCATCGCCTCGGCGGACCACAGATCGGTGTAACCAAGGGCCTCAAGGCGCTGGAAACGGTCTTTTTGGGCGTGAAGCGGCTGACCATCGAAGGGGACGGTCATGCCGTAGCGCTGCGAAATGGGTGCTGACATGGCCCAGATCCTGCCACGCCGAAGTGGGTGTCACACCCCTTCTGCATGATGTGTCCATGACCAACCAGCTCACCCTCATCAACCCCCGCCGCAGCTGGCGCCTCGACCGGCGGACCAAACAAGAAGGGCTCGACGGCATCGCCGCTGCCCGCGCCGTGCTGCAGGATTCACGGATTCGAGCCCGCCA
Source organism: Candidatus Aldehydirespiratoraceae bacterium (assembly GCA_047639555.1). Classification (GTDB taxonomy): domain Bacteria; phylum Actinomycetota; class Acidimicrobiia; order Acidimicrobiales; family Aldehydirespiratoraceae; genus JAJRXC01. Next base: position 3,519 of record JBLIOE010000003.1, read on the forward strand.
AGCCGCTCTGGAAGAGGGCGAATCTCTCGAACTTCACGCGGTCGACGCGGCATAGGCGTCGGATCACTAATCTGATCGCCAGACTGGTGATCGTGAAGATCCTCGTACTCGTCCTAGCCCTCTGTGTGGCGTCGTCGGCCTGCACAGACGACCCGGCCTCGGTATTGCCCACCGTGTCTCCCGCACCCTCTGAGAGCGCCACACCCGCCACGGTGCCGGGTCAGGACACCCCCGAACCCAATGCCCTCGAACCGAATGCGATTGTCGAACGGGTGGTCGACGGCGACACGATCATCGTGGAAGTCAACGGCCAGCGCGAACGTGTCCGTCTCCTCGGGATCGATACGCCCGAGTCGGTGGCTCAGAACCGGCCCGACCAGTGTTACGGCGCCGAGTCGTCCACCTACCTCACGGCGCTCCTCCCCGAGGGCACCGAGGTTGCGCTCGTGCTCGATGAAGAGGCCCGCGATCAATACGACCGCCTGCTCGCGTATGTCGTGCGAACGAGCGACGATCTGTTCATCAATCTCGACCTACTTGAGCAGGGTTACGCCGGTGTCTTGATCTACGACCCCAACGATCACTACGAATCACTGTTCCGCGCCGCCGAACGAACCGCCGAAGACGCCGACGTTGGCCTATGGGGAGTCTGCGGCGGGCCCGACGTTCCGCTCGAGTAACACCTTGAGGCGGGAATAGCCAGCTACCGTCACCCTCGTGGAATCGATCGCCGAAGCCCTTGGCTATTCCGCCGATGCCAAGCTGCTCATTCTGAGTGCGGATCAACTCGGCTCGACGCACGCCGCAACCGCGGGCGGGTACACCGCGTTACGCGAGGGCCACGCCAGCGTCGGCACCGTCATGATGCCCGGCCCCTGGTCTCGTTATGCCGCCGACCGGGCCGAAGATGCCGACGATCTCGGCATCCATCTCACCCTCAACTCGCAACTCGACTGCTACCGGTGGGGTCCCCTCACCGCGGCGCCGAGCCTGCTCGATGGCGACGGCGGTTTCCCCCGTACCGCCGATGATCTGTGGGACCACGCCGACCTCGACGAGGTGCGCCGGGAGTGCCGGGCCCAGCTCGAACGAGCGAAGCTTTGGGGCTTCGACGTCACCCACCTCGCTACTCACCTCGGCACGCTGCAGCAGCGCCCCGAGTTTTTCGACGTGCTTGTGGATGTAGCGTTCGACGCCAAACTTCCGGTTCGGCTCGAGTCAGGAAATGCCGAAGAACGCGCTGGCTTTCCCTTCCGACGCCTTGCTGGCGAAGAAGGAATCCTGATCCCCGATCACTTCACGCTGGTCCGCGGTGGCGCTCGGGGTCACCTCGATACGGTCCTCGCCGACCTTCAGCCTGGTGTCACCGTTGTGGCCTTCGAGCCCACAATCGCCGCCGAGGAGATTCGAGCCATCGATCCTCACGCCACAAGCCGCATGGACGACCTTGCCGTGCTTACCGACCGCAGCCTCCCTGCTCGAATCGAAGCCGCCGGCGCCACGCAGATCGGGTTCCGCGAGATCCGCGATCTGCAGCGATCGCGGCTCTGACTCCACTCAGGTAGTGGTGTTGGCCATCACTGGCCGCAGAGCTTCAATTGCCGCCACTCGCACGCGACGAAGCTCAAGCATCCAACGCTCGTGGGCACCCTCAACCTTGAGTGCACCGTTCATAAATCCGGCATCACTCGACAGTTCGCCGGTGAGGATCTTGAGGGCGGCGTCGTACTTCAGCGAGATGACGAGGTCGGGGTCAGCCGACTTTCCCGTCTCCATCGCAGTGACCCGACCGTTCACCAAGCTCACGCCGATCGTTGCCTTGCCCGCCGGACTCCCCGCGACGACATAGTCAATCGTGGCGTCGGCGCCTTCGATCGACGGGAGATCGCTCAACGCGGCTGTCGCGGCCGCAAGCCATTCTTCGTCGAAGATGTCCATCAAGACGTGGCCTGCGGGCGGAGGCCGGCGAAGAGGTCGGTCTCGATCTCCCCTTCGGTGGCACCGGACGAGAGACGGAAGTCGTCAATCGGGTAGATCATGCGGTCAACATCGAGCGGGAGACCGAACCAGAAGGACGATTCCGGATCGATCTGCGTCGCGTGGGCGAGCAGGCCTTCGCGGCGAGCGTCGGTGAAGCCATCGACGGGAACCTTGGTGGTGATTGTGTGGTCCTGATCCGGGCGTTCGAACCAGCGCTTGTCATAGGGCGACTCGATTTCGTGATCGAGGAATGCCTGGTGGCGAGCTTCGATTCGGGCCCGGGACCAGCTCGAGTAGTACACCTTCGCGACCTGCCAGTGTTCGCCGAGCTCTGGGCGGAAGGCGGGATCCGCGGCACGGTCGACGGCCGGATGGGTGATGTCGTAGACCCGTAGGTGATCGGGGTGTTGATAGGTGCCCTGATCGTCGGGATAGGTGATGACGACCTGGGGGCGCTCGCTCCGGAGGATGGCGACGAGCCGATCGACCGCCTCGTCGAGCGGTGCCATCGCGAAACAGCCGGGATTCTTGTTGGCCTCAGAATCGGCCATGCCGGAGTCGCGGTAGCCCAACATGTGGACGTCGTCGTAGCCGATCGCATCAGCGGCCGCCGCCAGTTCTTGCATCCGCACTTCCCCGAGGTTTTCACGCACTTCCGGGCGATCCATCGCCGGATTGAGAATGTCGCCTTCTTCGCCTCCGGTGCAACAAACAAGGACAGTTCGCACGCCCTCGGCGTGATACTTAGCCACGGTGCTCGCACCCTTCGACGCTTCGTCATCGGGGTGTGCGTGGACCGAGAGAAGGCAAAGGGGCTCGTCCATCCGAGGAACCTATCCGGCCTGGACCGGCTCTAGCTCCATCTCGCCGTCACCCTCGGGGTCGACGAGGCGCCAGCCACACCGAAGGGCGAACAGTTCGCGGCCCTCGTCAGGCCCTGAAGCGATCAACTCGTCGCCCGACAGAAGGCGAGTAAGGCCTCGCGGGCGGTATAGGTATTGGCCGCCGCGCCGAATCGCCAAGACCGTGAAGCCCGGTTCGATGTTCAGCTGAAGGTCTCCCAGAAGGGCCTGATCGGCTTCGCTCTTCTCGGCGACGGGCATCCGCACCACCACCTCGTCGCTGTCGCCCAGCGCCAAGCCGAGAATGGGGTGTACGTCTTCGCGCTTCTCGATCAGCCACACCATCTGTTGCGCCTGATCGCCAATGTCTTCGGCGGCCTGTGACAGGTGAAGGAGGCCACGCAAAGGCGACGGATCGACCTTGTCGGATGCCGCTCGCAACACCCACAGCTCGAGCCGGTCCTTCATCTCATCGAGGCGATCCTCCAGATGTCGAACCTCCGCCGCGAGGCCAAGGTCGCCGAAGACCAGCGCCGAATACGCAAGTCCGACGGCGACCTCGGAGAGGTTCTTCATCTCTACGAGCACGTCGACGGCGCGGTCGAGATCGGTGGTGAACGTGTCTTCGGGAACCTGTGGCGCCTGCCATGGCGCCGCCGCCGCGAGCTCGCGCAGCCGGGTAATCCCATCGGGGCTGCCGCGAAGGAACAACACATCACCAGGAACCAACACGATGTCGCCCTTGACGTCGGTGATCCAGTCACGTTCGCGGCGAATGGCCATCACCCGCATGCCAGTTTGCACCGGAAGCTCGTGGGCCGAGAGCGGACGATGCGCCATGTGCGAGCCGTCAGAAACGAGCACGCGATGGCTCACCTCTTCGGCTTCGGAGAGATCGGCGACGAGCTGGGCGGGAATACCGAGCTGGTGGGTGACGATGCGGGCGATATCGACGGCATCGTTGGCGATCCGCTCGATGGCGCTGATCACCTGCAGGACAGAGGACATCCCCTCCGCCTCCTTCGGGCGGCGGACAGCCATCACACACACGCCGCGCATGTCCTGAACCAGGTCGTTCATTCGCTCTTCGAGTTCACCGACCTCCTCCGCCATGTCGGGGTCGCCGAAGAACAGCGACGCATAGGCGAGGTCGACCATCAGCTCGGACAAGTCCTTTGCCTCGGCGAGCATCTCGCGCAGATTTCGGGGTCTGTCGTCACTCACGATTGCCTCACCATAGCTACACAACTCCAACGGCCACGATGGCCAAGATCAGGGCGAAGGCGCCGACAAAGTCGAGCGACGAGGTGACCATCGGAATGCCGTACGTGTCGGGATCAAGCCCAAACCGCACGGCCACGATGGTTGCGTAATACGCAACGATCACCACGAAAATGGTCGCAAGAACGCCGCCCAGGACGGCAACCAGCACGAGATCAACCAAGCCGGGGCTGGCCTGGTTCGCCAGGATGCCGCCCACCTCGGCGACCACACCAGCGACCACAAAGACGGGAAGCGAAAGCGAGAAAACCATCATGATCTCGCCACCGGCCGAACCCCGCGGAATCGGGCCGGGCTCCAGCAGACCAAGGTGAAGTTTCGTGGCGAGCCGACTCGACATCACGCCGCCGAGTGCACCCGCCGTGCCGAGAAACCCCGGCAACAAGACAAGCAGTACGGGGAACTCGAGGAAATCATCCAACCGCTTCTCGATCGTGATGCCGGCGATGAGGTCGAGTAGCCCGGCGAGTAAGAGAACGGGGATTGATTCGCGGACAATGACTCGGAGAAGATCGAACTTCGACACGAGCGCCCACACCACCGCGACGGCCGACGTTGCCACGAACACCCAGGCCAGCACCGGGGTGACTAGGTCGACGCTTGCGACCTGGGCCGCCAGCACCAGCGCCGGAAGGCTCACAACGTCGCTGGCGGCGGTGACAAGCGGTGAGACCACGTTGTCGAGATCCCAGCCAAAACGGACCGATCCGGCCGCCAGCATCACGGTGATCGCGAGAATCACGAGCGAGGCCAGTAGGCCGCCCAACGCACTAACCACAATGAAGTCGGCAACCGACATAGTCGGCGAGATCGAGAAAGCAATCGCCACACCCTTGGCGAACAATGCGATGGCCACCGCGATCACCAAGCTCAACAACATCGCGGCGGTGAGATTGGCGCCGACCACTGTGTCGAGACGGGGGCTGAGCCGGAAGGTACCGGTGTGGATGCTCGTCCCTAAGCGACTACCCAGCGCACCGAAGACGTTTCCTTTCACCGCGAGGGCGGCGGGGACCAAGAGGAGGAGGCCTGGGAGCTCCTGGAGTGTGTCGGTGGTGACGGCAAGGGTGACACCGGCAACAAGGCTCGTCACGCCCGCAATCATCAGCGCCGCGAGGCTGTCTCGGTACGCGCGAGGGTCACCGCCGGTTAGCGCCCGTCCGAGGCGCGGCAACCGATTATTCGAGCGAGCCACCCACCAAGTCTGCTGCCTCGGCCGGGAGAACCGTTCGATCCTTTCACCTCGATGCCGATAGAGAAACCATGTCTCCCCTCACAGTTGCCGCCATCGTCGGCGTCGTCGTCCTCGGCTGGGTGATCGTGTCGTTCAATCGCTTCGTCTCGCAACGAAACCTGATTGCGAACTCCTGGTCGAATGTCGAGACCGAACTCCGACGCCGCTACGACCTCATCCCCAACCTTGTCGAGACCGTCCGGGGTTATGCCAGCCACGAGCAAGACACGCTGACCGCGGTCATCGAAGCTCGCCAGGGAGCGATTGGCGCCCACGGTGACGCGGCCGAGCAGGGCGGCCCGGAGAACATCCTGGTTCAAGGCCTGCGTCAGCTCATGGCGGTCAGCGAGGACTATCCCGATCTTCTGGCCAGCGGTCAATTCCTTGAGCTCCAACGCGAACTTGTCACCACCGAAGATCGAATTCAGGCGGCGCGCCGACTCTTTAACGGCAATGTCCGTGGCTACAACCGACGCGTTGAGTCCGTCCCGTCGCTCCTTATCGCGGTCGTCGGCCGATTCGCGAAAGCGAACTACTTCGAAATTGACGAAGCCGTGCGAGCACCCAGGTCGGCCAAGACCGCCTGACAGTCGGCCCACGCCGTCGCCAAAATGTCAGCCACAGGTTCGATCGAGTGGATTCGACCCTGCACCTGACCACTCATTGCCACACCCGCTTCGAGGTCACCACCGAAGTAGGTGTCCATCATGGCGTCAACACCGAGGGTGGCGGGTTCGTTCTCGGCGTCGAGGCGAACCGTCTTCTCCGTCTTCATGGCTCGCATCGCCGGTTTGAAGTTTCGGTTGACGAGGACGGTGTCGGTTTCTTTGCCGTCGACGATCGCCTGCTTCCAATTGTCGTGAATCGGCGACTCGACGGAGGCAACCATCCGGGTGCCCATCTGCACGCCGTCGGCGCCCAGCGCGAAAGCCGCAGCCATAGAAGGCCCGTCAACAAAGCCGCCCGCGGCGATGATCGGCAAGTCCGGGAAACGAGCGGCGATCTCGGGGATCAGGACAAGTGACGATGCTCCGTCGACGCTCTTAAAGCCGCCACCCTCGATGCCTTCCACCACGACGCCATCAACACCCGCCGCCACGGCCTTCTCCGCGCCGCGAACCGAGGGGACCACATGGAAGACGGTGACCCCGGCCTCTTTGAGCCGTGGGGCGAACACGGCGGGGTCGCCGGCCGAGGTGGTGACGAAACCGACCTCCTCGGCGAGAAGAAACTCAAACAACCCGTCCAGGTCGCGCACGAAGTGTTGAGCGACATTGACACCCCAGGGACGGTCGGTCAGTTCCCGCATTTTGGCGATCTCATCCTTGATCGCATCCAATTCACCCGACGATGTCTCGATGATGCCGAGGCCGCCAGCGGCGGAAACGGCCGAGGCCAGCTGCGATCGAGCGATCCAGCCCATGGGGGCCTGCACGATGGGAATGTCGATGCCGAGCATTTCGGTGACGCGGGTCTGCATGCCCGGCACCGTACTGGTCAGCGCCGTCGCCTCACCAAGCGCAAACTTTCGATGTCGAGCGGCCGGTCGGTCGCCCACGGCACCACGGGCGGGTCGATGAATGTCGCCAGCGACCGCAGGGGTACGTCGTAGTTCACGCGCCAACCGGCAAAGTCCCGCCACGCCTGATCGAGATCGGCAACCACCGGCATGTCGACCCCAATGAACAGGTCCGCGACCTCATCGAAGTCGGCCCGGGTGATCCCGATCGGATCGGTGGGTGCCGGGTCGGGGTCGTAGACGAATCCGAAGAAGTCACAGACGCGACGCAGCGACAACGTTCCAGTGCGGATCATCAGCATCGCCCGGAACTCGCGAGGCACGTCGAGCAGCGAGCAATAGAGCGCGGCACTATCGAGCGCGATGCCGGCGCTCGCGATCCAGGAACGATCCGGCACCGGCGAACGAAAGAAAGCCAGGATTGGGAACGAGGTGTGCGTTTCCTCGACCTCAACGAACCAGTCTTCCCACTCGTCCCACATCGGCGCGAGCCCGTCGAGCGAGTCGATCCGATGGCGACGCACCAGCAACGCCGAAGCGCTCGGCACGCCATCGGGATCGGTCGCTCGCAGATGCAGCTTCGCTACCGCGTTTTCGCGACGGGAGAAGGCGCCATAGATCGTGGGGAGGAAGCTGATCAGCAGTGCCACGAGGCCGAGGCCGACGATCCCTTCGATGATCGAGAGCGTCAGCGTGGGCAGATCATCGGTCGACCGAAACCCAAGGGTCGTCAGCGACGATCCTGACAACACGGCCGCATCGCGAAATGGTTCCACACCAAGCGACCAGAAGATTCCGGCACAGCCGACGATTACACCAGTCGCCCAGATGAACGGAAACGTCATGAGGGCGGCGGGACCGAAGCGGGCCTTGATTGCGTCGGCGCCGACTTCGTCGCGGGCCATCCGCGCCGCCACGTTGAAGATCTTGCGCAGTGGAAGCACCGTGAGACGAGCGACGAAGGTTTGCTCCCCTCTCGGGACAACAACGGTTCGCACCGCGGAGCCGAGCGTGGCTGCAGCCAAGAATCCGCCCAGCAGGCCAACGATGATCCGGACGACCAGCATCAGTACTGCACGATCGGCGCCTGGTGCCGCCACGTGTCGTCGGTGAGCATGCCGATCATCACATCGGCGCAGTCGGCGAAGCTGATCTTCGACATTCCGGAGAACGAGTCCATACCCAGACGGTGGGTGCCGGTGTGTTCCCCCTTGCGCATCTGCAGAGGCCGGACCCCGAACCAGTCGAGGTCGGTGTGCTGCTGGAGCAGCGCGAGTTGGTGGTCCTTGTCACGGTGCCGCAGCCCCAGGAAACGCTTGGCAAACCCGCGGACGAAGCCCGCCCCGAACGAGGTGGGGTCACCATCGACCCAGGTGCTGCCGCCGCCGCACCAAACCAGACGATCGGTGCCGAGGCGGGGCATGGCGTCGAGAATCAGGCGAGTCGCATCGGTGCACAGATCCTCAGGCGAGCGCTTGTCGACGCCAACCGCAAACAGGACCGCGTCGGCGCCCTGCATTGCCTGGTCAACGTCGACCGCGACGAGCGCGTCGCCGGCAACAACCTGCACCTGGGCGACGAGGTCAGCGGGAAGCTTCGCTGGCGTCCGGGCCAGCACAGTCACGTTGTGACCCGCGTCCAACGCCTGGCGAGTGCACTGTTCGCCGAGTGCGCCCGTGGCGCCAAACACCGTGACTTGCATCCGCGGGATCGTAACCCGACCGGGTCAGTCGAGCGTGAAGGTGAGGTATTCGCCTGTCTCGTAGTTGGCCACGATCACGACGCCATTACTGATCACCGGTTGATCGAGACGGGAGCCGTCGCCCGGGAGATCGATCACATGCCAGTCGAGACCGTCGACGCTGGCGACGAGCGAGAAGTCGGGGTTGTACACATAGTCGGGCTCAACCCAGCCGGTATCGATGATGGCCTGTTCGCGGGCGGCTTCGAACTCCTGGTTGAGGAGATTCTCGGGGATGGCCACAATGTCGTTGCCGTCGCCATCAAGGAACACGACGTTGTCGAGGTCTTCTCGAAAGAAGTCGTCAGCCGAAGAGCCTGCAAAGGTCACGCTTTCGTCGAGAACGACGTCACCGGTCGAGAGATCGGTCAGCCGGAATGTCATGCCTCCGCCAAGAACACCACTGCTGAACAGTTCAAAGCCCTCGTATTCGAAGGTGAGATCGAAGATCGGTTCGTTGTACTCGAATACCTGCAGGTCGAGCAGAGCGGCGAGTCCACTGGGTCCGCCGCTATGGAAAGAAGCCCGGGCTTGGTCGAGACCGTCGACCATGACCTGTTGCCAGTTTTCGCCAGTGGTGTCACCCCGCCAGACATTGTTCCCGGTTTCGCCCAACGTCGTAGCCACAACACCTCCAGCGACGGCCGCGAGCGAGAGCGGTCGTTCATCGTTCGGGAAGGAGAGTTCGGTCCACACCTGGCCGTCGGCCGAGAAGAACTGGGCCGGGGCGTCGGGAACGTTCGATGTCGGGGACCACGCGTGCATCTGCGCAATAAAGCCGGCGTCCGTAGCAACGAGGAGGCAGCACGCTGAGTCCGTCGGTGACGTTGCCGGGGACACCGAACCGTCGAACCCTCCGACGAACGCCCCTCCGGCGAGTTCGCCACTCTCCTGGTACCGCCGATAGTCCTCAAGCGAGATGCCCAGTTCATCCCAGGTGACGAGGCGTGACTCGGCCTCGGCCTCGGCATCGCTGAATACAACCGTCGTCGCGGGGGCGGTAATGGTGGTGGAGGGGGACGTCGACTCAGCGGGGTCATCAGCGGGCGTGTCGTCACCTGCTGACTGTGCAACATCCACGCCATACTCCGCGAACGAGTCGTCGCCTGATCCGTTGATCGTGAGCCCTTCCGAACCGACCGAGTAGCCGTAGCCGCCCGAGCCTTCGAACTCGTCACGAATCGCCGCCGGAACCTTGTTCCAGAGGTCGATGCTTGTCGAGATACTCGTGATGCCGTACCAGCCATTGGCGCCCAGCGCGATGTTGTCCAGCCGGACGTGGGCCTCGACCCAGTCGGGCACATCAGGCGCGGAGGTCGGCACGACGGCCGTGTGCCAGTTTACGAGGTCGGTAGTCGTCGAAACCGAGACGACCGGGTTCGACCGGCCCTCAGGCCATTCGGAGCTCACGAGCAGAAGGGCATCACCCGTCGACTCGACTCGATCGAAGTAGTTGGTCGTACCGGGCGGGGCAAACTCATCGAGCACCGTCCAGGTCTGTCCATCGGGCGAGGTAGACGCTTCGAACTTGAACGTGCCTCCTCCTTGGACCTCGTTGAAGGCCGAGATCAGGTCAGGATTTTCCTGGAAGATCTCGGTGACTTCGTCGAGTAAACCCGCCGCTTCGAGTGCATCGGTCGTTTCCTGCAGGGATGCGCCATTGGCATCTTCGATGCCGGCGTCTTGCATTGCCTCGATCAGTTCGGGCGGGAAGAAGTCGGCAATGTCGGGAAGGAGTTCGGTGAACGTCGACTCGGACTCGACGTAGATCTGGCCGAAGCGAAGGAATCCGTCACGCCACGCCACGACGTGAGCGCCGCTGTAGGCAGGGTCCGATTCGCTCGCTCCGTATGGACCCGGCGCCGTTGTGGTCGAGTTCTCGTTCGGCGCGATCGTGGTCGTCGTAGTGGTGCCGGCATCGACGGGCTGATCATCAGTGGCGTCGTCGGTGTCAGCGGACGCGACATCGGGAATGTCGTCGCCCTGGTTGGCGAGGCGCACAACGCCAGCGGCAGCCAGCACGGCGACCAGAATCACCCCCATCGTGGCGAACCGTTGGCGACGGATGCCGCGGGTGTGGCGGTCTTGCACCGCGTCGACGGTGAGGTTGCCGAGGTCGTGCGTATCGGCGAGTCGGCCGAGGCGGGAACGAAGTTCGTCGTCATTGGTCATGACTGGTCTCCATTGGTGAGAGAACTAGCGGGGGAAGAGAGACTGGGTGAGGCGAGAAGGCGGTTGAGTTGTTCAAGTGCTCGACTGAGTCGGCTCTTGACAGTGCCGGGCGGGATATCGAGGGCCTCGGCGGTTTCGAATTCCGACCAGTCGAGGAGGTACCGAAGTACGACGACTGATCGCTGCTCTACGGGGAGCGCAGCCAAGGCAGCATCGAGCTCGGGCTCAATGTCTGGAGTTGGCGGCGCCGCGCGCTGGGGGGATCGGGACGCATCTCGAGACAACAGCTCTCGGAGCAGCTTGCGGCGTCGGCTTCGGGCCCAGTTGAGGCCTACTCGGTAGGTCCAGCCGGACGGGTTCGTATAGGTAGAGACCTCGTCCCACCGGGCAAAGGCGCGAGCCATTGCCTCGGCGGTGGCATCAGCCGCGAGATCGTCGTCTCGCAGGGTCATCGCCAAGGCGAGCGCCAGATCTCGATGATGCGCCGAGAAGAAGCTGCCGAAATCGAGCACCAATGAAGGTGCGTCGTCCGTCACGAGTTCAATAGATTGTCGGGGTTGTTCCACCATCGCCACGCCTCTAGACGTCTCAGAACCGAGATCGGTTCCATATTCCCTAGACAATATTCTCTATATTCTCTATCGGAAGTCGCGAGATGCGGGCGCCCTTCCCACTGGCAGTGGCTCAAGCCGGTCAGCAATCACGTTGATGACTCCTTCGCTTCTCTCGAGCCGGCCGCGAATAAGCAGCGCCGGCGCACCCCGGGCGGCCTTCTTGTAACGCTGCCAACAGCCTTGCGAAACCACGACATTGATGAGCCCGGTTTCGTCTTCGATGCTGAGGAAGGTGGTGCCGCCGGCGGTCGCGGGACGCTGACGATGTGTGACCACTCCCCCGACAAGAACCCGTTTGTCGGTGGGGTGGGTCACCAGATCGTCGGCGGTGACCACGCCCATCTCGGTCAACTCTTCACGGAGGTACTTGGTGGGGTGGCCATCGGGGGCGATGCTGGTGGCCCACAGATCGGCATGGGAAAGCTCTTGGGGCGACATACCCGGCAGGGTGGGGGCGTCCATCCCGGTGACGATTCCGGGCAGCCGGTCGGAAGCGGTTTGTGCCATTGCTCCGGCCGTCCACAATGCCGACCGTCGATCGATGCCAAAACATCCGAACGCGCCAGCGGTGGCCAGCGCTTCAAGGATCGGGAGCGAAAGCTTCGGCACCCGCCGGCGAAGATCTTCCACCGACGAGTAGGGGCGACCGGCGGCGATCTCTTCGGCGAGTTCGGTGCTGAGACCGCGCACATAGTCGAGCCCAATTCGCACGCCCCACAGGCCTGCGTCGTCGTGTTCGAGCGTGGCTTGTCCCGACGATTCGTTGAGGTCGGGGGTGCGGATAGTGACCCCATGACGGCGCGCATCACCAACGATCGTGTGGGGCGACCAGAAACCCATTGGTTGGGCGTTGAGCAGTGCGGCGCAGAAGGCGGCCGGGTGGTGATATTTGATCCACGACGAGGCGTAGACGAGATACGAGAACGACACCGAGTGGCTCTCGGGGAAGCCGTAGTTGGCAAAGGCGGCCAGCTTCAGCCAGATCTGTTCGCCGATCTCGTCGGTGATGCCGTTGGATCGCATGCCATTGAAGAAGCGCACCTTGAGCTGCTCCATACGTTCGCGACTGCGCTTTGAACCAACCGCTTGGCGAAGCTGGTCGGCCTCGGACGGCGTGAAGTTCGCGACGTCGATGGCGATCTGCATGAGCTGCTCTTGAAAGAGCGGAATGCCGAGAGTTTTCGCCAGCGCGTTTTCAAGCAGCGGGTGGAGATAAGTGACCGGTTCGAGCCCGTTGCGACGACGGATGTAGGGATGCACCGACCCGCCCTGAATCGGACCAGGGCGGATGAGCGCCACCTCGACTACCAGGTCGTAGAAGCAGCGCGGCTTGAGCCGGGGCAGGGTAGCCATCTGGGCCCGCGACTCGATCTGAAAGACACCGATGGTGTCGGCCTTCTGGAGCATGTCGTAGACCTCAGACTCCTGCGGGAGCGTGGCCAGGTCGATCTCGATGCCATCGGTGTCGCGGATGAAATCGATGGCGTAATGCAGCACCGACAACATGCCGAGGCCAAGTAGATCGAACTTCACGAGACCCGCCGCCGCGCAGTCGTCTTTGTCCCATTGGAGAACGCTGCGGTTCGCCATGGCGCCCCACTCGACCGGGCACACCTCGATCACCGGGCGATCACACATCACCATGCCGCCGGAGTGGATGCCGAGGTGCCGCGGGAAGTGTTCAATTTCTGCCGCGAGCTCCATCACTGGCAGCGGAATGGAAGTGTCGGGGTCAACCGCGCCAGCCTTCACCATGCCCTGGGAAACACTGTGCCATCGATCGACCTGCTTGGAGAAGGCATCTTGTTGGCCGGTGGCATACCCAAGGGCTTTGGCCATGTCTCGAATCGCCGACTTCGAGCGATAGGTGATGACGTTGGCGACTTGTGCGGTGTGGTGACGGCCGTGTTTGTCGTAGACGTATTGGATGACCTCTTCTCGACGGTCGCTCTCGATGTCGATGTCGATGTCGGGCGGGCCATCTCGCTCTGGCGAGAGGAAACGTTCGAAGAGCAGGTTGAGCGACACGGCATCGGCGTTGGTGATGCCGAGCGCGAAACAGACCGCAGAATTGGCGGCCGAACCGCGGCCCTGGCACAAGATGTTGGACCGGCGACAGAAGTCGACGATGTCCCACACCACCAGGAAGTAGCCGGGGAAGCCGAGCTGGTCGATAAGCGCGAGTTCGCGATCGAGCTGCTTCCACGCACCCTCCACCTGTTCGGCATTACGAGAGCCGTAGCGATGAGTGCCGCCCCCTTCCACGAGCTGGCGAAGAAGGCCCATCTCGTCGAGCCCATCAGGGCAGGGGTAGGGCGGAAGGTTTGGGGCGACCAGCGACAGGTCGAACGCACACTCGAGACCTAGGGCCGCTGCTCGTTCGACCACGCCCGGGTATCGGGCAAATCGCTGGGCCTGTTCGTCGCCCGATCGAAGGTGGAGGCCGGCGGGTGGAAGCCATCCGTCGATCTCGTCGAGGCTGCGCCGTGCCCGCACCGCCGCCATGGCCGAGGCCAGACGTTTCCGAGCAACCGAGTGGTGATGCACATTGCCGGTGGCAACCAGGTCAAGACCAGCGGCCACGGCCAGCTCAGCCAGACCGTCGTTGCGAACCGAATCCGAGGGCAGGCCGTGGTCCCACAGCTCGACGGCCACATTCTGGCGACCGAAGTCGGACACGAGTTGGTCGAGCGCCCGCCGGGCCGCGGCCGGGCCCGACTCGACCAACGCTTTCGGCACTGGCGCCTTCCGGCACCCAGTGAGAATCAGCCAATGATCGCTGGACCCGCCCAGCTCCACGAGCCGTTCGTAGCTGATCCGCGGCGCACCCTTCTGGCCGGCCAGCTGCCCTTCACTAATCGCTCGGGCCAGCGAGGCATACCCCTGCGGGTCTCGAGCGATCACGAGCATGTGCTCCCCCACCGGATCGGCCGGACCCGGACGAGACAAGTCGATCTCCGGTTCAGACAGCGTGAGCTCGGCCCCAAACACGGTGGGCAAACCAATGGCCCGGGCGGCTTCGGAGAAACGGACGATGCCGTAGAAGCCGTTGTGATCGGTAAGGGCCAGCGCCTTCAGGTCGAGACGGGCGGCCTCTTCTGCGAGCTCTTCAGGGTGTGAGGCGCCGTCGAGGAACGAAAAGTTGGAGTGGCAATGCAGCTCGGCATACGGCGTGGTGCTGCGGTATTTCGGTGGATCGACCGGCGGCTCGTACTCGGCCCGCTTTCGTGACCAAGCGGGGCTGTCGCCGCCGTCGCCCAGTATCTCTTCACCCAGTATCTCCTCAAGAGCGCGACTCGAGGGCGGACGATCAGAGAGCGTCCGTTCGATGTCCTTCCACGAGACGTTGGGGTTGTTCCATCCCATCGATCGAAGGGTAGACGAACACCTGTTCGCTTTCCACTCGATCGATCTGCGCCACAATCGTGCCCACGGCAGCCACAAAGAACACGAGAGGCGACGCCGTTTCGAAGACCGAGTCGGTCAGCGAGAAGGTCGCGTAACCCACGATCACGACGAGGCCCGCACCGCCAAGCGCCTGAGCGTCACCGCGTCGTCGCATGAGCGCCCGTCCGCAGATCCATCCCGGCACACCAAGGAGGGCGAGGAACGTACCTAAGCCCACTATGCCGCCACTGCCCAGATGCGAGAGGTATTGGTTGTGCGGATGGCTGTGCTCGGCGATTCGCTCGGCTCGCACACCGGCGTCGACGTCTTCCTGGAATCGGTCGTCCATGTTGCCCCACCCAATGCCGAGGGCGGGTTCACGACGGAACCCTTCGAACGCGCTGCGCCACATCTCAAGACGGGCGCCGACCGAGGTTTCCCCCGTGTCTGCGTCGCCATGGTTGACGACATACTCGACCGTCTGAGAGATGCCACGGTCGAAGGCGTTGAGAGCGGCACGGTTATTCGCCGTTGCGGCGAGCCCGAGAACCGGCACCAGGGCCAGCGAGAGGGCAAAGACATATCGAAGTCGACGGGAATCCGGCGAGCGGACGTGATGCACGGCGGTCACGAGGATGATGGCGGGGAGCGCTATCCACCCGCCACGAGCGTGCGAGAGCAGCCCGGCGGTGAGCGCCGCACCAACGGCAACGAGCGTCAACCGGTCGATGCGCTTTGGGTTGCCCGTTGCGATGCCTCGAGTGGCTGCGGCCACGAAACCCAGCACGAGCGCCATCTCACCAAAGTGGATGGGGTTGGCATACGAGGTCGGGCGAGCCATCTCGGTGATGAGGAGCAGCAGCACCGATGCGGTGCCGGCGGCGACGGCACCAATCACGGCGCCGAGCCAGATCGAGTGACGCAGGTCAACGCGAGCCGATCCGCGAACAACCGCAAAGCCAATGGGAACCAGACTGAACCGCAGCACCATTCCGACGGCTTCGAACCCACCCGAGCCGGCGACGGCCGACCACACCGCGGCGAGAGCGAACGCCACACCCATGACCATCAGGTCATTGCTGGCCAACCGGGGAACAGTGCATCGCGATCCGCCCCGTGTCAGCCGACCCGCCACCACGACGGCTACCGCCGCGATTACCAGAAAACCAGGGGCGAGAACGAAGAGCGCCGGGGATACCACGGCCGCGGCCGAATACCACTTCACTTCTCGGTCCGCCTGCATGCGCGCATGGTAGGTACCCGCCGCTCCGAATGGACGTCGGGGTGACCCCTGGCACAATTAGTCGATTACACCGTCAGCCCGTAGCACGGCGATTCCCGCGGCGTCGACACCCGCTTCGGCCAGGATCTCGTCGGTCTGCTCGCCTCGCAGGGGGAAATTCCACCGCGGCTCGTCTGTTGAAGCCGAGAACCGAGCCGCGGGGCGGGGTTGCCGCACCCGACCAGCCGTGGGGTCATCAAATTCGACAAGCGACTCCGCCGCCACGATCTGCGGATGATCGGGTACATCGGCGACCGCGGTCACAAGCCCGCACGGCACATCGTTGGTGTTCAGCGCTTCGGTCGCCTCGGCCGCCGACATTGCGGCAAAGGCCTCGCCCATCATCTGACCGAGCAGTGCGAAGTTCTCCGGATGTAACGCGAGGTCGAGCTGATTGAAGCGCTCGTCATCACACCACTCGGGCCGGCCTAACGCCCGGAACAATCCCATTCGTTGAGGAAGCGTCCCTGCGAAGTAGACGATCTGACCGTCCGCGCAATCGGTCAACGAGTAGAGATCGGCAATGGTCATGCCGCCCGTCGCATCATCGTCGAGGAAGGTCTGGCTCATCATCCCGTCGGGCCAGAAGAAGTTGAGGGCGGCGTCGACCATCGACAGGTCGATGTGTTGTGCCTCGCTGGTTCGCTCGCGGTGGAAAAGCGCCGCCGTGATTGCCTGGGCAACCGCGTTGGCGGTGGACTTGTCGACCACCACATGACGGATCAGGTCCGGGAATGGAATCTTCGGATTCACTTGGAACGCAATCTGGCCGGTGATCGCTTGAATCACGGGATCGAAGACCGGCAGATGCTTCATTGGCCCGGCCAGCCCGTAGCCCGAAACCGACACCGTGATCAGTTTTGGGTTTGCTGCCCGCAAGTCGTCGGGGGCGAGACCCATACGTTCGATCACCCCCGGCCGGAAGTTCTGAAGGAAGACATCGGCGTCGCTTGCGAGCGAGCGCACAACCTCGACACCCGCATCCGTCCCGAGATCGAGACTGATCGAACGCTTGCCCCGGTTGAGACTGGCCATGACCGCGCTCACGCCGCCCTTCGCGAACGAAGGGAAGCCTCGCATCGCGTCGCCGAGTCCCAAGGGTTCAACTTTGATGACATCAGCACCCTGGTCCGCCAGTTGCGCCGTGGCGAATGGCCCGGAAGCCATCTGGCTCAGGTCGATGATTCGAATACCGTCAAGTGGTCCCGTCATGAAGCGAGACCCTAGACCTCGCGTCGCGGACTGGCCGAAAAGCACCACGTTGGGCCAGGCTGTCTCGATCGTTCCCAGCAAAGAGATCTCATGAGCAGCATTCGAGAAACAACCCGCACTTGGGCCAAGGCCCACTGGGACCCAGAGATGACGGTGCGGCAGTGGTGGCAACTACTCACTGACGAGCGCTACGCCTTGCCGACACTGCCCGAACACGCCTTTGGTCGCGGCTATTCGAAGGAAGACGAGAACGAGGTCAAACGAGCACTCGCCGAGGTCGGCACACTCGGACCCCCCTCGAACATCGGCACGATGATGGCCGCGCCGACGATCGCGAACCACGGCACGCCCGAGCAGGTCGAACGCTTTATCAAGCCGATCCTCTACGGCACCGAATCGTGGTGTCAGCTCTTCTCTGAACCCGGCGCTGGTTCTGACCTGGCCGGACTCAGCTCACGAGCCGAACTCGACGGTGACGAGTGGGTCGTTAACGGTCAGAAAGTCTGGACCAGCCTCGCCGCAGGTACCAGCTACGGAATGCTCCTCGCTCGGTCCGACATCGACCAACCAAAACACGCCGGCATCAGCTGGTTCGCGTTCCCGATGATGCAGGACGGCGTTGAGATTCGCCCGCTTGTCGAAATGACCGGGCAGGCCTTCTTCAACGAAGTGTTCATGGACGACACCCGGGTCCCTGACACGAATCTGATTGGCGACCTCAACGACGGCTGGCGCGTCGGCAACACAACGCTGACATTCGAACGTATGAGCCTTTCCGGCGCCGCGGTTGAGCTCCCCTACGCCGCATCGGGCGCAACGTCGGAAGATCTCGACAAACCCGCCGGCGGTTTCGGACTCCGGTCTATCGGCGGCCCGCGGGCCAAGCCCGGTGACGAACCCTCGGCCGTTCGCTTCCAAAGATTCGCCGAACCGCTCGGCCTCGGTGGCGCCCAGCGACGCGACACGCGCATGCGTCTCCACATTCGCGAAGAGGTCAACCGGATGCTCGGCCTGCGGGCCCGGAGCGGTGCCATTCCCGCGATCGGCAACCTCGGCAAGCTCGCCATGAGCGAGATCGCTCGTATGCGCCGCGAGGCCGGCAACCAATCGATCGGCGCGGCAGGGATGCTCGGCGGCGCCGACGCGGCAGCAGGCCCCGGTGGCGGCGAGGTCCAAGCGACCACGCTCAACTCCCCCGCCCCTTCGATCTACGGCGGCACCGATCAGGTACAGCGCAACATCCTCGGCGAACGTTTCCTCGGCCTCCCAAAAGAGCCCGGTCCGGCGAAGACCACCCCCTTCAAGGACCTGCCCCGAAACTAGCGTCCCATCTGGGGTCAGACCCCCGTCCCGCTTGGACTGTCACATCGCATTCCTAGGTTCGAGGTATGGCACGCCTACCCAGAACCGCAACCGATGCAACCTGGCACCACGTGATGAATCGAGGTGCCCGCCAGCTTCCCATATTCGGCGACGATTCCGACCGCGACGCATTCATTGCTTATCTAGCGTCGACGAATGCAGACCAGGAAACTGAAATCCACGCGTATGCGCTCATGGGCAACCACTTCCACCTTCTGGTTCGGTCACCAGTGCCTCCGCTCGGCGCCATGATGAAGACGATCGCTGGCGGATACACCCAGCGCTTCAACAAGAAGTACGGACTTGACGGGTCGCTATTCCGCGGGCGCTACCGCTCGAAACCCATCGGGGACGAGCGCTACCTGTTGCAGATCGTCCAGTACATCCATCGAAATCCTGTCGCGGATCTTCGACGCGCCGAACGGCTCAGCGACTACCGCTGGACGAGCCATCCCGCCTACTTCAATCGATGCGCCGTGCCGGCCTGGCTACACACATCAACCATTCTTGGGCTCCTTGGCGGCGACCTCGATCGATACAGAGAACTCATCGAGAAGAAGTCGCTGGGCAACCAGCGGCCCGAACCAACCGAGCGAATGATCGTGCGGACGCTGCAGCCCAGCGACATCGACGGCGCTCTTTTGTTGGCATCTCCGATGGAACGTGATCTTGTATCCCTGGGCGGTCGCGGCATTCGCACCCCAGTGCGATCGGCTGCAGTTCTCTTGTGTCGAGAACTCACCGACGCGACCGCCGACCAACTCTCGCAGCGCTACGGCTTTGCCGGAGCGAGCAGCGTCCGGTCAGCGGTAAGCCGAGCCCGAGAGGCGGCCGCCAGCGACGCTGTATTCGCGCGGTTGATCGCCGACGCCCGCGCCCGCCTCGCTTCGTCCTTCCGTCGCGACTCAGCCGCCACGGATGGGACGGGGGTCTGACCCCAGATGGGACGGGCTAGGAGTGCTGGGCCTTTTGGGCTTCGGTCCAGGTCATGCCTAGTTCGACGTCGTGGTCGTGGGGAAGGCCGAGGAGGCGTTCGCCGATGATGTTTTTCAGGACCTCACTCGTCCCACCGCCGACGGTGAGCGCTGGCGAGAAACGGAAGCCGTCGTTCCACTGCGCCTGGCTACCGTCCAACGGGCCGTCGAAGAGCATTCCGGCGGCCTCCTGAAGGTCGACACCGAGTTCGAAAACGAGCTTGCCGTGCGGATCGGCCATTGCCTTACGTAGTGAGGAGTCGGGTCCCGGCTGCTTGTTGATCTGTGCGGAGACGAGGGCGAGCTTATGGAACCGGAGGATCTCGCCCTCGATGTACGCCCTCATCAGTCGTTCCTTGAGTGGGCCATACGGGAGGCCGCCTCGCTCACGGACCTCATCGACCAGATCCCGAACCGTCGGCCCGTGGCCCCAGCGCAGTCCGCCCATGCTGAGCGACACCCGCTCGTTGGCGAGCGTCTGCTTGGCCATCGCCCAGCCGTTGTGCTCCTCGCCGATGAGGTTGT
Source organism: Candidatus Aldehydirespiratoraceae bacterium (assembly GCA_047639555.1). Classification (GTDB taxonomy): domain Bacteria; phylum Actinomycetota; class Acidimicrobiia; order Acidimicrobiales; family Aldehydirespiratoraceae; genus JAJRXC01. The sequence goes on from JBLIOE010000003.1 coordinate 23,644, forward strand.
CCACCGGCACACGCACTTCGTTGAAGAACACTTCGTTGAAGAGTCCCCCGCCGCCCATATTGAGGATCGGTCGCACCTCGATGCCCGGCGTCTCCATGTCGATGATGAAGTAGCTAATGCCGGTGTGCTTCGAGACTTCGGTGTCGGTGCGGGCGATCAGGATTCCGAACTTGGCGACGTCGGCCAGGCTCGTCCAGATCTTCTGACCATTGATGATGTACTCCTCGCCGTCTCGCACGGCGCGAGTGGAGAGGTTCGCAAGGTCCGAACCGGCATCGGGTTCACTGAAGAGCTGACACCACATCTCCTCGCCGGTGAGCATCGCCGGAATGTACCGCTCCTTCTGCGCCTCGGTCCCGTGGACAACGAGCACCGGTCCGCAATGACCCGTGCCGATCGGGTTGATCGGCTTTTTCGCCTCAGCCCGCTTCATCTCTTCTTCGATGATGAGCTGATGAACCGGCTCTGCATCGAGGCCCCACGGCTCCGGCCAGTGCGGGACAACGAGGCCACGGTCTCGCAACTGTGCGGGCGTTGGGGACGGATGCTCGGCGAACCAGTCGCGGAGTTCTTGGCGGCGCGGGTCATCCTCGCCAGGGAGTTCGATCATCGATCCGGTCGAGGCCATGGCCCCACGATGCCGCACGATCATCGTCGACACACATTCACCACATCGGATGAGGACGTGGCGGTTACTGAACGGGCTGACCAGCGTCTTAGACCGATAGCTCCTGGGCGCGTTCATGGAGACGTCGGTCGAAGGAGGTTGCTTCGACTATCTCGTCGAGAATCTCTGCCGGCAGCGGTTCCGACGCCGGCGCGGCGTTTTCGCGCCCAATCTCGCCAAGTTCGAGTTCGGCTCGGCTGGCGAGACGATCGGCAAATGACTGCAGCCGTTCGGTCACTCCGACAACATCGAACTGCTCGAGTCGAGCGCGAGCTCGTTCGAAGTCTTCCTCCGTTACAGGGCCGACTCCAGACATCGCCGTGAGCCTGAAGACTCGCATCGACGTCGCGAAATCCTCAGGCTTGGCGTTGCCCAAGTCGGGGGCCGGAGCGTGTTGCTCGAGGGAGAAGAGCCGGGTCTGATAGTCGGTCAATCGAACGCGAAAGTCGGCCTCGGCCCAGACCGCCTCCGCCGTGTCCGGTCCATACGACGAACGGGCAATTTGGCGCAGATGCGAAACCGTTCGGGCGACCGGCTCACGGAGCACCGTGACATGGAGGTGTTCGGGAGCGAACGCGGCCGCCGTCCATGCCGCCATATGGACCGTCACAAAGCGCGCCGGCTCGGAATCACAATGCTTTTCCAGCAGATGAACCATCACCTTGTGTCCGGTCGGGCCTGCCCCCGGCCTGGGATAGGAGTTCTCGGCACTCACCGCCGCCTGTAGCTGACGGTTCAGCGAAATACCGCACGACTTCATCACATGTACGAAGAAGACACCGGAACTCTTCTGATCGGGACGCATGGCAGGAAACCGGAGTCCGGAACCTTCGGAGACCCCGCCGATTGGATCTGAACGCAGCACTGCGGCAAGGCTCTTTGCATGAGCAGCAACGGGCACTACACGGTCATCTCCGCCGACACGCACGCTGGCGGCAGCCACGCCGCCTATCGGGAATACCTCGACAGCGAATTCCATCAGGAGTTCGACGACTGGCGCGGCATCTACAAGAACCCGTACAAGGACTTGGGCGACAACCGTCGATTGCGCAACTGGGATAACGACATGCGCAACCAGGCGCAACTCGACGAAGAAGGCGTGGTCGGCGAGGTCATCTTCCCGAACACCGTCCCGCCGTTCTTCCCCACCTTCGTGCTGTTCGCACAGCCGCCGACGGCCGAGGAGTACCGCAAACGGCGGGCCGGAATCCAGGCCCACAACCGCTGGCTCAAGGAATTCTGCGAGGACTACCCGGAGCGCCGCGCGGGCGTGGGCCAGATCTTCCTTAACGATGTTGACGACGCAATCGAAGACGCTATTTGGATCAAGGAAAACGGCCTACGCGGCGGAATCCTGTTGCCAAATATTGCCCCCGATGTGAAGTGGGTAAAGCCGCTTCACGACCCCATCTACAACCCGCTTTGGGAAGTGCTCACTGACCTTGAGATTCCGGTCAACATGCATTCCGGCACCGGCAACCCGGACTACGGCAAGTACCCGATCTCGATGCTGCTCTACATCAACGAGGTCGCGTTCTACACGCAGCGTCCGCTCGTCCACATGATCATGGGCTCCGTCTTCGAGCGCTTCCCGAAGATGAACTTTGTACTCACCGAGATCGGCGCATCGTGGATCCCACCGCTGCTCGATCAGCTCGACAGCACCATCTCGCGCATTCGTGACTCCGGCGAGATGGGCGAGATCAAGTACGACGCTGGCGTCCTCCCCACCATGCTCGCCAGTGAGCAGTGGGCCCAGTGCGGCTGGGTCGGCGTATCTGGTCCCGGCCAAGCCGACATGGACGTGCGCCACACAGTCGGGATCGATCGTTTCATGTGGGGCAGCGACTATCCGCACGACGAGGGCACCCACCCGAACACCAAGGAGCATCTGCGTCGCCGGTTCGCTGGCCTCGATCACGAAGAGTGCGAGAAGATGCTCTCCGGCAACGCCGCCAACCTCTACGGTTTCGACCTCGAGAAGCTCGCTCCCCTCGCCAAGCAATACGGCCCCACCTACGAAGAGCTCCACACCCCCGTCGCCGGCCCCGACGAAGCCGACTACCTCGGCATCGGCGAGGACATGGATACAGACGCGCTCTAACCGGCGGCGACGTTTGCGAGCGCCAGCGAGCAAACTCGGTTAGCGAGCGCAGCGAGCGGCACTCTTACTGAGCTCTTGTGTCGCTTTTGTAGAACCAAGGGGTCCCCAATCAAGGATCCCTGATGAAGCGCTACTTCACCTCTCCCATTTGGTGCCTCTTCGTGGCGCTCGGCCTGCTGGCATCAGCCTGCGGCAGCGACGCCAACACCGAAACCGCAGTCGCCAGCCTCGCCGACACCGAGTCAGACGAAGACGTCGATACCGACGGCGCGGACGCTCTCACTAGTGACGAAGCCGCACTTGCCTTCAGCGAGTGTCTTCGAGGCGAAGGCATCGACATCCCCGATGTCGGGATCGACGCAGATGGCAACATCGATATTCGCGGCTCGTTCCAGGAAGCTGACATCGACGTCCGCGGCGAGGAGTTCACCGCCGCCCGCGAGATCTGCTTCCCCCTTCTCGATGGTGTCGCATTCGGCGGCGGCCAGCGTGCTGGACTCGTCGATAACCCGGAGATCGAAGATGCGCTGTTGGCGTTCTCCGATTGCATCCGAGCCGAGGGGTTCGATGTCGGCGACGCCGAACTCCCCCAGCCCGGAGCCGGTGCCGGCGGCGGCACACCCCCGGCGGACGGCGATGCCCCGGCACGCGGTGCCGGACAAGGGCAGGGCGGATTCGGGGATCCCTCGGCTCGCTTCGCGGGACTGCTCGGGCTCGACGCCGAGGACCCCGAGGTAGCCGCGGCACTCGAAGTGTGCGGCCCGCTCGTCACCGACGCCTTTGCCGGGTTCACGCCTGGCCAGCGCTGATCGGCGATACCGATGACCGAACCCATCGTTCTTCCCTCGGCGCGCCGGTGGCCGATATTTCTGCTGGGCATCGCGGCCGGAGCAGCGGCCGCCGCCGCAGTCGTGGCCTTCGTTGACTTCGACCGCAACGACGCCGCTACTGACATCACCGACGACCTCTCGCTCGCGAGTGCGCCCGTCGAACAGCGCGACCTGATCGAAGAGGTCGAGTGGGTCGCCGACCTGACGTATGGCGCGACGGTCGCAGTGACCGCACCCGCGGCCGGGACCGTCACCGCAACGTCGGATGTCGGCGCGGTTCTTCGGCGAGGTGACGTCGTCGTGGAGATCGACGGCCTGTCAGTCATCGTGTTCTACGGCTCCGTCCCTGCGTGGCGCGATCTCAAAGAGGATGACGAGGGGCCGGACGTGCAACAGCTGGAAACGAACCTCGTCGCGCTCGGCTTCGATCCGGACGGCATTGTCGACGTTGATGAAACATTCGATTCGGACACCGAAGACATGGTCGAGACGTGGCAGGAGTCGCTGGGGCTCGAAGCGACCGGCGTGTTTTCCACGGAGATGATCGTGGTTGTCGAAGGGCCGGTGGGTGTGGTGTCGGCTCCAGCAGTCGGGGCTCCGGTCAAGAGCGCTGAGGTGCTCGCCCAAGTCTCCGCTCGTGCGGTCTCCACCACGATTGTCACCACCGCGGCCGGAGCGGTCAGCGACCTGGCGCCGGTTGGCAGTTCGGTGACGCACGGGACGCTCCTTCTTGTCATCGGCGAGACCGAGGTCCGAGCGGCGACCGGACTGCAGCCGATCGACGCAGTAGATCTCGAAGACGGCACCGATCGAGAGTTCATTCTTGTGGCGGAGAATCAGCAGGTTGGGTCCTGGCTCGTCGCGAGCGGCGACGAACTCAACGGGTCCCGCCCGGTTGCGGAGCTCACGCGGCAGACCCTGTCGGTCGTCGTGCCGGTGGAGCTCTCTGAACGCGACGCCTGGGAGGTCGCCCAGCCGGTCGAGGTCGTCTTGCCCGATGACACCATCGTCGCGGGTGTGGTTGTCGACGTCGGCACGGTTGCTCAGGGAACTGGCCAGGGCGAGACCCCAACTGTCGACGTCACGGTGGAGCTACTCGATCTCCTGCCCGACGATCTTCCGGCCTCAGAGGTCACCGTTGTCGTCGCGGGAGAATCAGTTCTCGGCGCCACCGTCGTGCCGACCCGAGCCCTGGTCACCCTCGCCGAGGGCGGCTTCGCCGTGGAACAACTCTTCGCCGACGGCTCCCGATCTCTCGTTGGTATCGAAACCGGCACGTTCGATGATGGCCTCGTCGAAATCATCGATTCCAGTCTCGCGGTTGGCGACCTCGTCATGGTGCCGTCGTGACCGTCTCTGCTCCCGCCGCGGCCATGGAGCTCCGCAACATCGTCAAGGAGTACGCGGGCACCCCGCCGGTTCGCGCCCTCGACGGTGTCAGTCTTCGAATCGACCACGGCGAACTCGCGGCAATCATCGGACCGTCGGGTTCAGGAAAGTCGACGATGCTGCACGTGATGGGCACGCTCGACCGCCCGACCGATGGACAAGTCTTCATCGATGGGCGTGATCTCTCCCGGATGGGCGACCGGCGCCTCTCCGCGGTCCGGTCCCAACTGATCGGTTTCGTGTTCCAACAATTCTTCTTGATCGATGGAATGACGGCACTCGACAATGTCGCCAACGGACTGCTGTACGCCGGCGTCCCTTCGCACGAGCGCCGGGAACGGGCCGCGGGAGCGCTGACCCGGGTTGGGCTCCGACACCGACTGACCCATCTCCCCAACCAACTCTCCGGTGGTGAGCGCCAGCGCGTCGCCATCGCCCGCGCCGTGGTTCATCGCCCGGCGATCGTCCTCGCCGACGAACCAACCGGCAACCTCGACTCTCGGTCGAGCGACTCGATCATGGATCTGATCCATGAACTGAACGCCGATGGAACAACGATCGTCGTCATCACCCACGACCATGAAGTCGCCGCCGCGTTGCCCCGCCAGATTGCCGTGCGAGATGGGCACATCGAATGAGCGACCAGCATCTCTCGAAGAGTCGGCTGCGGATCGCCGACATTCTTCTCGTCGGCAGTTCCGGTCTTCGGACTCGAAAGATGCGGACTGCGTTGTCGGCGCTGGGCGTCACCATCGGCATTGCCGCGATGGTCGGCGTGCTGGGTCTGTCGGAGAGCAGCCGAGCCGATCTTCGCAGCCAAATCGAAGCGCTGGGCACGAATCTGTTGACGGTGTCGCCCTCGACCGGCTTCGGTGCCGGCGATGGCGCGCTGCCGGACGACGCGGTTCCGAAGATCCAACGGATCGGACCAGTAGACGCGGTCGCCGATGTCGTGACCCTCGATGAGACCGTTCTCCGCAACGACTACGTGAATCCGAACCGGACGGGCGGCATCGACGTAGTCGCAACTCACCTCGACCTGCTCGCGACACTCAATGGCACCGTCGTCGAGGGCGCGTGGCTCAACGAAGCATCAGCTTCTGTCTCGAATGTGGTCCTGGGGAGCGAGGCGGCCGACCGCTTAAGCATCGTCTCGGTCGACGCCGGTCCACAGGTCGTGATCGGCGGTGAGTGGTTCACCGTCGTCGGCATCCTCGATGAGTTCCCGCTGGCCCCAAACCTCGACCGCTCGGTGCTGATCGGCCAACCGGCCGCCGTCTCGCTGTTCGACGTCGAGTTGAACCCGAGCATCGTCTATCTCCGGGCATCATCAGCCGTGCTCGACGACGTGAGAACGGTCCTCGCGGCAACGGTCGACCCCGCTGAGCCCGACGAGGTATCGATCTCTCGCCCGTCCGACGCACTTGAGGCTGAAGAAGCGGCCGACAGCGCGTTCACCAGTCTGTTTCTTGGCCTCGGCGCAGTCGCGCTCCTTGTTGGCGGCATCGGTATCGCCAACGTCATGGTGATCGCAGTGATCGAGCGTCGCAACGAGATCGGCCTTCGCCGCGCCCTCGGTGCGACGAAGGCTCATATTCGTCGACAGTTCCTCACCGAGGCACTGCTCCTCTCGACCCTTGGTGGACTCACCGGCGTCGCCTTGGGTGCCGGCGTGACAGCCGCCTACGCCACTACCCAAGACTGGGAAGTCGTCGTCCCTCCTGAAGCCATGATCGGCGGGTTCCTCGCCGCGATCGTCATCGGGGTTGTCGCCGGGCTGTACCCGGCCAGCCGGGCCGCCCGCATGGCCCCAACCGAAGCATTAAGGGCCGCATGATGCGCATCGCTGTTCGTCTCCTGGTGACGGTCGCCCTCGCCGGGGCCGCGGCGGTGGCCATCGTCGTCTTTGAACCCCAGGGCATCTTCGACGACGATCCGGCCGTCGCCGCGGTCGAACGCGAAAGTTCGGCTGCCAGTGTCGAGACACTCGCCGCCGAGTTCAGTGTCGAGGGCAGCTTCGTCTACAACGAAACCACCACCGCATACGCAGCAGTCGCCGGTCCCGATTCGACCTCGATCATCACTGCCGTCGTCGAAGAAGACGCCATCGTCGACATGGGCAGCGTGCTGTGGGAAGTGAACTTTCAGCCCACCGTGCTGTTGGTCGGATGGGTGCCGAGCTATCGCGACCTCGCCCGCGACGACATCGGCACCGACGTACTGCAGCTCGAACTCAACCTTGTCGCCCTCGGTTTCGACCCGGACCAAACCGTCACCGTCGACGAGACTTTTTCCTATAACACGAAGCTCATGGTCGAGCGGTGGCAAGAATCCCTTGGGGCCGAGGTGACTGGCGAAGTTCGCCACGGTGCCGTGGTCTTTGCTGCGCCGGATCGACGCGTGGGCCCGGTTGCGGTGACCGTGGGCGACTCGATCGTCGACGGCCAGGCGGTGCTCGAACTCACGGGCCAGGACCGTGAACTCATGTTTGCCGTCGACTCCGGCGACCGCACGACTATCGCCGTCTACGACACCGTGTTCGCTCGACTCCCCGACCGCAGTGAAGTGACCGCCACAATCACGTCGCTCGTCGTGACGGAGACGGGTGGTCTGGCCGCAACCGCATCGGTGGAAGAACCTCCAGAGATCGCGGCCGACAATCTCCCGGCGACGGTCACTTGGTCAAGGATCTTGGCCGCTGATGTGCTGACCGTGCCGGAGAGCGCACTTCTCCGAACAGATTCGGGTGCCTACTTCGTTGAACGGGCCGGCGACGGTGTCTTCGTCGAAGTCGAACCAGGCCTGAGCAACAGCGGCCGGGTCGAGATCACCGGTGAGGTAGAAGCCGGCGAACTCCTCATCGCTCCGTAGAGCCCTAGTGCAGGCCGCCGGTTTTCCACATTTCGGCGAAGTGGCCGCCGGCGGCGATGAGTTCGTCGCTGGTGCCGATTTCGGCAACGACGCCGTTGTCGATCACGACGATCCGGTCGGCCCTCATAGTGGTCTGCAGACGGTGAGCGATGATCACCGCGGTGCGGCCTTCGAGCACCACGTCGAGAGCCATCTCGACCGCTTGTTCGGTGCGCAGGTCGAGGGACGACGTTGCTTCGTCGAGCACAAGGAGGCGCGGCTGCGACAGGAAGGCGCGGGCCAAGGCCAGGAGCTGACGCTCGCCGGCCGAAAGGGCCACGCCACGCTCATGGCAGGGCGTGTCGAGGCGCTCGGGCATGCGGTCAAGGAGTCGGCCGAGGCCGACCTGTTGGCAAACCGCTTCCAGGTCCTGATGGCCAACGTCTCGGTTTCCGACGAGCAGGTTGTCGCGAATCGTTCCGCCGAAGAGGAACGGTTCCTGCGGGACAACGCCGATCTGGCGACGCAATGATGACAGCGTGACGTCGCGAATGTCGTGGCCGTCAATCGTGATGACACCCTCGGTCGGATCGTAGAAACGGTTGAGTAGCTTGGCGATCGTGGACTTTCCGGCACCGGTTGGCCCAACGATCGCGATGGTCTCGTTGGGATGAATCGCCAGGTCGATACCACTGATGACGGGATGCGTGGGGTCGTACCCAAACGTCACGCCCTGCAGTCGAATCTCTCCTTCGACGGGCGGCAGTGTGATCGCCGTGGGCGACTCGGGCACCGACGGTTCCGTGGCCAGAACTTCGCCGAGCTTCACGACCGAGGCCCGGCCCTGTTGGTAGATATTGTAGAGCGCCACCAGCTCAGTGATCGGGGCGAAGAAGGCACCGACATAGATCACGAAGGCAATCAGCTCGCCGAGCGATGCCCGGCCGTCGAGCACCAGATTGCCGCCGATGACCAGCAGGATCATTTGCGCCAGCGGACCCATCGCCTCGGAGCCCGGCCCGTAGATGCCGTTGATCTGGGCGGTGCGGTCGTTCGCGTCGAGGTATTCGCCCGCTTCGTTCTGATGCTCGACCACCGTGCGGCGGCGACGGTTGTAGGCGGTGACGATCCGAATGCCGGCGAGACTCTCCTGCAGATGGGCCAGCACCTCGGCGATCGTGTCGCGCACCCGAAGCTGGGCTTCGCCCGCAACCCGGCGGTACCAGAGCGACAGGATCAGCGTGCCCGGCACCACGGCGACCACGGTGATCACCGCGAGCAAGGGATTCAGGACAAACAGCACAATCGTGATGGCCACGAGGGTCACACCCTGCACGGCCAGCTGCACCAATCCCTGCTGGAACAGTTGCTGAAGCGGCTCGAGGTCGCTGGTCATCCGGCTGAGCAGACGACCGGCGCGTTCGTTGGTGTAGAAGTCGATACTGAGTCGCTGGAAGTGAGCGAACAACTGCACGCGGAGGTTGGCCATGACACGGGCGCCGACGCGACCCGCGGCCATTGTTCGAGCGATGCCGACCACGATCGAGATCGGGACGAAGATCGCGAAGATCACGCCGATCATCACCACGAGATCGCGGTCGCCTTTTCGGATGCCTTCGTCGATCGAGATCTGGAGAAGTAACGGCCCGGTCTGGGCCATCACCGCTTCGATCGCGACCAGCACGAACACGCCGAACAGCGCGCCGAAATACGGACGCAGGAAGTGCGCCATCGTGAAGGGTTTGCGGTCGTATTCGGTCTGACTAAACAGCGGCGGGTCGACCGCCACCTCGGGCGGCCCCTCAGCCATCCATTGTTCGACCTTTTCTTTCACTTCGGCCGGCACACCGCTGAAACCGGTATCGGCGTGGCCGCCCCATCCGGCCATACTCATGAGTCGTCCTCCATGTGTTCAAGGAGACGTCGATAACGCGGCTCAGACTTGATCAGATTTTCATGGACGCCAGTGGCGGCAACCACACCCTCGTCGAGCAGCACCACTCGATCGGCCAGCGAGATTGTCGACAGCCGATGGGCGATCACAATCACGGTGCGGTCGGCCGTGGCCTCGCGAAGTCCGGCGTGGATCTTCTCTTCGACTCGAACATCGATCGCCGATGTGGCGTCGTCGAGCACCAGGACCTGGGGGTCGTGCAGCAAGGCCCGAGCCAGCGAGATTCGTTGGCGTTGACCGCCGGAGAGGGTGTAGCCCCGCTCTCCGACCACCTCGTCGAAGCCGTCGTCAAGTTCTTCGATGAAACCCAGTGCTTGCGCCGCCTGGGCGGCCGCCCGCACTCGCTCGTCGGATGCGGTCGGGTCGGCGAACGCAATGTTGTCGCGGATGCTCATCGAGAAGAGGAAGGGGTCATCGAGGGCGACGCCGACCACAGAACGGAGGCTCGAAAGGGAGGCCTCTCGCACGTCGACACCATCGATTTGGATCGCGCCGCTACGTACGTCGTAAAAACGAGGCAGGAGTCGAGCGACGGTGGACTTACCGGATGCGGTCTCGCCGACTAACGCAACGGTCTCGCCCGGCTGGATGTCGAGCGTGAAGCCCCGGAGCACATCGGCGTCGCCGCCATAACCAAACCGCACGTCGTTGAACTGCACACGACCGCGGGCCTTGCTGATGTCGGTCGGCTGCTCGATGTCGGCGATCGTGATCTCTTCGTCAAAGATTTCGAACACACGAAGAGAGGAAGCCTTCGCCCGCTGCGCCATCTGCACAAGGTGCCCAATGAACCGGAAAGGCACCTGCACCATCACGACATACGAGCTGAACGCGACCAAGGCGCCGATACCAAGCGTGCCGTCTTCCACCAACAAGCCGCCATACAGCAAGACCGCGACCATGCTCATACGAGGCAGGTGCTCGAGCGCGGGCACGTAACGCGCGGTCACGTCAGCGCCCTTGACCATCGCCCACCGAAGCTGGTCGGCCACACCGGCCATACGAGCAACCTCATGCTGCTCGCCGGCAAAGTTCTTCACGACCCGCACGCCCGCGATGTTCTCGTCGACCAGCGTCGCAACCTCGGCCTGGCGCGCCATCACAAGCCACCACGCCGGGAGTTGAGGGTGACGGCTCTTCAAGCCAATGAACGCCACGATCGGAATAGGGATGATCGTCACCAGGGTCAGCGGCACACTCACGGCGAACATGAAGCCGAGGGCGATCACCAGGCTGGCGAGCGACAACGTCATGAACGGACCGAAGTTCAAGAACATCTGGACGGAGCGAATATCGCCGTTGGCGCGGGCGAGGAGTTGGCCGGTCTCGCTGCGGTCGTAGAACGACGCCGACATACGAGAGAGGTGATCAAACACCGCGTGGCGCATCGCGGTCTCAACGCGGAAGGCCACCCGGAACATCTCTCGCCGCGCTGCGAAGCTGGAAACGAAGCCGACCACCGAGAGCACCCCGATCGCGATCGCATACGGGGCGATGGAGTCGGTCTGCTCGTCGAGGGCGTTGTCGATCGCCAGCATCAACACCGCGGGCACGATGATGCGGGCCACCATGCCGATCGTGGTGCCCAGAGTGGCAACGATCAGCCCGACCTTCATCGGCGCGATCACGGGCAGAAGGCGACGAATCCAGCCCTTGCTCGTGTCGGGATCGGGACGTCCTTCCGGCTCGGGATATCGAGCCAGTTCGTCGGTGGCGATTGCAGTCATTCACAGGATGGTTGCGCGTCGACGGCATCGCTACCAAATGCTGAAGTCAGGTCGCGAGGATTTCCTCTCGAACCAGAACTCGCGGGTAGACGGCCCGGACGGCAAGGGCTTCGCGAATCCCTTCGGTCATCCCCTCGGCGTACTCCGTTCGATACGCCTCATCGGTCACAAAGATCCGACTTCCCGCCGGCTGCGACGAGCGCCACCATCTTCGGATACTCGTCAACAAAAGCCGCGTCGAACGTGCGTGCTGATCGGCAAGCGCCTTTCGGAGTGACGAGTCGGGCCCCGGCTTCTTGTTGACCTGGGCGGACACGAGCAAGCCGGTGGAAGCGCAGGATCTCTCCCTCGATATACGCCGAGAGGAGTCGCTCCGTCAGCGCCCCGCGTTCGATGTCACCGCGATCCCGCACGGCATCGACGAGATCGCTGACGGTCGGCCCGTGGCCCCACCGAAGACCGCCTTGACTCAAGGAGACTCGCTCGTTGGCCAGCATCGGAGGGAGGTATCGATCCTGCTGCTCTGCGGACCCGTGCGCCGCTCGTGGCGGAGCCCTACGGCATCGGAATGGCCGCCAACGATGTGGCTCCCCACATGTTGAGGTCTTGACCGGGCACGATGCCGGTTGGAGGGCCGGATTGGCGGGCGAGGGAGACCGACTTGCCGCCGGCGCTCAACACGCTGCCACCGACCCCGATCTTGAGATCGAATTCGGCGTTGTCATGGCATGCACGGTCCTGATGGCCCGAACAGGTCGCGCCACACGCGGGGCGTTCCTGTTCGCCTCGGAGGTGGAGGCCGTAGTCGACCCCGAACCCGATGTGGGTGCTCACTCGTTCAGTGCTCGGCCAAACGGCAACCGGCACGAGCTGGCCGGCGAAGTGCACCGAGATGGTGAGGAAGTAGGCCTCCCACTCGTCGCTGTCTTTCATGGGGTGTTCGCCGTCACCTTCTGTGTGCTCGTAGTGGGTCTTGTCGCGGGTGTCGTGATCGTGACCGTCCCAACCACCGATGAGCGGGAGCGGTTGCGGATCGAGACTCTTGCGCTCTTCAGGGCTCATGTTTTGAATGGCTTCGGCGTGCCGTTCGAGTTCGTCGATATCGGTGCCGATGCCGTGGGCAAACAACATATTGGTGTCGCCGAAGGCGAGGCCGAGGGCGGCGCCATACGCGTTGAGTTCGACGGGGCACGCGTCGCCGGGGTTGTCGTTCGTGCATTCCTGGTCGGCGTTGACCCGAACTTCACCCCATGAGCTGGTGTGGAAGGTGTGGGTGTGGGCGGTGCAACCGGGTTCGATCCAAGCCTTGACTCGACTGAGCTCGATATGGAGCATCTGGGTGGTGACGTCGGGGCGTTCTTCGCCTTGACCCCTTTGCCAGTAGGCACCGGGTTCACCGATGTCGGACTGGTCGACCGGGTTGCCTTGCCCGTGTTGCCAGTCTTGCCGGCCGGCTGGCCCCGAACGAGTGCCGGTGCTTGAAACCCAGGTGAGGGCGTTGGCGGCGGTTTCCATGACCGGGATGTAGAACCGTTCCGGCAAGACATCTTGGCGAAACGAGGCCACCGAATCGTGGAACAGCACCTCGGTCTCGACTTCGACGTTGTACTTGCAACAGGGACTCTCCCCCGGAGCGAGGGGCTTCACGTTGCGCCAGTTGCCGCCATCATTGACGTCCAGTTCCCAGCCGCACGAGCCAGCCTGGTCGACCTCTTCGCCATAAATTTCGGGGGGACCAACGTCGCGAGGATCGTCATCGGGGGCCATGGTGTAGGTGACACTGGGATCGGCCGGCGCGGTTAAGCGACGGCGCCGAGCGATCATCGCAATTGTCGTTAACGCTGCCGCCGCCGCCGCCGCCGCCGCGATTGCGATGGCGATAATGGCCCACGGACCGCTGTCGCTGGCCGCGGCATCCTCTTCGTCGAGGTCATCGAGGATCTCCGCAAGAGCGTCGTCGATCTCGGCTTCGGCTGCTTCCTCGTCTTCGATGATTTCTTCGAGGATCTCGGCTTCGGCTGCTTCGAGAATGTCATCGAGTTCTTCCTCGATGGCTTCTTCTGACGGTGCGCCAATGTCGAACCAGGCTGCGCCAGCCAAGAATCGGTCTGTCGCGGCTCGACCGAACTCGAACCGCAGGTAAGCAATGAAGCCCGCTTGGAAGGTCCCGTCCTCGGAGATATGGGTAAACACGCTCATACCGACACGGGAGAGGAAGGCGATCAGTCCTCGCTCTTGGGGCGTCAACTCGTCGTCCTGAACGGTGACCGCGGCCGATGATCCGGTGTAGAGCAGCGTCTGCGGGGCTGCGGGCTCGTCTTCGGTTGTACTTACCTCGACGCCCTGCGCAGCCCCGTAGTCGGCGAGCCCTCCGGCCGACACGACCATGGCCATGATGTTGCCGGAGCGGTAGTACATCGTGGCGATGTCGATGAGGGGGAAGCTCTCGGGCGGGGCGTAGCTCTTAACGTCGAGGGTGAGCACGCCGCCGTCGAGCACCGCGTTGGGGATGACGTTCGCGCCTTCCCAGGTGTCGCCCGCGAAGCTGCTGTTCCAGACGGGCAGGCCCGGAATCGTCAGCGGGAACCCCTCATTGATGGTTAATCCGGTTGAGAAGTCGTAGTCAGAATCGAATTGGACCCACATGAGGCTGGCGAGGTCGCCCGGGGCGAGCTGGCTGGTGGCAGTCTCCGCAAACGCGGTGTTGCCGGTGACTCCGGTGGGCGGGGCGGTCCAGTCGTCGGGGATCTGAATGGCGAGAGATCCACCGGCGACGGGGGTTGCCCCGGTGGGGTTGATGATCGGCGTGCCGTTGGGGTCGTCGCCGAACGCGTACAGCAGGGGACTCACTGCTATCGAGGAAGCCTCGATGACGCGGAGCATGTCGGCCGAGAAGAGCCCAAGATTGTCCCACGCGGGGTTGGGGGTGAGCGCGGCCAAGCCGTCAAGGGTCGTGCCGAGTGCGGCCGCATCCGCTTCGGTGATAGCGGAGCTCGTCGTCGAGTCCTGGGCCGCCCCAGGAGTGGCGAATGTGAGCGTGGGTGCGAGAACGGTCACGATCAGAAGAACGGGCGTGAATCGGCGCAGCAAAGTCATGAGCGAAGCTTCCCCTTGGGCCGTCATCGTGGCGTCATCGATGCCAATTGGCTGAGCGGCGCGGGTAGCCAGGCGTATCGAGCAGCGGGGGTCCCTCGTCGGCCCGAACTTCGATCGGCGTGGCGTCGGGCCGAGCCAGGTCGTTTGTAGCGACTGAAGTCAGGTCTCCGGGAGATCCTCTCGAACCAGAACTCGCTGGTAGACGGCCCGGACGGCAAGGGCTTCGCGAATCTCTTCGGTCATCCCCTCGGCGTACTCCGCTCGATACGCCTCATCGGTCACAAGTTGCACGGCAAACTGCAGACCCGACATCAGACCGATAAAGGCGGACACCAGCACCAGCTGCCGGGTGAAGATTAGTTCCGCTCCAAAGACCGACCAGCGGTACGCCCAGTCCTCAGCCTCGGTGAGTTCGACGGCGGTCGTCCATTGCACGAGCGTGGTTTCTCGCACGGTCAGCAGGCCAAAGAGTAAGTAGAACGCCGTGATCACGAGCGCAACCAGCAAAATCTGGATTGCCTGCGACACGAAGAGCAAAAGCGTCACGTTCCACTCCGCCCGACGGCCCAAGGCAGGGGCGTTGGGTTCGTCGGCATCGTTGGCTGGCACGATCTCTTCTACGGGTGTGGCGTCGCAGTAGGGCCGCACATCGGACCACTTCGAAAAGCGAGCCAGGTCCACGGTGATTCGTCGAACCGACAACATCACAAATGCGCTGCCGAGGCCGAGCACCAAGGCGGCCACGCAGCCAAAGAACGGCAGCGTGAAATCGTTGGCCACCTGCCACATCTCCGCGTTGAGAAAGATGAACGCCGAGAAGATCAACAAGATCGGCAGCGACTTCATGGTCAGGTTCGCGATGTCGTTGAGCTGCGACACCATCTGCCCGAGCGACCATCGCATCATCGAGATCAGGCCCCACGACGTGAGGATAAAACCAATCGCGAGAATCACCAGGTTCATGCCGACAATGATGAGCACGTTTTCGCCGAGTGCTTGCTGCGAACCAATCGCTGTCGGGATACACGGCAACACGACGTAAAGCAGCATCTCCGGCCAGCCCACTCGGTCCGGCAGCATCCACAATGGCCGACCGCGGAGCCGATTCACCAGCACGAATGCGCCGAGCACGAGCGCCACTCCACCCAGTAGCGCCACACCCTGACTGACTCCCTGCCAACGATCGCCGAAGACAAGGAAGAGCTCAAGGAAAACGATCAAACCGAGAAACGGAAACATCCGCGTGAGAACGTCTTCACGAACGGAGTACCGGTCAATCAGATGCGGCAACCCTTGCCGCACAAACCATCGTTCGGTCCGGTCCCGCAGGACGTGTTCGCTACTCGCCATCGACTGGGTCAGCTCTGCGCGGGGCGCTGAAGGTCGGCGGTCATCGCCAACCACTTTGCCAGACGATCACGCTGACCGACGGCAAAGTCGTGAACACCTTCGGGAAGCGTCGTGCCCGAGAGGCCCGACTGCTCGTAGCTCAGCAGCGCCCGACAGATCACGCCGAGTCGGTGGTGGAGCGGAATTGCGCCGTCGAGTGGCACGAAATCATCGGCGTAGTTCTCGGCATCGGCCCGACAGCAATAGATCGAGAAGCTGATGCGCGGGGTCGCTGCGGCGTTGGAGCTTCGGCCGCCCCAGTGCAGCAGTCGCGTTGACCAGCCCAGCACATCGCCGGGCGACGCGGGTACGGCTCGCACAGAACTGAGCGAGCGCCGTCCGACTTCGAGGACGTCAAGGTTATCGGGCACGTTCGGGTCACGATCGACCGGCAAGACGTAGATGCAGCCGTTGGTTGGCGACGCCTCGGTCAGCGGAATCCACGCGGTGACAATGTCGGGAGATCCATCGGGGCGCACGGCATCGCCGAGGTTGCCGTCACGGTGCACGGCCCAACCGGAGCCCTCAGCGGTTGGAGGGACATACCACGCCCACAGGTCACCGCCAACGAGGTAGTTCGGACCGACGACGTCGTTCAGCACACCACCGGCTGCTCGGAGCAGGTTCCACACTTCGTCGTAGACGAACAGGAAAGGGGTAGGAATGCCATCCGCCGCGAGCCCTTCGACCGCAGTGGCCAGCGCCGCACACGCGGCCGGGTCGACCACGTTGCGTCCCTCGAAGTAGCCGCTGGTCCGCACGGCCTCGTGGGCCGACCCATCGGTGGTCGCCGCGCTGACCGATGCGTTGGGCACATCGGTGATGTGGAATTCCGGATGCCGCTCGAGCCAGAAAGAGCGGTCACCAAGACGGTCGATGTCGATCTCCACGGCCGGTCAGTCGCCCGGCATGGCGGTGGAGTATCGAGCACTCGCTGACGCCACGAAATCTATGGCTTGCTCATCGGCATGGCCGGGGATGCCGGCTGCAGCCAGCGCGGCGGTCGCTTCCGCCACCGTTGCCCCCTCAACAAAAGCGGCAAGTACGACGTGTAAGGCCCGCGCTTCAGGGCTGAGGGTGGGGACATGGGCGGGTTGCTGGCGCAGCAATACCGGGCGGGGGTCCTGGAGGTCGCCCTTGAGATCGGACTGATCGAACCCGATGATCTTCTTGCCGTTGCGATGGAGTTCGGTGCGCCAGCGCCAGGTGTAGACACCCTTGAGCCAATGAGCGCCGATGACACACTTGAGCGTGTCGCCCGGTTCCACATCAAGGGCCCGGTGGAAGGGAAAGAACTCCGTGCCGTAGACGAGGTTCGAAGCGTCGGGCGCGTTGCTGTAGCTGAACCCGTCGGCCACCTCGGCGTCGAACCACATCTCGAGGCCATGAATGGTTCGACGGTCTTCGATCGTCCACTCGACCGTGCCCCGAACGGTGGGATCCGTGACCGTGTGGTAGTCGATGGTCGCCCAAGCTTGCGCCGGCGCGGCGAGATGCTCGGGACCAGCCCGATACATCTCGTGCCGGTTGACGACACGATCAATCACGTCGGTCATGTCGAGGTCATAGACGTCGGTTCGCCACGGGCCGACAACTCGGTCGTACGCATCGGGGTAGGTGACGGGCGCGGCGTAGAGGGTGTCGCGATGCGGAATCTGCGCCCCGCCCGGCTTCAACAGCCGGGTACGGGCATCCACGATGCTCGGGATGTGGAAGCCGTTGAGCGGCAGCCGATCGCGTAGGTCAGAGACCACCACGTCGACCGGCGCCGGCGGCTGGAAGTCTTGGCTGATCCCCTCGATCACTGTGATCTGGTCGCCCATGCCGTTGCGTTCAGCGGCGAGGCGAGCGAGCCGGATCGACGGATCCGGGTCGAGGGCATACACATGGCCGGCTCCGAGCCGCACGCACAACATTGCGGTAGTGCCGGGCCCACTCCCGATGTCGAGCACCACGGCGCCGGGGGTGATCGCCGCCGTAAGTGCGCCGATGTATGCGTCCATCCGAACGCGGTCGACGATCATCGCGCCGAACTGACCAAGCGAATAGACCGAACTCATCGAGGTTCAGTCGCCGACGACGAGGCCGCGTTTGACCAAGTCCGCCACGAGTTCGGCGACATCGGCCCGCACGTTTTCCACGGGTTCGCCCGTGGCCGCCGCGGTGGCGGCCGCCAATGCTTCGAGATCGCCGCCCTCAGCCAAGGCCGCCCAGATCGCGGTGCCGAACTCGTTCAGCCCGAAGTAGAGCTCAGTGTTGAGATCGAGGATCACCGACTCGCCATCGGGAAGCTCGCTCACGAGGATGTCATCGGACGGCCGCTTCGCCGTGTTATCGCCAGTCATGCCGTTGAGGATGTCAGGCTCAGCGCAGGAATGCCAGGACCCGCTGGGCCAGATCCTCGGGCGACTCGAAGTGGCGCTCGCAAGCAATGACTGGTGCCGTACTCGCGATGCGGGTCGCAGCGTGCAATGTATTGCGCTGTGCCTCGCGGCTTGCGGCAAACGGGCTGTACGCCTGCTTCACCACCTGTCCGGCCGCCTGGGCCGAACCAACAACGGGAGCGAATCCCTCGGCGTCGCGGGAAATCACGATCGCCAGGTCGAGACTGATCGGCCCGTGGACGGCCTCTCGAAGCTGCCGCGCCTTTCCGCCGGGGTCGCGATCCGAACGGTTGTCGGTGTTGGTACGCACAAACAACGGACCGGGTTGAACAATGCCATCGGCGTCGAGCGCGAGGAGGTCGTCGCTGACAAGCAGGCCGCCCTGGTCAAGCAACGCGAGCCCGAGCGAAGACTTGCCGTAGCCAGAGCCGCCCATCACCGCGATCCCCAGGCCGTCGATCTGCACAACAAACGCATGAAAGGAAGTCCAGCCGCGGGTGCCCAGAACTAGCGACATGACCGGATTGAAATAACGTTCGAACGCCCGGGCTGGATCATCAGCATCGACCGTCACGCCATCATCGGCCACGCCGAAGGCGGCGTCGGGCCAACGCAACACCAAGCCATCCGCAGCCCGGCTGCAGTTCACCTCCGGCGGTGCCGTGGATCGCCAGATCTCGTCGCCACCGTGGGGAACATCACCCGCGAAAACGGACAAAGCCACCCCACCCTCAGAGGGACGGAGCGCAAAGTCAGCGCGAAAGCGAAGTTCGCTTTCGAGGGAAACGCCATAGGCCTGCCATTTCTGAGGCGAATCGAGCGGAGGCGAATCGCGCGGTGGCGAGCTCAGGTCCAACCGAAGCCGGCGCCGCCCTTGCTGCCCTTGCCTTTACCCTTGCCTTTTCCCTTACCTTTGCCGTTGCCACTGGTCGAAAGAGTCTCCACGGAGACCTTGCCAAGCGCAGACAGTTCTGGTTTTTCGTACATATCGATCTTTTCTTTGAGCCAAACGGCTGCTGACCCGTGTGGTCACTATCCGTGAGGTTACGGGGAAAGAAGACACGTGTCTACCCCCCCCGCCAAATATCTCGCGAGAATCGGTTCGAACGGCAGCGATCGTTATTCGTCTCGATAGGCCCGAGCCTGCACCTCGTAAAGGAATGCATAGTGTCCGGCACTCTCGATGAGTTCGTCGTGAGTGCCCACTTCCACGATGGCACCATCATCCAATACGTAGATACGATCAGCACCACGCACAGTGGCCATTCGATGGGTAATCAGCACAACCGCGCGACCCTCTTGCAGCGAGCGCACCGTGTCGAAGAGCTCTTCTTCTGCCTTGGCATCCACGGCCGCGGTTGGCTCATCAAGGATCAGGAGCGGAGCGTTGCGGAAGAACGCTCGGGCGATGCCGATCCGCTGCCACTGACCAGCCGAGAGTTCGCTTCCGTTGGCGAACGACCGACCGAGCCGGCTATCGAGCCCTTCGGGGAGCCCGCGAATCACATCGGCGATTCCCGCCTGCTCCAGCGCAGCCCACGCGCGCTCGGTCGACTCGTCTTCTGAGTGGTCGCCAAACGTCACGTTGTCGCGAGCGGTCAGCTCGAAGCGCAGGAAGTGCTGGAACACGAGCCCGACCATTCGCCGAACCCGGCGGGGGTCGTCAATCGGACCGTCTGCGGTCTCCCACGTGATGCTGCCTTCTTCGACCGCGTAGAGCCCCGCCAACAGCTTGGCGACCGTCGACTTCCCCGAACCGTTCTCGCCAACGAGGGCGATCAACTCACCTCGTTCGACGTGGAGGTCCACGCCACGAAGCACCGGTTCCGACATGCCGGGGTAGGTAAAGGTGACCTTTTCGAGTCGGGCGCTGCGGAGTCCATTAGCTTCCACGACTTCGGCGTCGGCCGCCGGTAGTTCGTGCCGCACGAAGGACTCGTAGTCCTCCAAAAATAGGGCCGACCCCATGAGCCCGCCGACGCTGTCGGACAGTGACGACAACCGGCCCGCCGCCTGCTGCAACGCGATCAACGCAACACCACCGTCGGCGATCGAAAGGTTGCCGTTGATCATGAGCTGGGCGAGAACGGCGACGGCACCGACCGCCACGACGTTGGAGATGACGGTGGCCGCGCCCGTCCACACAATCCGGCGACGCACGAGGTCACGAGTTCGATCGAGGCGAAGGCGGTACAGGCGATCGATTCGACCGATCAGCGTGCCACCAAGGCCATAGGAGCGGACCTCGCCCGCCGCGGCCCGGCTCACTATCATGCCTTCGAGGTAGGTCCGCTCACGGTCCTCGTCGGTGTACTCGTAGGCCAATCGATATTCGGCCTGGTTGTTCCGGCGCCGCACCCACCACAGCGGGATCGCGCCGATGACCGCGAGGCCAAGGACAAGCGGGGCGACGACGACCAGCACCGCCACGAGCGCAATCAGGGTGACGATGGCCGAGCTCAGGGCGACGAGCGACCACACGCTGCTCCAAATTCGACCCGAGGTATTGTCGAACGCCCGTCGCAATCGATCGTGGAAATCCGAGTCGTCGTAGGCCGCCAGCTCAACGGCAGCCGCGACTTCGTAGAGCTCACGGGCCGCGGCCCGGCGCACCCGAATGTTCGCGAGCACGCGCAGCTCGCTCCGGGCCGCCGAGGAGAGCGCCACCACGATCCGCACGAGTACGAGCATCACCAGGACGGGTCCGAGCACATCGAAGGACTCGAATCCTTCGTCCGCGGTCACCTCGATGAGGACCTGGCGGGCCAGGTACAACTGCGCAACCAGCGCCAACGCCGACACAATCTGGGTTCCGGCAAGGATGACAAACTCGCGACGAGCCGCGGACCAGACGAGGCGGATGGCCGACCGCATCACGCTCAAGAGCGGCATGCCACTTTCAGATCTCGCCATAGCGTCTCCCCCGACCTCTACGATCGGTTCACCAGAGTGACAGCTTGCGACCCCGGAAGGAAGTGATGATGCCCGCGATCGCGCTCGTCGAAGACGACCGCCTCGGATTCGTCGCGCGAGTCGAGGCGATCGTCTGGGGCGTCACGAGTCGAGTCGGACTCCGACTGCTCGGTCTGCGCCGACTGCTCTGGGTTCTTGACCGGGTGCCCCGGCGGAGAAGAAACCGGGAATCAGTCGCCGTGCCGCCGGCCGCTCAGTTCCGCGGGGCCGGCGCGTGCTTGTCGCGAAGTATCGCCCGCAGCCAATTCATCCGGCAGCGCCGCGGCGCTTCGAGCGTGGTCCTCGGCATTGACGGGTCGCTGGCGAAGTTTGATGCCCACGCCTGGCTGGAGCCGTTGGACAAAGCCGACCGCCCCGCCCTTCACCGAATCGACAGGTAACGCTCGAGCCGCTCCAACCGAGCGGCCCAATACGCCTTCGTGTGAAAGCTCATCCGTCGAAGTGAGAAGTGACGGTCGTAGCGCCGTGCCGCGATCCAGGCGTCGATGTAGAGCCCCCGGATGCCTTCGATGAGCGCGCCGAGCTCCGCTGATCCCTCGGGAAGGGGCCGCACCGACGTGTAACCCGCTCGTAGTCGCTCGCCCATTCGTTCCGCGGTGGCGCCATCACACACGCCGTTGTTCGCCAGGCTGTGCGGGAGCAAGTAAATGTCCTGCCACGGCACACCCAACCCCAGATCTTCGAAGTCGATCAGAACCGCCGACCCGTCCGGTCGCCACACGACGTTCCATTCGCCCAGGTCGCTGTGAATGAACTGCGGCGTCGTCGATGGCCAGCACGCAGCCGCTCGCTCGAGTGTTTCTTCCGCTCGAGCGACGAACGGTTCTCGATACTGAGGATGGATGGCTTCGGCCGAGATCAGCGAATCGAGGGCCGCTCGGCCCCAGGTCTGCGGTGTATAGGTGAGCTGACGTTCGGGCGGATGGGTGACGCCCACCTCGTGCATCCGGGCGATATCGATACCAAGGCCAAAGAAGTCCGCCGCGTCTTCGTGCGTCGGCCCTTCTTCAGCCTCATCGCCGTACCACTCGAAACACGCGAAGAGCTGGCCTTCGAAGATGCCCAACCGCTCGCCGCCCGGGAGCCGGAGCCCGGCCGCCACACCCACCCCCGCCGCCTGCAGACGGTCCAGCATCTCCAGCTGTTCGTCGAGCGCCTCCGGCGTCAGCCGGGCATACCGAAAGACCTTCACCGCAACCGGCCCATCGGCGAACTCAACCCGAAACACTCGGTTCTCGTCACTGCGCAACTGCTCCGGCACCGTGGTTGGTTCGAACCCAACCGAGCGCAGGGCCGCTGTCACCTCGACCGGTCCGAACTCGATAAACGCGTCAGCTCGTGCCGGATCGCCGGCGTCCCAATGGGTTGCCCATGAGCGCGGATTCGGAGCGGGAGGGGGCGATGCCATGGACTCATGATGGACGCTCGGCCTGTGCGCGAGGATGACCGTCGTGGCGTCCACTCTCCCCTCTCGACCTTCGTCGTTGTCAACCGCTCAGGTCGACCGGCTTCTCCGACTCGATGTTGATGCCAATCGGAGCCGAGTAATCCGTGCCCTCTATCGCCACCTCGCCGGCGGCAATCCGGACCCTGTGGCCGTGGGCGACCTCGTCGAAGCCGCGGCGCTGCGGCGATCGGCCCGCCGGAATTCTGTCAACGGCTTACTCCAACGAGCCGTGACCGACGGCATCGTGGTCCTGCCAAAAGAGGTCGCCGCCGCACTCGCCGCTGATGTCGCCGAGACCCAGCGACAGATGTTGGCCATCGAGGCCGAGACGCTCGCCGTGGCTCGAATCGCGGAATCGGTGGGCACACCGATGACCATCCTCAAGGGGGTGGCCACCCGCCATCTCGACTACGAGCATCCGGTCGATCGCAGCTACGTCGACGCCGACCTGCTGCTCCCGGTCGACGATCACGATGCGTTTGCCCGCGCCCTGGTGCGCTCCGAGTACACGGCCGAGGGACGCTCAACGGCCGACGGACCGGCCTTCTTCAAAGGCAGCGAGTTTCGCAGCCGATCCGGTGTCGGTGTCGACATCCACACTCGCCTGTTTCGCCAGAGCCACGCTCGCCGCGATCGATGGACCGACGATCGGGTTCCCGTCACGATCGGCAACACAACACTCCACGCGCTTTCACCACCCTGGCGGCTTGTCCACGCCGCTGGACACCTCACCTACACGCCGCTTCCCGAACGCAAGCACAACATCGCGCTCGACGTGATCCGGCTGGTGGCAGCGGGGACAGACCTCGATGCCACATTGCGATTGGCTCGATCAATCGGAGTCGAGACGGCGGTCGCCTGGGGTATCAGTCTCGCTTGCGCGGCGGCCGAGCTCGATGTTGACACCGACGTTCTTGATCGAGCGGCCCGGAGTCGCCGACCGAGAGCCGTGGCGACACGCGCCGGCTTCCTAGCGGCCGAGCGCCGGATCGGTCGCGAACAAATCGCCCATGTGTTCGGCGTGGAACGGCGCAACCGGCTTCGTTTCGTGCGCAGTTTCGTGTTGCCGACCGTGGCGTCGAGGCTCAAACCCACTGTCACTAGTCCCAATAAGCGGTGATCCACCACTGACCGTTTTCCAGGGTCACGAGCCGGGCTTGACCGTCGGCGGTGAGGATCTGGAATCGGGCCCGACGACGGTGTTCGTCGGTGTCCCACCAACGCTCGTCGACCGGCCACGGACCAGCCCAACCAGTGATGGGTTGGCGACGACCGTCGACCACCAACTCGGCCGGTGCCGCCGAAGGAAGCCCTCGCCCGGTGACGGTGACCATCACCCCCGCCGCGTCATAGAGCTCGGCCGCCCGTGGTGATGGCGGCACGCGGCTGGGCGACGGAGCGGGGAGCCGTCCGGGCCACGGCGCTATGTCGGAGTTGTTGTGGTCGACCGCGAGACTCCGACCTCGCAGCTCCACCGTTGCCGCCGACACCAGCACCAACTGCTCATCGGCGTGACGACCACCCCGGCGCTCGGGCACCTTCACCGCATCAGCCCCGAGTTGGCCTTGCAGCCGAGCCGCCACCCGGGCGGCCCGTTCGTCGACCTCGGTTTCGCCACCCCAGAACCCCAGCTGTCGGCCTTTCGCCGGCACGATCTCGTCGGGAAGCAGCGACACGCGTGAGATACCGCCGCTTGGGCGAGTGGCGGCCGAACCGTTGAGCCACCCATCGAGCTGCCAGCGCACCCGATCGGCGATCGCCCCAGCCGACAACGCCCCTTCATGACGCCACAGCCGCAGAAGGACTTCGCCAAATTCGGTTTCGGCCTCGATCGCGATGCGGACACAAGAAATGCCTTCACGTTCGAGCCGCTGATGCAGATCATCGGCTAGTGACCGCGCACAAAAAGCCACCCGGTCGACTCGATCGGCGGGCGGGTCGATCTCGGTGGTGACCGACCAGTCCGGCGGCGGCATCCGAGCGTCGGGCGGGCGTTCGTCAAGACCCGCGGCCAAGCGGTGTGCACCTTGTCCCTCGGTACCAAAACGGGCAAGGACATCTCTGGCGGGGAGCGCCGCGAAAGTGCCCAGTGATCGCAAACCAAGCCGCACCAACACATCGGTGAGGTCGGGTTGGTCGAGAACCGAGATCGACATCGGCGCCAGGAACTCTGGGCTCCTGCCGACCTCCACGATCCGGGTGGGTTTGGCCGCACGGGCGGCAAGGCCAGCGGCGAACGGTCCGTCGGCGATGCCCACTCGAATTTCGGTGCGGCCCGCGAGTGCTTCGCCCATGCGCTGCTGCACCAACTCGGCCACGGCTTCGTCTCCGCCGAAGTATCGGGCCGGACCCCGCATGGCCAGCGCGCAGGTGCCGGGCCGGGTGACCTCAACTCGCGGAGTGATGTCGTCGAGCGAGGCCAAGATCGGCTCGAACGATCGCGCCTCTCGCGCTTCATCACGCTCCACCACTTCGAGCTCGGCGCAGCGCGACTGCGCCACTCGGCGGCGAAGGCCACGAGCCACCCCGGCCTGGCGGGCCGCCGCTGATGCCGCAATCACCTTGTTGGCGTGGACCACCGCCACCGGTTCATCGAGCGGATACCCAAGGGCGACAACAGGCCAGTCGGGACACCACGCCACCAGGGTGCGAACAGCGTCAGGCAAGGGCGCGGAGCTTTCCCGGCGCGGCTTCTTGTTCGGCTTTCTCACCCGCTGCTTTCTCACCCAATGCGATGGGCGCGCCCTGCGGGCCAGGAAGAAGTAGGGCCCCTGAGCGGGGACGCGACGACGCTCCCCGACCTTGGGTTTCGATGCGGATTCGTCGAGCCCGCAAAAGGCCGTGGCCAGCACCGAGCCCCGTCCATTCGGATTCCACGATTCGGAGACCAACATCAACACCAGGAGCGTCGACCCCACCCACTCGGATGATCACCGACCCACGCTCACGCATCCGGGCCGAAAGGCGCCGGGAGTCGGCCGGGCGCAAACGAACCCCGGGCCCGATCATCACCACATCAACGGCACCCACCAGAGCGGCGACGGCGCTTGCCGCACTCTTGTCGGATGATCCCGACGCGGGCGTCTCGACCATCAACAAACGCTCGAGCACCACCCCCGCTTCTTCCGCTGCGGCCAGGCCGATTCCCGGATCACCCACCACTGCTGTCCACGAACCCGATGCCGACGGGCCAGCGGCCACCGCCAGTGCGAGTGATGTGGCGCCGATGCCTTCAACCGCAATCACCGATCCGCGCCGCAAACCCCCTTCGGGAAAGAGACCAGCAAGCGGCTCGAGCACCGGCAGCGTGCGCTCCTGAGCAAGCGCCAGAGGGGCCACACGGTCCGCGACTAGCCGCAGTCGAGCGCGTTCGTCGATCGCTTGGGCCTGCTCCGCAACTTCCATTCGCGAGTATCGAACATATGTTCGCTCTCCGCAAGGGGAGACTGATCGGGGAATGCCGGTGCACTCCACGTGGTTCACTGTTGTGAAATGGAACTCAAACTCACCGACCGCGCCACCGACGTCATCCGTCGCAAAGGCGGCACCGCCGTGATCGACCTGCTCGAACCATACGGTTGAGGGAAGAAGTTCGAGGTATCAGTTGATACCAACACAAAGGGCCGCAAGCTCGACAGCTACACCGTCCGCCGCATCGACGGCCACGAAGTCCTCCTCGACCCCGACCTCCTCAAGCTCCCGATCGAGTTGACGATCGCCACCGGCGGCCTCCTCGGCCGCGGCCTCAGCGCCACCGCCGACGGACTCAACGGCGCAGCATGCCCGATCGAACTGGTCTGAGACGACGCATCAGGTCAACCCACTCAGAAGTGCGATACGGACGCGTATTGGACGAGTGGGCCGTGTCGGGGTCAAGATTGACACGGACGCTTCGACGTTGTCGGTTCGCGACGCGATAAGACAGAAGCATGTCGCATATCGAACCCGACCAGCACGTCATCGCCGCGATGAGCGAGGCGGACCCGAACGAGCCCGTGGTGATGCTAAACCTCTTGCGGTTTCGTGAACGCGCACTGGCCGGGTTCGGAGTCGACGAGATGAGCGGGCAAGACGCGTTTTGGCACTACGGCACACTGAATCGCGAGGCCGAAGTGCAATATGGCAGCGAGCCAATCTGGCTCGGCTCTGCCCACCGAACGGTCATCGGCGCTGAAGACTGGGACCTCGCCATACTCGTGAGCTACCCCACCCGCCAACACTTCATCGACAAGCTGGCGGACCCCACGTACCAAGAGATCGCCAAGATCCGCTCAGCAGCGCTCGAAGACAGCCGCCTCATCGAATTGACGCAGCCGTAGGGCCCAGTTCCTGGGCGGTACCGGACCGTCACCGATGAGGGCTTAACGCTGGTTCGAGGTGTCAGTTGACACCAACACAAAGGGCCGCAAGCTCGAAAGGTACACCGTCCGCCGAATCGACGGACACGAGGTCCTGCTCGACCCCGACCCCCTCAAGCTGCCGATCGAGCTCACCATCACCACCGGCGGCCTCGACGGTCCGGCCTGCCCGATTGAACTGGTCTGACGCGGACCCGACCGAGCCGCTACCACGTGACTCAGCCGGTCCGACTCCCGGACCGTGCCCTAGCCAGCATCATCGATCAACTTTCGTCTGACACGGCCGAGGTGTTTCGATTCCACGACCTGCCCGAAGCAATCGAGGCGCTGTCGCTGACCGACTGGTGGAGCTTGCCTGAAATCGAACAATCCCCAGGCATCCGTCGATTCACGGTGGAGGCCGCACGCACCGTCGCCGGTTACCACCGGCGGAGGCGCTGGCCAAGTTCGTGCTCCACAGCAGAAGATCTGCGATGCTCGTCCTGGAGAAGCGACGTGGAGTGCGAATGGGTTGGTCCGAGAAGTTGATGGAGTCGCTCGACCGAGGCGCTGAGGTGCTCGACACCGACCGGGGCCCCGTCCAGTTCGCACGAGAAGGGCAAGGTCCCCCCGTCCTGGTGGTCCACGGCGGGCCTGGAGGGTACGACCAGGGTCTCGGCCTGGGTCGGCACTTCGTCGACGCCGGTTGTGAGGTGCTCGCGCCCTCCCGTCCCGGCTATCTGCGAACACCGCTCGAGTCGGGCCGATCGCCTGAGGAGCAGGCCGACCTCTACGCCGCACTGCTGACTGCGCTTCAGATCGATCAGGTGGCGGTACTCGGCGTCTCGTCTGGCGGCCCGTCGGCCGTGCACTTCGCGGCTCGCCACCCAGAGATGACCAGCGCGCTCATGTTGGATGTGGCAGTTCTGCGTCCCTTCCCGGTAGCCACGAGCAGGATCAACGAGATGTTGTTCGGTTCCTCCCTTGGGGTGCGGCTCGTCTGTCAACTCGCCACTAAGCGACCGCAGGCGATGGCCGCGATCATCGTCGACTCGTTCTCCGCCGGCTACGACAAGCAGCAGAAGAAGGACGCGACGGAGTGGATCCGGTCGAACCCAACCCGTCTCCGACAAGCCGGCGAGCTGGCAACGTCGCTCGCACCACGGGAGTTCCGTGCCCCCGGCCAGGCCAACGATGAGGCGACGGAGCCTGAGCTCCCACCGCTTCCATTCGACAAGGTCACCGCGCCCACCCTCATCGCCACTGGAACCAACGACGGGATCGTGCCGGTCGAACATTCCACGAACGCGGCCAATCAGATCGAAGGAGCCGAAATCATGCTGATCGACGGCGCGCATCATGGTCTTTCACTGAGCCCCAACTACGCACCCCTCGCTCAGCGACAGATCGAGCTGACCCTCGGGGCGTGAGGGCTTAACGAGGTTTCGAGGTGTCAGTTGACACCAACACAAAGGGCCGCAAACTCGAAAGCTACGCCGAGATCGCCTTTGCGGGCCGAGACGATAACGGAGCCGGAGAGGCCACTGCACCGAGGATGTGACAGATATCGCCCTCGGTGCAGTCGGCTGGATTGAGTTGTTGACTCCGTTCGATAAGCGCTTCGAGTTCTTGTCGGAGCTTCCGCAATTCGCCTATCTGGATCTTGACCTCGCCCAGCTTGGTGCCAAGGAGTTGCGAGACATGGCTGCACGGGTTTCGGCCATCGGAGCGAACGTCGAGCACACCACCAATCTCGGTCAGGGTGAGGCCGGCGCTTTGGGCTCGTCGGATGAACGCGATCCTTTCCGCCGCTCCATCGTCGTAGATCCGGTAGCCGTTTGACTGTCGCTGGGGTTCAGCCAGCAGCCCGCGCCTTTCGTAGAAGCGGATTGTCTGAGCGGGTACGCCGCAGATCGCTGACAGTTCGCCGATGTTCATGTCATCGACCGTACCGCTTGACCTTGCATCGCACTACAAGGTTTACGGTGAGGCCATGAACGTGACGTTGCTCTACTTCGACGGCTGCCCGAACTGGATGATCGCCGACGAACGCCTCCGCACACTCGCCGCGGAATTCCCTGGCTTCGTGATCGAGCGACGGATCGTCGACACGGTCGAAGCCGCCGAAGCGACCCGCTTCCGAGGATCGCCGAGCATCATCATCGACGGCGTCGACGCGTTCGCAGAGCCTGACGCACCCGTCGGGCTCTCGTGCCGTATGTACTTGACTCCAGCCGGCCTCGCTGGCTCGCCAACGCTCGACCAACTTCGAGCAGTGGTCACAGGGGATGAGCACTAACCACGGGTTCGAGGTGTCAGTTGAGTCATCGAGTTCGCGGACCGCTCAGCGGCTGGGATCTCGGCCACTCCAGGCGACGAGGCGGTCGATGGCAAGGGCATCGTCGGGGATGGAGACTTGCTCGGCGAAAGGGATCGCGACGACGTCGCGGCTCATGGCGGTGGAGATCTCCTCGAAGAGCGCGCGGCGGTTCTGGGCGGGGAGGAAGTCGCTCGCAGCAAGCGCGGCGGTGACGACGGAGTCGTCCCAGTTGGGTTGTTGTCCGGTCGCGGTCGCGAGGTCCCAAGTGTGGATAGTCAGTTCCGAGAACCAGGACGTCAGCACCTCGGCGCCGGTGCCCTGGATCCACGGCAGCGCCATGGGTTGTTCGAGCAACGCATCGTCGCGCCACGCGTCCGCGGCGCGGCGGGCCGATGACGTCCAGGCGTCCGACCAGGCGTCGTTGGGTGCGGGGGTCTCAGTGACGGCAAAGGAGTCATCGCCCTGTCCGGTCGCGGCGATGCGGTCGAGCACGGAGACGAGGTGCCCGAGCATGGAGCGCACGTCCATTTCCGAGCATGGCGTTGGGGCAGACAGCTGTTCGAGCCGGACGCGAGCGATGACGGGCCCGCCGGTAGCGATCGCCCGGTCGAGAATCGGCCGTGGGTCTATGCGGTCGCGAGTGGTCGAGTTTGTCGGAGAGGTGTTGTGTTGCTGTTCGTTCATGAAACGTATCTTCCACGCCAATATGGCCACCCCTTGTCCATGTTTAGTGAGAAACTGAAATCATGCGCGCCGACCGTCTCGTGGCCACACTGCTGTTCCTTCAGACGCGCGGCCGCGTCACCGCCGCCCAAGTCGCGGCCGAACTCGAAGTGTCGACCCGCACCGCCCGCCGCGACCTTGAAGCCCTCGCCCTCGCCGGAATCCCGGTGTATTCCCGACCCGGCCGTAGCGGAGGCTGGTCCCTGGTTGGCGGAGCCCGCACCGACCTCACCGGACTTACCGCCACGGAAGCCCGAACCTTGTTCCTTGTTGCTGGCCCCTCGCTGGTCGTCACTCCCGAAGCGAAAGCGGCACTCCGTAAGCTCATCCAGGCGCTCCCCGAAACCTTCCGAGCCGAAGCAGAACAAGCGGCATCGGCAATCGTCCTCGACCCCACCGAGTGGGGTAGCAACGCCCGGGAACCACTCCCCCACCTCGAAACGCTGCAACACGCCATCGTCACCCGAGTCCAAGTGAAGGTCGGCTACCGAGACCGGCAGGGCAATATCACGAAGCGAACCGTTAACCCTCTCGGGCTCGTCTCAAAACAAAGAGCCTGGTACCTCATCGCTGGCACTGCCACCGGCCAGCGAACCTTCCTCCTCTGGAGAATCGAGTCGGCGCAACTCACCGACCAGCCCGCTGTCCGCCCACCCGGCTTCGACCTCAAACACGAATGGGAAACCATCGAGGCCAACATCGCCGAGCTTCGCGGCGAGCAAACCGTCAGCGCCCTCGCCGAACCGCGCGCCGTCGCCTGGATGCACGCTCGGTTTGGAGAGAGCAGAGTTGCCGTCCGCTCAGACACCACCGACGACGACCGGCTACATGTGGAGATCACGTTCCCTACGACCCACACACCCGTCGCTGAACTCGCTGGCTTAGCGGCAGTCCTCGAAGTCCTCGAGCCGGCGAACTTGAGAACCGAACTCCACGACCTCGGACAACAACTCGTGGCGCAGTACAAACCCTGACTCGGCCCAACCGCGCCGAGTCGACTGTGTCAGTCCCAATTCCGGCGGGTCAGCTCAGCCCGTAGCGCGGTCATCGCCAGGTGCATCCCGGTGATGCCTTCAGGGCTTCGTGACCCAAAGGTGAGAGATTGACGTTGACCTTCTTCGTGTTCGTCGGTCAGCTCAAGCCGGCGTGCGAGCTCGTGGCTGAAAATGATCGTGGCGTCGGTCCGGCACATCCCTATCTGCAGCAACAGCTCGCGGGCCGTGTCGATGTCTCCCTCGGCGTGAGCCAACGCAGCGAGCAACAGCACGCTGTCATTTGCTTCCCCGGGGAACAGACCAGTGCGGCCGCGTGCCACCTGGGTCCGTAGGTAGCCCATGGCGGTATCGATTTCGCCCATCTCGAGATGGGCGAGGGTTCGCACATCCGCACCGTCGAAGAGGGCGAACCCGTAGGTGTCTACCTCGGCGACCGTGTCGAGTGCCTGTGCTGGCATGCCCAGGATGACCTGGCACACCCCAGCAAGGTGCAACCCCGATTGGACTCGGTGGTGGTAGTAGAAGTCGCTCTCCTCTTGAATCTTCAGTGCGACGTGGAGATGGCGGAGTGCTTCGACGAAGTTGCCGGCACCGGCGGCATGTAATCCACGAATGTCGTGAAGCAATGCTTCTGTGATCCGTGCCCCTCGGCCCGGATCGTGCTGTCGCGCCTCGTCAACCGCTGCTTGCGCCTGCGTCAACACCGCCTCGGCCCGGGCCGGCTCGCTATGAAGCGCGAGCCACGCCAAGAGGTTGGCCCCCCAGGCGCGCGCCGTCGGATTCCTCGAGTCGGCCAGCGCAGAGCTATGTCGCGCGAAGGCTGCCCAGTCGCTCAGCATCCCGCAGGGGAACGCCAGCCCGTTTCGCAACCCGTCGGCCAGCTCAGAGTCGTCCACCGGACAGTTGTCGAGCGCTCGTTCGAGAAGACTTCGGACCTCGATCATGTGCCCGTACACGTCGTACGCACCTCGTGCGCCGATGATCAGTTCACCAGCCATTGTCCACTGTTGGGTGCTTGCCGCCCACTCGAACGCCGATGTGATGTTGCTGCGGTCGCGGTGCAACTCGACCCCGTTCCGGATCTCCGCGCCACATGCGCGCCCGTTGATGTTCGCGATCTGGTGGAAGTGGGCCAGATGGGCGTCGCGGGCATCGCGGGCTGCGTTGGCATCGACCAGTCGGTCTTCGGCGTACGCCTTCACGGTCTCCAGGAGGCGAAAGCGAGAGTCGTTCCGGTGCTCGGTTCGGGCAACCAGCGATTTGGCAATCAGCGCTTCGATCAACGCGGTCGCGCTCCGATGTGTCACGTTGGCGACAGCAGCTACTGCGGCGAGATCGAAGCCGTCGACGAACACCCCAAGGGTCCGGAACACTTGCTGTTCGTCGGAGTCGAGGAGGTCGTAGCTCCAGTCGAGCGTTGCCTCGAGCGTGCGTTGACGCTGACGACGTCGTCCGCCGGCCAACAGCTGGAAGCGATCGTCTAATCCCGAGAGCAGTTCGCTCGGACTCAGCACCGTGATGCGTGCCGCTGCGAGTTCGATCGCGAGGGGCATCCCGTCGAGCCGGCTGCACAGGGTCGAGATCGTGTCAGCGTTCTCGTCGGTGAGCTCGAAGCCAGGATCAAGCGCAGTCGCCCGATCGAGGAACAGCCGAACGCCAGCGGAGTCAGCGGAGTCACACGGCAAGGTGCGGAGCGGGACTGTGCGCTCGCCTTCAACGTCGAGCAGCTCACGGCTGGTCGCGAGGAAGCTCACGTCACCCCGGACGGCGAGAGCGCTCTCAACGAACTCTGCGCATTCGTCGACGACGTGTTCGCAGTTGTCGAGGATCACGAGGGCGGTCTTGCTGGACAGGAACTCGATGAGTTTCTCGGTGGGCTCCGCGCTCATGAGCACCAGCCCCACCGCATTGGCGATCGCCGCGGGCACGTCGTCGCCGCTCATCACTGCCGTGAGATCCACGAACCACACCCCGTCGGGGCGTTGGCGTAGCTCGGCCTCACCGACCGCGATCGCCAACCGGGTCTTGCCTGAGCCACCAACCGCCGTG
This sequence comes from Candidatus Aldehydirespiratoraceae bacterium, assembly GCA_047639555.1. GTDB lineage: Bacteria > Actinomycetota > Acidimicrobiia > Acidimicrobiales > Aldehydirespiratoraceae > JAJRXC01. The sequence goes on from JBLIOE010000003.1 coordinate 56,878, forward strand.
ATCGTGACCAGTCGGTTGTCGGCCAGTAGCTGACGAACTCTCGAGACCTCGTCATCACGCCCGATCAGCCGAGTCGGACGCGAGGGCAGGTTCGTGAGCGCGGCGTCGACGACGCGAAGCGGAGCGAACTCGCCGTCGCCGAGTTGGAACAGGCGGATTGGTTCGTCGACATCGCGGAGCTGATGCGCTCCCAGGTCTGACGCCTCGACGCCGGCAGTCGCGCGGACGGCATCGGTGATCAACACCTGCCCACCATGACCAGCCGCTTCCACCCGCGCGGCGGTATTCACGACCGGACCGAAATAGTCGCCACCGCGCTCCTCTGCTTCGCCGAGATGAATTCCCATTCGCACCCGCAGCGCTGGCCCCGGCCAGGATTCGGCCGCAAGTTCCTGTTGAACCGTTGCGGCGGCAGCCACAGCATCGGAGGCGCGGGCAAAGGCAACCGCGAACGAATCGCCCGCCGTCGTGAACACGTAGCCACCCTGCGACTCAAATGTCGTGCGCAGGATTCGGTCGTGAACGAGAAGCGACGCCGACATCGCATCTGTGTCTGCGGCCCACAATCTCGTAGACCCTTCGACATCGGTAAAGAGAAAGGTGACGGTCCCCGACGGCCGAACAATTTCCTCCTGCGGTTCCACGACCAGCACAGTATCCCGATGAGGAGATCCGACCCTCCCGACCTACGGACGCGCCCTCGTCGATCACTGTCAGCTGGACCGCACAGTCGAATAGATGGAGCAGGCCACCGACTTGAACGAGAAGCTACGCCTCACGAACACTCGAGGTGTTAGTTGGCACCAGCACCAAGGGCCGCAAGCTCGACAGCTACACCCTCCGCCCCATCGAACTGATCTGACACAACAGCACTGGCCGAACCTGCTCTGAAGCGCCGACACGCATCAGTTGCGTTGGGTTCGCCGACAGTGATCTCGATCGAGGCGCATGGCTCGACCTGATCGCTGACCAACGCCATCACCAACTCGCGCTCCAGGCCAAGCAGCAACCACAGAGGGCACCCAGGCCGTGTCGGATCTCAATCGTCGCAAACTCCACGATGAGATCGCCCGGATCCTCGATTGAGGGCCACGCGGCGGTTCGCCAAGGCCTCTAGGTTGTCGCCCATGCAGACGATGACTCGATACGGCCACCGCCTTCTTACTGTCGCGATTATGAGTTTGTCCGTGGGACTACTGGCCACGGCATGCAGCGCCGACCCCGAGAATGCCGAAGACGGCCCGGTCGACGAGCCGGCCTCCACGACAACAACAACAACAACAACGCCAGCACCAACAACATCCTCCTCCCCGACGACCAGCGTTGCGCCGGCCGCTCCCCTCCCCGAATGCCAACTCGTGCAGGGCAGTCCGGGCGAGATCGGAGCGACCACGATCGATGCCACGGTTGTCGTTGACGGACTCGAGACTCCGTGGGGTCTCGCCTTCTTGCCGAATGGCGACATGCTCGTGACCGAACGCCCCGGGCGCGTTCGGCTGATCCGCGACGGTGAACTGCTCACCGATCCCGTCCTGGAGATCGAGGTGACTCGGCTGCCGCCACTCGGGGGCATCGAAGTGTTCGGCTCCGAGGGCGGCCTGCTCGGACTGCTTCTCCATCCCGAATTCGAGACCAACCGGCACTTCTACGTCTTTTACAACACCGCCACGAGCGAGGAAGAGTCGATCGGACGGCTCGCAAGGTACGCGCTGAGCGAAGACGCCACCACCGCGACGTTGGATCGGGTCATTCTGGACGACCTTCCCGCAGGCCTGCACCACCAGGGCGGGCGGATGCACATCGGCCCCGACGGCATGCTCTACGTCGGCGTTGGTGCGTACACACCTGAGTTCGCTCAGGACCCGACCAGCCTGGCGGGAAAGCTCCTTCGTCTGACGCTCGATGGCGAGATCCCGGCCGACAATCCCACCGCTGACAGCTACGTCTTCGTGAGCGGGATTCGCAACACACAGGGCTACGACTGGATCGATGACGAGCATCTACTCATGGTCGATCATGGACCATCGGGCCTCGAGTTCGATATGCCCAGTCTGCGCGGATTCGACGAGCTCAACATTGTCACAGCTGGCGACAATCTTGGTTGGCCCCGGGTCTGGGGATGCGACGAAGAACCCGAACTCGTGAGTCCCGTGCTCGTGTGGGACGACCCTGTCCCTCCAACCGGCGCTCTCTTCTACCGAGGGGACGACATCGCAGCATGGCAAGACAGCTTTCTGTTCACCTCTGTAGGCGTCGCTGGACTCTCGAGCGGGCAACACCTCCATCGCGTGGTTCTGGATCTCAACGACCCCCACGCCGTTGCGTCTCACGAGGTGTATCTCCGCGAGGAATTTGGGCGCCTCCGTACCGTCGCTGCTGACCCCGACGGCGTGCTCTACGTGATGACCAGCAACTGCGACGGCCGCGGCATCTGCCCGCCCGAGGGCGACCTACTGCTCCGACTCGCAGAGGGCTAAGGACGCTCACTTGGTATGGACGACTCAGAACCCAAAGAGCCTTTCGCTCATGAGGTTTCCCGACGGCAACGAGAGGCCAATTCAACTGACGTTCGCGACCGAGAGGGTTCGCGCCGGTCGGACTTACCCGCCATCCCCCGCGCTTGATGGAAGAATGAGGACGAAACGCGGTTTCGAGGTATCAGTTGATATTCACACGAAGGGCCGCAAGCTCGACGGCTACACCGTCCGCCACATCGACGGCCACGAAGTCCTGCTCGACCCTGACTTGCTGAAGCTCCCGATCGAACTGGTCTGAGCCGATAGCACCAGTCGCGACTCGAACACTCGTCGACGTTGGCGTCCCCGCGGGGACGCCAAAGGCCCGCAAGTTCACCAACCCGTTCAACTCCGTGCCGCGATCATCTACCGATGGGCACACCAAGCCTTCACGTTGCGCCCGTCAACATCGATCAACGCCCAATTGTGTGAAACTGCCGAGATGTCCCAGCCAGCGACCCCGCAGCCACCGTCCGGGGTCGTGACGTTCCTGTTCACTGATGTCGAAGGGTCGACGAGGCTTTGGGCCGAAGATGCGGACGCGATGTCCGCAAGTTTGCAGGCGCACGACACAATTCTCCGCGGGTCCTTTGAATCGCGGGGCGGCTTCGTGTTCACGACCGCGGGCGACTCGTTCGCCGTGGCCTTCGCCAAGACGACGCTGGCCGTGGAAGCAGCGATCGCATCGCAGGAGGCGTTGGCCAACGCTGTATGGCCAGGACCGGCACTGCGAGTTCGCATGGGCCTGCACCTCGGCGAGGCCGAGGAGCGCGGCGGCGACTACTTCGGCCCGGTCGTCAACGCGTGCGCCCGGGTGGAGGCGGCTGGGCACGGCGGTCAGGTGCTCGTCACCGGGGCCGTCCACTCGATACTCGACCGCGACGACACGCAGGACCTCGGGTCGCATCGGTTACGCGATCTTCCCGAGTCGATGCGTCTCTTCCAAGTCGGGGCCGGCGACTTTGCTGCACTACGAGGACTTGTCAGCGCGCGAGACTCGCTCCCCCCGCGGCGCACCCGGCTGCTCGGACGCGACCGGGAGATCGCTGAGCTCAGCGCGCTAGTTGCCGCAGAACGGCTCGTCACGCTCGTCGGGCCGGGCGGGATCGGAAAGACCAGTCTCGCAGTCGAGGCCGCCGGCCGGGTGAGCGCCCAGTTCTCCGGTGGCGTGCACTTTGCCGACCTGGCGCCGGTGAGCGATCCCGACGAGATCGTCGTGGCGCTCTGTCGCGGCGTGCAGTTGTCCACGACCACAACGCCATACGAAGAGTTGCGCCGGCACCTATCCACCCAGGACACACTGGTGATCGTCGACAACTGCGAGCACATCATCGATGACGTCGCCGAAGTCGTCGATCGGCTACTCAGCGATGTTCCGAACCTTCATCTGCTCGCAACATCGCGAGAGCACCTTGATCTCGACGGCGAACGCGTCGTTCGGGTCGGCCCGCTGGCATCGGAAGTCGGGTCTGCAGCAGTACGGCTCTTCGTCGAACGAGTCGTCGCCTCCAACGCTGACTTCAACCCCACGGCTGCGGACCTCGAACTGATCTCGGCCATTTGTTCGCGTCTCGACGGGCTTCCACTCGCCATCGAACTCGCCGCCGGCCGGGCTCGCTCCATGAGCCTCACCGAAATCGAGACGGGGCTCTCCGATCGATTCGCCCTTCTGGCTGGCAGCCGCCGCGGCAAGCTCCGCCGCCAGCAAACGTTGCGCGCTGCGTTCGATTGGTCGATCGAACTTCTAGAACCAGCCGAACGCGACCTCCTTGCCTGCCTCGCGGTCTTCTTGGCACCGTTCTCGCTCCCGGCCGCCGCCGCCGTTGGCGCGCAAACCACCCACGCCGCGACCGATGCCGTTGCGTCATTGACCGCGAAATCGTTGGTCGAGCGTGTGGATGATTCTGAAGGGGAGGCCCGGTACCGACTCCTCGAGACCGTACGCGAATGGGGTCTGGAGGAACTTGCGCGACAGTCGCTTTTGCGAGAGGTTCGAGACCGCCACGCACATTGGTACGTCCAAGTCGCCGAATCCATGGACCACTTCGAATGGGCCACGATCGGTGATTCGCAGGCGGAGAGAGTTGTCGACGCGATGGCCGCCGCGGGTCATCTCCGTGACACCGATCTGGGCGGAGCGGCGCTCATCCTCACGTTGTGTCGCAACGCACTCGTGGAGAACGGATTCGGGCCGGCGGCCAGGGAGATACAGGTCGCAGCCCGCGCGCAGGGCCTACTGCGCTTGCCCGTCCGGCAGTGGTCCACTGATCACGCCACACGGATGGACCTCATGGACGGGCTGCCCTACGACGACCCACCTCCCGAAGATGACGGCACGTTCGAATGGCGTTACCAGGTCGGCGGCGAGCGCTTCGAAAACGCCGGACTCAGCGGCTGGTACCGGACGTGGCTCTCCCCCGGCCGCGTCGTCAAGGAGACTCGGGCGCTTCCGCCAGCCGCAGCGGACGACGAAGCGCAGCTCATTCGAGCGTTCGGACTCGCCAACGCCGTGATCGCCTTCGTGCACATGGGCTACTTCGAAGAAGCAGTCGAGGCATTCGACGAGTCGAGAAGGATCTTTTCCCAACTCGGTCGTAGACCGGCCACGATCGGTGTCGAAGTCACTTCGTTCGCCGCGGCTGGCATCTGCCTTGGTATCGACCTTCGCCAATCCGGCTCAGGCGATGAGTCGCTCCGGGGTAACCACGTTCTCCGCCAGCAGGCGAGAACGATACTGAAGCACGCACCGGAGGAACGACAGGTCGCGCTCGCGTTGACTGCAAGGAAGCATTGCCTCGGCCGCTACCCCGGCGAAGAAAGCGCCTACCTCTCGTGTCTCGGGTTCTACGCGATCACCGACGGCGATCTCGAACGAGGCGCATGGCTCAGCGACACGCTCGTGGCGCGAACACCCGCCACGTTTTCTTTGAAGCGCCACAACCTCATCCGCGCCCGGGGCGAGTCACTCGACTTGATCGCTGACCAACGCCACCACCAGATCGCGCTGCAGGCCGAGTCGGCAACCGCGGACGGCGCCCAGGCAGTCTCGGATCTCAATCGTCGCAAACTCCACGACGAGATCGCTCGAATCCTCGACTAAGGGCACAACGCGGCTTGGAGGTATCAGTTGATACTCACACGAAGGGCCGCCACCGTCGACGGCCTCGATGGTGCAGCGTGCCCGATCGAACTGCTCTGACCGGGAGCCGAAAGGCCTACGCCACTCAGAAGTGCCTGATTGATACTTCGGGCAGGGGTTGCGGTGGTTTCGTAGCTTCTGAGGCATCCGGCTGGCGGGTTCTCTAAGTGCCTGCCGCCCTCTGAGGTTGGCTTCGTAACGAAGTGTCTGTCGGCCGGTGTCTCGCCGTGGTGTGGCTCGAAAGAGGCGCGAGCACATCAACCCGAATCAGGAGTGCCAACGAAGGTTCGAGGTGTCAGTTCTCCATATCGCTCGGCTCCCTGGTCGCGACGGGCGCCTCGGTGTCTTCCTTTCGATGTCGGCCCTCGTTCTCGGCGGCCCGCTCATCCGCATCGGTGATGCGGAATTCGCGGCAGAGATTCTCGGGTGGGTCTCGACCCTCGGCGCATTCGACGACTAGTGACTGCATGAGCAGCAACATGTTGAGGTGCGGCTCCACGAAGTGCTGTCACCCGACGACTTCACGAACCACTTCGAGGCCAGAGCGACAAGATGATGGCCGGGGTCATCGACCGGCTCGCCGCCGTCGAATCGAGCCCGACGACGACGCACTAGGGTCCGGGCATGGCTCCGCCCGTCTCACGTCGAGTGTTTCTCGCCGGGGCTGTGAGCGCGTTCGCTGTCGCATGCAGCTCGGGCGACGATGCCTCCCCCTCCGCCGGCACAACGACTTCCCCGTCGAGCTCGGTCGTACCCCCGACATCGACCGCGCCGCCGACATCGGCACCCGCCATGGTGCCGGCACCCCTGGCCGACATCGCCGGCGAACCGTTCACCCTGGGGGTGGCATCAGGCGAGCCGTTGCCCGACAGCGTTGTGTTGTGGACTCGCCTCGCCCCCGACCCGACCGACCCCGCGGGAGGAATGCCCGACGAGTTCTTCGACGTCGCCTACGACATCGCCAGCGACGCCGACTTCACCACGATCATCCAGTCGGGCTTGGCTGTCGCCGACAGCGACTACGCCCACTCCGTGCACGTTGAACCCGGCGGGCTCGATGCGGCCACGACCTACTTCTACCGATTCCGGATCGGCGACCACACCAGCCCGACCGGCCGCACCCGCACACTCCCGGCCACCGGAACCGACCCCTTCCGGTTCGCGCTCACGACCTGCCAAGACCCGCAGTTCGGCGAATACGCCGCATGGGCCGACATCGCGGCGGACACCGAACTCGACGCCGTGATCTTCACCGGCGACTACATCTACGAACTCCCCCCGCTCGACTTCTCACCAGCGGGCGACCAGCGCCGGGCATGGACAAGTGCGCCGCCGAGCGACCTCGCCGGATTCCGGCTCCGCTACGCCCAGGTGAAGCGGGACGCGTCGCTCCAGGCTGCTCACGCCGCCCTCCCGTTCTTCACGATGTGGGACGACCACGAGATCACCGACAACTACTGGGCTGACGGTCCGGGACAGTTCGACAGCGCGGGAGGCGACTTCGCGGCTCGGCGGGACGCCGCCTACCAGGCATGGTGGGAACACCAGCCCGCGCGCCAACCGGCACCCGCGAACGGCACCCACACGCTTGACCGGTCCGTACGTGTCGGCGACCTCGCCGAGTTCTTCTTGATCGACACGCGACAATTCGCCGACGAACCTCCCTGCCGTGACACCTCAGTGTTCGACCTCGGCGAGGGATGCGAGGAACGCGACGCCACTGACCATTCGCTCCTGGGCGCCGACCAGGCAGCCTGGCTCACCGAAGGCTTGCGTTCCTCGACGGCTCACTGGACCTCACTTGTCAGCCCATCGATGTTCTCGGGTCTCGATGTCCGCGAGCCGGGGACAGACGTCGCGAAGTACTACCTCGAGGCTTGGGACGGCTATCCGGCCGAGCGCGAACGCGTCGCCGATGCCCTCCGCTCCACCCAGAACCCGATCGTGCTGAGCGGCGACTATCACGCGAGCTTCGTGCTCGATGTCGGCCCCGGCTTCGGCCAGGACATCGTCTGCCCCGAGATCATGGCCACCGCGATTTCGTCATCGCCATTCGCGACCGACTTCACGGCGGGGAACCCCCACGTCGAATACTTCGCAGCCGACAACGGCTACACGAAGTGCACCGTGACGGCCGAGAGTTGGCGAGCTGACTATCGATCAGTGGCCGACATCTGGGATCCCGCCGCCGCTCTCGAAACCGTCGCCTCGTTCGACTTTCCCGCCCGCTAGCGAAGTTAGGCGGGTATCGGCGGCGATCACTCAGGCGCCGGCGCCGCCCATCAGTGCGAGGTAGGTCGCCCCGACGATATTTCCGCCCCGCATGTCGCCGAGGAGGTCGGCCTCCATGTGGTTCATGACGTAGCTAGAGGTCAACTGGTTCTCGAGATCGACCACCGCGATCGAACCACCCCAGCCGCCCCAGTAGAAGCACGACTCGTTGGGCATCGGGAGCGCCTCGCTGCCAAGACCGAAGCCGAGGCCATGGCGCATGGGACCCATCACGTGGTCGTCGCCGTCGACCAGAACCTGAAGGACAGACTTGACTGTCTCGGGCGACATGAGGGTCACACCATCGATGCTCCCGCCGCAGGCCAACGCCGAGTGAACTCGACCGACCGAGCGGGCGTTGCCGAACCCACCCGCCGCGGGGATCTCGGCGGCTCGCCACTCGCGGGACTGCGGCTCAGTGGCGTCGATCAGGCAGCTCCCAAACGCTCGCATCGCGATCGGGTTCGGCGCCACGGCGCCCGCCCCTTCGAGCATCTTCGCCACGTCGGGCGGCACCAGCTCACCGCAGCGATGGTCATGTTCGGGACCGAAGCCAATGTGGAAATCGGCGCCGAGCGGTTCTGCCACCTCCTCGCGGAAGAACGTGCCGAGCGAACGGCCATCAACGCGGCGCACGAGCTCGCCGACGAGGTAGCCCTGCGAAACGAGGTGGTAACCGGACGCCGTTCCTGGCTCCCACCACGGCTCCATCTCGGCGAGGATCTGCGTGCACTTGTTCCAGTCGTAGAGCGTGGCCGCATCGATGGCTGGCTCCCAACCCGGCACACCGGCCTGATGGCTGAGGAAGTGGGCGACGGTCACGTTCTCCTTGCCGTTCACACCGAACTCAGGCCAGTACGTCGCAGCCGGGGCGGCGGGATCGAGCAGGCCCCGGTCGATGCACATCAGCGCGCAGATTGCCGTCATCGTCTTCGTGGTCGAGTAAACGTTGACGATCGTGTCCTCGGCCCAGGGTGTGCCGTCGGGCGCCCGGTCGCCGGCCCAGATGTCGACAACGGTCTTGCCGCGATGAGTGATACATGCAGATGCGCCGAGTTCAGTCGCGTTCTCGAAGTTGGCCACAAACGCATCAGCGACGGGCCCCCACCCCGCTTCGACCGTTCCGTTGACCTGGATTCCGCTCATCGTTTGGTTACTCCGAACCCGTGGTGTGTAGGACCGTACTCTGAGCCTGCGGGTCGATCAGCCCGCACTCGGGATGCGCTCGACCACGGAGGTCGACCGTTCCATCTGATGGGCACCAGCATCGGCGCATCGATGGCGTGGTGGGTTGCCGCCGAGACAAGGGATGTCGCGAACTCCTGCGTGTCAATATCCACGTATGAATGCGATCGAGACTCGGGCGGCAACCCCCCAATGACGCCGATGCAGTCGCCGATTATCACGACCTCTGTTTCCGGGACACGTACGCCTCACAGCTACTCGCTGGCGAGTTTGAGGTTCCCGTTCTCGACGGCACGCCGATCGACCACTTCACGGTCAGCGGCCACACGGACTACGAGCTGCACGCGAGGGTCGAGAACGTGGAGGCGATCGCCTTCTACAAGAAAGCGGGGTGGACCGTGACTGACCGTCTGATTCACACCGTCGAGCACGGCATCAGCTATGACGAGCATGTCCTTGTGAAGACACCGCCTGGTGAAGACACCGCCTTGTGAATCGCCGCCCGTGACATCGAAGTGTCAGTCGAGCTCCGCTCGACCAGCGTAGAGAACGAGTATGACAGTCACCCCGAGTAGCGAGGGCCTCTTGCTCAGTAGCGAAGACGCGTCCGCGGACGCGTCCATGCAACCGCCTCGACAGACGCTGATGGGAACAGTTCGTCGTCATCCAACACTGCGAGGATCCCCGTCAGCACGCCATCAAATCGACCCGGCTCCGGCCGCTAAATGCGTCCCCGCGGGGACGCATTTACCGCGGTCTGGAGTGGAGTGACGCCTCACGGTGATGCGTTGATGACCGCCCCGGCGTGAACAGCGGTGTCCTCGATCTGCGTGGCGAGCGCAATCCCGAGAAGGGCGAGGGGGAGTTGCCAGGCCAGTGCCGTTCGGATATCGCCAACGGATTCAGCGAGAAAGCCGACGGCGGGCTGCGCCGCGGCGGTCATCAAGCCGGAAATGCCGAACACGACACCCGCCGCGGCGCCGGTGGGGGCCGGAGGGACAAGTCGACTCGCCAACGCGAGGGCGACGGGAAAGAGGCTGACCAGGAAAACGGCGATTCCGGCGACGGCGACGGCGACGAGCGACACCGCTCTATCGGACAATGCGAACACGCCGATCAAGGCGCTCGTGGAAATCGACGCGACGAGAAACACGGTTCGTCCACCGAACCGATCGAAGACCAGACCGCCGAGCGGTTGTGAGACTGCGTCGTCCAGAAGGAGGGCGGCCAGAACAAGCCCAGCCATGCTGACGGTGCGAAGGTGATGGCGACCAACACCGGCTGTTTGCTCACCGCACTGCGCATTGTTGCCTTGGGCGCGGGCATGGACTCGTCGAGATTCCTCCAGAGGGCCAGCGCGGACACCAATAGATGGAGAGCGATCAGAGCCATGGCGACGCGCCAGTTGAAAGCGGAGACCATGAGGACCACCGCCACCGGAGCCATAAAGCTTCCCGTTGAGCCGCCCCAGCCGTGGTAACCGAGCATCCGCCCACGACTATCGGGATAGGCCGACACGATGAACCAAAACGATGGCGCCATGGCCATCGCCAAGAATCCGATCGCGCCGACTGCGAAACCGAAGACGAGCATGAAGCGTCGTTGCCCCGATCGATCTGCCTTGTTGCCCAACACCGGCTGCAACGCACCAGTCAGCAAGATGAAGGCGAACGACAACACGCCGAGTTCGCTGTAGTCCAGATCGAACTCCTCCGCGACCGCAAGGAGAAACGCGGGAAGCACCGTGGTGTAGAGGTCGTTCACGAGATGCGCACCGACGAGCGCGAGGAGAATTGTCCTGGGAGCGACCGGCATAGCTACAGCTTCTGGCTTCGACTGGTGAGCGCCACCATTACCTCAGCTCTGCTTCATGTCCGCCGAGCGAAATCGTTCGCTGATCTCCCGGCGCTACGGTTCGAACATGCTGATCCGTCGGGCCACACGCGTCATTGCCGTGTTGTGCGCCGCGATGGTATTGGCCGCCGCCTGCGCTCCCGGGCCGAACCTTGGAGTGTCGTCGGAGACCACCACCTCAACCACCACCACAACTACCGCGGCCTTTACAACAACGACCACACTTCCGGAGCTCGACCGTCTTCCGCCGGCCGTGGGAGGGGATCCGATCGATCCCGAGAATCTCAGCGCCGTCGATGGACGAATCGTCACCCGTAGCGGCACCGCTCAGATCCGCGCGGGCGACGAGACGCTTCCGCTCACGACGGGCGACATACCCAGCCAGCCCACTTGGTCCCGTGATGGCGAACGCCTGGCCGTGGTGTCATTGCAGGGTCGCGAGGTCCAGGTCGATGTCTTCGACTCGGCCGGGCAGCTCATCCAGACCAATCCCGTACCGCGGCCGTACTTCTTCTTTAGCTGGAGCTACGACGGCACTCGAATCGCGGCCCTCGGTCCGGGCGCCGACGGCACCACACTCGATCTCCTTGATGGCAATGGCGCACTTCTCCACGAGAGCGTGGCCGAGGCTGGCTCCCTATGGGTTGCCTGGGATCCGGCCAGCCCGCGGCTCGTGGCCCATGCCGACGAGCGCCTGCTCCGCATCGACGCCGACGCCACCAGCGCCGATCTCGGTTCGGTCGGTCTCAACTTCTTTGTCGCGAAGTGGATACCGAACAGCAACGAGGTGCTGCTGGTGGTCGACATCGAAGGCTCGCCCGTCCTCGTTCGCCGGAGCATCGAGGGTGGCGACACCCTCACCACCCTGGGCGACGTGGCTGGTGAGATCCGAATCTCGGTGAACCCCGACGGCCGAACTGCCGCCCTCGCCCGTGAGGGCGAACCCGAAGGCGGAGGTGGCGGCGGAGGCGAACGCACCGCGCTCGGGCTCGCACAGACCGACGAGCCGAGCCGAGCCGGCGATGTGCAGATCGTGGATCTCGAAACGGGCGAACGTACGACGGTGTTCAACCAGGCCATCGACTGGGCCGAGTGGAACGCCCAGGGCACTCGGTTGCTGATGTCCACCACCGATCTCGTCACCGGCGAGTCCACCTGGTGGATCTACGAGCCCGACGACTCGGACCTCGCCAACACCTTCCAAGTGACGACCTTTGTCGCCACGCCGACCTTCTTCGGCAGCTATCTCCAATTCTCCGACCAGTTCATCGAGACACCACGTCTGTGGTCCCCCACAGGCGACACATTTGTGTTCAGCGACCTCACGGTCGACGGCGCAGTCGTGCGAACCGCACCCGCCGTAGCCGACGCCGAGACTGACGCCGTGTCGAGGGGCGAAGTCGGGTTCTGGAGTCCCACCCCGTGACCCCGTAACCTCCAGCGGTGGACACTCAAGAACTCTCCGACCGCTCCGAGATCGCAACCCTCCTGGCCCGCTACGGCAAGGCCGTCGACCGCAAGGACTGGCAGCTCTATCGCCAGCTGTTTCTTCCCGATGCTTCGATCGACTACACCTCGGCCGGCGGCATCAAGGGAGACACCGAGACGCAGGCGCTCTGGCTCGAAGACGCGCTGGCGCAATTCCCCACCACCCAGCACATGATCGCCAACATCGATATCGAGTTCGTCGACGCCGACAATGCGGTGGTGGAAGCCATCTTCCACAATCCAATGGTGATGCCCGACAAGTCCGCTTGGGTCACCGGCGGTTGGTACCACCACGAGATGGTCCGCTCGGAAGAGGGATGGCGCAGCCGAAAGCTACGAGAAGAATCGGCATACTTCTCCGGAATGCCAAAAGACCTCGACCGCCCCGAATGAGCACCGACGATCGCGTCGCCCGCGACAAGGCCCGAATCGACGACTGGATTCGTTACGCCGCCGAGTCGGGCGAGACACCGGCAATCGATGCCGCGACCGTCATCGCTCTGCGCGACAGCGCCAACGGTGTCGAAACACTCATGCTCCGTCGAAACTCGAAGATCGCGTTCGGCGGCATGTGGGTGTTCCCCGGCGGCCGAGTCGACGACGCCGACCGAGCAGCGGCACCCGATGCTCTCGGTGCGGCGCGTGTGGCCGCGGCTCGCGAAGCGGGAGAAGAAGCCGACCTCCAGATCGAGGCCGGCGAGATGGTGATGTTCGCTCACTGGATCCCGCCGCCGATCGCCCCGAAGCGTTTCGCCACATGGTTCTTTGCGGCCGACGCCGGCGACCAAGACCACACGATCGACGACGGCGAGATCGTCGAATCCGATTGGATGACCCCAGAGATCTGCCTCGCTCGCCACCACGAGGGCGACATCGAGCTGGCGCCACCAACGTGGGTCACACTCCACACCATGCAGGCCCAGCCTGATGTTGCCGCCACTCTCGCCTTCCTCGCGAACCGCCCGGCGCGCCACCATGCCACTCGCATCGGCCGCAGCGAGCTCGGACCCGTAGCAATGTGGGACGGCGACGCCGGCTACGAGAGCACCGACCCGGCGCTACCTGGCCCCCGTCACCGACTCGAGATGTTCGGTGAGGGTTACCGCTACGACGACACCGGACTCGTTGAGTGACCGACTTCGCAACCGGCCTTAGCGCCGCGGAAGTAGAAGCCCGAGTTGCCGCCGGCCGGACCAATGACGTCCCCGACGCGCCAGTGCGCACGTTCCCCCAGATCGTCAAAGCCAATGTACTGACGCCGGTGAACGCCATCATCGGTTCGCTCTTTGTCCTGATCCTGATCGCCGGCTTCCCGGCCGATGCCTTGTTCGCCGGTGTCGTCGTATCGAACAGCATCATCGGCATCGGCCAGGAGATTCAAGCTCGCCGCACGCTCAACGCGCTCGCCGTTTTGTCGGCACCGCGGGCCCGGGTGCGGCGCGACAGCACCGACGAAGAGATCGGGGTGAGCGGTGTCGTGGAAGACGACATTCTCGTGCTCGTTCCCGGGGATCAGGTGGTCGTCGATGGTGTCGTGGCCGAAGAACATGGCCTCGAGATCGACGAGTCGCTACTCACTGGTGAAGCCGATTCGGTCGACAAGGAGGAGGGCGACGAAGTGTTGTCGGGCTCTTTCGTGTCCGCCGGTTCTGGTGTGTATCGGGCCACCAACGTGGGCGCCGATTCCTTTGCCGCCAAGCTCGCCGACGAGGCCAAACGTTTCGAGCTCGCCGGGAGCGAGCTCCGCCGAGGCGTGAACTCGATTCTACGCTGGCTTCAGTTCATCATTCCGCCCGCCGCCGCCCTGCTTCTCCTCCGTCAGCTCAACACCGAGGACCGCTGGCAAGAGGCACTCCAGGCCACCGTTGCCGCGGCCGTCGCCATGGTCCCCGACGGCCTTGTGCTGCTGACGAGTCTCAGCTTCATTACCGGCGTCGTCGCGCTGGCCCGCCGTAAGGCGCTCGCGAAAGAACTGGCGTCGGTCGAGCTACTCGCCCGTGTCGACACTCTCTGTCTCGACAAGACCGGCACGATCACCACCGGTGAGATCTCGCTCGGCCACATTGAACCACTGGGCACGACCAGCGCCGAGGAGGCCGCCGCCGTGCTCGGCGCGCTCGGCGCCGCTGACCCTGCACCCAACTCCACGCTGTTGGCGATCGCCACTTCCCACACCGACCCCGGCTGGGAGCCCGTCGAGAGTTTGCCGTTCTCCTCCGCTCGTAAGTGGGCGGGAGCCTCCTACGTCGGCCGCGGCGTGTACTTCCTTGGTGCTCCCGACATTCTCTTCGGTGACAACAACGACGAGGATCGCAAACGGGCCGACGAGGCTGCTGCTGCGGGTACTCGAGTACTCCTTGTCACCCATTCGCCGGGCGAGTGGGACGGCGACATTCTTCCTACCGAACGGCACCCCGTGGCGCTCGTCCATTTGGAAGACACCGTCCGGTCCGATGCGCCGGAAATCCTCGCCTTCTTCCGTGAACAAGGCGTCGATCTCAAGGTGATCTCGGGCGACAATCCAGCCACTGTTGCCGCCGTGGCACGGCGGGCTGGCATCGTTAACGCCGACGACTTCGTGGACGCTCGGACGCTGCCCGAAGACCAAGAGGGTCTGGCCGACGCACTCGAGACCACCACCGTTTTCGGTCGGGTGACCCCGCACCAGAAGCGGGCCATGGTTCATGCTCTTCAGTCGCGGGGCCGCACCGTAGCCATGACTGGCGATGGCGTGAACGACGTGCTCGCCTTGAAAGACGCCGACATGGGGATTGCCATGGGTTCCGGCTCTTCCGCCACGAGAGCGGTCGCTCAGCTGGTCTTGCTCGACAACAAATTCTCGACGCTCCCTCGTGTACTGGCCGAGGGTCGCAAGGTAATCAACAACATCGAACGGGTCGCCAACCTGTTCATCACCAAGGCGGCCTACGCCGTGCTACTCACGGCACTGGTTGGCATCGCCGGTTCCCCGTTCCCGTTCCTTCCCCGCCAACTCACCCTGATCGGCACATTCTCGATCGGTGTACCCGGCTTCTTCCTGGCGCTCGCACCAAACAACGCTCTTGTCCGGCCCGGGTTCTTGCCACGAGTACTTCGTTTCTCAATCCCGGCCGGTGCAGTAGCGGGCACGACAACGTTCGTGCTCTACGAGATCGTGCGACGAATGGACGGCATCAACCTCGCTGAGGCTCGCACCGCCGCGACGGCAACACTGCTTCTGCTTGGCCTCGCAATTCTGCTGACCGTCAGCCGTCCTTGGCAGCCGTGGAAAGTTGCGCTGACCGCCAGCATGGCCGGTTGCTACGGAATCGTCATGGCGTGGGGCAAAGCCCGCGAGTACTTCGAACTCGACCTCCCCACCGGCGAGGCGTGGCTGGCCGTCGGCATCGCCGGAGCGATCGGGAGTGTCGCCATCGGAGTTGTCACCCATCTCCTGTTCCGCGACTGAAGCGGGATCGTTGCGAAGGACCTGCTTCGAATAGTGTCCTAGGCGATGGCCGACACACCCAGCCTGCACGACGACTTCGAAGACCTCGCCGTCACGATCGATGACAAGGTCGCGGTTCTCACCCTGAATCGACCCGAGCAGCTCAATGCTTTCTCCCGGGCAATGGGGCAAAGCCTTACTGCGGCGCTTCGTGCCGCCGATGCCGACGACGGCATTCGCGTCGTCATCCTCACCGGCGCCGGCCGAGCGTTCTGCGCCGGGGCCGACTTCTCGGGCGGGGCTGGCGTCTTCGGCCCACCGACCAAGGAGACGTTTAGCTCTGACCCACTCGACGACTTCCATCCGTGGGACGTGCGTAAGCCGGTGATCGCCGCGATCAACGGCCACGCGGTCGGGCTCGGCCTGACCATGCCGCTGCAGTGCGACATCCGGATCGTGGCGAACGAGGCCAAGCTCGGGATTGTCCAGACCCGGCGCGGCATCCTTCCCGACCTTCATTCACACTGGACACTCCCCCGCCTCGTCGGCCACACGCGAGCGACCGAGATCATGCTCACCGGCCGGATGTTTCGCGGCACCGACGCCCTCGAGTGGGGGCTCGCCACCGAAGCCTTGCCGGCCGAGGAAGTGCTCCCTCGGGCGCTCGAGCTCGCCCACGAGATGGCCACCCATACCGCACCAATTTCCGTCGGCGCCTCGAAGCGGTTGCTCTGGATGTCGGCTCCCAGTCCTGCGGAGATCAACGACCTCGAACGCGACATTCATCTGCACCTGATGGGAACGGCCGACTCCAAAGAAGGTGTCATGGCGTTCATGGAGAAGCGTGATCCGGAATGGTCACTAAAGCTCAGCGAGGACTGGCCCGAATGGCTGAACGACGCGCGCTAGTGGTTGGCGCCCGCGACCCGGGCATCGCCGTTGCCGGAGCGCTTCGCGAGCGCGGTTGGACGGTCACTCACCTGGCCGACGATGACCTCGCCTGGACCGACTCCACGATCGATCACCTCGACCAGGCGCCCCTCGACCTCGTTGTCCATGCTCGTTATCCCGCGATTGCCCGCCAGCGCCAAGCGTTCATCGACCTCTCGGCAGCCCACTGGGCGGCCGCCGCTGACGAACCGCTGGAGGCCGCAATACGGCTGGCCCGGGCCGCCCACAGCCGCCTCGCCGCGGCCCACGGCACGATGATCTTCCTCGTTCCGCTGATGGCGTCGGCCGGGGGCGAGGGCTTCGCGGCAATGGCCACCGCGGCCGAAGGAGCTCGCCTGCTCGCCAAGTCTCTCGCCAAGACGTGGGGCGACGATGGCATCGCCGTCCACGCGATCACCCTCGACCCCTCCGCCTTCCTCGCCGCAAACGACGCCGCGGGCATGGCGGAGGCGAACGCACTCCACGACCCACCGCTCGGACACGTTCCCGACCTCACCACCGAACTCACCCCGATCATCGAAGCCCTCACGACGAACGACTTCGCCGGCCTCACCGGTGCCTCGCTCGTTGTCGACGGCGGACTCTGGATGCCCGGATGAGCACGGTTCCGACACCGCCGCTACCGACCGTCGCTGGATTGCTGACCGGCCGCGTTGCCATTGTGACTGGAGCGGGTCAGGGCGTCGGCGAAGGAATCGCCGCTTCGATGGCCGCCGCGGGAGCCGCCGTTGTGATCGCCGCCCGCCGGGCCGAGACCGGCGAACCGGCCGCCGAACGGATCCGGGCCAACGGTGGCACAGCCGTGTTCGAACGATGTGATGTCACCAACCGGGCCGACGTCGACGCCGCGGTCGCTGCCGCGATCGCCCAGTTCGACCGTCTCGACACCATGGTGCACAACGCCGTCTCTCCCCCCGGTCCACCCCGGCCGATTCAGGAGATCGACGACGAGACGATCGCCCTACAGATCGCCACCTCCACCACCGCCAGCTTTCACTGCGCCCAGGCCGCGTTCCCCCACCTTCAGGCCGACTACGGATCGCTGATCCTCCTCACATCACCGGCCGGCATCGAGGGTTCAGGAAACCTCCCGCTCTACGGCGCAGTGAAGGGGGCCCAGCGCGGCCTACTCAAGAGCCTCGCTCGAGAGTGGGGACCAGCGGGAGTGCGAGTCAACGCCATCGCCCCAGTCGCGTGGACCCCAGCGATGGACACCGCCACCGCCGCCAACCCCACACTCGAAGCCCGTCTACGAGGCCGAACACCACTCCAGCGGATCGGCGACCCCACCGACGACATCGGCCCCGTCGCGGTCTTCCTGGCCTCATCATTGTCCCGGCACATGACCGGTCAAACCCTCGCGGTCGATGGCGGCCGCTACCTCGGCCTATGACCGTTCATCTCCTGTTCAGCCCCGACGCCGGACGCGGCAACGCGAAGAATGCGTACACGACACTGCTCCAGACCCTCGCCGCGGAAGGCGCCGACGTTGTCGACATCACGGGAGCGAGTGCGGCAGCCAGCGCCGAAGCCGCGGCCGAAGTCGTACGTTCCGGGGCCGAACGGCTGGTCGTCGCCGGTGGCGATGGCCTTGTCCATCTCGGCTTGCAGGCGACAGCCGGCACCGACACGATCCTCGGAGTTGTCCCCGTCGGGACCGGCAATGATTTCGTGCGCGGTCTTGACGGCTTTCCGACTGAGATTCGGGCGGCCGCCCGTGGCGCCCTCGGCAACGCCCGCTCCCTCGATGCAATCAGGGTCGAGAGCGCCGCGGGCAATCACTGGATCGCCTCGGTTGCAACCGGCGGCTTCTCCGCCGATGTCAATGATCGGGCCAACCGTTTGCGCTTTCCCAAGGGTCCTTCTCGTTACACGGTCGCGACCGTCGCCGAAATTCCCACCCTCACGTCTCGTGCCGTCACGGTCACCGTTGATGGCGAAGCTCATGACTTCAATGCCGGGCTCTTCGCCGTCGCCAACACGGGATGGTTCGGTGGCGGAATGCACATCTGCCCCGATGCCGACCCCGACGACGGCCTCCTCGATGTCACGATTGTCGCCGACGTTGGTCGACTCGAACTCCTTCGGTTCTTCCGGCTCGTGTTCTCTGGCAAACACCTGGCCCACCCAAAGGTGCATTCACTACGCGGTCGAACCATCGACATCGCGCTACGCGCCGATGGCGATCTCGAGCTTTGGGGTGATGGCGAACCCGTTGGCCCCACCCCCAGCACGATGACGGCCGTTCCCGGCGCCCTTCGTCTCGCCTACTAGCCGGCGGCCGAGGGGTCTTTCCTTTATACCGCGACCCGAAAGCCCATGTTTCCGGTGGAGGTATCGAACGTATTCGAGGATCTCGCGCCCACCCGGTACCGGCTGCAGTAGGAGTCGTGACAGAGGTACGAGCCGCCGCGGATGACCTTGTGATTAGGCCGTTCGCCGAAGTCGTCGGCGCACCACTCCCACACGTTGCCCGCGACGTCGAAGAGGCCCCAGCCGTTGGGCGGATAGCTGCGTACCGGTGAGGTGCCCACGAAGCCATCGTCGAGCGTGTTGTCCATCGGGAAGGTGCCCTGCCAGATGTTGCAACGGTGCTCACCTCCGGGAGTGAGTTCATCGCCCCACGGGTAGGTGGCTTGTTCAACACCGCCGCGAGCCGCCCGCTCCCATTCGGTCTCTGAGGGGAGGCGACCACCAACCCACTGGGCGTAGGCGCTGGCCTCCTTCCATGTCACGTGGACCACCGGGTGATCACCCAGTCCGTCGAGAGAGCTGTGGGGACCAAACGGGCGACGCCAGTCGGCGCCTTCGACCGCTCGCCACCACTCCGCCCCGACAACACCGCGAGTGGGAGGGAATTCGTCGGGAAGGAGTCCACCGAATACGAAGGACCAGCCGTCGGACTCGGCAAAGGTCTCAATGCCGGTCGCCGCGATGAACTCGGCGAACTCCTCGTTCGTCACCGGTGCCGCGGCAATAGCGAAGTCGACCGTGGTGACCGTTCGTATCGGCCCTTCCACATCGGCGGGGAATCGCCCATGGTCAGTGCCCATAACGAAGTCGCCCGCGGCGACCTCGATGAGGTCGGGCAACACCCCGGTCGCCTCGACCGTAGGGGCATCGGGCGTCGTTGGCTCGTCGGATCGAGAAGGGGCGCAGCAGGCGTCGTCAGTCACGACGCCAGTATGCGGGAAATCAGGAAGCGTTTGCCATGGCGTCGCGAGCACGCTGCTCGGCGACACGCTTGCGGCCAATGATCGGCGTAGTGGGAGGGAAGCCGGCTTCGGCTCGTTCCGATTCGCTCTCGCCGCCCCAGAAGCCAAGCTCCCGGTTGCCGCGGGCGTAGTCGCGGCAAGAACTCAGCCCGACACAACCCTCACAGATCACACCCGCTGAGCTCTCACGGCGCACACGCGCCTCGGGACGCTCGGCGAACGGCGCAAAGAAGAGGTCGCTATGGCCAGCACAGGCCGCAACTTCCATCCACTCTGTGGACCCGGTGGGCCCAACTGACATCTCTGTCGGTTCGAGGATTTCCAACATCTCACACACCCGCTTCCCTGGGACCCTCCCCACACGGTTGGTGTGGCGGCGGTGCCCCGTTCGGCAACACCTTGCAACTTAGGAAAACATCGGCAGAAAGTCCCGTGAACTCTAATGATTGTTCGCGCTAGGAGCTATCGCGAAAAGTGATCGGCCACGGAGCGTCGAACTCTCGCAGCGAATCATTCCTGACGGTGCATCAGTTTGGCGAGTGCCAAGTCGGCCAAGTGACCACGAATCGAGCGCCCCCGAGCGGAGCCTCGCTCACCTCCACGCCGCCGCCCATCGAATGCACCGTGGCCGCCACAACGGCGAGACCAAGCCCGGCACCACCGGTGTCGCGCTCGCGGGCTGCTTCCAGCCGGGTGAACCGTTCGAAGACACGATCGCGATCGGCCACGTCGACGCCCGGGCCATCATCATCGACCCACAGCGTCACGTTGCCGGCGCTGGTGTGCACGCCAACGGCCACCTGTGACTCAGCATGACGGGCTGCATTGTCCATCAGGTGCACCAAGATACGGGTACAACCCTCGCGGGTTCCCTGGACCTGGCCGGCCGACACATGCTTCGTATCCACGGGCACGCGCCGACGACGAGCCGCTTCGGCCAACGCGATGTCGTCGAGGTCGATGGCGGTGAAGTGGGCCGGGCTTCTTGCCTCGTCACCGCGGGCGAGCACCAGCAGGTCGGCCACGATCCGTTCGAGACGTAGTGACTCACCGAGTACACCTTCGGCCAGCTCTGCTGTGGCGGTCGCTTCTGGCTTCCGGAGGGCCACCTCGGCTTCGCTGCGAAGCACGGCGACGGGCGAGCGAAGTTCGTGCGACGCATCGGAGATGAACTGTCGAAGCCGTTGATCATCACCCTCGAGGCGGTCGAGCATCTTGTTCATCGTGACGCCGAGTTCTTGAATCTCGTCGCCGGTTACCGGCACAGGTACCCGTTCGTGCAAAGTGCCTCCGGAGATCACACCAACCTGTTGAGAAATCCGGCGGACGGGAGCGAGCGCGCGACCCGTGAGGATCCATGTCGCCAGCGCGGAGAAGACAATCAGGATCGGCCCGACGATCAGCAGGATGTCTTGGAGCTTGTCGGCGCTACGCAACACGTCGCCGATGTCGGCCCCCACGACGAAGCTGATTCCTTGAACCTCCGAGGTCGTCGCAGCCACGTTCATGGAACGAGCCGCCTCATCGAACCGCTCATCGAGGAGTTGATCGAAGAGCGTTTCGTCTTCGATCTGGCCGGACTCCGCCGCTTCGAAGATGAGTGCGAGATCGAGATCCGCACTCGCGAAGGCCAGGTCTTGAAGGTTGAATTCGAAAGCCAAGGACCCCTCGAATTCCTCGGGATCGATGTCGAGCACCTCGGTGGGTGCGCCATCGAGTCCCGCGATCGCCACGAACCCGAAGCTGTGCATTACCGGCAAGCCGTCGGTTCGAGAACGACCCATTTCATGAAGGAGCGCTTCGAGGGCGTTGCTCCGCTCAAGCTCAATGACGAGCTCATCGAGCTGCCCGAC
Organism: Candidatus Aldehydirespiratoraceae bacterium; assembly: GCA_047639555.1. Lineage (GTDB taxonomy): Bacteria > Actinomycetota > Acidimicrobiia > Acidimicrobiales > Aldehydirespiratoraceae > JAJRXC01. Next base: position 78,777 of record JBLIOE010000003.1, read on the forward strand.
AAAGAAGGCCGACTCATCATCGAAGGAGCTGAATTTCTCGCTGCCCTCTTCAAAGAGAAGCCCGTCGAGAAACAACGACTGTGTCGCGGCGTCGTCGAGGACATCGTCCACCAGGCTTTCTTCGATGCGGGCTACGCCGATCGTGGCGGCGAGAGCCATGCTCAGTCCGGCAACGAGCACGACCAGGGCCGTGAGCCGGACTCGCATCGACCGCCAGCTCATACGTCGACGACCTGGTATCCGTAGCCGCGGACCGTCGAAATCGACCCGGTGTCGAACGGCTTGTCGACCTTGCGGCGCAGATAACCGACGTACACCTCAACGATGTTGGGGTCGCCCTCGAAGTCGATCCCCCACACTTCGTCAATGAGTTCCTGCTTGGCCACCGCATCCGGGGCCTTCCGCATCAACACTTCGAGCACCGCAAATTCGCGCGGCGTCAGCTCGACCCGATCCTCACCGCGAGTGCAGTGTCGGGTGGCCGGATCCAGGACAAGACCGCCGGCCTCGATCAGGAGCGCGGGAGTAGAGGAGCCGCGTCGGATCAGCGAACGCAAACGGGCGGTAAGCACCATGTGGGAGAACGGCTTACGGAGATAGTCGTCAGCCCCGAACTCAAAACCTTCGGCCTCGTCGTACTCGCCCTCCTTCGCCGTCAGCATCAGGATGGGGGTCCAGATGTCTTCATCACGCAAGGTCCGGCACACCTCGTAGCCATTCATGCCCGGCAGCATGATGTCGAGAATGATCGCGCTGTAGGTGCCTTCCCTCGCTCGCCATAGGCCGTCGGTGCCGTCATGCACAACGTCGACATCGAATCCGTCGGCTTCAAGGCCGCGAGCGATGGACTTCGCCAGCCGCTCTTCGTCGTCCACTACAAGAATGCGCACCTCTCAAGTGTGCCAGTCCTCATGGGGCGAAGGCTGAGAGGCCTCTCAGGACTCTCAGCTTGGTCTCAGGGTCTCTGCAGCACCATACGAAGCAACCGATACCCCCAATCTCCCGAAAGAGACACGACATGGATATGTCCGAGATCCCCGAACCCGTCGAAGTGATGGCAACCCCCACTCCGGCGGCGGCACCCAAGACCTCCTCGAAGCGCACCGCATTTATTGGCGCCATGGTCGGCATGGCTGCCCTCGCCGGCACGATCGTGGGCGTTGGCGCCATCGCCAACGCTCAGGATGACCCCGAGCCCACGACCACCACCGAGTCGGCCGCGGCCGACGACACCGATGAGGACACCAGCGACTTCTTCGATCCCGACTTCGTCGCCTTCGAAGAATGTATGGCGGAACAACTCGGCGATCTGTGGCTCGAGCCCGAGTTTGAGTTCGAAGGCGACTTCGACAAAGGCGACTTCGAAGAGGGGATCTTCGAAGACGGCGAGCCCTTCAATCCTGAGGACGAGCAGAAGTTCATCGACGCTGACGCAGTGTGCAGTGAGTTCCTGCCCGAAGACGTGAAGGCGGAGATCGAGGCGTGGCGCCCGTATGAAGAGTGTGTCGACACCCAGATCGGCGATCTCGACAACAAGATTGGCGATCTGGAAGCTGACTGGGAAGCCCACGACGCTGCCTGGGAAGCCGCTGACGAAGCGTGTCGAGACCTCCTTCCCGCCGACGTGCAGGCGGAGATGGTCGTCTGGGACGATTTTGACCAGTGCTTGAACGATGCCGGGGTTGGCCACGACGAATCGTTCGGTCTGTCGTCGGTCCACATTGAGACCGGTGACGGATTCCAGGTCGCCGAGTTCGGCGACGAAAATGGATCCGTCACGATCAGTGGCAGCGCTGGCAACTTGTCAGTCACCAGCGACGGTGGCGTGACAATTCTCGACGAAACCGCCATGGATGCGCAGTGGGAAGAGATCGACGCCGCTCACGAAGCCTGCGAGCAGCTGCTGCCCGAAGAATTCAAGACGGATTTCGGCGACTTCGATGAATTCGAGGACGACGACGAGTAGTCCCGGATTCGATACCCGCCAATTGAATCCGTAGGGTGGCCCCGTTATGGGGCCACCCGTCGTTTTACTCCACGGTTTTGCAACCTCGACTGAGCGCACATGGCGCGAGCCGGGGTGGTTCGACCTTCTTCAAGATGCTCGCCGTCGAGCGTTCGGTATTGACCTGCTCGGTCATGGCGAGGCCGACAAACCAACGGATCCGGCCGCCTACGACGACCTGGTCTCACCGGTCATGGCGCAGTTCCCCGAGACGCCCGCCGATGTTGTTGGTTACTCACTCGGCGCCCGCACCGCTCTCCAGATCGCGATCGCTTATCCCGAGCGCGTGAACCGACTAGTGCTCGCCGCGGTGGGCCGCAATCTCGTCGTCGCCGACGACGATGGCATGGCCGAACACAACGTGTCGCGGTTCGAGTCACTCATCGAGACCGCCGGGAGCGACGGCGACGCACTCCGCGCCTGTATCAGCCGGCCTCGACCCCTCCTCACCGCAGAGGACCTCGCCAAGGTTGAGGTGCCGTGCCTCCTCATTATCGGGAGCGACGACTTTGCTGGCCCACCCGAACCGCTCGCCGACCTCCTGCCCAACGCCCAGATCAAGATCCTGCCCGGCGTCGATCATTTCGGGCTTCCGAAGCAGTTCTCGTTCATCGATGCTGCGCTCGAATTCATCGACGCAATTCCTGACTGGGGCTAAGAGCGGTACTTTGGCGAAAATGCACCGCTCACCGATCTCCGCCGTAGCACTTGCACTCTCGCTGCTGGCCGCGTCGTGCAGCTCAGAACCGCAGCTCGCGTCCGAACGAGACGGAGCAACAACCACCAGCAGCAGCACGTCGACAACTTCGACCACCTCCAGCACCACGATCATGGTGACCACAACGACGGAGGAGCCGGGACCCGACCCATCCGATGTGCTGCGTATCGCTTACGACGAACTCCTGGAGTTTGACTCGTTGTCCTACACCGCCCACACCGACTCCGACACCACACTGGAGGGCGCGGTTCGGTCGACCACCACCGGCACCTGGAACCGAAGCGGTTCCAGCGAGTTGCATCTCGCCGTCGGACTCGAAGAGGAGTTCACCTACCGATTCCCGGGCGACGGAAACTGGTGGCTGGATGCAATCGGCGACAACGGTTGGCTGGGTTACCCCGTCGATACAGAACCCGGGCCATCGATTGAGCCCGCGTCCGACGCCGCGACCTATCTCGATCCCTTCTTCAGTTCGATCGTCGAGGTTCTCGCCTCGTTCGAACGCGACGGTCAAACCATCTACCCACTGGTCCTCGAGGCCGACACGATCGTTCCCGCTGTCTCCCCCAGCTCGACGACCCAAAACCTTTTCGACGCTGGTTGGGATGGCGTCTCCGAGGAGATGGCCGCCGGCGAGATCGCGCTCGGACCCGACGGCGATCTGCGCTCGGCCTCTGTCGACGGGACACCGTGGTGGAACGCCGGTTGGCACGCCGCGGGTGTGAGCGAATTCATTGGCAACGGCACCGTCGAGTGGGCGATCGAGATCAGTCCGAACGCGACGGAAGTCGAGTTCGCTCCGCCGTGTTCGTCGCCGACTACCGAGTTCGATGAAGAGCTGGGCGTCGATGCTCTCGTCTGCCCGTAGGCGCTATCCGATCCAGTTGATCGACTGCAGCTCGCTGTAGGCCTCGATGCCATACTTGCCGCGGTCACGGCCAACACCCGACATCTTGAACCCGCCAAACGGCGCTTCCATGTGGGGCTGGATCACGTTGAGGCCGACGTTGCCAGTCTCGATCTGCTGACCGATTCCGAATGCTCGCATGGTGTCGCCCGAGAAGACGTAGCTGTAGAGGCCGTAGTCGGAGTCGTTCGCCATCGCGATCGCTTCCTCGTCTTCGTCGTAGGGCATGATCACGATGACCGGAGCAAAGGCTTCTTCGCGCACCACATGCATGCCGGTGTTGCAGTCGGCCAGCAGGGTGGGAGCAATAAAGTAACCGGGCAGATCGGGCCGTTCGCCACCACATACGAGAGTGGCGCCTTCGTCGATGCCGGACTTGATGAACGCTTCAACGCGGTCACGATGGAGCTCAGTGATGACCGGCCCGATGATGGTGTCGCGTTCGGTGGGATCGCCAACCTTCATGAATCCCGAGAAGGTCTTGAGCGTTTCAACCATCTGGTCATAGATGCTGCGATGGCAGATCACTCGGGTGGGAGCGGTGCAGATCTGACCCGAATGGAAGCCCCAGACGGTGGCAATAGCCTGCGCTGTCGCGCCCACATCCGCGTCTTCGGTGACGATCGCGGCACCCTTGCCACCAAGCTCCATAAGGAGCCGCTTCATGGTCTTGCCGCCGTTCTCCATGATCTTCGCACCCACCGGCGAGGAGCCCGTGAACGAGATCATGTCGACATTATTTGAGTCGACGAGCGCGGCCGGGGCTTCGGGGCCCGAGCCGTTGATGATGTTGACCACGCCCGGCGGCAGCCCGGCGGCGTCGATGGCCTCGCCCAGAAGGAAGATCCCGAGCGGGTCCTGCGGGGCCGGCTTGATCACCGTGGTGCAGCCCGCGGCAAGTGCGGGGGCGAGCTTCCCCGCCACGTTGGTGACCGGGAAGTTGTAGGGCGTAATCGCCGCAACCACACCGACTGGCTGGCGCTTGACGTGGGCGCTCATCATGCCGGCCGGACCGAGCGGGCCCTTCGCCGTCGGGATCGGGCGAAGGTTCTCGTCGAGGTCGATCGGCTTGGCGTAGTAACGGAACCGATCGACGGCGGGACCGCCGACCTGGAGGTTCTCGGTGGTCCCGATCGTAGCGCCCGTTTCGGCCTGCACGGTGTCGATCCAACCCGGCGACCGCTTCGCGATCTCCTCGCCGAGACGCCCGATGTGCTCGCAGCGTTCTTCCCGGCTCGTGTTCTTCCAACCGAGGAAGGCGTCCTTCGCGGCGGCGGCTGCGTCGTTCGCCTGATCGACGCTCGCTTCAGGGGCGTGGCCAACTACCTTGGTAGTTGCCGGGTCAATGATGTCGTAGGTGCCCCCGGCGGGGTCGACCCATTCACCGTTGATCAGTAGTTGCCACTTCTTGTCGACGTCGATCGTGCTCATGGAACGGGACTTTAACCCCGCTCCCCCACCCCTCGTCGATTCCGCCCGGCGATCGGGCCCGACGCGCGCACGTGGAATCCGAATACCCTCCCGTCTAACGAATCTGACGAGGAGTCCACATGCCAGAAGCAGTTATTGTCGCTACATCCCGCACGCCGATTGGGCGAGCGAACAAGGGCTCGCTCGTCGACGCTCGCCCCGACGATCTATCGTCATTCATCCTCGCCGATGTCATGGGCAAGGCTGGCATCGAAGCCAGCGATGTCGAAGACGTCATGTGGGGCATTGGTCAGCCCGGCGGTGAAGGCGGCTACAACATCGCCCGCGTGATCTCCTCGATGCTCGGCCTCGAGATCCCCGGCGTCACCGTCAACCGTTACTGCTCGTCCTCACTGCAGACCATTCGCATGGCGGCCCACGCGATCATGGCCGGCGAAGGCGACTGCTTTGTTTCCGGTGGCGTCGAAACCGTCAGCCGCTACATGTACGGAGCGGCCGATTCCGGTCCCCACAACGAACTCTTCACCAATGCCGAAGGCCGCTCCAAGACCCGCGCTGAAGGTGGCCAGGGCGACTGGGCCCCGGTCGAGGGTGTGCCCGACATCTACATCGCGATGGGCCAGACCGCGGAAAATGTCGTTGAGCAGACCGGCATCAGCCGTGAGCGTCAAGACGAGTGGGGCGTCAGCTCCCAGAACCGCGCCGAGGCCGCTCAGAACCGCGGCTTCTTCGAGCGTGAGATCACGCCGTACACCCTCGCTGACGGCACCGTCGTCTCCACTGATGACGGCATCCGGGCCGGCACCACCATCGAGAAGGTTTCGCAGCTGCAGCCGGTGTTCCGTCCCGGTGGCACCGTCACCGCCGGCAACGCCTGCCCGCTCAACGATGGCGCCTCCGCCGTCGTTGTGATGAGCGCCACCAAGGCCAAGGCCATGGGCCTCGACCCGATCGCTCGCATCGTCTCGTCCGGCGTTTCGGCGCTCAACCCGGAGATCATGGGTCTCGGCCCGATCGATGCCTGCAAGCAGGCAATGGGTCGTGCCGGCATGAGCATCGGCGATATCGACCAGGTCGAGATCAACGAAGCCTTCGCCGTTCAGGTCATCGGCTCAGCCGATGTACTTGGCATCGACACCGACAAGCTCAACCCCAACGGCGGCGCCATTGCGCTTGGTCACCCCTTCGGAATGACCGGCAGCCGCATCATGACCACCCTGCTCAACGGCCTCCAGGATTCGGGCGGCACCGTGGGTATGGAGTCCATGTGCGTCGGCGGCGGTCAGGGCATGGCGATGATCGTGGAGATGCTCTAACCAGCTTCTGAAACGTTTGCAACACGGACGGTCGTCTTCAGGCGGCCGTCCGTTTGCGTTTTATGACGTCGGGAACCACAGGCGACGGGTGGTCTCGACGAAGACGGCGGCTTGGATGTGAGTGGGCAGTTCGTCGAGGGCAGATCGGGCGAGGGTCACGAGTTCAGCGTAAGAGCGATCACGAATCTGGGGATGGTCAGAGCCCCAGGCCAACCGCTCATGGCCAACCATGTCGAGCAGGCGACGGGTGACTGCGGCGGGTTCGAGTGGGCTGTGATCGAAGACACCGGTGGAAAGCTTGATGGTCAGGTTTGGCTGAGCAACAAGCTCGCCGAGGTCACCCTCATCGCCGCCGATTGATGCGAACCCCGCATGATCAATCGCGAACTCAACATCGGGGTACGCGGCGACGAGTCGGGCGGCGATCGACACCTCCTCGGGCATGCAGCAGATCGTCGGTGTCATCTTTGTCGCTCGACAAGTCTCGACGATCAGGTGCCCGCGGTCGATATCGAGCCAACTCTCCGCCGGTACAGGAATACTGAAGAGCCGAGCGCCCGTCGCCCCCGCCTCGGCCGCATGGACCAGAGTGCCGGCCGGGTCATCACTGTGATCCCCTACCGCAACGACGCACCGCCACTGCTCGCCGAGGGTGGCCGCGCTCGCCAGCACAAAGCGGTTGTCGAACCCGTGAGCACCAACGGCCTGTACAAGCACGCCACCGACCACCTCCGCGGCGTCGACACGAGCGGCGATTGCCGGAGGGCTGGCATCGATCCCCTCCCACCATGCGCCGTCGGGGTGACCCGTCTGATCTGGTCCCGAGGTCGCTGAGTCCACAACATGGAGATGTGCATCGAACATTGCTTCTAGCATCGCACCCTATGGACCGCAGCACGATCGATGTCGACCCCGGACACTTCTTTCTCGGCCCGGTTGAGGGCGGCGATGAAGACGAGAAGATCATCTATGAGGCCGCTGATCTCACGACCCATGGCGTGATCGTCGGCATGACGGGATCCGGCAAGACGGGTCTCGGGATGGTTCTTCTGGAGGAGGCCCTCCTCCAGGGAATTCCGACGCTTGTGATCGACCCGAAGGGCGACATGGGCAACCTGTTGCTCACGTTTCCCGAGCTGGCGCCGAGCGACTTCCGGCCGTGGATTAACGAAGGACAGGCGAAGCGCGATGGGGTCAGCCCCGACGAGCTCGCCGCCTCCACTGCGGAGATGTGGGAGAACGGACTCGCCGGGAGCGGAATTGGCAAGGACCGCATTCGCCGACTCCGGGAAATGGCCGAGTTCACGATCTACACCCCCGGGTCCAACGCTGGTGTCGGCCTGAATGTCATCGGCGATCTCTCCGCACCGGCCGGCGGCACCGACGACGAGTCCACTCGAGAAGAGATCGACGGCCTTGTGCAGGGGCTGCTCGCGCTGGTCGGAGTTTCGTCCGACCCGCTCTCGGGCCGGGAGCACGTCCTCCTCGCCAACCTCGTGCACCACGCCTGGTCCGAAGGCACCGACCTCGACCTCGCGAAACTCCTCGCCCAAATACAGAACCCGCCGATGCGCAAGCTCGGAGTCATCGAGCTCGACACCTTCTTCCCACCGGCTGACCGCACCGCACTCGCGATGAAGCTCAACGGCCTCCTCGCGTCGCCATCGTTCGCCGCGTGGGGTCAGGGTGCTCCGCTCGACATTGCCTCGATGCTCGAAGGCGGCGAGGGTAAGCCGAAGGCGGCCATCGTTTCGATCGCTCACCTGTCCGATGACGAGCGCCAGTTCGCCGTCACGCTGATCTTGTCGAAGCTCGTCACCTGGATGAGGTCACAACCAGGGAGCCCAGATTTGCGGGCCTTGGTCTATATGGACGAGGTCTTCGGCTTTGTGCCACCCACGGCAGAGCCCCCGTCGAAGCGGCCAATTCTCACGATTCTGAAGCAGGCCCGAGCGTTCGGCGTCGGCATGGTGCTCTCGACGCAGAACCCGGTCGACCTTGACTACAAGGCGATCAGCAACGCTGGCACCTGGATGATCGGACGTTTACAAACCGAACGAGACAAGGCCCGTCTCCTCGAAGGAATGCGCGCCGCGGGCGGCGATGCCGATATCGATGCGATTGGCGACACGATCGGTGGGCTGGCGAAACGAAAATTCCTGCTCCACACCACTCGCGACGGCGCACCAATCACCTTCGGCACTCGGTGGGCAATGTCCTACCTCCCGGGGCCACTCACCCGCGACCAAATTGGTGAGCTCATGGTGGACCACAAGGCGCTCACTCCCGCACCGGCCGACGATGCCGCGTCTCCGGCGCCCGCGGCTCCAGACGTCAAACCGGAGATCGCCGACGACGAGTCCGTCGTTGCCCCAGAAGTCGCCGACGGCATCGAGGTCGCCTATCTCGATCCGGCCGCGCCGTGGGCGAGCATCGCTGGTGCCGTCGCTGGGGGGCGGCGACTGGTTCCCGCCCTGGCGGCGCGCGTGAGTTTGCTCTTCGACGAGACAAAGGGTGACATCCGCCACGAGTCCGAATGGGAAGCAGTAATCGCGCCGCTGGGCCGCACGGTCAGCGGCGACGACTTTCAGCCCGTGGACTACGACGACCGCGATCTTCGCTCCACCCCACCCGAGGGAGCGGTCTACGTTCTGCCCGAATCCAAGATCCATACCAAGGGCTTCTTCACCGACGCTCAGCGGGTGTTGAAAGACCATCTCTATCGCAACGAAGAGATCGCGCTGATGCGCAACGTGGGATTGAAGCTCTACTCGCGAGTCGGCGAAACCGAGGACGAGTTCGCGGCCCGCTGCGACACCGCCGCGGAAGACAAGGCCGACGAGGACGCCGATGAGCTCCGAAAGACGATCCTGAAGAAGGAGGATCGTGTGAAGGCGGCGATTGCGAAGGCAGAAGACCGCGTGCGAGAACTCGACTCCGACTCTAAGGATCGCAATCGCAACGAGGTCATCAGCGGCGCGCTCGACGTCATTGGTGGTCTTCTCGGCGGTAAGCGCTCGTCGCGGAGCATCGTTGGCGGCGTGAGGCGAGCATCCTCCGGTCGTCGAACATCGGCCAATGCGAAGCAGCGCCTCGAGACGGCCAAGAACCGGGTCGAGGAGAAGGTGGACGAACTCGAGGAACTCGCCGAGGCATTGACGGACGGAATCGAGGACAGCCAGGACGCTTGGGCGGAGGTCGCGACCGAGGTGGACTCCTACGCGGTCGGGCTTGAGAAGACCGACATCTCGGTCGAAGACCTTGTGTTGGTATGGGTTCCGACCGACTAGGAACCAGGTATCGCCACGAAGATGCCACACACTCAGCGCGTGACTTTCTCACGGAGTGTGCGAAGATCAGCCCGTTGACCCGTCGGCGGACTTCGAGTGGTCAACATTCTCCTTTTGTTGTTTTTGGCGGTAGTTATGAGTTTCGTCTCACTAGGAACATCGAACTACAGACGGTTGTTCGCCCAACGTCTACACTTGGTGACTGAGCGTGACTTGACATGACTTCTATTGACACTCCGGCAGAAACGCCGGCCGAGACACCAGCCGACGCTCCTACGATGCCGGCCCCGGTCATGTTGTACCCGGACAGCGAGTCACTTCCTGGTGTCCCCACTCGCCGCAATCCGCTCAATGCCACGAAGATCACGCTGGTTGTTACCGACCTTTTGATGGTCAGCATTGCTCTCGTGGTCGGCACCTGGATCAACGATTGGATCAACCCCGGCGATCCAACCGCGCCCGCTGCCTACATGGGCTTGGTGCTCGCGACTCTGCCGATCTGGCCGATGGTCTTTACCCAGCAACTGCTGTATCGGGCCCGCTATCTCACTCGCCGCGTCGACGAGATAACCCGAGTGGTTCGGTCGGTGGCAATCGGTGTACTCGTCACCGGTGGCATCTCGATTCTTCTCAAGGTGGCCGTCGGCCGCCAGTGGGTTCTGATTGTCGGGGCCATGATCCTCGTATTGATGGTCACGGAGCGCTTGATCGCTCGGGCACTCTTCGACCGGGCTCGCCGCAACGGCACCCTCTTGCGCCCCGTGGTCATCGCCGGACGCAACGCCGAAGGCCAGTTCGTACGCGAAATGCTCGAGACCGACTCCAGCCTCGGCTACCAATTCCGCGGATTTATTGAGGATCTCGTCGAGTGCGAGCCGGGCGAATCCCCGTTGGCCCTCCTCGGCAACCCGGGCAAGGTCGTTCGCAAGGTCAATGAGATGGGCGTGACCAGCGTGATCGTCGCGGCAACCGCGATCGATGTCGGCAGCTCCAACCGTCTCATTCGCTCCCTCACCGAACACGGCATCCATGTGGAGCTGTCCTCCACATTGTGCGACATTGCCGCCCACCGGTTGACGATTCGCCCCGTCGGTCGAGTGCCGATGATGTATGTCGAACCCATTCAGCGGACGGGCTGGCGTCGCCGCGCGAAACGGGCGTTCGACATCGTGCTCGCCAGCGTCATGCTTGTGCTGACCGGTCCGATCCTGGCTATCGCCGGTCTCGCCATCCGACTCACGAGTCCGGGCGCAGCGATCTTCTCCCAATCGCGAGTCGGCCGCGACGGCGAACTCTTCGCCATGCACAAGCTCCGCACAATGGATGTTGATGCCGAGGACCAGCTCTTGGCTCTCGAGCACCTCTCCGAGACCACTGGCCCCCTCTTCAAGATCGAGAATGACCCTCGGATCACGCCCATCGGGAAACGGCTTCGCAAGCTGTCGATCGACGAGCTGCCGCAGCTGTTCAACGTCTTGAAGGGCGAGATGAGCTTGGTCGGTCCCCGACCCGCGCTCCCGCGCGAAGTTGAGGGTTGGAACAAGGAACTACACAATCGCTTGCGGGTCCAGCCCGGTATTACCGGCATGTGGCAGGTCAAGGGCCGCAGCAACGGCGACCACGACTCGAAGTACGCCCAGCTCGACCTTTACTACGTCGACAACTGGAGCCTGGTGACCGATCTGGTCATCGTCGCCCGTACGATTCCCGTCGTGTTGGGAAGTAAGGGACAGTACTGACCGGACCGGCCGAACGGGTCCGTACCGGACCCACCGGCCTCGCGGCGCGTTTCATCCGGTCGGAGAAGGGTCGGGGTTTTGTCGCGTTTCGACACTCGTCCTACCGGCTGATCTTCTCCGGCTTCCTTATCCAGCAAATCGGCTTCTGGATGAGCCATGTCACGCTGCAGGGGCTCGTCGAAGCCCGATCCGCCGACGGTGACACTCTGGCGGTCACATGGCTCTTCGTGGCCCTGTTTGCTCCGCAACTCGTCATCGGACCGTTCGCTGGCGTACTCGCCGACCGGGTCGAACGGCGACGTGTTGTCGTCGCCTGCTACTCGTCAGCGGCAGTTGTCGCCGCCGCGCTGGCCGCAATCACCTACTCGAGCGACACTCCGCCGCTCGCGGCGATCTATGGCCTCGCTCTCGCCCTCGGCGCGAGCTTCTCCTTTATTGGCCCGTCAGCTGGTGCGCTGATCGTCAACAGCGTGACGCCGGAAGACGTCCCAAGCGCGATCTCGATGCAAGCGGCCGTCCAGAATATGACGCGTGTCGCCGGCCCAATCCTGGCGGCGGGAATCATTGCGGCCCAGAACTTCCATATTGCTTTCGCGGCGTTTGCCGTTGCGACCGCAATCGCGGCCGTGCTCATGTCCCGCGTTCGGGTAGAGGCACACGACATCTCCACCGACTCAGTGAGCGTCTTCGGGCAAATGGCCCTCGGCTTCCGTCACGCCCGCGAGAGACGACCAGCGCTCCTCGCGATCGCGAGCGTGGCCGTGGGCTCGGTGTTTGGCGTCGCCCACACCGCACTCATTCCCTCATTTACGAGAGAAGTCCTGGGTGAGGACGCCGGGCGTTTCGGCATCATCGTGGCCGCCACGGGTATCGGCGCGATCGTTGGTGCCTTGAATGTCGGCTACAGCAAACGTGAGCCGAGCCTCACTCGCGGGGCGCTCTCCATGGTCATGTATGGCGTGTGCCTCTTCGGGTTTGCGATGTCCGGAACGCTCATCGTGGCCGTCGCCTGGCAAGTCGTTCTGGGATTCTTCTACTTCGGCACGATGACTACTCTGCAGACCCTTGTGCAACAGGTCGTCGCTGACGAGATGCGTGGCCGCGTGATGTCGCTCTTCGGGATTGCCTGGGGCGGACTGGTCTGGATCGGCACGTTGATCCTCGGCCTCGCCGCCGATCAGCGTGGTCTCGACTTGGGAGAACGGCCCACCCTGCTACTCACTGCCTCGCTGCTGATGGTCTACGGCGCGGTGATCGCGGTCGTGAGTCGTTCGATGCCGACGGGTTCGAGTTACGTCGACTGACCGTTGAGTCTCTATTGTACGCACCATGGCAGCTCTGACTGATCCGCGTCCGCTCGACATCCTCGATGGCGACTTTTACGTCAACGATCCCTACTCCCGCTACGCGTGGCTTCGCGAGAACTCGCCGCTGCACTGGGACGAGGTGAACGAACTCTGGGTCGCTACCCGATACGACGACATCGTGGAGATCGAGAAGAACAAGCGGGTGTTCATCAACTCCGATAAGGAGAAGGGCGGCTACCGCCCGAACATTCCTGCCGACGAGTCGATCATCGCGAAGGACGATCCCACTCACGTCGCCCGCCGCAATCTTGTTTCCCGCCGATTTACACCTCGTGCGGTTCGCCGGTGGGACGAGCACGTTCTCGACACCGTGAACGAACTGCTCGACAACGCCCTCGCGAAAGGCCGCGCCGAGATCGTGGGCGAACTCGCTGCTCCGCTGCCCGCAATGATGATCGGGCTTCTGCTCGGTTTCCCCGATGAGATGTGGCCCAAGCTCCAGTATTGGTCCGAAACGACGATCGCGCTGGGCGGTGGCCCGCGGTACTTCGACGAGGCCGGGGCTATTGCCGCGATGGACTTCGCCGTCGCCGCGGCCGAGCTCTACGAGGAGAAGAAGGGTTGCCCGGCCGACGATGTCATGAGCCATTGGATCGAGATCGAGAAAGATCGCGACGGCGAAGTCGGCGGAGAACCGTTTGGTCTCGATCAGATCATCTCCGACTGTTTGTTGTTGCTCGACGGAGGCGCGGAAACCACCCGAACGGTGATCGCCCGCACGTTGCTCGCCCTCGCCGACCACCCCGACCAGTGGGCCAAGCTCCAAGCCGGGGCCGACATGGAGATCGCCACCGAGGAATTCATCCGTTGGGTCACTCCGATCCATAACTTCGCTCGGGTGGCCACCCAGGACTACGAGATGCACGGCCAGACCATCAAGGCCGGCCAGCAGGTTCTGCTTGCGTACGGCGCAGCAAATCGAGACCCGAAACACTTCGACAACCCCGAGATATTCGACGTCACCCGGGATCCGAACCTCCACATAGCGTTCGGGTTCGGCACCCACTTTTGTATGGGCGCATCGCTCGCTCGGCTAGAGATCCAGACCTTCTTCGAACGACTGGTGGCCCGCGTCGAGACGTTGGAGCGCCTCCCCGATGAACCCCACGTCGAGATGCCCAACGCATTTGTGTTCGGGCTCAAGGAGGCCCACATGGCCTTCACCCCTAAGGAGCAATCATGAGCGGTCTCTTCAGCTACGAGGGAAAGAAGGTCGTCCTCACCGGCGGCACTACCGGCGTGGGAGCCGCCGCGGTCGAACTGCTCGTCGATGCCGGCTGCACCGACCTCACCGTGCTCGATATCAAGGAGCCGACCGGTCCCGCCACGCGCTTCTTGCCGACCGACATGTCGGACCCTGCGTCGATCGACGAAGCGATCGAGGCCGTCGGCTCCGGTGTCGATGTGTTGTTCAACAACGCCGGTGTCGCTGGCGTTCATGCTGCGGACTTCGTCGTCCGAGTCAATTGCCTCGGCGTACGTCGACTCACCGAGGGGCTTCTTCCCGGAATGCCACGCGGCGGCGCAATCGTGAACACCGCTTCCATCGCAGGCCAGCAGTGGCCCGACAACCTCGCCAAGATCCAAGAGTTCATCGCGATCGACGACTGGGACCAGTCGCTCCAGTGGCTCCAAGACAACGACGAGCTCGTCAACGTCGACGTCTACGCCTTCTCGAAACAGATCGCCCAGGTCTGGACGATGCACGGCTCGGTACGGTCCTTCAACGAGTTCGGCGTGCGGACCAATTCGGTCTGCCCTGGCCCCATCGACACTCCCCTCATGGACGACTTCATCAAGACGATGACCGAACAGGTCATCCAATGGACGGTCGATCAAAGTGGCGGCACCATGCTCACCGCTGACGACATTGCCCGGGCCCTCGTCATGCTCGGCACTGATGCCTCGGTGGCCATGAACGGCCACAACATGGTGGCCGACAACGGCTTCAGCTCGGCCATGACCACGGGCCAGATCGACTTCTCCGGTCTCAGCTGAGGCCCGGTCCCGCCCCGGCTGTCATACCGCCTGAATACGTTCGGCGGGATGAGTTTCTTCACTCGCAGTCCACCCCTCAACGGCATCCTCCTGTGTTACGCGGTCCTGGACGTGATGGCGGGCACCACCGAACCCGTCCGAATCGCCGATCTGGTGGAAGCGGTGGAGGCTCGCGGCAACACGATGCCAGAGCGGAAGGGGAAGCATCTCTCCGACGCTCTGCGTACCGAACATCGACGCCGGAGAGCGCGGCGGGGCGTTGCTGGATCGACGCCGAGGGCTACCGTGACTCGCAGATGACCACAGCTGCCCTCTTCGACTTCCTTCCCGAAGACACCGATGGCGAGTCGCTCTTGTTCGCGTTTCTTGAGTGGGCGGCCGACCACGACCTCGAGCTGTACCCCCACCAGGAAGAGGCGATCCTGTCGCTGCTGTCGGGCGACCATGTGGTGCTGGCGACACCAACCGGGTCGGGCAAGTCGATGGTGGCGCTGGCCGGGGCCTTCGCCGCTCTCGCTCAGGGGAAGCGCGCGGTCTACACCGCACCGATCAAGGCGCTGGTGAGCGAGAAGTTCTTTGAGATGGCGGCGCAGTTGGGCGCCGACAATGTCGGCATGGTCACCGGCGATGCCAGCGTGAACCCCGATGCTCCCGTGATCGTGTGTACCGCCGAGATCATGGCCAACCGTGCACTGCGCGACGGCGCCGACTGCGACGTCGATCTCGTAGTCATGGACGAATTCCACTACTACGCCGACCGCGACCGCGGCTGGGCGTGGCAAGTGCCACTCTTGGAACTGCCCTCGACACAGTTCCTGCTGATGTCGGCCACCCTCGGCGATACGACATCCCTGCGCGCCGATATCCAGGAACGAACCAACCGCGATGTCACTCTGGTCGACCAGGCCGAGCGGCCCGTCCCATTGGACTTCGAGTATCGCGAGACAACGCTCCTCGACACGATCGGCGAGCTGCTCAGCGACGGCCGCTCCCCCGTCTACGTCGTGCACTTCACCCAAAAGGAGGCGACGGCTCGGGCGCAGAGCCTCACCAGCCTCGATGTGTTGTCCAAAGAAGAGAAGGCAAACGTCAAGGCGGCCATCGGTGGTTTCCGCTTCGATACACCGATCGGCAAAGACCTGAAACGATTCGTCGAGTCCGGAATCGGCGTCCATCACGCCGGACTCCTACCGAAATACCGCCTCCTCATCGAGAAACTCGCCCAGCAGGGCCTGCTCAAGCTCATCTGCGGCACTGACACGCTCGGGGTCGGCGTCAACGTCCCGATCCGAACGGTGCTCTTCACACAGCTCTGCAAGTACGACGGGCGGCGCGTGCGGGTGTTAACTGTGCGCGACTTCCAACAGATTGCTGGGCGCGCCGGCCGACGAGGGTTCGACGTCGCGGGCTCCGTGATCGTGCAGGCCCCCGAACACGTCGTGGAGAACAAGAAGGCGGAAGCCAAAGCGGTGAACGACGCGAAAAAGAAGAAAAAGCTCGTCAAGAAGAAGCCGCCGGAGCGCGGCTACTCGCATTGGGACGGTGACACCTTGACTCGCCTCAGCCAGGGCACACCGGAGACCCTCACCTCGAGCTTCGCCGTCTCCCACGCCATGATGCTCAACGTCCTCGATCGTCCGGGCGACGGCTGTGCGGCCATGAAGCGACTCCTCACTGACAACCACGAGACGCGGAAGGCGCAGCGAGCGCACATCCGCCGCTCCATTGCCGTATTTCGGTCACTGGTCGAAGCCGAAATCATCCAGACCGATCCAGTCCGCGTGAACCTTGACCTCCAAGACGATTTCCGGCTCAACCAGCCACTATCACTCTTCGTCGTCGAGGCGATCGAAGCGCTCGATCGGGAAGCCCCCGATCACTATCTCCAAGTACTGAGCCTGGTGGAGTCGATTCTCGATGACCCAATGGCGGTGCTCATTGCGCAGAAAGATAAGGCGAAGGACACCCTAATCAGTGAGCTGAAGTCGCAGGGTGTTGAGTACGAGGAGCGGATGAACCGCCTCGAAGAAATCACCTGGCCGAAGCCAGAGGCTGACTTCATCGAACCGGCGTTTGAGATCTTCGCTCGCCACCATCCGTGGGTTGGCCGAGAACGAGTAAGCCCAAAAGCGGTGGCTCGGGAGATGCTCGAGTTCGCCGAGACGTTCAATCAATTCGTCGCTCGATACGGGTTGAAACGTTCCGAGGGTCTGGTTCTTCGTTACCTCACCGACGTCTACAAGACGCTCCGCCAGACCGTTCCGGTCGAGATGCTCACCGAGGACCTCCAGGATGTCATCGAATGGCTCGGCGCGATGATTCGGCGGGTCGACTCCAGCCTCATCGACGAGTGGGAACGTATGCGGAACCCCGACGAAATCGATGACGCAGTCGAGCCGGTGTTCGAGCTCGACGACATCACCGCCAACCAGCGGGCGTTCGCCGTCCTCGTACGCAACGAGATGTTCCGTCTCGTCACCCAACTGGCCTCGCGGCGCACACCTCTACTGGCCGACGACATCGCCGAATACTGGGAAGAGCACGAATGGATCGGCATTGACGCCGATGCCCGTAGCGGCACGTGGTTCACGTTCGACCGAGACGCGCAGACGGCCACCCAGACGTTGAGTGACCCCGATGGCCACCACGAGTGGGTGCTCGAGGCCGATGTCGATCTCGACGCCTCCCGCACCGAAGAACGGGCCGTGGTGCGACCGGCCCGCGTCATCCGACGCTGACCGCCGAGCGAGCCAAAAGTCGCGCTTCACAAGCAGATTTGTCTAGGGTCGGCGCCCATGGGATCGATTCAGGGAATGGCCACACTCGTCACCGGCGGCGGCAGCGGCATCGGTGAAGCCGCCGCGGCCAAGCTCGCCGCTGATGGCGCACACGTCACCATCTGCGGACGCACCGAAGAGAAACTGATCGCCGCCGTCGAACGGATCCGGGCTGGCGCCGCCGAAGGCGTCACCGTCCAGCACATCGCGGCCGATGTCACAAGCGAGGACGACGTCATCGCCGCCGTCGCCTCTGCCGCGTCCATCACCGGTCGTCTCGACGCGCTCTTCGCCTGCGCGGGCGGCTCGACCGGTATGGGACCACTCGCAACGGCCAACGTCGAAGAGATTCGCAGCACGATGGAACTCAACTACATCGGCACCTTCCTTTGCCTCAAGCACGGGGCCGTCCAAATGGCAAAGCAGGACGGCGGCGGCTCGCTGGTTGGCTGCTCGTCACACGCCGGGCAGGATCCAATGCGCTGCCTGGGCGGATACGGCGCCGCGAAGGCCGGCCTCGACCATCTGTGTCGAGTAATGGCCGACGAGATGGGCCGGTTCGGAATCCGGGTGAACTCCATCCAACCCGGCATCGTGGCAACCGAACTCATGACCGCCATCACCGATGGTGGCCCACTCCTCGACGACTACCTCCCACAGATCCCGCTCGGCCGCGTTGGAGAGCCCGAGGAGATTGCGGAGATGGTGCGATTCCTCGTCGGCCCGGAGTCGTCGTGGATCACCGGTCAGGCCTTTGCCGTCGATGGCGGACAGAACCTGCGACGGGGCGCCGACTACGGCACCCTCCTCCGAGCGTTCGGCGACGATCCCCTCGACGCATTAGCGGCCAAGGGGTGAACGCACCGCCCGCATCAATGCGGGCGGCAACAGGAAACCCCCATCGGGCTCCGGCGCGATCTCGATTTCAGCGAGGACAGCATCGGGGGTGAGCGCCGAGTAGAGGTGCGGAAACCGTTCAACGGTTCCGGTACCGGCTTCCCAGACCACACCTGCACCCAGTAGATGAGCGTCGACCACGAGCGCAACGAGGTCGTCACGGCCTCGATAAAACTTGTTGGCTGGGGTCAGCAGTTGATGCAGCGACGAGAGGTGGATGAAGCCGTCTCGCGCCCACTCCCGAGGAAGATACGACCCGCTGCTGCGCTGCGGCTCCCACACCTCGTGCTCGGCGAGATGCACAAGTCGAGCCGGCCGAGCGTTCCAGCCCTCGGCGACCTGGGCCACCAAGACTTCGCGCTCATCGTCGCCAAGCGCGGCCGCCCCGGCCGCCCGCTCCATACAGGCCGCAAGCTCAACATCAGTGAAGCCATGGTGTTCGGCGGCAAGCAGTAACTCATGGCGGAGTCCGTGAGACCCAGGTGCGAACACCACCCGGAATCCGGCGTCGAACAAGAGACGAATTGGATGGTCAGCGACCTCCGCCACCGACGACAGGCAGACGATGACCGGCAATCCCGCATCGCGAACCGACGCGGCGGACGGGCCGACCGACACGATCCGCCCCTCGCACACGATGCAGTCGTCGATCAGCGCCTCATCACCCCAGGCGGAGTCGGCCACGCCGATACCCACGAGCGGGCCGTGGGCCGCGCTCACGACTTACTCAGCGGACCGGAACTCTCCATGAGCTCGGCGAGGCCGGGGTAGGACTCGATGGGCGCGAGCTTCCGATCGATGTACATCAGCCCACCCGTAATCGCCACGAACCCGAGCGTGAAGTTCACCCCGAAGCGAAACACCACGAAGAGGTTGACGCCGCTGTTGTTGAAGAGCCAGATATCCCAGATCGCGGTGAGGATCTCGAACACAACAATGAACATCGTGGCGGTGCCCATGGTCTTGCGATAACGAGGGTCGGCGACCAGGTCGTCGGCCAGGGGGACCGCTCGCGGAATGATCCACGCCAGAAACGGTTTGCCGGCAAACACGGTGCCCGCGAGCGCAATACCAATCAGGATCTTCGTGATGAATCCAATCCCGAAATAGACGGCTTCGGAACTCACGCCGAAGTCGACGATCTCCTCGTCCACCATGATCGTCACCATGGAGCGGGCAATGAGATAGATGGTGACACCCGGCAGCCAAACACCGATGCCGAGGCCGCGCCGTTTCCGCCCGACCGCGGCTTTGATCGACCACAGAGTGGAGGCGATCACCGCCGCCTTGATGTTGACGACGTTGTAGAAGACCAAGAACAACAGGACCGGCATCATCGAGTCGAGGTTGTTCCCGCGTCGAGCAGGGCCCGACGCCTCGATTTCGGTCTCGGTATCGGTCACGGGGCGAGAGCAATCCACTCGTCGGCCACGGCACGATCACCAAACAGTTCAAGGCCTTCGACGGAGCGACGACCCCACATCGTCAGCAACAAGTCTTCTCCACTCGCCCGCAGCGCGGCATCGCCCTTTGTGTGCTCATGGCGAACAACCACAGACCCATCGGCGATCTCGAGCATCAGTTCCCCGTCGCCATCGGTCTGATGAAGATGGAAGGAGCCCGATGGCGGAGTGGCCGGCGTCGCCACGAGTTCGGTGAACAGTTCGTCAATGCCATCAATACCAACGGCGCCATCGAGAGGCGAGCGGTCGCCGGCGGCGAGCTCGGCATCAACCCGATGAATGACGCTCTCGTGAAATGCCCGCCGCTGGTAGAACGCCATCGTCGTCGTGCCGTTCCATGACCACACGGCCTGGCCCGGATCGGCGCCCGCGACGGCAGCGACGATTGCTTCGAGCTGTGCCTCGACAAACGTCCGGAGGGCCGCATCGTTATCTTTGGGCGCACCGGTGAAGACCGAAAAGTCGGGCGGCTCAGTCGACCCGGCGTCGATGATTGCGGCGAACGCCTGCCATGCCCCAGCGACGTGACCGAGCAGATCGCGGGCGACCCAACCCGGACACGACGGGACCGCCGCATCAAGATCGATGCTCACTTCGAGGATTCGTCGACCCTCAATCGCGAGCATTTCTGCGCGTGCGTGTGCGTCCATTTGCCCAGTCTGGCGCAGGCAGACGATCATCGTGCACCAGACAACTCGGGAAACGGAACAACGTGGGCATCTACGCCATCAGTGGATCAGCATCGGGCATCGGCGCGGCAACACGCCGCAAGCTGGAGAACGCAGGAAACACGGTCATTGGCATCGACCTCCGAGACGCCGAGGTGATCGCCGACCTCTCCAGTACAGAAGGTCGAGACGACGCCGTTTCACAAGTCCTCGAACGGTGCGAGGGCACTCTCGACGGGCTTGTCACCGCCGCTGGTATCGGCCCGCCCCTACGCGGAAACCTCATTGCTCGGGTGAACTACTTTGGGTCCCACGCCCTCCTGGCCGGCCTCCGGCCCGCGCTCGCCGCCTCCGGCACGGCCCAGGTGGTGCAGGTCGGTTCGAACTCGTCCACCACCACACCAAACCTTCCGTCCGAGTTGATCGAGGCATTCCTCTCCGGCGACGAAGAGGGCGCGGTTGCCATCGTGGAGACGGTCGATCAACCCTTCGATGGAGCGGTCGCCTACGGCGGCGCGAAGCTCGCGATCTCGCGCTGGTGTCGCCGCGCCGCCGTCACCGAGGATTGGGTTGGCAACGGCATCACGCTCAACGTGATCGCGCCGGGTCCCGTACAGACGCCCCTGTTCCAGCGCGGCAAGGACGACAAGGACTTCGGCCCGCTGCTCGAGGGTTTCCCGATTCCGACCGGTGAACCGGCGACCCCGGAACTCATGGCCGACTGGATCATTTTCATGCTTTCGCCCGCAGCCCGTTTCGCGTGCGGATCGGTGATCTTCGTCGACGGCGGCGCCGACGCGATGATTCGAGCCGACGCCTGGCCCGACACCTCTCACATATAGGACGGGTCACATGTAGGACGGGTCACATGTAGTCCGTCACCAGGCTAGGGAGATGGCCATGGCGGCATGAAGCACCACGGCGAGCACAACGAACACGTGCCAGATCTCGTGATAGCCAAACGAATCGGTCCACGGGTCAGGCCACCGCGACCCGACCACGAGCGAACCAATTGTGTAGGCCGCGCCGCCGCCCAGCAACAACGCCACTTCCCCGACAGAGAGAGCCGAAATCATCCACGGTACGAAGACGACCATCGACCAGCCGAAGGTGAGATAGGCCGCGTTCATCACGCCGGTCGGTGGGTGGATCGGCGTCCACTCGGCCAAGATCCCAAGGATCGCACCGGTCCATGCCACGACGAGCAGCCAGGCACTCACAGGCCCTTCAAGGCCCAGCATTGCGATCGGCGTCGCCGTCGTCGCAAACATAAGAAAGATCGCGTTGTGGTCGAGTCGAACCATCAACTCGACGCGTTCGATCGGCCAATCGCGAAGATGCACGATCGCACTCACACCAAGCATCGACGTATTGCCGATCGACAAGATCACCATCGCCAGGGTGGCGCGTTGTCCATCGGCGCCTACGACCAGCACCACACCAGCGAGAACCGACGCGACTGCGGCCCACCGGTGGAGCACGCCACGAAAGCGAGGCCGGGGTCGACGCAGCAAGCGGCGGGCGGAGGCCGAGAGGTGTTCGGCCCTCGGATCGTCTAGCAGTTGCACGCCGAGAAGGATACGCGACGACGCGCGCCATGAGCGAGCCAGGCGTACGATCACCAGCCGTGAGCCGTCGTCGCACCATCGTCGAGGAGATCGTCTGTGACGACGCGACCCTCGCCGACCTTCGCACCCCCCGCGCCGACATCGTCGCGGAAGTAGCGCACGGCGACGACCGGTTCACCCTCGCCGGTGGCCCGTTCCGAGAGTACGAGCGCTCGATCGAGGTTCGCCGCACTGATGACGGTTGGGCCGCGGAGCAAACTACGAATTATCGGCTCGCGATCCCGGTGTGGGGTTGGCTCTTCGGCATCGTTATCCGACGGGCGTTGAAGCGCCGCCGCGACACCTACGGCTACTGGTGGGCGCCCCCCGACCGCCTCGATGCGCAAGCCGCCCGAGTGCTGGGCCTCCTCGCCGCCGTACAGATCATCGACGGATACCTCGGCACTGTCCTCACGCAAACACTCACGTTCGCCACCGACGAATTCGGTCACGGAAATGAAGCCCAAGGATGGGTGCTCGGCATCGTGCGGGTGGGCGTCCTCTTCAGCCTGGTCGCGGTGACGCTGGCCGACCGCCGCGGCCGCAGAGCAATGCTGGTGGCCGTCGGCGTCGGTAGTTGTGTGTTCACGTTCTTGGGCGGCCTCGCTCCCGACATCTGGACGCTGGGCGGCACCCAGCTGATCGCCCGAGGGCTGTCCACCGCGATGGGGATCCTCATCGCGATCATCGCCGTCGAGGAGATGCCGAGCCGCAGTCGGGCCTGGGCTGCCTCGGTGCTCGTCATGAGCGCGGGGCTCGGCGCGGGCATGGCCGTATGGGTTCTTCCCCTCGCCGATCTCGACGTTCGGGGCTGGCGAGCGATCTACCTCATCGCGGGACTGGGCACGATTGTTGTCCTCTGGGTTGGTCGACGGTTGCCGGAGACGACGCGGTTCACCGAAGCCCGCGACGCGCCACCACCCGCACCGACAGAGGAAGAACGGGCCCGCCGACGCGGTCGAATGATTCTCCTCGGCGTCTCCGCCTTCCTGGCGGCGATGTACTTCGCTCCCGCATCGAGCTTCCAGAACGACTTCTTGAAGGACGAACGGGGTTTCGACGCCACGCTCATCACAGTCTTCACCGTCCTGACATCGACCCCTTCGGGAATCGGTGTCCTCGTCGGCGGCTATCTCTCGGAGGCCCACGGCCGTAAACGCATCGGCGCGATCGGCCTCACCGCCGGAACACTTCTCTCCGCAACGGCGTACTTCGTGGACGGACCCACGCTCTGGCTCACCACCTTCTTCGGGCTCATCATCGGCGGCATCGCTGTCCCCGCCCTCGCCGTCTTCGGGCCTGAACTCTTCGGCACCCATGACCGAGGCCGGGCCAACGGCATCATCGTCACGCTCGGTGTGGCGGGCAGTGCGATCGGTCTGATCTTTGTTGGCTTGGTTTCCGAGCAGATGGGAGAAATCGGCCCCGCCGTCGCCATCCTCGCCGCGGGCCCATTGATTGTCGCTTGGCTCGTTCTACGTCGATATCCCGAAACCGCGGGTCTTGAACTCGAGGAGATCAACCCAGAGGACCGCTGAGAGGTACCGTCATGGCGATGGATCGACGAGCCTTTCTCCTCGGTGCCAGCGCGCTCGGTGTCGCCGCGTGCGCCGCACCTGAACGCGACCTACTCGAGCCTTACGAGGGACTCGATGTTCCGCTCCAGCCCGGTGTCACCGGCGCCCCTGGAGCGACCGTCGAAGCCATCCCCGACTCAGTGGCCACCACCGGCACGCGACCAATCACGCCGATGCAGGCGCTGATCGACAGTGTCGAACCGGCCGACGACCGCGTTGGCCTGTCGTTCGTGGCGCTCGCTCGACCAGGAGTGACGTCGATTGATGTTGCCGAGACACCCGGCGGGCCGACGGCATGGACGTTCTCGAACCCGATCGAGTCCGGCGACCACCTCCGCTTTCTCGTCGAGGACTATGACGGCGGCGACTTCTACCGGGTCCTGATCCCCACACGACCCAACGGCAGTTTCGGCTGGATCCGGCAGGGCGATGTCAACCTGCTGCGCCACAATCACCGCATTGACGTGAACCTCGACGAATTCCGACTCACCCTCTTCTCCCACGATCAGGTGATCTTCGAAACGACCGTCGGCGTCGCCCGCGACAACGCACCCACGCCACTCGGCGTCTACTACACGACCGAACTTCTCAAGCCGGTCACGCCGAACAGCGTTTATGGCGCTTTTGCGTATGGCCTCTCCGGCTTTTCGGACACATTCGTCACCTTCAACGGCGGCCCGGGGCAGCTCGGAATCCACGGCACCAACGATCCCGAGACTCTCGGCACCAATGTGTCGGCCGGATGTATTCGGCTACACAACGACGACATCACCCGGATGGTCGACGAATTTAAGGTGTCGCCCGGCGTCCCCGTCGAGATGATTTGACCCGGCCGTTGAGCGCCTCGATCGCGTCGAGCTCTGCTTCATCGACTTCGGCGACCGCCCCCCGCCAGCGGGGATGAAACATCGAGAAAAGCCCGAGGAGAAGCGCGGCCACACCGATTGGCACGAACGCGTCGCCCTCGCCGGTATAGGTCGGGTAGAGCACAAACGCCGAAAGCAACGCGGTCCAGAGCCAGAGGATCAACACCGATCGTCGGTGTCCGTGGCCGAGGCGCATCAGTCGGTGGTGCAGGTGATCCTTGTCGGCGCCCGCGACGGCGGTGCGCTTGACGGCCCGGCGGGCAATCGCGAAGAGAGTGTCGAAGACCGGCACGCCAAGAATCACCAACGGGATGAAGATCGGCGCAAAGAAGAAGAAGGCTTGCCCGGAGAACTCCGCCGTCGTTCGGCCGCCCACGGACATGGTCGACGCCGCCATGAGCAGTCCGAGAAGCAGCGCGCCGCCGTCGCCCATAAAGATCCGGGCCGGGTGGACATTGTGCGGGAGAAAGCCGACGCAGACGCCGAGGGTGATGCAGGACCACAACGCACCAGGGTTGTTCGGATCGAGCAGTCCCTCATTCCCCAGCTGGAGCGCGTAGAGCAGAAACGTGGCTGACGCGATCGCCACGATGCCACCGGCCAGACCATCGAGCCCGTCGATCAGGTTGACCACATTCGCCATACCAACCACCCAGACCACGGTGACAAGGGCGGACCAGTCAGCCGATAAGAAGAGGAGATCGAAGAACGGCACCCGGAAAAACAGAATCGACACGCCGGTGAGCGACATGACGGAGCCCGCTAACACCATTCCGGCGATCTTGGCCGGCGCAGATATCTCGCGAACATCGTCGATGAACCCGACGCTCCAGATGATGCCCGCCGCGACGAGCACACCAAGCATCTCGGTGCGCGCCGCCATCACGCCGGAGAACTCGTCGAGGAACGACGCCGCGATGAACGCGCCAATGAGCCCCACCATCATCGCCGCTCCCCCGCCACGTGGCGTGGGGACGAGATGGACGTGGCGTTCGTCGGGAGCAGCGATCGCGCCGATACGAATCGACAGTCGCCGTACAATTGGGACCGCGAAGAACGTCACCAGCGCCGCAGTGGCGCCGACCACGAGGTAGGCGGAGAGTGCGGGCAGCCGTCAGGCTCCGAGTTCGGGATACGGCGGGAATGCGCTGCACAGCGTGGCCGCGTCGGCCTTCACTGCCGCAACCGCCGCCGCATCGTTGCGGTCACGTAGCGCCCGAGCGATGAGCTCGGCAATCGTGGCCATATCCGCCGGGCCCATGCCCTGGGTGGTCACGGCCGGTGTACCGATTCGGACGCCAGAGGTGACAAAGGGCGAACGAGGATCGTCGGGGACGGTGTTCTTGTTCAGGCTGACGCCGGCGTCGTCGAGAACGGCCTGCGCTTCCTTCCCGGTGAGGTCCTCATCGAAGCTACGGAGATCCACCAGAAGAAGATGGTTGTCCGTGCCGCCGCTGACGAGGCGGAAACCGTGGCTGGCGAGGGCCTCGGCGAGCGCCTGGGCATTGGCCACGATCGCGGCGGCATAGTCGCTGAATTCCGGGGTGGCGGCTTCACCGAACGCGATGGCCTTCGCCGCGATGACATGTTCGAGCGGTCCGCCCTGGATCCCCGGGAAGATGGCCTTGTCGATCTTGGCGCCGAACTCTTCACGACTGAGGATGCAACCACCACGAGGACCGCGAAGGGTCTTGTGCGTGGTGAACGTCATGATGTCGGCCTGCGGCAACGGATTCGGATGCTGACCACCCGCGATGAGTCCGGCAATATGGGCGGCATCAAACATGAGCAGTGCGCCGACCTCGTCGGCGATCTCGCGTAACGGCGTGGGATCGATGATGCGCGGGTACGCCGTGGCGCCCGCAACGATCATCTTCGGCTTCGCCGCATGGGCCTTGGCCCGCATGTCTTCGTAATCAATACGTTCGTCGCTCGCCGTGACGCCGTACGACACGAAGTCGTAGAGCATGCCCGAGAAGTTGACGGGCGAGCCATGGGTCAGGTGGCCGCCGTGATCGAGGCTCATACCGAGAACAGTGTCACCGGGCTCGAGCAGTGCTTGGTAGACGGCCATGTTGGCGACAGCACCCGCGTGGGGCTGCACATTCGCGTGCTCGGCACCGAAGAGGGCACATACCCGACGACGAGCCTCGTCTTCGATCTCGTCGACGACCATGTTGCCGCCGTAGTACCGCTTGCCCGGGTACCCCTCGCTGTACTTGTTCGTGAGCACGGAACCAGTCGCGGCCATCACCGCAGGAGACGCAAAGTTCTCCGACGCGATCAGCTGCACCGTCGTGTTCTGGCGCGTCTCTTCCTGCGTAATGAGGTCGAGAACAGGGTCGTTTTCAGCAGAGGGCCACGGCATACGGCGCAGCGTACTCCCCACGAGAACGGTCAGGCTTGTTCACCGCCGAGGGCATCGAGCTTCGCGACTCGGCCAACGTGGCGGCCGCCCGCAAACGTCGCACCGAGCCAGGCTTCGAGGGCGTCAATAGCCACCTGCGGTCCGGTCAATCGCTCGCCAATACAGATCACGTTAGCGTTGTTGTGCTCCCGGCTCAGCCGGGCCGAGGTTACGTCGTAGACGGTTGCAGCCCGAATTCCCTGGATCTTGTTTGCTGCCATCGCAATACCGATACCGCTCCCGCAAACGCACAATCCGCCGTCGGCTTCTCCACCGGCAACCGCTCGGCCAACCGCGGCGCCAAAATCGGGATAGTCGACACGCTCGTCCGAGTCAGTACCGCAGTGGATGACCTCATGTCCGAGGTCACCGAGGTGCTTGGCGAGGGACTCCTTGAGAAGGAATCCGGCGTGATCTGATCCAACCGCAATACGCATGTCGAGAGCTTACGAGTCGGCCTCGGCCACCGCCGCGATATCTGCTTCGCTGATCGGGCCCTCACGCAAGACCACGGCGACCCCGCCGACGACTGACACCACGGTCGACGCGGCGCCGGGCCGGGGGCCATCGTCGATCACTAGCGACACGCTGGGAAAGAGGTCGGCCACTTCTGCGGCGCGCGCTGGCGTGTCTACACCGTGCAGGTTTGCGCTCGTGGCCGCAAGTGGACCGACACGGGCCGCAAGTGTGCGCGCCACCTCATCGTTGGGGCATCGAACCCCGAGAGTTTCGTCGTCGCCCGCCGCAAGCGACCCCGTCACATGGCGAGGCGCAACGATCGTCAACGGACCGGGCCAATAACGAGCGGCGAGGCGCTCGCCCGCGGGCCCCAGATCGACATAGGCACGCGCTTGGTCAATATCGGCGACCAGAACGGCCACTTTCACGTCAACGGGTCGGTTCTTGAGGGCAAAGATCGCCGCTACCGCCTCACTGTTCTCGGCCGCCGCGGCAAGCCCGTAGACAGTGTCGGTTGGGATCACGATCGGGTCGCCGCGTCCGAGGGCCTGCACGGCATCGGGGATGTCTGTTGGTTCCACTAGTGCTCCTTCCGAGCAACGACGGCTCGGGGACGACCCGCGAGGTCAGGCCGAATCTCGGCCTCAAACGATAGTTGCCGGCACCATTCGACGACGGTCTCCGTCTGATCGGGTGCCATCTCGAGGATCAGTGTTCCTCGCTGCGCGAGCCAAGCGCCCGCCTCGTCCACGATGTGACGCAGATCGTCGAGGCCGTCGGATCCGGACCGCAACGCCTGGGCCGGCTCCCAGTCGGCGACGACGTCGGGCAGAACCTCTTCATCGGCCACATAGGGCGGATTGGAGATCACGACGTCGAGGTGGCCGCGTACGGCTTCGGGGAGCGCTTCGAACCACCCACCCTCGGACACGGACACTCGGGTGGCGGCCCGGCCGATCCCCGAGAGGTTGGCCCGGGCAACCACGAGCGCTTCGGTAGAGGCGTCGGTGGCGAAGACGCGGCTCGTGGGGCACTCCACCGCAATCGACAACGCGATAGCCCCCGACCCACAGCCAAGGTCAGCCGCGAGCACGTCGCCGACTCGGTTCTTCGCCAGCGATTGCACGACATCGATCGCGAACCCAGCGACGACTTCCGTCTCTGGTCGAGGAATGAGCACCCGCGAATCAACCATCAGGTCAAGTGTGCGGAATCCCCATCGCCCGAGCACATACTGCAACGGTTCGCCGTCGGCTCGCCGCTGCACCATCGTGTCGAAGCGGGCGATCCCGCGTTCGGTCACCAGGTCATCGAGCACCCGGTGCAGTCCACCGGGCTCGGCCTCAGTGATTTCTTCAACGATTCGTCGGGCATCCATTGCCCCAAGACGCTCGGTCGCTTCTTGCAGCAGCGTTGCCCAGGCAATGGTGCCATCGGCCGACACGAAGGCTTAGTCCTCATCCTCGAGTTGGCGCTGACGTTCGTCGGCCACAATGGCATCACTGAGGTCGTCGAGTTCGCCGGCCAGCACTCGATCAAGCTTGTGAATCGTGAGTCCGATGCGATGATCGGTGACACGGTTCTCTTTGTAGTTGTAGGTGCGGATCTTCTCCGAACGATCGCCCGTACTGACCTGACCCTTGCGCAGGTGTGAGGCCTCGGCGTCAGCTTTTTCCTTCTCAAGGGCCAGCAGGCGCGAACGCAGAACCCGCATGGCCTTGTTCTTGTTCTTCAGCTGGCTCTTCTCGTCCTGCATGGCAACCGTGACACCGGTGGGAAGATGTGTGATGCGAACCGCGGAGTCCATGGTGTTCACGGACTGTCCACCGGGCCCGCCCGCTCGATAGGTATCGATACGCAGATCGTTGTCGTTGATATCGACCTCGACCTCTTCGGCTTCAGGAAGCGCAATGAGGGTGGCCGATGAGGTGTGCACGCGACCCTGCGACTCGGTAACCGGCACCCGCTGAACCCGGTGGGTGCCCGCTTCATGTTTCATGCGGGTCCAGACGGCATCGCCGCTGACCATCGCGGTGACATCGGCAAACCCGCCGAGGTCGCTATGTGATGCCGACATCAGTTCGAATTTCCAACCCTGGCGCTTCGCAAAGGCTTCGTACATGAGATACAGGTCTCGGGCGAAGAGGTTCGCTTCTTCGCCGCCGGCGGCGCCGCGGATCT
The DNA here is from genome assembly GCA_047639555.1 of Candidatus Aldehydirespiratoraceae bacterium. Classification (GTDB taxonomy): domain Bacteria; phylum Actinomycetota; class Acidimicrobiia; order Acidimicrobiales; family Aldehydirespiratoraceae; genus JAJRXC01. The sequence continues at coordinate 108,450 of JBLIOE010000003.1, forward strand.
CCACGATCACGTTGCGATCGGCATTCGGGTCGGAAGGAAGAAGCAGAACCTTCACGGCCTCTTCGCCATCAATAATCTGTTGCTCGAGGGAGCCAATTTCCTCGCGCAGCTCTTCACGATCAGCACCTTCAGCTTCGGTGAGCATCTCTCGAGCAACCTCGAGGTCTTCGATCGCGCTTCGGAGCTTTTGGGCGACACCCACGATCTCGGCCAGCCGCTTGAAACGCCGACCGAGGTCGGCCAGCTGCTTTGGATCAGTTTGTACCGCAGGGTCGCCAAGGCGAACCTCGACGTCACGTAGCTCTTGTTCGAGGCTGTCGATGCGGTCCCACACAATGGCGAGGCTAGAGGCCGCGTGACGAAGCCATCAGCGAGCTAACAGAATTCGTCGTGCCTCGCCGATATCGGCGATGCGTTGAGCCGCGTCGTCGTCGTCGCCACCATGGTCGGGATGGGCGGCGATCAGCGCAACGCGGTAGCCGCGCTGTACGGCGCCCTTTTCCGGACGTTCGTCGAGCGCTGACAGGCCCAGGATGGTCATTGCCCACCCAACCGGATCCGCCATCGCACTCGACGAGAGCGATGAGCTGCCTCGGCCCGCGAGATGGGCCAACAGTGCGGGACCGATGTCACCCGTCCACGCGAGCCCGCGACGAACCGCGGCAAGCACGTCGCCTCGGAACGCCCGGTCGACTTGGCCGGCGGCGTAGACCGCGCCCAGAACCTGTTGAGAAGGAGCACCCTTGTGGGTCGTGAACTGAAGACGCATGGCGTCGGATTCTTCATCTCGATGAAGGCGATGCGGGCTGTAAGTGAGCCCCACCCGGTCGTGTTGGAAGCGGTGCCGAAGCCGCGGCTGCGCGATTCGCCGTCCGGCTTCGAGCTCATGGGTGAGCGCGACAATGTCGGGAACGTCGTTGGGGTCGAGATCCATCACGAACCGCGCGGCGATGCCGCCAAGGAGGAGGCCGCCGAAACCGGGAGCCGGGTCGACCGGAAGCGACATGTTGCCCAGGCTCACCCGCCGCGTCGGTGCGATTGGCCGCGAGTGGTACACCTCGAGCTCGGCCAACAGCATACGAACACGGTATCGCTAGATCAGCGTGTGAAGCGTGTCGCGTAATCGTGCCGCGAGCGTGCTGATATCTTCGTCACCAGACTCTTCGGACTCGATGAGCTCACACAGGTCGGACGCGGCATCGCGCAAGCCGGTCCAGCGGGTTGCCGCAAAGCCAAATGGTGTCGCGGTGGCCGCAAGTCGACGGCCGTGTTCGAGCACCCCGAGCACACCCTTTGAATCGTGCACGTCCTTGCGCAGTCGGTCGCTCGAAACGAACAGTGCACTCAAGAGGTCGTTCGCTTCGAGACCATCCAACTCCTCGAGGCCCTCGTCTGCCGCCCGGGCGACAAGCTCGTCGATGATCAACTCAACCTGTTCTTCATCCGCCTCGTGGCAGACCAGGTCACCGTCGACATCGAATTCATGCGGCACACCAACGCTGCCGAGCCGCTCGGCCAGCGCAGCCTGCAGCTCACCCGACCAACCTTCCATCTCGAAAGCCACCTGGGCTTCGTCGGGGTCGATCTCCCGAGCCTCTGCCTGTTCGACCTCTTCGAGCAACGTGTCGACCTGTTCTTCGACCGACTCGTGGGCAAGCAATGTGGTGCCTTGCCATGAGTGGGTGACCCCATCGGCGAGGAGAAGTTGGGCGAGCATGGCCCGCGATTCCGACGCCCACGCGTGAAGTTCGTAGGCCAGCCACTCGCCGTCGACGTCGTCGGCGAGAACCTCCTCGGGCGCGTCGTCGACGACGGGGTCGGATTCGGTCTTACGGGAGCGGTTGCGGAATGCCACGGCCGTCATAGTGGCACGCCGTTCGGGCGACTACCGTTCCGCCCATGACGAATCAGGAAGTCCCGGATCGCAACCTCGCGCTCGAACTCGTGCGAGTAACCGAAGCCGCAGCCATGGCCGCCTCCCGCTGGATGGGTCGTGGAGACAAAGAGGGCGCCGATGGCGCCGCCGTCGATGCCATGCGTGTGGTGCTCGACACCGTCCCGATGGACGGCATCGTGGTGATCGGCGAAGGCGAGAAGGACGAAGCGCCAATGCTGTACAACGGCGAAATGATCGGCGACGGCTCACCCCCGCAGACCGACATCGCCGTCGACCCAATCGACGGAACCACCCTCACCGCCCTCGGACGCAGCAATGCCATCGCGGTGATCGCAGTCGCTCCGCGCGGTTCGATGTTCGATCCCGGTCCTTGTGTCTATATGGAGAAGATCGCGGTGGGCCCTGAAGCAGCTGGCGTGATCAGCATGGATATGTCGATCACCGAGAACTTGCATGCCGTTGCGGAGGCAAAGCGCGAATCCGTGCGAGACCTCACCGCGGTCATCCTCGACCGCGACCGTCACGGAGACATCATCGCCGAGGTCCGTGAAGCGGGTGCTCGTATCCGACTGATTCCCGATGGCGACGTGGCCGGCGCCATCTCCACTGCATGGCCTGAGTCAGGCGCCGACATCTTGTTTGGCATCGGCGGTACCCCCGAGGGGGTCATCACCGCGGCCGCCCTCAAGTGCATGGGCGGCGAACAACTCGGGCGCCTCTGGCCCCGCAACGAAGTCGAGCGCGCCGCGGCCATCGAAGCCGGCTACGACCTCGACCGGGTGCTCACGGTCAACGACTTGATTCAAAGCGACGACTGCTTCTTTGCCGCCACGGGCATTACCGATGGCGAACTTCTCAAGGGTGTGCACTTCGATCGCCATGGCTGCCACACCGACTCGCTCGTCATGCGCGCTCGTTCCGGCACCGTGCGCAAGGTTGAAGCGCATCACCAGATCGCCAAGCTCAGCGAGTTCAGCGCCGTCGACTACGGCTGATTCAAGCGTTGGTGTTCACGGCCTCGTCGTAGCGCTCGAGTAGCAACACCGAGATATCGGTGAGCGGACTCTGCAGCCGCGCGGCAGCGTCTTCAACGATGCGCTCTACTTCGGCGCGGGTGCGCTCGTAGCCGACGAGCGCGAACTCCTGATGGCGCCACGGCGCCTGAGCGGCCAGCATCGAGTGTCGGTGGCTCACCCGTTCGGCGAACGTCTCTAACCATTGCTGCTCGGCGAAGGCCTGGTGCGTCTCGTCTCCGCCCGCGTCACGCAGGTACGAACTCTTGAGCCCCTCGACGTCGTTGGTCGCCTGGGTGCGGATTGCCTCATCGGCGATCCGACGAGACTCGACGATGGCGTAGTTCGGTGGAAGCACCATGAGCACCTCCGCCATCTGATGATGAAGATCACGGCAGCGAAGTTCGACCTCTTCGGCCACAAGGGGCCGGAGGGCGGTCGGGTCAGGGCCGGCGTCATGGGCCGCGGCATCAACGAGTGTCTTCAGGTCGGTCTCAGCCACCTCCATCGTGGTGATGATCCGCTGTTCGAGCCATTCGATGATCGTCGCAACGTTGTCGCGCAGTGAACGACTCTGAGGCTTTACGGTGGCTTCCCAGTAGGCGTCGGCATCGGCCAACTCGGGATACGGCACGGCGTCGGGTGTATCGACGGCTCGTTGCACCTCATCGGCGAGAGCGCGCAGGAACGACGGCGTCGGACACGCCGGGGTCAGGACCGCATCCACCCGTTCCCGGGCGTCGACGATCGCTGATGCAAATTCGGATCGAAGCGCAACCTCAGTTGCGCGTGCTTCTTTCTCAGCGGGGGACACCCACACACCTCCCGAACGGATTGGACTCCACTCTCACTGTCGGCACATCTGTAGGCCAGATCAAGCATGCTCTGCTGATGGATCTCTCGAAATATCGTGTTTCGCCGGGACAGACCGTAGATCTCGCGGACTGGGCCACAAACGACAAGGGCGAATTTGACCGTGACGACGCCGAACATCGCACCGGCCATCTGAACGATCGGCTTGAGGAGCTCCAGGAGGTCCTCTACGCAGAAGGCAAGCACAAGGTGCTGGTGGTGATTCAGGCCACCGACACCGGCGGGAAGGACGGCACGATCCGCCACGTCTTCGACAAGGTCAACCCCCAGGGCGTGAAGGTGGCATCTTTCAAACGGCCCACCGACGAAGAACTCGCTCACGACTATCTCTGGCGAGTCCACCAACACACCCCAAAGTCAGGTGGAATCACGATCTTCAATCGCTCCCACTACGAGGACGTGCTGGTCGTGCGGATTCACGACATCGTGCCCAAGGAGCGCTGGTCGCGGCGTTACGACCACATCAACAACTTCGAGCAGCTGCTCGCCGATGAAGGCACCACGATCATCAAGCTCTTCTTGCACATCTCGAAGGACGAGCAGAAAGAGCGCCTGCAGGACCGCCTCGATGAACCCGACAAGAACTGGAAGTTCGACGCCGGTGATCTACGCGAGCGCGAACACTGGGACGACTATCAGGAAGCGTTCCGCGTGATGCTCGAACGAACGAGCACGGCCGACGCACCCTGGTATGTGATTCCGGCGAACCGGAAGTGGTTTCGCAATCTGTTGATCAGCGAAATCATCGTCGACGCGCTCGATGGCCTCAACATGGCATTCCCGGAAGCGGAAGACGACCTCGAAGGACTCGAGATCGTCTGACGGTTACTCGCCAGCGACGACGCGAAGCCGAAGCTCGGCCCGACCGAGATCGGCGGCTGCTGCCTCGTCGTCAGCATTCGCACTGAGGGCAGCCTGCGCTGCGTCGCGGGCGGCTTCGGCCCGAGGGACGTCGATCTGGGTCTTCGCCTCGGAGACGTCGCTGAGGATCGTCACCTGCGTGCCTGTGACCTGCACGAAACCACGGTGGACGGCGAACGTGTCGCGTTCGCCGCCTTCCTTCACGACCTCGACCGACCAGACGGCGAGATTTCCGATGAAGGGAATGTGACCGGTCTGGAAAGCTATGTCGCCACCTTCGACAGTGCGCGCGATGACCATCTCGGCCTCACCGGTGTACGACACCGACTCAGGAGAAACGACCTCAACAGCAAACATCAGGCGTTGGCCTCGAGCTCATGCGCCTTGCGCTCGGCGTCTTCGGCGCCGCCCACCATGTGGAAGGCCTGCTCGGGGAGGTGATCGAGATCGCCATCGATGACAGCCGCGAACGAGTCGATCGTTTCGGCGATCGGCGTGAAGATGCCATCCTGGCCGGTGAACTGCTTGGCCACGAACATTGGCTGCGACAGGAACTTCTCCACCTTGCGAGCACGGTTGACCGTGACGCGGTCTTCTTCGGAGAGTTCGTCGAGACCAAGAATCGCGATGATGTCCTGGAGCTCCTTGTAGCGCTGCAGCACTTCCTGCACACGACGAGCGGTTTGGTAGTGACGCTCGCCAACAACGTGCGGATCGAGGATCGTCGAGGTGGAAGCCAGCGGATCAACCGCCGGGTAGATGCCCTTGGCGGCAATGTCACGGGAAAGTTCCGTGGTGCCATCGAAGTGCGTAAACGAGGTGAACGGCGCGGGGTCGGTGTAGTCATCGGCGGGCACGTATACGGCCTGCAGCGAAGTGATCGACTTGCCTCGGGTGGAGGTGATGCGTTCCTGAAGTTCGCCCATCTCGTCGGCGAGGGTGGGCTGGTAACCCACGGCGGACGGCATACGGCCGAGGAGGGTGGACACCTCGGAGCCGGCCTGCACGAAGCGGAAGATGTTGTCGATGAAGAGCAACACGTCCTGGTTCTGCACGTCACGGAAGTACTCAGCCATAGTCACGCCAGAGAGCGCAACCCGAAGGCGCACGCCTGGCGGCTCGTCCATCTGACCGAACACGAGAGCAGCCTTGTCGAGCACCGTGGTGACGCCGTCACCCATGACGGTCTCGCCCATTTCGATGAAAAGGTCGGTGCCTTCACGGGTGCGCTCGCCCACACCAGCGAAGACGGATACGCCACCGTGGTTCGAGGCCACACGGGTGATCATCTCGGTGATGAGCACGGTCTTACCCACGCCTGCACCACCGAACAGCCCGATCTTGCCGCCCTCCTTGTAAGGAGTGAGAAGATCGATGACCTTCACGCCGGTTTCAAACATCTTGGCGGAGGGCTCAAGCGAGTCGAACGACGGAGCGGAACGGTGAATGTTCCAGCGATCAGCGGTGGTGTGTCCTTCAACGTCGAGGCAGTCGCCCATGACGTTCCAGATGTGACCAAGCGTGTCGTCGCCGACCGGCGCCTGGATGCCATGGCCGGTGTTGTCGACCGGCGCACCACGGGTGAGACCGTCGGTGGGCCTCATCGCGATAGCACGGACGCGGTTGTTGCCAATCTGCTGAGCAACCTCGGCGGGGACCCGCGTGGTCTCGCCTGCGACGGTGACGTCGAACTCCAGCTGCGTATTGATCTCGGGGAGGTGCCCAGGAGGGAACTCCACGTCGACCACGGGGCCGGCGATGCTTACGATGCGGCCAGTCTTCAGATCGTTTTCGGTAACGGTCATGTTGGGATGGTGCTCCTGGTCAGGATTCCGGAGAAGGGTGGGTATTGCCGGCTGCCGCGGCAGCCATCGGGTGGTTCAGTTCGAGAATCGCGGCGGCCACCGCTGCGGTGTCATCGCCGGCGCCAAGGGCCTCAGCACCACTCACGATTTCCATGATCTCGGTGGTGATCGCCGCCTGACGGGCGGTGTTCATCTCGCGGGAGAGACTCGTGATGAGGTCTTCCGCGTTGTCAGTGGCGGACTTCATCGCTCGCTGACGGTTGGCATGCTCTGAGGCCGCACAGTCGAGGAGCGCACCAAAGAGGCGGGCTTCGATGTAACGCGGGAGGAGCGCCTCGAGCACCGCTTCCGGGGAGGGTTCGAACTCGAACGAGGCCGCAGTCTCAGCGTCGCCGCCGCCAGCCGCAGCCATCGTGTCGGTGTTTTCGAGGGGGAGGAACCGGCGAACCGACACCTTCTGGTTACCCATCGAGAGAAACTCGGTGTAGATCAGTTCGACTTCATCGACTTCACCCGAAATGAATGCGGCGGCGACATCATCAGCGATGCGTCGGGCATCTTCGTAGGACGGATTGTCGCTGAAACCTTCATAGGAGTGATCGACGCGATAGTTGCGGAAGCGGTAGTAGGCGTTGGCCTTCTTACCGATCGCAAAGATCGAGTAGTCCTTGCCCTCTAGCTTGTGCGCCTCGATTTGACGCTCACAGGCCCGGATCGGGTTCGTGTTGTAGGCGCCCGCAAGACCACGATCGCCGGCCATCACGATGAAGCCGACTCGCTTGACCTCATCTACCTCCCGCAGAAGCGGGTGGGTTGCCTCGGCACCGCCGGCGGCGAGGTTCTCGATGACCGAGGTGATCTGGCGAGCGTAGGGACGCGCCGCGTCGGCTCGGTTCATTGCCTTGACCACGCGCGTCGCGGCGATCAATTCCATGGCGCGCGTGATCTGCTTCGTCGTTTGGACGCTGCTGATCCGTCGCTTGAGCTCGCGCTCCTTACCACCCGGCACGGCGAACTACCTCAGCCCTCGGCTCGAGTGATGTCTTCTTCAGGAAGGGTGACGTCACTGTCGACCGTGGTCGAAGTAGCCGTGCCCTGATCATGGGCGTCGGGCTCATCGCCCGCCACCACTGAAGGAGTGAATTGGGCGGCGAAGTCACGAATTCCTGATTCGAACGCCTCTTCGTCGCCGATCTTGCCGGTGTCGCGAATCGTCGCCATGAAGTCGCTGTGACGGGAGCGGAACCACTCAAGGATTTCGGCCTCGAACCGGAGCACGTCTTCGACGGGCAGCGAATCGAGATAGCCGCGGGTGCCAGCAAAGATTGAAACGACCTGTTCCTCAACCGGGTAGGGCGTGTTGACGCCCTGCTTGAGAAGTTCGGTGAGACGGTAGCCACGCTCAAGCTGTGCTTTCGACACCGGGTCGAGATCGGACCCGAAGGCGGCGAAGGCCTCAAGCTCACGGAACTGCTGGAGGTCACCCTTCAGCGTGCCGGTCGCGGTCTTCATGGCCTTGACCTGTGCGGCCGAACCCACGCGAGACACTGAGATGCCCACGTCGACGGCCGGACGGATACCGGACTTGAAGAGGTCGTCCTGCAGAAAGATCTGGCCATCGGTGATCGAGATCACGTTGGTCGGGATGAACGCCGAGACGTCGCCCGCCTTCGTCTCGATGATCGGGAGTGCGGTGAGCGACCCCGCGCCGAGCTCGTCGGACAGCTTGGCGGCCCGCTCAAGCAGACGCGAGTGGAGGTAGAACACGTCGCCCGGGAAAGCTTCGCGCCCTGGCGGGCGGCGCAGCAGCAGCGATACCTGACGGTAGGCCTCCGCCTGCTTTGAAAGGTCGTCGTAGATGATGAGCGAGTGCTCACCGTTTTCCATCCAGTGCTGGCCCATGGCGCAACCGCCGTAGGGAGCAAGGAACTTGAAGGGAGCCGGGTCGGAGGCCGGAGCAACCACAACAGTGGTGTATTCCATGGCGCCGAGCTCTTCGAGCGTCGCGACATTCTGGGCGACGGTGGAGGCCTTCTGACCAATCGCCACGTAGATGCACTTCACGCCCAAACCCTTTTGGTTCAGGATGGTGTCGAGCGCAATCGTGGTTTTCCCAGTCTTGCGGTCACCAATGATCAGCTCTCGCTGGCCACGGCCAACCGGGATGAGCGAGTCGATCGACTTGATCCCGGTCTGCATCGGCTCGTGCACGGGCTTGCGGCCCAAGATGCCCGGGGCCTGGATTTCCATACGGCGGGGCTGCACGTTGGTGAGCGCACCCTTGCCGTCGATTGGTTCACCCAACGGGTTCACGACACGACCAAGGAGGCCGTCGCCCACGGGCACGGAGAGGATCTCGCCCGTGGCAACCACGGTCTGTCCTTCTTCGATGCCGTCGACATCTCCGAGCACCACCGCGCCGATTGATGCTTCATCAAGGTTGAGAGCCAAGCCGATGAGGCCGTTCTCGAACCGAAGCATCTCGTTGACCGCCGCATCGGGGAGACCCGACACACGGGCAATACCGTCGCCAACCTCGAGCACGCGTCCCACCGTGGTCTGTTCGACCGCGGGGGCAAAACCGTCGAGGTTTGCCTTGAGAGCTGCCGTGATCTCTTCGGTGTTGATCTGTAGATCAGCCATTTCGTCTCTTCTCTCTGCTTCGTTCTGCTGCGTACTGGCGGTCAGCCGAGATGGCTTTTGACCTGGGCGAGGCGGCTGCGGACACTGCCGTCGATGACGGTGTCGCCAATGGTGGTCACGACGCCGCCGAGTACGGACGGATCGATGATTACCTTGATATCGACGTCCTTGCCGGTGGCGCTCTTGAGGGAGGCCGCGAGGCGGGTCTTTTGATCATCACTCAGGGCAACCGTCGAGCGAACCTCGGCGACTTCCTGGCCGTTGGCGGCGGCACGCTTGGCGACAAGCGCCCGAGCGATCGCCGGTAATTCGGCGGCCCGACCGGCACCAACAACGAGTGAAATCGCGGCGCTGGTGATGTGGGAGGCCTTCCCCTTCAGCAGATCTTCAATGATCTGCTGGCGGCGTTCGGCCGGCACATACGGGTCGGAAAGGGTGTTTCGGAGTTCGTCGTTGCCTTCGAGGGCTTGGGCGAAACGGAAGATCTCGTCATCCGCACCGCTCGCGCCCTCGGCGCGCACGACGGCGAGGATGGCCTCTGCGTATCCGTCGATGGTATCGCTCATGAGTGTTTCATTCCTGGTGAGTGTGTCTGCTGGGTCGGGACGGGTCAGCCCGCGAGCTGGCTGATGTAGTCGTCGATGAGGGCGGACTGAGTGGCGGAGTCGTCGAGGTTGTCGCGCACAACCGCGTCAGCGGCGGTGCGGGCTCGCTCGGCAACGGCTTCGCGGAGGTCGGCAAGGGCCTGTTCACGCTGGGCCAGAATTTCGATCCGGGAGCGTTCCTTCGAGTCGACCATGTCGGCTTTGGCACGGACCAGGAGATCCGCTTCCAACTTGATGGCCTGTTCACGAGCGTCGGCAACGATCTTGGCGGCTTCGGCGTCGGCGTCGCCGAGTTGGCCGGAGAGCGTGGCCAATTCGGCTTGGGCGTCGGCCTTCTGCACAGCGGCGGCAGCGAGCTCAGCTTCAATACGAGCCGTGCGGGCTTGCATCGCCACTTTGATCCTCGGCACACCCTTCATCAAGAAGACGACGAAGATGATGCCGAACGAGATCGAGCCCCAGTAGAGCTCATTGACGTCGCCGGGGATGAAGTTACCGTTGGGCGCCTCGGAGGCGAGAATTCCAATCATTGGTGTTTCCGATCAGTCGGCCGCAAGGGCCTGGTCGATAACGGACTGCTGAGCACCGGCGTCGAGGTTGCGGCCAAGAACCGCACCCGCAGCACCAACGGCGAGCGTGGCAATATCGCCACGCATTCCATCGAGCGCATCGGTTCGGGCTTGATCAATCTCGGCTTGCGCGTCTCTGCGCAGGTCGGCAATTTCAGCATCGGCTTCGGCTTGCAACGCAGCACGCTGCGTATCGGCGTTACCTCGGGCGGTCGCGATGATCTCGTTGGCGTCCGCCCGCGCCTCGGCCAGGGACGCCTCGTAGTCGCGACGAGTGGAACCGAGTGACGCGGTGGCCGCATCAGCGGCATCGCGATCACCCTGGATGGTGTCGGCACGCGCTTCCATGGCCCGAGTGATCGGGGGAAGGAGCACGTACTTCATCAGCATCCATAGCGCCACGAAGAAGATAGCGGCCCACACAATCTCGTTTTCCGTAGGAATAACGGGATTCGGTGGTTCCTCCGTCTCTGCGGCGAGGACCAACAGGAAATTCACGTCGATTACCTCAGACGAACTTCAGCAGAATGAAGACGACGAAGCCGATCAGGGCAAGGGCCTCGGTGAAGGCAATGCCAAGGAACATGGTGGTCTGAATCTGACCAGCTTGTTCGGGCTGACGGGCCATCGCCTGGACGGCTTGACCGACCAGATAGCCAATGCCAATGCCGGGACCGATGGCGGCGAGGCCATAGGCCATACCAGCGCCTTCGGCGGCAGAAGCGTTTTTGATGTCGGCTGGGGTTTGTTCGACAACTTCGCCGGTCGCCTCGGTGGCGAGGGCCGCAAGTTGGCTCAGGGTGCTCATTTTGGGGTGCTCTCCTGGATTATTGGTTGATTAGAAGATCTTGGATTGCTCGAAGAGTTCGAGCGGACTCAGTGCGCCGGGTGAAGGGCGCCGCCGATGAACACGGCGGTGAGAATGGTGAAGACGAAAGCCTGGATCAGCGAGACACCGACCTCGAAGGCGGTGAAGGCGACCAAGCCGGCGAACGTGCCGACTTCGACAACGGCCAGCAGCGACGCCGACCAGACCGAGATACAAAGCACCGAGAAGGTGACAAGAAGGATGTGGCCCGCCAGCATATTGGCGAAGAGTCGCACGGCGTGGCTGAAGGGGCGGATCAAGAAGTTCGAGAGGAACTCGATGGGCGTGACGAGCAGCAGCAGCGGGCCGGGAACGCCGGGCGGCACCAAGAGACCCTTGATGTAGCCGATGCCGTTGTGCTTGATGCCCACAGAGATCCACGTGACGTAGACGATCAGGGCGAGAACCAGGGGGCCGGCCATACGAGCGTTGCCCGGCATCTGGAAGAACGGGATGACCTCGGTGATGTTGCCGATGAAGATGAAGAGGAACAGCGAGGTGAGGAGCGGAAGGTAGCGCCGCCCGTCGGGCCCGATGGCCGCCTGGATGATCTGGCCATCAACAAATTCGACAATGCCTTCGGCAACCGTGCGAAAACCGCTGGGCACGAGACCGGTACCTCGGTTGGCGAGCAAGAAGATCACGGTCGGGATGATCATGCCGAGGGCATAGATCAACGCGATCTTGTTGAAGGCGAAGTAGGTCGAACCCTCAAAAAGAAACGCTGGCCACTCGATCACGTTCTCGATCGGTGGGAACTCCACGGCTCCGAAAATCACAATTGCTCCTGTTGCTGTACGTCACTCACTTGAGGCTGCTCCACGATGCGACGTTCATTCGGCGGCGGCTTAAGCCCGGGGAAGGCTAGCGACGCTGACACGAAACGCATCTCCCAGAACAGCAATCCGAGGTGAGAAATGATCAGAGATATTCCGAGGGGGACCAGTTCGACCCACGGCTCGTCCCGTACAAGTAGCACGGCGATCGTGATGAGGCCGAGTCGGATGAGAAATCCGAACATCGACGCGGCGGCCATAATGGCCAGCGAAATACGAGCGGCCCAGCCCATGATGGCAGCCGCAAAGAGGAAGTTAACCACCACGATGGCGAGGCCCAGGCCGACCGAGATTGCCCCGTCGGTGCCCCAAAACGCGGCGCCAATGCCGATCGCAATCGGCGCAACCATCGTGCCTCGACGGGCAAGATCGCGAGCAACCGCAACCGCAGGCGACGGCCCGACGAGGGGCTGATTCAGTGCGTTGGGCGCAGTGTTGGTGGGAAATCCCATCAGGACACGGCCCCGGACTCGCGGGAATTGCGCTCCGCCTGCAGACGAGTCTGCTCGCGCAGCTGTGCGGCTTCGGCGAGGAGGATATCTCGATCGGCTTCGGCCTTGGCCATGCCGTTTTTCCAGTCGAAATAGACCTTGATCGACGCGCCAACGGCGCCGAGGATCAAACAGACGATCATGAGGATCGGTGTGGTTCCGATCCATCGATCGAGCAGTAGGCCGCCCAGCGACAAGATCACGGGGCCAAGTACGAGGTCGAAGCCGCCACTGGACTGCCAGAAAGCTTGGTGGAGATCGCGCTGCGAATTCCGTTCCATGGCGTCCCCCTCCATTGCCGCTCGTGAATCAATTCACATGCTATCCCGCAAGCGAACTTAGGGCAACTTTAGGGCCTGTTTCACCTGGTCGCTGATGGCGCCCCACGTGCTGTGGCCCATGAGGTCACGCCGAGCAGCCACATTGGCTGGATCATGCGGCCCGGCGTCAACCGCAGCGGCGACCGCTTCCGCGAAGTCTGCGGGCGCTGCCGCGGTGACGAAGTCGCGATACGGCTCGAGTTCAGGGAACGGCGTGCTCACGACCGGGAAACCAAGGGTCAGGTATTCCTTCAGCTTGATCGGGTTGCACCGCTCGATCCATTCGGTCTGGAGCCAAGGCATCAGCCCGACATCAAATTCCGCTGCGTAGGCGGGCAGTTCGGGATACGGAATCGGCCCGAGATAGTGAATGTTTGGCGCGGCATCAAGCGCGCTGACGTCCATCTGTTTGGGGCCGAGCACAACGACCGATGCATCGGGCAGTCGGTTTGCCACCTGCACGAAGAGGTCGAGATCCACTGTGTAGTCGTCGAGGGCGCCGTAGAAGCCGATCAAGGGCCGGGGCAGGTCCGCCAACGTGGCCGGCGGGGTGCCGGGTGGTCCGCCGAGCGGACGAGCGGTGCTGAAATGGTCGACATCCACGCCATGGCCGAGGAAACGGTGCGCCTTGGTCTCAGGCGCTTCAAGCTCCATCAAGCCGTGGTTGACGAACATGACTTCGTCGGCCTCATGCAGCAACCGCCGTTCGGCCTTGCCGATCGTTTCGCTGTCGACGTCAGGGAAGGCTGAGAAGACATCGGACCGGTTGAAGATCACCCGCGTGTAGTCACGACCGAGGACGGCGTCGACCGCCGTGGGCACCGTGATGAACGCAGCAGGATTCTTGATGCCCATCGTTTTCAGCACCAGCCGCACCTCCGCGTTGATGAGCGCGCCGTTTCGTCGAATCGCCGCTTCGGAATAGGCGGGAAGAAAGATCGGGCTCATCACCTTGATGCCTGTGTCGTCGGTGCGGACCGTGCGCAGCGTCGACTTCAGCTTGCGGAGATAACGAGTGACGACAAGATCGGTCTTTCCCGGCATGGGCGCCCGCATGCCGATCGAGTTCACCCACAGGACCTTGTGATCCTTGGCGAGCTGCTTCGCGATCTGGACATCGCTGTGGCCCGCGTTGTGGTACCACCAGTCGATTCCACCAAAGACCACGACACCATCTGGTGTGGGGTTACCGTCAGGCATGGCTGCTCCCGAGACGCTCGTCTTCTTCCGTGACGACGACCTCGTCGCCCTTGATGACACCGCTCGCCACGTGGCGACCGTACTGGCCGAGCGAGACGTGCCGGTCAACTATCAACTGATCCCCGCCGCGATCACCGGCGACGCCGTTGCCGACCTCGTGGCGTTGCGCCGGGGTGCCCCCGACCTCATCCGATTCAACCAACACGGCTGGCGGCACGAGGCCATCGTCGATGGCACCACAACACCGGCAGAATTCTCGGGCCACCCGGCACCGTCGTCGCAGCGCGAGTGGATTCGTAGCGGTCGCGACCGGCTCAGCGAATTGTTCGGACCGGCCCATGACGGGCGCGTGTTTACGCCACCGAACCACGCCTACGACGCGGACACGCTCGATGCGCTCGCGGCCGAGGGTTTCGACATCATCTCGGCTGGCTTTCGGTCGTCGTTGCCCGCTCGTGTGGTGTATGCCGCGGGCCGCATGCTCGGGCGAGTCGACATCAGGGGCCGCGCCATCTCTCGTCATCCCGGTCGGGGCCCGTCGGGTCTGCGTGAGCTGTCGGTTGCCGTCAACGTCGACATGGACCAGACGGGAACGCGGGTCACCCGCAACACCAACGACCTGGTGGCGCAGTTCGACGCGGGCCGCTCGGCCAGCAATGTCGTCGGTGTGATGCTGCACCATCAATGCTGGGTCGAATCCGAACGAGACGCGAAAACCGCCGCACTCCTGGAGTTTGTCGACCATGTGCGTTCGCTCGACGGCTGCCGGCTCCTCACCATCGAGGATGTCGCCGACCGGCTTCACGAGACCGGTTCGTAGGGCTCGACCGCTCGGCGGCGATACAGCTTCTTCGTGAAGGCGCGTTTGATCGTGCCGTAGATCGATTGGGCCCGAGCCTTCCGCGTAAGTTCCGAACGCCACAAAGACGCCGTGGCCATGTTGCGATAGCGCGGCGTGGCCACGCCGATCGCTCGGAGGGCGACGATCCGACCAAACGTTGCCCCGCGAGTCTCGAGGAGATTCGGCTGCGAGGCGGGAAGGATTTCGGCGTCACAATCTTCGAGAGCCAGCGTGCCCGACGTAATCGCATCGAGGATGAATTGGCGGCCTCGCTCCGTACGAGCCATCACGAGAGATCGACCGGGGTCACCATCGGTGGGCCGATACCAGGGGTCGCCCACGGAGATGTCGGCGAACTCACCCGTGTGATCGGCGCACACATAACACCGCCATTGGCGATGCGCTTGCAAGAAGTCCCACGAATCGGCGTAGCTCTCTGCGGCACGGTCTGTCTTCGCGGTGGACCCGGTCCGAATCTCGACGACTGCCTCACCCGGCCATCCATTGCCGCGATAACGCAGCGAGGTGATGTCTTCTCGGGAGGCGCCACTGACCTTCTCGACCCACTTCAGTGAGCCATTGGTTGAAGGCGCACCGGCACAAAAGATGCCAATCGTGATCATCAGCTTGTCGGCGAGTTCCGGTCGAAGGGCCATGGCCGATCGCGCCGCCGCAACATCACACGGCTTGCCGATCATCACACACGGACCATCGGCCGATTCGACGAGATCAAGGCCATCACACGGTGACGCCGGTGCGTAGCGGCTGCCGGTGGCGGCGAGGAGCTGATCACGGGTGGTCGAGAGCTGGGTGCGGTTGAGCCAAGGAATGTCGTCACGGGCGGCGATGTGGAGCACACCAGCAGCGCCGCCGTGTTGCAGACCATGAAGGGCAAGTGCGCTGGCCGCTCCCCCACTGGATCCCGCGAGACGAATCTCGTCGTCCGCGGCCGCGCCTTCCCAAAGCTGAAGAACGGGCCCCCAACCTTCGACAAGCTCGTCGATCGCCGCCGCGGGTGTGGGTCCGTGTTCGAGCCCGGCGCCCGGACAGGCCTTCAACGCAAACTTTGTGTCGGCGTCTTCTCGGCCGGGACGCATCATCGGGCGCCGACCTCGGTCGAGATCATCAACCATCGCGATGTCGTCGGGTTGAAGGTATTCACACACCCCGCAACCGGTGCAGAGATGTTTCTCGGCAACGTCCATAATCGAGCGAATGCGCGGTCCGGCAATCATCTGAGCATCTCCGCGATCTGGGATTTGGCTCGACCAACAACAGGAACAATCGCCGCCCGCAGATCAGTCCGGCGAGCATCTCGCTGAGCGAAGAGCTCCAGCGTTCGATCCACACAGTCGTCATCGGTGACCGAACGGGCGTCGACGACGGCGTCACCCTGTCCGACCGAGGCAAACACGCCCGCGGCCTTGTGGCTATAAGCGATCGTCGCCGCGGGAACACCGGAAGAGAGCGCGGCGATTGTTGCGTGCATTCGGGTGCCGACGAGCCAGTCGCAGGTCTGCACCCAAGCCTTCGCATCGCCGGCCGTCTCTGGCTCAAGCACACTCACGCGGCCGGGAAACTCTTCGGCGAACTCCGACTCAAGACGGCGGCACGCATGATCGTCGCCATCGAGCATCCCCAGCCGGCTGCGAACGTGAGCGAGCAAAAGGACTTCAACCGCGTCGTCGGCGAGCAGGCCACGTAAGACGCGCCGGATAACTGCGCCGTAGTCGACCGCTATGCCAAACCGATGCCGGCTCTCTGGATCATCAAGGACGAGACCGCTGATGTTGACGGCCACGCGAATACGACCCGGCTCGGGCATGGGCTTTGCCTCACCGACCGGAAGAGAGAAGGCAACGTCAACGCCTTCACGGTGACGGGCGGGGTCGAAATCAGCGCCGAGTAGATCCTTCAGCGCCGCGAGTCCGTCGGCGTCTCGCGCCCACGCCTGGTGAGCGGCCCGAATAAGTTCAGCCGCCTCTGCTCGTCGACCCGCGTCATCGAACGGTCCGTAGGTTTGCGGGGCCAACACGAGCGGCGTGCCCATTGAGAGACACAGCGACTTCCAGCCGGTGACAAGATTCCACCGATGATCCCCATAGAGGTCGGTGAACGAATCGCCACCGGAGATGTCGAGTGCGACGCCCGCGTCGGCCATCGTCTTGGCGACGAGCAGTCGGCGACGAAGAAACCGCCAGGCCCACTGGTTCGTTCGTAGTGACTCCGGTCGGTAGTAGCGGCGAGAAAGGCGCAGACCGACAAGATCAACACCCGATCGAGGATCTCGACGGCGGCCGAGACCGTTGTCGAAGACCACGACGGTGCGGCCTTCGTCGGCCGCATGGATGCCACCCACGAGTGACTCGTGGAGGGCAGAGACGCCAAGATTTCCTGTGTCCGCCGAAGCACCCAGGATGGCGACGGGACTCTGTCCCGTGTTCGGAGGCATGTTCATCACGTTTCGCATCGGCGTCCGCGCCGTCGGGTTGAGGGACGTACGCGCCGTCGGATTGAGGGACGCACGCGCCACGGGGTTGAGAGACACCTGCGCCGAGGTGTCAGGGACCCACTGGTATCGTCGACCCGGTGCCGCACAAAAGCCGACACTACCGCCGCGCCAGCGCGGCTGTGGTTGCTCTCCTCCTCGCGATCCCTGCCGCGGCTGCTGGCCAGGGAGACGAAGCTGCTCCCGCTCAGTGGCAATCCGACGGATTCGACACCAGCAACCTCGGCACCGCCGGCTGGAGCGTTGTCTCTACTGCTGGTCGTGGTCTGGCGACCGTCGAGAACAGCACCCTTCGGCTCCGGGCGTCGGGCGACATCGCGGCCGATACCTGGCGGAGGCACGACTCGCTGCACCTCAGTCGCCCCGCTCCGAACACCAACTTCGTTCTACGCACCACCTTCGGCACGGTGCCAACGGCCGCGTATGAGGCACAGGGCCTTGTGTTCAGCAACAATGAGTTCGATTTTCTCCGCATCGATGTGATTGGTTCAACCGACGGTGAAACCCGCCGGCTCTACGCGGCGTCGTCTACCCGGTCGCAACCGATCGTTCACGCCAACGAGCTCGTCGAGGTGACCGTTCCGTACGACATGCAGATTCGCCGCGACGGCGATCTCTGGACTGTCTTCATCGTGAACGCCGCCGGTGAGGCCAATCTCGTCACCTCGTTCGTGCATCCGATGATCGTGAAGAGCTACGGACCGTTCGTCACCAGCCGTTTCGCTCAGGGGCAAGCGAGCTTCATCAATATCGAGGTCGTGGAGAGCGCCGGCGAACCCGTGATTCCCAACGCGATCGATCAGATCCGCCCCCTCCTTCAGGGCGAAGTGGCGGACAACATCGGAGACGGCATCGCCTTCGCTTGGACCACCGACGAGGCGACCGAAGGCATCGTTCGGGTGTGGAGCGAAGACGAGATCGTGAGCGACCTCACCTCTCCCCTCGCCCACGACCATCGCGTGGTCTTCGACAGTGCCGTGGTCAATACGGTCTACGAGTTCGACGTGATCTCGACTGATGCTTCGGGAAACCAGTCGAGTGGGCGTATCGAGAACCACATCTACGCACCGCCGGAATTCCCGATCATCGAGATCTACGGCGGACGCGATCGCACGTTTGGTTTGACGGGCGATCCGCAACCCACGGCGAGCATCACCGGCATCGTTCGTTCGCCGACGGGCAGCTACGACGTGCGCTGGCGTCTCGACCGCGGGGAATGGACTGACCTGATTCCGAACCCCGCCAGTACGCGAGTGATCGACCCCGGCGAGTTCAGCATTGAGCTCGAACAGAACCGGATCAGTTCGACCGGCACCACGATGGAGATCGAGGCGCGGGAGACCGGTGTCGCGGAGACAATCACCGCCGACGATGGCACCGAAACTCTCGAGATCACACCGGGCGCTGCGAACAGCGTTCTCCTGGACCTTGAACTCCTCGGGTCACAAGATTTCGGCCCGGACAAGACCGTATTCTGGGGCGAGGAAGACCTCGACACGCTCGCCCAGATCGCCAACGGCGGCTGGAAGCAGGTGCCGGGCGGCATCACTCCGCTCGAGGTCGGTCCCCAGCGGATCATCCTGATCGGCGACCAATCGTGGTCCGACTATGAGGTCGAGTTCGCGTTCGTGCCCGGCGCGGTAGTGCCGGCCGTCGACCCTGAGCCGGTGCTCCCCTGGGCCGGCGTGTACCTGGGCTGGCGCGGCTTTGACCCCGTGTCCGCGGCCAGCAACGAAATCCTGCGGACCGCCGGAGGCGTCGGGTTCGGCCAAGGCGACGGCGGCATCACGGTGGCCGGGGTGCGCAACGAAACCGAGTTCATCTCCAACACTGGCGTCATCACTATGGTGCCGGGCGTTCGGTATCGAATGCGGGCCAGCGCCCAAACCGTGCGAGACGGCGCCGAGGTCCGATTGAAGCTCTGGATCGACGGAGACCCGGAGCCAGACAACTGGACGGTCGAACACCTCAACGTCGGCGCCCGCAGCGGAGGCTCACTCGCGCTGGTCGCGCACCGATGGGACATCGTGTTCGAATCCATCACCATTCGCCCGATCGAGGGCTAGCCCATGGACGAGGAGTCCACCGCGGGCCCAGACGAGGAGTCCACCGCGGGCCCAGACGAGGAGTCCACCGCGGGCCCAGACGAGGAGTCCACCGCGGGCCCAGACGAGGAGTCCACCGCGGGCCCAGAGCAGCGTGATCTGACCACCGAAGAGTTGGCGGAGAAGCGGAAGGGCGCCACGATCTGGTCGTTCGTGATGACCGGCGGCCAGTCGGTGCTGCGCATCGTGATGCAGCTCATCCTCGCGGCGCTGTTGGGGCCGGAAGCGTTCGGTCTCTTGGCCCTCGCGCTGGTCTACGTGATGCTCGTGCAGATCTTGCTCGACCAGGGCATGGGCACGGCGATCATCCAGCGCCAAAATCTCGAGTCTTCCCACCTGGACTCGGGTTTCTGGATGTTGATCGGGCTCTCGACCGTGCTCACTATGGGTGCCATCGCGGGCGCCGGCTTGTGGGCCGACTTCCAACGCGAACCCGATCTCGAACTCATCGTGATTGTGCTGTCGCTCCTGATTCCCTTCCGGGCACTCACGGTCGTGCAGGAGGCCGTGCTCAAACGCGAACTCGACTACAAGTCCCTCGCGATCCGTGGCAACCTCGCCCTGGCCGTGAGCGGTGTTGTGGGAATCACCGCTGCGCTCATGGGTGCCGGCGTGTGGGCCCTTGTCTACGAACAGCTCGCCAATGCTGGCGCTGAGTTAATCGTGCTCTGGTCGGTCAGCACCTGGCGGCCACGATGGCGTTTCTCGAAGCGTCATGCCCGCGAGCTGCTTTCGTTCAGCATCGGCACGTTCATGGGCGCCGCGGGCGTGTTTGCGCTCACCCGCGGCGAAGCCCTCATCGTTGGCCGGTACTTCGGCACCACATCAGTGGGCCTCTACCGATTCGCGTGGCGCATCGTCTATTCCGTGATCGAGTTGGTCGTCAACCCGCTGCAGAACGTGGCGTTCTCGGTGTTGTCTCGACTACAAGACGATCGAGAGGCATTCGCGGAATCGTTGCTCGACACCCTTCGCACCGCGTCCATCATGCTCATCCCGGTGATGGGTGTTGTGGCCGGAGCGGGCCCTGATCTTCTTTCCACGGTCGGCGAGGAGTGGGAGCCCGCTACCCCTGCCCTCCTCCTTCTCTGCGTCTATGGCGTTGCCTCCGTCGCCACCCTCGTGGTTCCGCCGACGCTTGCGGCCTTGGGGCATCCGTTCCGGCTGGCCGGTTGGGTGTGGGGAATCGCCATCGTGGCATTGAGTTCTCTGACCGTGATCGGGTTCACCTTTGAGGACGACACCATCGAACGCCAGCTCATCGCAATCGCGGCCGCGAACGTGGGCGTGTTCGCACTCGTGGGCGGCATCTCCGGCCTCGTCGTCGTGAGCAAACACACGGGCATCACCCTTCGCCGTCTGATGGAGCCCCTGGGTCGACCAATCGTGGCGGGACTCGTCGCGTTCGGTGTTGTGGCTGGAGCGAACTGGGTCGGCGTCTCGGCGATCGACGCGCCATTCATCCGTCTCTTGATCACGGGCACGACCGGTACGGTCGTCGCCGGTCTCGCCCTTGTCGCGGTTGATCCCACCGCCCGCGGTTATGCAACCAGCGGGCTGGAAAAGGTGCGGGGCTGACCGATGGGTCTCCGATGAGTCCGGCTTGCAGTATTGGTGTACCCGTTTACAACGGCGAGCAGTTTCTCGAACGTTGCCTCGACTCCCTGCTGGCCCAAACTCTCACCGACATCGAGATCGTGGTCGCCGACAACAAGTCGACCGATGCCAGTCTGGAGATCGCCCGGTCCTTCGCGGCTCGCGATGATCGGGTGCGCGTGCTCCCCGCACAGGAGAATCTGGGCGCGGCCTGGAACTTCAACCGGCTAGTTGAGGCCACCTCCGCTCCGTATTTCTGCTGGAGTCCCCATGACGACGAGCGCGAACCCGATGCGCTTCGCCAATGTGTGGCGGCCCTCAACGCCGCGGGTCCCAAAACCGTGCTCGCCTACAACCGCGCGGTCTTCATCGACTCCGAGAGCAAGCTCGTGGGCCCCGATACTGATGAGTTCGTACTGACGTCTCGTCGACCGGCATTTCGACTGGCACGAGCGCTGCATGAGCTCAATCTGGCCAGCCCCGTGTTGGGTGTGATGCGGCGCAGTGCCCTCGACCAGACTCGACTCATCGACTCCTTCGCTGGTTCTGACTATGTGCTGCTCTCGGAGATGGCGATGCTCGGCCGCACGGTCGAAGTGCCCGAGGTTGGCTTTCGGCGCCGCATGCACGAACAGTCATCACGAGAAGCAGCCAAGAGTCGGGAAGAAGTGCAAGCCTGGTTCGACCCTCGCGGGCGAGTCTCGAAGCTCAGCGACCGCAGCCGCCTTCTGCTCGAATATCACCGCTCCGCAACGCGGCTGCCGATTCCGCTTCTCGACCGCTTGCTCTGCCTCGGCATCATCGCTCCCGCCCGTACGATGAAGCGGGCGCGCGTGGTGGGCGGTGCCCTGAAGGATCGCTTACGCGGTACAACTAGCGGCGAGACAGCGGACGAGGAGTGATATGCGAGTGAAATGGGTTGCCCTCCTCATGGTTCCGGCCTTAGTCGCCGCCGCGTGCTCCACGCCCGAGGCTGAGTTAGACGGCGTCGGCGCGATCGACTCCCCGTTTGAAGCTGGTCTCGACGCCCGTGTCGTGGTGACGATCGACGTGGTCGGCGATGGTTCCGTCACGCGCGACAACGACGATGTGCGACCGGGCCGTCCGGTACGCCTTGAAGCCGAACCCGCTCTCGGTTCGCAGTTCGTCGCCTGGTCGGGCGCCGCGACAGGAATCGATCCAAAGACAGAGATCCACCCCGATACCGATGTCACGGTGACGGCAACGTTCGAGCCGATTCCCCCCATTGGCGAGATGTTCACGATCAACGTCGATGGCGAAGGATGGGTCTCCCGCCGCACTGGTGAGGTCATCGAAGGTGAAATCTTCCTCCGCGCCATCCCGGCCAGCGGCTGGGCGTTTACCGGCTGGACCGGCATGGTTGAAAACGCCACGAACCCGGTCGCCCTTCCCACCCGACAGGCCAACGAAATCACCGCGCACTTCGAACTCGTCGGCGGCGACGCTCCCGTCATCACGGTGTGGGGCGGTGACGAACAACGGCACGACCTTGGGGTGCCACAACGGTGGATCAATGTGGCCGGCAACGTGATCGACCCACAGGGAATTCAGTCCCTCACCTACACGGTCAACGGCGTCGAAGGCGAGCCGCTAGGGCTCGGTCCCGATGGCCGACGCCTTCAGGATCTCGGCGACTTCAACATCGAGCTCGACACCGAGACCCTCGAGCTCGGCGCCACCGAAGTCATCATCACCGCCGTCGATGGCGGCGGCGCCACCGCGACGGCGCTCGTCGATGTGTACTTCACTGGCTCGGAGTGGGCGCTTCCGTACGAAACAAATTGGGGCGCCGCGGGCGCGGTCGAAGACCAAGCCCAAGTAATCGATGGAATCTGGTCGGTCGGCAAAGAGGGCGTGAGGCCTGAGCAGATCGGCTATGACCGACTCATCGCCATTGGCGATCAGGAGTGGGAAGACTACGAGGCTCGTTTCACCCTGGAGATCCACGACGACGATCCTCGCGGCTACGACCTCACCAGCGAGCCCTTCGTGGGAATCATTCTGCGCTGGCCCGGCCACTCTTACGACGCCGGAGATATCGCCCAACCTCGGTGGTACTACTGGCCCGCTGGAAGCCTCAGCGGCTACTACCTCAACCTCGACGGCACCTCGAAGGTAAAGGTCGAGACCAACGAGAGCATCAACCAGAGCGAAGAGTCGGCGGTCCTCGACTTTGGCGTCACCTACGAGGTGCGCGCCCGGGTTCAGTCGGGCACCAACGGCGTCAATCATCGCCTTCGGATCTGGCCGAAGGGCGAGGACGAGCCCCTTTCGTGGGATGTCGACGTCACCGCCGACACACAAGATGCCGGTCCCGATGGCGGATCACTTCTTTTGATCGCCCACTACTTCGACGTCACCTTCGGCGACGTGCGGGTTGAGCCGCTCTAGTCAGCCCGCTCTAGCTGGCCTGACGGCCGACGCCCAGCGTGAACGGCAACAGCAGTGGCTGTAGCCGCTTCGGCACAAGCCGCTCGGCGGGCGACGACTGGTCGCCTTCGCCACAGCCCCGAATCTCGGTGGCGAGGCCGGCGGACTCGAACTGCGTACGGAGCCATTTCGCGGACGCAGTCCATCGACCATGTGTGGGGAAGTCCCAGGCCTCGATTCGTTGCGGTCGTCGGTCGGCCACGCTGTCGCGCAACCCTTCGAACGCACCGGAGCGATGGACGGCCAACACCGCACCACCCTCAGCGAGCAGCGAGGCGCTGGAGCGGAGCACCGCGGCCGGATCGGGCGCAAACGCGAGCGTGTCGTTGAAGATCACCAGGTCGAACTTGCGGCCGGCGAGAGCCGCGAAACCTTCGGCGAGGTCCGGATCTGTCGTGGCCACACCATCAGCGTTCAGCTGGGCACCGAGCACGGCATCGACGGGAACACTCGTGACGAACGCACCCCGGTCGAGCAGCTGCTTCTCGGCCCGGCCACCACCACCGCCGACCGTGAGAACACGGCGATGGGTGCCGTCGACCAGATCAAGAACAGGGCCCGGTAGCCGGAGATAGAGGTCGAGGTCCCACAGAAACGTGGGCAACGATGCGTCGGGTTCGATGGCGGTGCGGGGATCGAGGGCCGGTTGCAGCGCCTCGACGCCGACCCGCAACCGGTCTTCCTTCTCACCAAATCGACCGAGATACAGCTCCGGCAGGTGATGCAATAACACATCGTCGAAACGGTCGACGGAAATCATCTTACGAAGCCCGCACTGCACGTAGGGGTCCGTCGCCGCACTTTCGAGCATCTGGTATCGCCCGGCGTGTGGGTCGACCAAGAACCCACCGCTGTTGATGCAGCGGCGGAGCTGGTCCTGCGTGAGCATGTAACAAGCAGCGTGGAGATTCGTGAAGTGGGCGAACCGGAGGCCATCGTGCACCGCCACCGATGTGGGATCCCATCGATATGAGGAGTGCACGGAGCAGATCGAACGCATTTCCGGGTGGTAACGCTCGAAGCGCAAGAAACCCGCGATCTCATCAGCGGGCAATCGTTCGGTCGCTTCGAGAAACATGTCGACATGACGGGTTTCGACGAGGGTGTCATCTTCGACATAGATGAACAGGTCGTAATCGTCGACCCGGTCCGCGAACAGCGTTCGATGGGCAAAGGGCAACGAACGAGGATTCTCGGTGGGCAGACCAACGATGTTTTCGACACCCTCGGGGTAGGACCGAGCCACCTCGGTATTCACCACAACATGCACGTCGTAGGGCATGGCTCGGAATCCCTCGAGCACCTGGTCGAGGAAGAGCCGGTTTTTGGTCCCGTAATTCGGGATGCCGACAAGGATCCGCACGCACAATGTCTATCGGCAACGGTCGGCCCTCTGGGAGCATTCCACTATCGTCGGGCGCTCTTCGGCCGATCAGGAACAACGTGACGTCCCCCACCCTCCGGGTCTTCAACCGCATGGATGACGAGCTTCGTGCCACTTGGCGCGCCCTCGCCGCGGCGACCACCGATGCCGGATATCTCAGTCAGCCCGAGTGGTACGAAGGTGTCCTCGCCAGCCTGCCGTCAGCCCAGCCTCTCCTGATCACCGCATGGGTGGGTGACATCTGCACGGCACTTATCGGCGCCCGGGTGGACAAGGTCACCGTGCCAATGCGTATCGGCTACCGCCAAGTGGTGCCGCTCAAACCAACCACGCTGCAGATCATGGAGGGTGCCTTGCTCGGCGATCTCGATCAGCCCACGGCGCTCCTCGCGGCGCTCGACCACGCCGCCGTCGATGCTGGCGCGCACCTGATCACGTTCCCTCGGCTCGAGATCTCGCACCCGCTCGCCGTCGCGGTTCGGGGCGAAAGATGGCCATGGAGGCGTACGCCCGAACCCGGCAACGTGCACCACCGCTCCAACATCGATGAAGGGGGCTACGACGCACTCATGGCGGGGTCGAAGTCGACCCGCAAACGAGTACGCAAATACGCCCGCACGCTTGAGCGCGACCACGAGGTATCGCTCGACGTCTACGACAGTGCTGATCGCTTCGACGCATTCATCGCGGAAGCCATGCCCATCGCAGAGACGAGCTATCAGTACGCCCTGGGCTCCAGCCTCGGCACCCCCGGCGAGGTCGATCGACTCCGTCGGGCCGCCGACCTCGGCTGGTTCCGCGGCTACCTCCTTCGCGTCGACGGTGAAGCCTGGACGTTCGACTACGGCATCCACCACGGCGACATCTTCACTGCGATCGCCACGGCCTACCGCCAAGAGCACGCCAAGAAACGCCCCGGCAATATCGCGCTCGCCGCTTGGATCGACGATCTCGGCGACATTGGTGTCAACGAACTCGACTGGGGTCCCGGCGACGCCGAATACAAACAATCGTTGTCATCACGCGTCACCGATGAACGGGCGTTTGTGCTCTATCAACGAACCGCTTGGGGCAGCGCGTTGGCCGTGCTCGCGGCCACGATCGATGTCATCGACCGGCTCGGCCGTTGGATCGCGAGTCAGGCCGGCGGACTCCAGAAGGTGAAGACCACGCTCCGCCGACGCCTACGTTCGTCCGAGTAGCGACTTCCAGCGAGGCGTCGGCGCGCTGACAAACGAACCCACTTCCGCGAGGAGTTCGTCAGATGCCTGCGCGCTGATCGTCGGGCTCGCCTTGAGCGGTCCGAGATCATGGAGGGCGGCGACGAGCTCGCGCTCGTCCATCGCCACCATCACCCGACCCTGCGCCGAAAGAGCCTTGGCTGTCGCGACCTGGTGATCATTGCGGGTCTCTCGTAGCGCCCCCCGGCGGGGCATTACGAGCACGGGCGTGCCGTATTGCAGTGCAGTGAGAATAGAACCCATACCCGCATGAGCGATGAGGAGATCGGCCTCGGCGCACAGCCGGGCGAACTCGTCGGGCGCTACTCGTTCAAACGACTCGATCGCACTCGGGCTGAGCTCGGAGTCGCCGATCTGGGCAACCACATCGGTGCGGCCGGCCTCGGCCGCCCACTGGTCGACAGCCGCGATCAAGCGGTCAAAGGGCATCTGCGAACCCACGGTGGCGAAGATCACAGGACCGACCCCGCATGAACAACACCGTCGGCGGCGAGATCGGGCCACTGGGTAAGGCAACGATCGGCGATTCGTCGTGACAGCCGTCCCGACTTCGAGATCTCCTCGACATTGGCGATCGAATCGATCCACATGGTGCGGGCACCAACCATGCGCCCCGCCAGGATCGCCATCAGGCCCGGCGCCGCCCCAGTCGTGATGACGACATGGGGACGGACCCGGATGACCGACCACACAATCTGCAAGAAAAGTTTGACCAGCAGCAGGCGTTGCCACTCGGTCGCGTCGACCACCACACGGAGCCGATCGCGGTCACCGCCCTCAAGGTCGCTGCGATAGTCCTCGCGCACCGTCACATACGTCACTTGGTGCTCAGCAAACGCAGGCCGGAGGCGCAGGAGCTGTACCCAGTGGCCGCCGCCCGAGGCAACAGCGAGCACACGTTGGGGGCGCGGTACGGGAGACGAGGTCATCACACGTAACATCGGCGGGTGCCCATGGGATTGAAGCTAGCTCTTGCCGTGTCGCTCGCCGTGCTGGTCGGCTGCAGTGACGACACATCCAGCTTGCCGGTGCCCGGCAATGTGATCGACCTCTACGATCCGTGCACGGTGGTCACCACGGCCGAGGTAAACGAAGCCGTCGGTTTCGAGATGATTCGGTCGACGACTGGATCCGAGGATGCCGACGAGTTCCGCAGCTGTCGATGGATCGCCACCGGCAACGCGGTCGACTCGCCTTCGATCGACTATCTCGACGTGAACCCGCGCCCCTTCGTCGACATCGTGCTTCGTCAGACCGGCGTGGACGGCCTCGGCGGGGTCGACGCAGTGTTTGCCGAGGTGACGGAGGCGGCAAACACTCGAATCGAACCGGCGCTTATCGCGAGCGACGACGCACCTCGCTTGGCCGACGACGCCCGACGGACCGACACCACCGCATGGGCCATTCAAGGCAATCGAATGCTCATCATCACCACCAGCGACTCAACCTTTCTCGACGCGCTGATCGAATCCGTGTCGGCCGCGCTGCTGGAGCGCCTGTAGGAGCGGTACCATCGGCGCTCAGTTCAGCTCCGTGCCCGCCGATGAGAGAACTAGCCGTTTTGGCCCGTGAGCGGAGGCTCTCAAAGTGGATCTTCTCGACATTCTCCGAGTGGTGCGAAAGCGCTGGCAGATGGCGCTGCTGGCCGCTATAGGTGGCATCGTGCTGCTCGTTCTGGCGAGCGGAGCGGTCGAACCCGACTGGGATGGCACCGCCATCGTCTGGGTCGAGCCGCCGAGCAGCGAAATCACGATCACCGACATCGGCGAGGTGATTTCCGAGGAGTTCAACATTCTCATCGGTGTCGATGCCGCGGCGAATGCCGTGCCGCTGCTCGCAGTGCAGGCCACCAGCCAGGAAACTCGAACCACGTTCGCTCAGAACGGCCTGTCTACGGCCTACGAGATCGTCTACATCCAACGTCAGCCCTACATGACCATTTCGGTCACCGACGGCGATCCCGATCTTGTTGTGTCAACGGTCGACAGCGTGATCGACTTCATCCAATCGAAGGTCACAGAGATCCAGGACGAGGCCAATATCGAAGACTCGTCGCGAGCCAAGATCACCACCATCGCGGAGACGGAGATCGCGGCGAACAACACCAACAAGCGCCGCGCTCAAGGTGTGATCTTTGTTCTGACCGTGATCGGTGCTGTTGCCGCCGCCACACTGACCGATCTCTACTTCCGAAAGCGTGACGAATCCGCGCACACTGCGAAGTACGGGCCCGGGACTGAAGCAATCGACACGCCGACGGCAACACCCGTTCTGGCCAAGGCTCCCGACGACGGCGACGCCGAACCGGCAGAGAAACCCAACCGCTGGCAACGAGACTCAAGCTCGTCATGATCACCGACGCCCGATCCACCTTCGGGCCGTTGAATCTCCTCACCGTCTGGTTGGGGCTCGTACTGCTCATCCCGAGCGTCCTCGTCGTGCCCGGGCTTGGCGCCATCGGCACACCGGCCAACCTGTTTGGCCTCGGCATGTTCGGCATCTGGGTGATCGGCCGCTGCACCGGCGAAACCAACGACGACCTTGGTTTCCAGTGGGCCTACGTGGCCTTTGGCGCCTACTTCGTGGGCAACATGATGGCGTACTTGGCCGGCCACACTCGAGGAATCGACCCCGACGAAGCACTCGCCGCGGATCGGGCCCTGATCGCCATGATCAGCTACATGGGCGTGGGACTCGTTGCGGCAGAGTCGCTGAGCGACCGCCGCGATGTGTTGGAGATTCTTCGCCGCACCACCTACTTCGCTTCGTTCGTGTCCGTGCTTGGCGCGATCCAGTTCTTCACCGACTTCGACCCCATCCGCTTCATGACCCTGCCGGGCCTCCAACTCAACGACGGCGCCATTCTCTCGATCGTCGTCGAAGAGAATTTCGATCGTGTGTCCGCCACGGCTGGCCACCCAATCGAGTTCGGTGTTGTCATGGCCGCGATGTTGCCGCTCGCGTTGCACTTCGTGATGCACGCGCCCAATCCGAAGATTCTGCGCCGTTCTCGCATGGTCGTCTTCCTCATTGGCCTTGGGGTTCCGATCTCGATCGGTCGCTCGAGCACACTTGCCCTCGGCATCGCCATATTCATGCTCGCCACCATTTGGAACCGGCGTCAACTGGTCACTGCGGCATTCTTCGGCGTGCTGTCGATATTTGTCCTCCGGGCGGCCGTGCCATCGTTGGTCGGCACCATTCTCACGCTCTTCACCGGCCTCGAAGACGACTCCTCAATCAGCGCCCGCACGAGCGACTACGACCAGGCCTTCGGCTTCATCGGGCAAGATCCCTGGTTTGGTCGAGGGCCCAACACGTTTGATCCGGGCGAGTACCTGTTGCTCGATAACCAACTCCTCAAGAGCACCATCGAGATTGGTCTCTTCGGCCTCTTGATGCTCTTCGTGATGATCATCGTCGGGCTCAACCTTGGCCGGTCGGTGCTCAGTCGCGCCCTCGACGACGACGCTCGGCATCTCGGCCAAGCACTCGTCGCGAGCCTTTGGGCCCTCACTATCACCCTGGCGTTCGCCGACATGTTGTTCTACGCCCAGTTCACCGGACTCTTGTATTTCCTGATCGGCGTCACCGCCGCGCTCAACCGGACGAAGGACCAACACGCGCCGGAAGAGACCGCTCTCTCGCCAAAGCAGCCCGTGATGCGGAAGACCCTAAGCACGGCTTTACGCCCGCCCGACCACGACTGAGCGACGCGCAACAGGCGAGCCGCTCCCTCCGTTTCAATGCTCAGAACCGACAGCACCTCGGACCACGGCATGTCGGAGCCGTCAGGGTGAACGGTGTAAAGTCGGCATCACGAGAGGGTTATCGGCAAGTGACGGAGGCTCATCTGGCGGTCCAATCGCGGCCTCCGTCTGATCGGGGAATCCGGCGTGAACCACGACGTCGCCGATGATGGAGAGATCGAAACCGTCTACGCCGACAAGTACGTCGCCGCGATCAAAGCCAGGATCACGAGAATCCCGCTGACGATTCCCCCGTTTCTCCGCATGGGCGCCAACGTAGCAACCGGCAGTGCTTGGACTAAGAGCGGTAGAAGACCTCGTGCCATACGTCGAGGCACATGAGGGTCCAGATGCGAAGTTCCTCGTCGCGACGGCCCGATTCGTGGGAGTCGAGTAGCGCTTCCACCATCGACCGGTCGAGGCGCTGGGCAACGAAGCTCTCCCGATCGAGAAGGCGTTCGCGAGCTTGCTCTTGAAGCCCCGAACGGAACCAACGATCGAGCGGCACCCGAAATCCCACCTTGCGACGGTCAACAATTTCTGCCGGGAGGTGTCGTCGAGCGACTTCCTTCAGCACCCACTTGGTAACGCCGTCGCGGACCTTGACGTCGCTCGGCAGTGTGTAGGCCAGCTCCACGAGCCGGGCATCAAGGAAGGGTGGACGCAGTTCGAGCGACGCGGCCATCGACATACGATCGCCGCGTTCGAGCAGATTGTTCGGGAGCCAGCACTCAAGATCCGAGCGCAGCATGCGATCGATCACGTCATGGCCAACGACCGGGGCTGTTGAGGGGGTGGCAGATCCGAGTAGCGCGGCCCGCTCATGCTCAACGAATGGTGCAAACCAGGCGCGATACATTTCTCGCTCGTTGCTGGCTGCGAGCGCCCGCATCGCAATACGCAGCTTCGCCTGCGACCCCGGCAACATTCGTTCGGTGCGGCGCAAGATTGCACCACGCATGGGTGCGGGCACCCGGCGAAGCCGATCCGTCCAGGCCGCCACGCCGTACTTCGGGTAGCCGGCGAAGAGCTCGTCGGCTCCCTCTCCCGACAGCACAACCTTCACGTCTTCGCGAGCCGCCTTGGCCAGCTCGAAAACGGCAATGTCGGCGGGTTCTGAGAGCGGTGCGTCGCGGTGCCACGTGAGCTTCGGCCAGGCGTCGAGGAAACCAGCCGGATCGATCATGACCTCGCGATGGTCGGTCCCGATGTGTTCGGCGACCGTGCGGGCGTAGGGAAGTTCGTCATTCGGGTTGTCGAGGAAGCCGGCTGAGAAGGTCTTGACCTTGTTGGGCTCGCCGGTGACCGACGCGATGAGAGCAACGATCAGACTGCTGTCGACGCCGCCCGAGAGGTACGCGCCAACCGGCACATCGGCGACGAGTGCTTCTTCTACGGCGGAGACGAGCGTGTCGCTGACTTCGTTGACCGCATCGTCGGGAGAGATTTTAATCGGCGCGCCGACCGGCAGTGACCAATAGGGCGCATCGTCGATGCGGCCATCGGCGTGGATACGCACGGCGTGGCCCGGCCGCACGGCGGTGATGCCCGAGAATAAAGTGCGGGGGGCGCCCACGGCGCGTTGGGCCAGGAAATCGTCGAGCGCTTCATCGTTGACGCTCGGCATCGTGTCGAGCAGCGGCAGCATGGCCTTCACCTCGCTACCGAAGACCACCCGGTCATCGCCCTTCGCGTAATAAAGCGGGAGAACACCCATACGGTCGCGGGCCAGAAGTACCGAGCCGTCGTCCTCGTCGTACAGGGCAAAAGCGAACTGGCCCCGCAGTTCGGCGAGACCCTCGGGGCCTCGGCGCAGAACGGTGGCAAACAACGTCTCAGTGTCGCCGTCGGTCTGGAACTTGTAGTCGGTGATCTGGGTTCGGACCGACTGATAGTTGAGAATCTCACCATTGAAGATCAGGTGCTGGCGATTGTCGGCCGTGTGCATTGGCTGGGCCGAACCACCGAGGTCGATGATCGAGAGGCGGGTGTGGCCGAGGCCAACCTGCTCATCCATCCAGAGCGCCGAATCGTCGGGGCCGCGATGGTGCAGATTGCGAATGCCCTGTTCGAGGGCCTCGCGATCAAGCACGCCACGAGAGAAGGCGCGAACACCAACGATGCCGCACATCAGCGGGCTCCGTTCCAGTCGAGATGTGATTCTGGTGGCACCGTTGCCGCTCGCTGCGACGATGACCACAACGAGGCGAGGGCCGAGCGATGCACGGCCGCGTTCGCTCCGGCGAAAGACCGGATGGCTTCGCCAATACTCACAACAATCTTCATGGCGGCGCCCCGAGATCTGCCGTGTTGGGCGCGAATGAGGCGCACCCGATTCCATGTCAGCAGGCTGTAGAGCGGCTTTGAGACTTCGAAGTCGCCGCCCCGATGTACGACGCCCGCATCGGGCGTGAAGCCGACCCGAAATCCGGACGTACCGGCTCGCAGGCAGAAGTCGGTCTCCTCGGAGTAAAGGAAGAAGCGTTCTTCCCACGGTCCAACCTCGGTCATACATTCGGCGGAAACGGCCAGAGCGGCGCCGGACACCCACGGCGCAGTGGCCGGGTGGTCGTAGACAATTGGATCGTTGATCAGCTCGCCCAGCTTGAGGCGGCCGGCGATCCGGCCCCCCACGGTTCCTTCGACGAAGGCACGCGCCACCGACGGACGTCGGCGTAACGACGGCTCGAGTTCGCCGGAGGGGTTGGTGATTCGGGGCGCCACGACTCCGCCATCGGCACTGAGTGCCTCGAGCCAAGGCTCAAAGGCACCAGGATTTACCGTGAGATCCGGATTCAGAAGCACCATCGCGTCGGGCCGATCGGCGGCCGCCCAACCGGCGTTCACACCGGCGCCATATCCAACGTTGGCACCCAGCGCGACCGTCACGACACCCGAACGAGCGGACTCCGCAATTGCGACGGAAGCATCGGTCGAGCCGCTGTCGACGATCACGACCTGGAGATCGTGGCCGGGGATCGATTCAGGGACCGATGCAAGCAGAGGAGGGAGGTCCGCCGCACTGTTGTAGGTGACGATGACAACAACAACGCGCACCGTTACTCCACCGGTTCGCCGTTGCCGGGATGATCCGCCGGGGTCTCGCAGACCTCCGCTGACTGGTCGCCCGCACACTTCGGCGACACCCACTCCCACCAGACGTTGCCAGAACGTTCGGCATCAACGCCGCCCAAAAATCCGAACTGGGTGCTGTCCCATCCGAATCGGTTGTTCGTGACAACCCCGGGTTGGCCGGGGTCACCAAGGATGCTGAACACGCCACCCCAGAGATATGAATCCGTGATGGAGAACTCGTCAGCGATGTTGATCTGTAGCGGCGCGTTGGGAGCCTTGTAGAAGTTGATGAGCTTCGATCGGGCGACGTGGACATAGTCGACAGTGCCCTCCGAGGTGGCCTGAATGCCGTCGGGGTGGGGGTCATCACCGATGAAATTCTGATCGTGGATATAACACTCGGTCACCGTGACACCACTCCGGTTGATGTGGAGTCCGTCTTCGCCGCCGCTGATGTCGCAACGGTAGATGTCGTAACCACCGCCGAGAATCGTTTTTCCGCTGTCGGCCTGAGAAGCCTCAAGCCAATCGATGACCACACCATCGGACTGGATATCGAGCGAGTAGTTCTCGCTCCCCCGCAATCGGCCACATCGAAGCGTGACATCGTCGGCAACAATCACAATGGACCCGAGCACATCGAAGTTTTCGATCACTCGGGACCCACCGAGCGAACGTTCGATGTAGTCCTCGTCGACATAAAGCTCGCCGCTACTCGGCACCAGCCGGTCGTAGGGGTCGCCCGCTGATCCCGGGCACTCACCGGCGCGGATGCCACCGATCAGGCCGGTCGTCGTTTCGTCGAGAGAGAGGGCGACGTCGGCCCCGAGAAGCTCGCTGGTAAACGAAACCAGACTCGCGGCGTCGTAGGGGTCAACCCCATCCGCGGCACCAGAGAACGGCGACAGCGGGACGGTGGTCTCGGGTTCAACCGACGGGGGGTCTTCGCCACAGCCAGCCGCGAAGAGAGCGAGCGTCAGGAGAAGCGCGAGAGAGCGCAACATGAACGGCCCACTGTAGAGCCGCAAGTCCGCTAGATGGGGGTGCCGTTGCCGGGGTGGTTGCTGGGCGTGGCGCAAGTGGGCGCCGAATGGGTGCCCGAGCAGCGAGGCGAGATCCATTCCCACCAGACGTTGCCGGAGCGGGTGGTGCTCACGCCGCCGATCGCACCGAACTTGGCGGCACCCCAGGCGAAGTAGTTGTTCGTAACCACGCCGGGGTTTCCGGGGTCTCCGAGGATTGAGTAGAGCCCACCCCAAAGGTAGGAATCGGTGATCGAGAAGGAGTTCGCCACATTGATCTGCAGGGCCGCGTTGGGCGCCTTATAGAAGCTCGTGAGCTTGCTACGAATCACCGTGACGTTCTCCACCGTGCCGCCCGAGGTGGCCTGGATCGCATCCGGGTGCGGGTCGTTGCCGATGTAGTTCTGATCATGGATGTAGCACTCGGTGATCGTGACGGCACCGGTGTTGATGTGGACCGAATCTTCGCCGCCGCTGATGTCGCAGCGGTACGCGGTGTAGTTACCACCGAGGAGCGCCTTGCCATCGCTGCTGCCGTAGATATGGAACCACTCGAGGACGGTACCGCTGGCCTGGTTGTCGACGGTGTAGTTGGCGCTTCCGCTGACGCTGCCGCAACGCAAGGTGACATTGTTGGTGCGGATCACAATCGAGCCGTTGACATCGAAGTTGGTGAGGGTCTTCGACCCGGCGTTGTTCGCCGCCAACCAGCTGTCGTTAATTGTGATGTTGCCGTTGAACTGGCGAATGCTGGTGGAGCACTTACCGGCGTTCTGGCCACCGACCAGACCGGTGTTGGTCTCGTTGAGACCGAGCGAAACGACATTCGAGCCGCTGCCATCGGACGGCGGCGTCGTCGGGGTTGGCGGGGTGGTGTCACCGCCGCCGGTAGCGGGAGAACCTCCGCTGCTGCAGCGGACATCGGCGGCAGGCTTCGAGACCGAATTCTCACCGTCGTAGCGGTAGAGGAATGTGGAGATCTCGCCGCGGGAGACGCTGCGGTTGGGGTCGAACAGGGAATTTGTGACCCCGGTCGTGATGCCTTCGGCGCGGGCCCAGCTCACGGCGTCTTGCTGATAGTCGGCGGTGACATCGGAGAAACCGTGGTGGGCAATTCTGTGCGTGGGCGAACCGGCCATGCGCCAGAGGAATACGACTGCATCAGCACGAGTGACCGGGTCGTTGGGCTTGAACAACGAGTCCGTCACGCCGGTGGTGATGCCCTCGTACTGGCCCCAGGACACCGGTGCTTGCTGATAACTCGCAGTGACGTCGATGAAGTTGTGATCAGGGGCCGACGGCTCGTACTCGTAGCGCCAAAGGAAGGTCATTGCCTGGCCGCGGGTGGTGGCCTCGTCGGGAGAGAAACAACCAGCTTCGGTGCCGATGGTGATGCCCTCGTCGGCCATCCATGTGACGGCATCGGCGTAGTAGGCGCCGCTGGCGACATCGCTGAAGCCGCCGAAGGCGCCGACCGGTGAGGTCGCAGTGAGTGCCGCGACCGAAACTACGCTGAGGAAGATCCCCACGCAGCGACGGACTGAGCTGGTGACGAATGGACGCTTTGTGGTCATACGACGCTCCCGTTTGCCCGCGGTGTGTCGATCACGTGACTCACCGTAACCGGCCCGTAACACTTCTTGTCGGCATACCGAGACGATTTTTTAGATCGGCGTGCCGTTACCTGGATGGCTGCCCGGTGTCGAGCAGACGTTCGCCGAGTATGCACCCGAGCACTTGGGCGAAACCCACTCCCACCACACGTTGCCGGAGCGAGAGGTGCTCACTCCGCCGATCGCTCCGTATTGCGACGAGTCCCAGCCGAAGTAGTTGTTCGTGACCACGCCGGGGTTCCCGGGATCACCGAGGATCGAGTAGACGCCGCCCCAGAGATAGGACTCAGTGATCGACCACGAGTTGGCCACGTTGATCTGCAGAGCCGCATTCGGCGCCTTGTAGAAGCTGATGAGCTTCGAACGAATCACGGTGACGTTCTGCACCGTGCCACCCGAGGTCACCTGAATGGCATCCGGATGCGGGTCGTTGCCAATGAAGTTCTGATCATGGATGTAGCACTCGGTGATCGTTACCGTGCCGGTGTTGATGTGGACCGAATCCTCGCCGCCATGAACGTTGCAGCGGTAGGCGGTGTAGTTGCCACCAAGGATCGTCTTGCCGTCGTCGTCTTGACCCGCTTCGAACCATTCGAAGACGGCGCCCTTGGCCTTCACGTCAACCGTGTAGCCCCAGCCACCCGACACTCGACCGCAGCGGAAGGTGACGTTGTCGGCCTTGATCAGGAGCGCTCCGTTGATGTCGAAGTTCTCGAGCACATTACCGTGCTGAGCCACCCACGCATTGTCGATGATGAGCTGGCCGTTGTAGTTCGTGAGGTTGTTGGAACACACACCGGCGTTCTGTCCACCAACGACGCCCGTGTTCGACGAGTTCAGTGCGAGGGACACCGGCGTGTCGCCGGGAGCGGCCGTCGTTGTGGGCGGCGCAGTGATCGTGGTGGGTGGGGCCGTAGTGGCGGGCGGAGCCGTTGTCGTGGTGGGTGGGGCCGTGGTTACCGGAGAGGACGTCGTCGTCGAGGCGATCGTGGTGGTCGGCGGGCGGCGAGTGGTCGTCGGCGCAATAGTGACGGTCGGCGGCGGCTGATCATGCGGAGTGTTGGCCAGGCCTTCGGCTCGTTCGAGCGACACGCCAGCCACCCTATGGTTTTCACCAAAGTCGACGTCGTCGAGGTAGATCCGCAGCAGCATGTATTCCGTGCCGGGAGGTGCCTGGCTGTAGAGCTCCGACATCCCAGGCCCTTCAACGAGAGGCGCCGAGGTATCCGTCCAAATGATGGAGTTGTCGTCGGCGTAGTAGCGGGCCTCTACCCGGAACTGGACGTCGGTCGCCATCGTGGCGCGAAGACGGAACGTCTGGCCGGGCCGGGCCTCCGGCGACGGCACGACGCCAACCCGGCTCGTGCGACTGTCGTCGACATAGAGATACGGCTCGACCTCAATATCCATGCCCGAGGGGTCGCTATTGCCGTGCGGGATCAGGGTGCCGCCATACGGGTAGAGCCCGTTCCAGTTGATGGCCTCGATCATCAGGCTGGACTGCGTCGGCGCTGGCAGGAGGCGCACATCGCCGATCGGCACGATCTCGTTGGGGCCCACACGCCGCTCGGCGAATTCGCGGCGTGCCTCCGCCGGAGTCTCGTACTGACCTTCGACGCCGACTGTTGCGGCTTCGAAGGTTGCTTCACATGAGGTCAACAAGACCAGAGAAGAAACAACCAGGATCATTATCCAGCGACAGGATCGAAACACGAGAGGCCTCCGTAAATGGGTGCGAGGGGCTCCTTCCTTTACGGCGGGCCGATTGGCCTACTTGAATCGAATCCGTAA
This sequence comes from Candidatus Aldehydirespiratoraceae bacterium, assembly GCA_047639555.1. GTDB lineage: Bacteria > Actinomycetota > Acidimicrobiia > Acidimicrobiales > Aldehydirespiratoraceae > JAJRXC01. The sequence continues at coordinate 145,808 of JBLIOE010000003.1, forward strand.
TCTTTCGCGATTCAAACGGCCTGCGTCATGTGACCCGGGTCGGAACCGGCCCCATCCCCCATAAATCGACCTGCATTCCCAGGCTCGAGAGGGTCTCGCCGATCTCCTCGGCGTAGATGGGATTCATCACGAGCACTCGGTCGGGGGCTGACGCGGCGAGGTCATCCGGGTGACAGACCTCGATACCACTCGCCGGCAAGTACCGCCCAGCCTTCGCCGGATTGATATCTACGGCCACCACCGGGTCAAAGCCGATGATCGTCGTGAGGAGGGCAACGGCCTTGCTGCTCGCCGCCCAGATCGCGACCCGTTCAGACTTCTCTCGGGCCTCATCGACCCAGGATTGCCATGCCGCGACATGATCGACCATGGACGAGAAGTTCATCGGTGATGGGTGCGGCACGACCTCACTCGTCCGCTCCCCCACCCGCGCGTACGCAATGAGGTATTGGCCCTCGTACTCGAGCCGCACGTCGATGGGATCAAAACCTGACCGTCGGAGAAGCTGAGTGAGCGACTCCGTGTCGAAATATGCGCAGTGCTCGTAGTACACGTCCCAGAACGCACCCTCGGTGGCGATACGAGCGGTGTCGGGAACTTCGATATAGAGAATCGCGTTGGGCCGGCCGTCAAGCTCGGTTCGCAACGTGGACAGGAAGTCCGCCACGTCCGGAATGTGCTCGAGGGTGTGGCGCACCATCACGAGATCCGCGTCGAAGTGGCCCGACCCGGCTCCGAACCAGTCGGTCAGGATCTCGATGGAGCCGCTGATGCCGGCTTCGCGGCCCGAGGATGGATCGATTCCCACGCCCGAACCACCGGCCCGGTCGACGAACATTCGAAGGAAGTCACCACGGCCGCACCCGATCTCGAGGGCCCGTCCACCACTGAGGTCAAAGCGCTCGATCAGCTCGTCGATCAGCCGCTCGGCGTACGCGACGAAATAGGGGCTGTGACCCTGACTGTCTTCATAGTCGTCGTCATAGACAACGAGACTGGCGTCGAACGCCGAGTTCTGCACGAACCCGCAACGAGCGCACCGATCGATACGAAGGTCGCCCCGGGCAACCGCGACGGCCCGCGCCCGATCGGTGTAGAGCCGTGAGTTCTCGACCGGCACACCATCGACCGCGATGACGCGATCAAGCGCCGCGCTCCCGCAGCATTGGCACTGCTCGACGACCGCCATGACTACGCCGGAGCGTTGCCCTCAGTCCAGCGCACCTTCGGATCGAGGCGGCCCGCGCCCTGGTGGGCATCGAGACGCTTCAGTCGAATGAACCGATCCGAGAACAAGGTCTCGATATCGAGGCCCGCGTTCCGGAAGTCTTCGGCCATTTGCTCGATGCCGGTCTTCACGGTGAACTTCGGCTGGAACTCGGGAAGCTCAGTGGCGATCCGAGTGAAGTCGACCTTGTAGTCACGCTTGTCCGCGCCGCCGCCTTCGGCGATCGAGATGGTCGAACCTTCCACGGCCTCGGCCACCATCTCCGCGACGGTTCGTACCTGGAAGTTCTCTGCGGTCTGACCCACGTTGAAGGGACGATTGTGCACCCGGCTGGCGTCCTCCACCGAGAGCACGGATTCCACGGCGTGGGCAATGTCGGCCACATGAACGAACGGACGCCACGGGGTGCCATCGCTCATCAGCACGATGCGACCTTCGACGACGGCGCGAGCCGTGATGTCGTTGATCAGCAGATCCATCCGCAGCTTCGGCGAGGAGCCGTAGGCGGTGGCGTTGCGCATGTAGGTAGGGCTGAAGTTGTCGTCGGCCAGGTCGGCAATCGCGAATTCGGCTTTCACCTTCGATTCGCCATACGGCGTCACGGGGTTGAACGCGGCGGTCTCGTCAAGCAAGTTGCCGTCGCCCGCACCGTAGAGCGAGCACGAGGAAGCAAAAACGAAGCGGCGGGCGCCCGCAGCCTTGGCCATCTCGGCCATCCGAACCGAGGCCCGTTCGTTGATGCCGTAGGTGAGGTCGGGATCCACATTACCCAGCGGGTCGTTTGAGAGGGCTGCGAGGTGGACCACACCCTCAATACCGTCGAAGACTTCCGGACCGATATCGCGAACGTCACCCCACGAGGTTGGCGGCATCGCGTTGTCCTGGAAGTCCATGTGCTGAAAGAGGCCGGTGTCGAGACCGACAACTTCATGACCGGCCCGCTCGAGCATGGGGCAGAGAATGGAACCGATGTAGCCATCGCTACCGGTCACGAGTACGCGCATTTAGGGGGCTCCTGTGAGGGTGAACTTGTCGACGTGAAAGGCTTCGGCCCAGCGCTGATTACATTCGACGCCACGAATCCGGGCGAGACCGCGGAAGGTGTCGGCATCGAACCACGGCTTGTCAGCCTGGCTGGCGAATGCGGTGCGAATAATCTCGACCTTGCGGTCGATCGTGGCGTCACTCACCGGCACAAACATATTGGGCTGGCCAAGATCGCCTTCGAACTTCGGAATCTCGTATTGGAAGATCGTGTGATCCCGAAACGAGTGCCACGTGACCTCCGCGATCGTCGCGTGGTCCTGGTGGCGGTCGTCGAGGCGGTGCGTGAGCACCAGATCCGGAGCGAACGTGGTGTTGGCGTGGAGCGCCGACTTCAGCGCGGCCCACTGATCCGGAAAGAACGACTCGCGAAAGTCGTGCACTTCAAGCTCGTAAGACTCGGCGTCAGCAAACAACATGGCCGAAGCGGCTTCTTGCTCTACTCGGCGCTCGGCCGAGGCGCTGAAGATCACGGCCTTCGCAATGACTGGTCGCTCCGTTTGCAGCTTGAGCAGAGTGGCGCCCGCACCAATCTCGACGTCGTCAGCGTGCGCGCCAAAGCACAACACGCGTAGTGGCTCACCGGTTGGGGCAGGAAGCAGCGGCAGCATTTCGCCTAGACCCACCTCTCCCACGGGGCATCGCCCGCCTGGTGCATCTCATCGAGTTCCTGACGATCCTTGAACGTGTCCATACCCATCCAGAAGCCTTCGTGGCGGTGGGCCAAAAGCTGGCGCCGGTCCATCAGCCGTCGGAAGGGTTCGTAGACGAGCTCTTCGCCTGGTTCGATGTGATCCCAGAGTTCCTTGCGGAAGACGAAGTAGCCGCCGTTGACCCACACGTTGGCGGCATCGGCTTCGGCAAAATCGGTCGCGCGATTCTCCTCGTCGATTTCGACGACATGAAAACTCTGACTCGGCGGCACACAGAGGAAGTTGCCAACGATCTCTGGATTTGCGTTGACCTCGTCGATCATCTCGTCGATGGGACAGTCAGAGAGTCCGTCGCCGTAGTTGGCGAGGAACATCTCTTCCCCGTCGAGGTGTTCTTTGACGGCCAACAGGCGCTGTCCGATGTTTGAATCGAGACCGGTGTCGACGAAGGTGATATTCCAGTTGTCGAGATCGGTATTGAGCATTTCGACCCCCTCATTGCCATGAAGGATGAAGTCGTTCGAGAGCCACTCCTCATAGTCGAGGAAGTAACGCTTGATGTAGTCGCCCCGATAGCCGAGACAGAGCACGAAATCGGTGTGGCCGTAGTGCGCGTAGTAACGCATCAGATGCCAAAGGATCGGCCGCGGGCCCACGGGCACCATCGGCTTCGGAATGTTTTCGGAGAACTCGCGCATGCGCATTCCCCGACCACCGCAGAACAGAACAACTTTCACAGGGTCAACCTCATCACAGAATCGTCAGACGCGGGACGGGCCTCACGAACTGCGTTCCTCGGTCTTGGAGATGGGCCAGCTGTTTGGTGATTTCTTCGGTGAGATTCCACGGAAGAATGAAGACATAGTCGGCCTTCTCCGTCTCAAGAATCTCCGGATCGTAGATCGGAATATGTGTGCCCGGCGTGTAACGACCGTGCTTGTACGGGTTGCGGTCGACGGTGAACTCGATCAGGTCCTCACGGATACCGATGTAGTTCAGCAAGGTGTTGCCCTTGCCTGGCGCGCCATAACCAACAACCCGCTTGCCGTCGCGACTTGCTTGGATCAGGAACGAGAGCACGTCGTGGCGGAGGGTCTCGATCCGGGCCGCGAAATCGCGGTAGTAGTCGAGGGTCTCGGTGCCGAGATCGATCTCTCGCTGGCGAAGCTCACGGAGACGGTCGGTCTCTTCGAGCGTATGGCCGTCGTGACACGCATAGATCCGGATCGACCCACCATGCGTCCACAGCTCTTCGACGTCGTAGACGCGCAGGCCGTGCGCCGCGAAGATCCGTTCGGTGGTGACAAGCGAGAAGTACGAGAAATGCTCGTGGTACACCTGGTCGAATTGGTTCTCTTCCATCGTGCGCATGAGGTGCGGGAACTCGATGGTGACCGTGCCGTGGGGCGCCAAGATGATCGGCATGCCGCCGACGAAGTCGTTGAGGTCCGGTACCTGCGCCATGACGTTCTTGCCGAGCACGAGGTCCGCTTGTACACCTTCCGCCGCGAGGGTGGTGGCGAATTCCTTGCCGAAGAATTCGGTGCGAGTCGGGACGTTGCGCTCTTCGACCGCAACTTTCGCCACATTGATCGCCGGCTCGACGCCGAGAACCGGGATGTTCTTCTCGAGGAAGTATTGGAGGAGATAGCCGTCGTTGCTCGCCAACTCGACGACCATCGAATCTTCAGTCAGGCCCAGTAGATCGGTCATCTGGTCGACATAGTTCGAGCAATGTTCGAGCCACGCCGTGGAGTACGAAGAGAAGTACGCGTACTCACGGAAGATCTCTTCGGGAGAAACAAACTCCTGGAGCTGCACGAGGAAACACTCCGAGCACACGAACGCGTGCAGCGGGTAGAAGCTTTCACCCTCAAGCAACTGCTCCTGGGTCAAAAAGGTTTCGCACAGGGGCGACTTGCCCAGGTCAATAAAGGTTTCGGTCAACTCGGTACCGCAGAAGCGGCACGGGCCCCCGGTCAAGGACGCAGCCATCTCAAGACTCCTCTCAGATGCTGATCAAGTCGGCATCAACACCGATGTCTGTGAGCATTCGGCCAATCTCATCCATATAGACGGGATTCACGACAAGGACCGCGTCAGGTTGTGCTTCTTTTAGGGCCTCGGGCGCAACGATGGCGTGGCCGGTGCCGGTGACGAAGGTGCCTTGCTTACGCGGGTTGATATCGACCACCCATTCGATTACATCGGTGGCCGGCACAAGGTTCATCAAGCCGACGGCGCGGGCACCGCCGCCCCAAGCGGCAAGTCGCTGGCCCGCGCTCTTTCGGCGGGCAAATTCGCTACCTACTGCTTCGATTCGGTCGCTGAGCGCGTGCACATCGTTACGAATGCGCTCAACCACGGCGGGATCGACGGGTGCGTCGACCGGTTCGCCGTCGGCCACCCGGGCCTCGACGGCGGCGAAGAGTCCGTCAAAGGTGGGCTCGGCGTGAACGTCGCTAAATCCGGCCCGCACCATGAGATGGGCGAGCGTTTCGGGCGTGTAGTAGCCGCAGTGTTCGTACATGAGGTCTTCGAACGCACCCCGGTCAAGGGCCCACGCAAAGTTGGGTACCTCGATATACACCCCACCGCCGGCAACGATGCCGCCGCGGATCGAATCGATCAGCATGTTGGGTTCCGGAATGTGCTCGAGCACATGGCGCGATGAAACGAAATCCACCTCGTGGCCCCGCAAGCTGTCGGCATCGGCGTATTCGTCGAAGATCTGCACGTCGGCCTGAGCCACAAGTTCGCTGACCCGGTCGGGGTTGTGGCCCGGCTCAAACCCGATCCCGGTATTCCCACCCTCGATGCAGAGGTTGGCCAGGAACCGACCGTCGCCCGGGCCGATCTCGGCGAGGCGCCGACCACGCAGGCCGTGGCGCTCCACCAGACCTTTGGCAAGACTCGCTTCCCATGTCGAGAACTTCGGCGAGTGGTGCAGCGCGTTGTCGTAGTCCTGCTCGTACGCCATCTGGGTAATGTCGAACGCCGCGTTCCAGACGTAGCCGCAATGGCGGCAAAGCGAGAGACGCATCTCCGCTTTCTCACAGCCGCGGGCCGCTTCTTGCGTCGTCCAGAGCAACCCGACGTGGACCGGCATGGCCGGAATCGTCATCAGGGTTTCCGTCGAGGGGGAATGACAGGCGGGACAGTCCATATGAGGTCAATCGTAATCGACCCCCAACTCGGCTCAGTCGACCCAGGGCGTCGGAATTGATCGCACGCTCGTTGGCACCGGAATCCGGCCGACAAGCCGGTCGAGGTGGGGCAGTCGATCCCGTTCCGGAACCACGATCCGCACCTCAGCAGGACGGTGCACCGCGAGAAGGTCGGCGATGGCCGGTATCAGGCCCAGGTCGACACCAACCGAACACACCACAAGCACCCGGCGTTCGCCGTCGACGCCCAGCAGCGCGGCCGGCACGACCTCGAGCAAGTTGGCGCGGGGCGGAACCGGCTCGACAAGTTCTGGAAGCTCAATCCCACCCAAGGAGGGATCCGCGACGATCAGGGTGCGCAACCAGCGTTCACGAGCCAATCGGTTGACCGCATGGGATACGGCGCCGACCGTGCGATGGGGCCGCACCTGCCCCGCCGCATCGGCGACCGCCTCAACCGGCGGGCGTCCGGCGTGGAGCAGAACCCCGGCCTCGCGATCGAACCGTCCAACGCCGGCCTCGAGCACCGCGCCGTCGGGTCCGTGAAGAATTCGCGCCACTTCAAGTCCGGCGACCTCGCCGCGCAAGATGCCGTCTTCACAAACGATGTCGAGACCAAGCGCGGCCAACGACGACTCAAACGACGCCGTGCCTTCCGGGTGAGGCAACGGCGCCGGGATCGGCTCTGGCTCGACCCGCCTCACCGCCGTGCCCGCCGACTGCCACACCACACACTCCGGCGCGAGAATCGCCGCCCGACGGGCGTGGATTCCGCCATGATGTTCGACCACGAAGTCGACCGATCGGGGATTCGCGCGACCAATCCAGACGAGGACGCCGCCAAGGGCCGCCAAGTCGTCGCTCATCGAAATAATCCAGGCATGATCGCCACGTATTGCCGTGACACCAAACGGCGCCACCGACACGTCAAGCGCGGCAGGATCTACGTCAAAACATTTACGCAGCAGACCTTCGGCCCGTGACCGTTCGAGAAGGGCCCGACGATCAGCGTCGAGCGCCATTGACGCTCAGTCGTCGGTGGATTCGGCGTCGGCGCTTGCCTCAGCCTCAGCGTCGGGCGCTCCCTTGCGGCGGCCATAACGCTTCTCGAAGCGCTCAACACGACCGGCAGTATCCACGATCTTCATTTGACCGGTGAAGAAGGGGTGACTGTCGCTTGAGATCTCCACCTTCGCGAGGGGGTACTCGTTGCCGTCTTCCCACGTGACGGTGTCATTCGTGGAAATCGTGGAACGGGTGATGAAGGAGGTACCAGCCGACATGTCCTGGAACACGACGAAGCGGTAATCGGGGTGAATGTCAGACTTCATAGCTACAACACTCTATCGGTGATCTTTTGAAGCAGCGCCTGTAGATCGGCGGATGCTTCGGTGGATGAATCTTCAGCAATTGCCGCGAGTTCGGCTCGGAGGGCCGAAACGGTGGCGGCGTCCTTTGGTTTGCGGAGGTTTTCCTCGTGAACGGTCGCGGAAGCTGCGATGTCGATGGCCGGAAAAATCCGGCGAACCGCAGCGGCAGGGTCCAGGCGGATCTCTGCGTTGGCGGTGCCGGCGAGTTCCTCATAGATCGTCGCGTCGGTGGCGGAGCCGTTGTCGACCGAGATCGTGGCAAGCATTGTGAGCGACGCGCCGCCTTCGAGTTTGCGGGCGGCACCAAGGAAACGTTTGGCGGGATGCACGGTGGTCGAATCGACCGAAACGCCGGAACGGCCACCGGATGCCTCTTGGGCATAGGCCCGGGCCAGACGAGTGATGCCATCAACAATCACGACAACATCCTTGCCGGACTCGACCATGCGCTTAGCGCGTTCGATCACCATTTCGGCGATTGCAACCTGCTCATCGGCGGGCCGGTCGAAGGCTGATGCAACAACATCGCCCTTCTCGACCCAGCGGGTCATTTCTGTGATGTCTTCGGGCCGCTCGTCGAGCAAAAGGACCAAGAGTTCGAGATCTTGATGATTTTTCTCGATTGAGCGAATGACGTGCTGCAAGATTGAGGTCTTGCCCGAACGGGGCGGACCGGCAAGTAGGGCACGCTGGCCTCGGCCCAGGGGGACGAGGAGGTCAATCACCCGAGCCGTGGCGTCGACCGGCTTTTGTTTCCCGGCGAGCACGATCGCTTCGCTCGGGTACACCGCAGGGAGCGAATCGAAGTCGACGCGATCGATGGCCGCCTCAGGGGCACCACCGTTCACGGTCAGAATCTCGATGACGGCCGGATTCTTCTCGTTGCGATTCGCGGGGCGAGAGGTGCCCGTGAGTTGGTCGCCCTTACGAAGCGAGAACTGACGAACCATTTTCACCGGCACATACGCGTCGTCTTTCGACGGGAGGGCGCCATCGACGCGAAGGAAGCCGTAACCCTCGGAGCGAAGTTCGAGGAAACCGGCAACCGGAATTGGTTCGCCGTCCCACGAGTCGTTGCTGTCGCGATTGTTTTCGCGTTCGCGGCCACGACGACGGCGCTTGCGATTGCCGCCGTCCGCCGCTGAGTCGTTGTCGCTACCGGCGTTGTCGCTACCGGCGTTGTCGCTACCGGCGTTGTGGTTGCTGGCGTTGTCGCTACCGGCGTTGTCGCTACCGGCGTTGTCGCTACCGGCGTTGTGGTTGCTGGGCTGGCCGGACGAGTCTGACCGGGTGTCGCCAGATTTGGTCTCGCGGGAGCGCTTGTCGGCACTGTCGTCTGACGACTCGGCACCGTCTTCCGACGACGCAGAATCTGATGTCTCGGAATCTTCGGCGGCAGCCTCTTCCGCGGGCACGTCGCTCGGCGCGTCGACGGGTTCGCCGCCGACCGAGCTTCCATCACCACCAGCGGCGAGGTCGAGGATGAGATCAATGATCTCACCCTTACGGGCGCGAGACGCGGGCTTCTTGCCCAGCGTTGTCGCAATCAGGGTCAATTCTTCGCGGTCTTTGCGTTGCAGCGTAGACCGGCGCATTTCCGCGGTTTCCACGGACAAGCTCCTCGGGTCGGGTTCGAGGCGGGTATGAGAGAGTCGCATTTCAGGGCGGGACCAGGGACAAACCCCAGAGTGGCCGCGCCCCACATCTTGCGACTCGGTCAGGCTATGCCCGGGCTGCCCCGCCGACAACCATCAACAAAGTCCTGCACGACGGCGAGATTGTTTGGCAGCACGACAAACTCTTCGTCGCGGTCGAGCAGTCCGGCCAGCTTGCCCGGCAACTCCGGCCGAACTCCGGTGGCCTTTTCGACCGCATCGGGGAACTTCGCCGGATGGGCAGTGGCGAGGGTGACCACTATCTCGCCCGGGCGCCGTAGGCGTTCGGCGGCGCCGATGCCAACGGCCGTGTGCGGGTCGACGAGCATGCCGTGGCGTTCATAGGTCTGCGCAATCACGGCCAGCGTCTCGTCGTCGTCGAGCCGCGCGCCATCGAATTCTGACCGCAGACGTTCGTGCTGATCCGCAGTGAGCGAGGCACGGCCCCGTTCGCGGAAACTGTTCAACAACTCGGCTGTGCCCGGCCCGTTGCCATCGAGCAGCTCGACGAGGAGTCGCTCGAGGTTCGATGAGATCTGGATGTCCATGCTCGGCGAAAGGGTCGGGATGACTTCGTCTGCCACCATCTCGCCGGTGTCGATCAGCCGAGTCAGAATGTCGTTGCGGTTGCTGGCAACAAGAAAACGTTCGACGGGAAGACCCATCGATGCCGCGACATGGCCGGCGAACACGTTGCCGAAGTTGCCGGTGGGCACACAGAAAGTGGTGGGTGTCGAACGGCGACCCAGCCGTTGAGATGCCCACACGTAGTAGACGGTCTGGGCCATTACTCGAGCCCAGTTGATGGAGTTCACCGCCGACAGATGGTTACGTTCCCGAAATGACTGGTCGGCAAACATGGCCTTGACCATGTCTTGGCAGTCATCGAACGTTCCTTCGACGGCCACGGCGTGGACGTTGGCCGCGTCGAGTGTGGTCATCTGCTTGCGCTGCACTTCGCTGGTGCGACCATGCGGAAACAAGACGACGATGTCGACCTTGTCGCTGTCGCGTACGGCCTCCATGGCGGCCGAGCCGGTGTCGCCGGAGGTGGCGCCGACGATCATTACCCGCTCGTCGCGGCGGGAGAGCTCATAGTCGAAGAGGCGGCCGACGAGCTGCAGCGCCACATCTTTGAACGCCAGCGTTGGTCCATGGAACAACTCGAGCAGATGGTGATCATCATCGAGTGGTACCAGCGGGCACACGTCGTCAGCGTCGAACGTTGCGTAGGCGGAGGTGACCATCGCGCCGAACTCGTCCAGGTCGATGGTGCCCTCAACAAACGGGGCCATCACCGCAGCGGCGAGATCCGCATACTGCTCCGGCGCCGCGTCGGTCAGGTCGGGCCATCGGGTTGGAATATAGAGGCCGCCGTCGTTGGCGAGCCCGGACAACAGCACGTCCGGAAACGGCAGGACCGGTGCCTGCCCTCGCGAGCTCTGGTACGTGAGCACGACTACGACTCGGCGCCGACCACACGGATCACCGAGTGGATATCGCTCACAATGTCGAGATCGCGCAGCGCCGCGAGCGTGGCCCGCACGGCCGACTCTTGCGACTCGTGGGTGATGAAGATCAGCCGAGCTCCGGCGCCAAGCCCATGTTGCTCCATTGATTGGATCGAGACGCCGTTGTTTCCAAACTCGGTGGCCACCCGGGCCAACACTCCAGGCTCGTCGACCACCGCGATACGGAGGTAGTAGGCGGAGGAGAGTTGATCGACCGGCAGAAATTTGGCCGTTGAGAGGGTGCCGATTCGAGCGCTGGTTCCGTGGCGGCGGTTGACCGCCGCATCGATGATGTCGCCCAGTACCGCACTCGCGGTAGGGGCGCCGCCGGCGCCACGCCCATAAAGCATGAGGTCTCCGACGGCTTCGCCCTCGATGAAGACCGCGTTGAAACTGTCTCGCACCGATGCCAAGGGGTGATCCTTGGGCACCAGCGCCGGATAGACCTGCACGGCAATCTCGGGCTCCGCCCCGGCGGGCGCCGCGTTCTCGACAACGGCGATTGCCTTGACGGCGTAGCCGAGACGAGAGGCAACCTCGATGTCGTCGGCGGTGATCTTCGAGATTCCTTCGTGGTGCACATCGTCGGAGGTGACGACCACGCCATAGACAATCGAGGCGATGATTGCCGCCTTCGCTCCGGCATCGAACCCTTCGACATCGGCGGTGGGGTCTTCTTCGGCATAACCGAGGGCTTGGGCCTCGGCGAGCGCGTCTTCGTAGGACGCACCGGCCTCGGTCATCCGCGTAAGGATGTAGTTGGTCGTGCCGTTGATGATTCCCATCACCCGCAACACCGGCTCGCCGATGAGCGACTCGCGCAACGGCCGCATGATCGGAATCCCGCCGGCAACGGCGGCTTCGAAGAGGAGATCGACACCGGCCGCATCGGCCGCGGCGTAGAGCTCGGCGCCATGGCTGGCGAGGAGGGCCTTATTGCCGGTGACTACCGGTTTGCGGAGTTCGAGGGCCCGAGCGACGAAGCCGAGCGGGATATCGATTCCTCCGATGAGCTCAACAATGATGTCGATGTCGGGATCTTCGACCACACCCATGGCGTCGGTCGTGAAACAGTCGGCATCGATTCCGACATCGCGAGCCTTACTGAGGTCTCGCACCGCCACTCGACCGATCTCCAGCCGCACGCCGGTGCGGGCAATGATTGTGTCGCGCTGCCGGTCGAGCAGGTTGGCGAGAGCACCACCAACCGTGCCGCATCCGAGCAGGCCGAGTGTCACGGTGTTTAGGGAATCAGGCACGGTCTCCACGGGCGCCGATCGTATCCGCCGGGGAAAGCGACCGCAGAGAGTTGTCCAGTTGCTTCTTAATGCTTTTCATGTAATTCTGACCCACATGACAAGCCCGCTCCCCCACCCGTCACTGATCGGCGACATCGACGCGGCAATCGCTCGCCTCCTGGCCGGCGACGACGAAGCGGCAGAACACCAACCCACGATCGCCATCGCGAGCACGGCAATACCGGGGCTCAACCCGGCCGCACCCTGCCAAGCTGTGAGCGTCGAGTCCGCCCTCGAGCGGCGCGGTTGGCGGCGTTGGGTACCAACAGCGCGCGGGTGAAGGCCAGTCGGTCTCGCCAGTTCAACACCTGCACCGATGCGAGCGCCTGGCGTCGAAAGCGGCCCGACCGCTCGGCGTAGGCATCGAACCGGTTCTCATCCACCTCACTGACGACATAGTCATCAGCCCACATCTCAATCTGGGTGCGCGCGTGTCCAAGCGCAGCAGTGCGCCGAAGCCCAAGCGCAACCGGCGCCGCCCACTGCCAACGCTCGGCCGCGGCGATCATCTCGTCGACTTCGATCGAGTCGCGCTAGGAAAGCAGCCCAAGGTCGCGAACATTACCGAGCCGGGCGTCAACATCGCCGAGCGCCACATGGATCGCACGGTGCAGCAGGTGAAGGTCGGCCGAGAGTGTCCGCACCGAGCGGCCCGCAAGAAGAATCTCGGCGGGATCGCGAAACAGGTCGCCGAGGTTGATGAGGAGGCCGTACGGGCCCGCGCCAGCGTGCGATGCAGGTCGAGTTCGGTGGGCCCCGTCCACCGCATCGTGACCGACTTCGCGAACCGTCGGTCGTAGGTTGCTGACAATGGCGGCATTGTTCGGAAGGCACCGGCTTGCCCGAGTGCTTCGAGGGCGGGGTCGACCTCTTGAGAGCCGACCAGGATGTCGTTGTCGCCGAAGCAACGCTCGGATGGATCCGGATGCACCATGCGGGCGAGGGCGGTGCCCTTCAAGACTCAGGCATCGATCCCGGCCCGATCAAGCACATCGAGCGCGTCAAGCAGCTTGTGTCTCGGAGCTGCGAAGAGGCGTTCAGAGGACGAAGTGGGCAAGTCGGTGGGAGCCGACGTGCCGGGCAACCCATACCCGGCCAGGACATTCAGCCACGCTTCGACCACCAGGGCTCCACCTGCATCACAGCCCCCTCGACGAGGTCATCGATGACCGGTGTGAGGTCGGCGGCGATCTGGTTCGGGTCGGCACCGAGCGCGACGGCGAGCGAGGCGCAGAGTTCGGAAAAGTGAGTGGGCTGTTCGAGTTCGGCCCAAAGGGCAAGGCCGGTTCCCGCCACCTTGACTACTTCGTCGGCGCCGGGAGGTCTGATCAGCACACCGACCAATGTCGCCCGCCAGAGCACCTCGCCACGAGTCAGACGTCGAGACGGGTGAGGTCTTCGAACGTTTCGCGGCGCACAACGAGTCGAGCATCGCCGTTAGCGGCAAAAACGACAGGCGGCCGCGTGACCTTGTTGTAGTTGGACCCCATCGAGTGACCGTAGGCGCCGGTCACGCCCATCCCCAGGATGTCGCCGACCTGCAGGTCAGGCGGCACGGCCGCATCACGGATGAGCACGTCGCCCGACTCGCAGTGTTTGCCGACGATGGTGGCCGTGTCGGTGCGGTCGGCCTCCACCGCCCGGGGAAGGAACGCCTCGTAGCCCGAGCCGTAAAGCACGGGCCTCGGGTTGTCGCTCATCCCGCCGTCGACCGAGACGTAGGTGCGAATGTCGGGCAGCTGTTTGATCGTGCCGACCTCGTACAGCGTGACCGCGGCGGCGGCCGCAATCGATCGGCCCGGTTCGGCCGACACGTTGGCGGTCACCCCGGCATCGCGACAGGCATCGAGAACGGCGGTGCCCCATTCGGTGATCGTTGGTGCTCGTTCGTCGGCCACATAGGGGACACCGAGTCCGCCGCCGACCGACATCTCGGCGAGGTCGTACGGCGCCGCGACACCGGCGATGACCTGCGCCGCCTTCGCGAAGGACGAAACGACGAAAACTTGACTCCCAATATGGGCGTGAACCCCGACCAGCTCGACGTTGTCGGAGGCTTGGGCTCGTTCGATAGCGGTGGACGCCGCACCGCTGGACACAGTGAACCCGAACTTCGAATCGTCCTGTCCGGTGGCGATGTAGTCGTGAGTCTCTGCCTTGATCCCGGGGGTCAAACGGAGCAGCACCTTCGGCGGACGGTCGGCGCCGATCGCGTCGAGCCGATCGAGCTCGTCGAACGAGTCGACCACGATTCGGCCGATGCCGGCATCAATCGCCATCTGGAGTTCGGCCGTCGACTTGTTGTTGCCATGGAGCACGAGCTTGTCCGCAGGCACGCCCGCATGGAGCGCAACGTGGAGTTCGCCACCAGTGGCGACGTCGAGGTGCATACCCTCTTCATGGGCAAGCCGAGCCATGGCGCCACATAAGAACGCCTTGGTTGCGTAGGCGACACCGTCGCCGAACACCGAGACAGCCTCACGGCATCGGTCTCGCAAGTGCTGTTCGTCGTAGACGAAGACGGGAGTGCCGAATTCGGCCGCGAGCTCAAGCAGGTCGCAGCCACCAATCTGGAGTCGCCCGTCGACAACCTCGGCGGAGTCGGGCAGTAGGCGAAACGGGAAGGGCTGCATGGCTACATCGACTCCGGCGCGCTCAAACCCAGCAACCGCAGCGCGATCTGCAGACCAACCTTCGATGCCGCGACCAGCGCAAGTCGGGCCTGGGTGAGTTCGGCGCTCACGCCGTCGCCCATCACGTAGCAGTCGGCGTAGAAGCCGTGGAGCGCGGCGGCCTGCTCGCGCGACCATGCCGCGACCCGGTGTGGCGCGTCATCGGTGCACGCGACGCGCACGATGTCGGGAAGTTCCTGGAGCGAACGCAACAGGTCGAGTTCGCGTTCATGAACCAGCAACGAGGCATTGACCTCTGGGAACGGCATGGCAACGATGCCGGCGTCGGCCACCTTCGCCTGAATTGAACAGATGCGCGCATGGGCGTACTGGACATAGAAAACTGGGTTGTCCATGCCCTGCTTCGCGACCTCGTCGAGATCGAAGGTTTGACGAGAATCAACGGACTGCATCAAATACGTGAAGCGAGCCGCGTCGGGGCCGACCTCCTTGATGATGTCGTCGAGCTCGATGAAGTCACCGGTGCGGCCAGCCATAGCGACCGGCTCGCCATCGCGAACGAGATCGACCATCTGGGTGATCGCAATGTGAAGCTCGTCGGGGTTGTGCCCGAGGAGTTCCATGGCCGCCTTCATTCGCGGCACATAGCCGTGATGATCTGCGCCCCACACGTTGAAGAGCCGATCAGCCCGGGAGAACTTGTCACGGTGATAGGCGATATCGGGGGCGAGGTAGGTGAGTTCGCCATCGGTCTTGATGAGCACCCGATCCTTATCGTCGCCTTGATCGGTGGACCGCAGCCAGGTGGCACCGTCCTGCTCGTAGACCGCGTTGTGGGCGCGAAGGTCGGCGAGCGATTCGTCGATGGCGCCAGACTCGACCATCGAACGTTCACTGAACCACACGTCGTGATGGATGTTGAGCGCTTCCAGCGTGGCTCGGTGGCTGTCGAGCGCGCGGGCGTAGCCCCACTCGAGAGGATCAGCATCGTCGGGCATCTCGTCGGCCCAGGCAATGAGGTAGTCGCCGTGGTAGCCATCTTCGGCCGGTTCTTCGCCCCGCTTCCGCGCCGCGAGCGATTCGGCGAACTTCGTCATCTGCACGCCGCGGTCGTTGATATAGGTCTCCCGCGTGACCTTGAACCCGCTCTGCTCATGAAGACGGGCGATCGAGTCGCCGTAACACGCGCCGCGACCGTGGCCGGCATGGAGGGGCTTGTTCGGGTTGGCCGACACAAACTCAACATTGATGTGGAGACCATTGCCGATCTCGGGGCGGGCATAACCGTCGACGCCGAGGTGCAACACCTCACCCATTATTTCGTGGAGCCACGAATCACCGAGGCGGAAATTGACGAAGCCGGGACCAGCGATCTCGACCGCGGTGACGTGGGCGGGAGGTGATGCCTGCAACGCGTCGACCAGCTGCTGCCCGAGCTCACGAGGATTACGTCCGGCAACCTTCGCCGATGCCAGCGCCACGTTCGATGACCAGTCGCCGTGCTCAGCACTCGCCGGTCGTTCGAGCGAGATCTCAGTGGGAAGAGGGTCGACCCCGGCCGCGGCCAGCGCCTCCTGCAGCGCAGCGCGGAGCTGGTCTCGGACGTCCATCAGCGAATCGTACCGCTTTGCCTGAGTCCTCAGAGTGAGGTTTCTTCGGCCGATCAGAGGATTATGCGTTCCCGCGGACTGATTCTCCCGTTTGTACTTCTTGCCAGCTTCGCGCTGGTTGTGAGCTCGTGTAGCAGCGTGCTTCCCGACAAACCGACCGTGGGCCGCTCGGTAGGTGACGAGGGCCCGGTTTGGGATGTCGAAGAGGCGATCCTGCGCACCGAAACCATCGAAGCGAGCTTGGACAACGGACTCACCCGTGGCCAGGCCGTCTGCATGATCGACGCGATGATGACATACAACGGCTACACCCTCGCTGAACTCGATGGCATCGACTTCACGACCGAAACCGGCAATGCCGTCCTCGGCGACAAGGCCGTTCATCTCGCCGATGCTTTGGTCACGTGCGGCCCACCGCCACGCGAACGGCTTGCAGTCCAGATCCCGGGCACATTCTCGGCTCCGCTGAGCCACGCCACTGAGTCCGAATGTGTGATCAACAGCTATGTCGAAGCTTGGCGAACCGAATACGTCGACGCTTTCGGCGTGAGCAAGTCGGCCGACGCTGATCCAGTTATCCCGAACGTGGACGACAAGATCGCCTCGATCATCACGGGCTGTGAGGCCGGGCCAGCATTGATCCTCGGCGCCTCTCACGAGGGACACTTTGAGACCCGTGCCCTCGCGACACTGGAGTGGGAGTGTCTGGCCGCCGAGTTGACCGCTGACCAGTTCTTGCCCGCCTTCCCGTTTCCTGAAGAGCCCGGCGACGCGCTCGCCCGGATGGGCCGCGACGTGGCTCACGATGCCGACTTCTGCCGTGAGTGGATCGGCGCCGCGAACGACGAAGAACGTGCGGAAGTCGAGTCTCGCTACCGCTAGTCTGAGGCCTCGCCCGTAGGGGTGTTGCCCTCGTAGCTCAGTGGATAGAGCATCGCCCTCCGGAGGCGTGAGCGCAGGTTCGAATCCTGCCGAGGGCGCTTTTGCGGCGGTTAGCGCCCGGTCACTGTGCGGAAGGCGTCGACAAAGGGGCCGGGCTTCGCCGTCTTCACGACATCGAAATCGATCGAGGTGCTGTGGCCGAAGACAAGAAATCGACGGTCGGTGATTCCAAGCACGGCCTTGCCGGCGGGAATATCGAGGACAAGGCCCTCCTGCGGGCTCTGATTCTCATCGACGCGCTTTTGGGCCATCGCGTTGCCGGCCACCATGCCGACGGCGCCACCGATCGCGCCAAATGTCACCGGACTGCGAGTCGCGCCGGCCGGTTGAACGAACGCACCGGCATGCACGATTTCGCCCGCCTCAAGGTCGCCCGAGCATGACTTGGTGATCTTCTTCGCGAAGTCAATCATGGCGACGATTCTATGGGTCGAACGACCTACAGTCCGGCCACTGCTGGCCGATGGAGAGTCATGCACCGCCGGATTCGTCTCGACTGGGACAACAACACACGCGCCGCTTGGCAACCACTGAAGCCCGAATTCTCCGCGGCGGTGAACGCGCTCAGCCTTGGAATGCCGTCGGGCGAGCCCTATGTCATGCAGGCCGTACGCCGAGCCGCCACGAAGATCGAAGACCCGGCCCTGACCGAGGCTGTGCGTGTCTATCTCGCCCAGGAGGGCGAACACACGAAGCAACATCGACGGTTCAACGAAGTCCTCACCGCTCAGCATCCCGCCCTTTGTCGCGTGGAGCGTTGGCTCGAAACGTCGTACGGTTTCCTCCAGAAGCGGGCCGGCGACCGCTTCGGGATCGCGTATGCCGCAGGCTTCGAGGCCACCGCGTTTGCCGCGGCACGATGGATGGACGCCAACCGACACGAACTCTTCCGGGGCGCCGACCCCGCACCGGCGAGCCTCGTGCTCTGGCATCTCGCCGAAGAGGTGGAACACAAGACCGTCGCCCACGATGTGTGGGCCGCCACCGATGGCAGCCGCCTGCGCTACGTCGCTGCGATGGCGACGTGTTTCGCCATGCTCGTCTGGTTCATATTTCTGGGCACGGTCGTTCAGCTCGCCGCGTGGCGCCGACTATTCAGCCCAGTTGCATGGTTCCGTCTCTGGAAGTGGGGCATCGGCTTCGCCTTTGAGGTGATGCCCACGATGGCCGTCACCGCCACGTCCGGTCATCATCCGTCGCAGCAGGCAGACCCGGCATGGATGACCGAATGGCTCACGACCTTTGACAGCGAGACCCGCTCGATCGCCGCATGGGATGCGCCGATCGATGAATACCTCAAGGCGCCGGCAGCCAGTCCGCCGCTTGCTGCTGCAGGTGCGTCAGCTTCGCGGGATTGAGCATCACCCGAATGCCCTCGATACCGTTGGGACCGAGGTCGAACGCGATCACGAAGTAGAGCGCTCCGTCGACGAAGCTGGCGACTCCGGCACCACCGTTGACCCGCACCGGATGAATGACGACATCGTCGGAAACCATTTCGCCCCGACGAGCGATACCCGTCGCGAAGAGGGCCACGCGGTGGCGGCCGACAACGGGCCGACGAGCCGCATGTCGATCGGCGCCACCGTCGCTCCACACCACAACATCTTCGGCGAGCACCTCGTGAAGCGCATCGAGGTCGCCCATCAGTGCGGCCGCAAGAAAGGTGTCGATGAGTTGCCGCTCGTTGGCCGCCGATGTCTCGTATCGGATCGGCCGGTCGGGACCGATCCGATCCTTCGCCCGATGCACGATCTGGCGACACGCAACCTCGCTGCGGTCAATGACCTTGGCGATCTCCGCATACTCCTCGGAGAACACCTCGCGGAGAAGGAAGGCGGCCCGTTCGACCGGATTCAATCGTTCGAGCAAACTCAAGAACGCGAGCGAAAGGCTGTCGGCGAGCTCGGCGTGGATCGCGGGATCATCGGCAGAGTCGTCGACGATCGGTTCGGGCAGCCACGGGCCGACGTAGGTCTCGCGTCGCTTCTGCGCCGATCGCAATCTGTCGATAGCGATGCGGCTGACCACCGTTGTCAGCCAAGCCGTTGGATTCGTGATCGACGAACGGTCGGCGGCCGACCACCGAAGCCACGCCTCCTGTACCGCATCTTCGGCCTCGGTCACGCTCGACAACATGCGGTAGGCGACGGCAAACATCCGTGGCCGGTTGGCTTCGAAGGTGTCCGCCAACTCGGTCATCCCGCGGCCATCGAGCCGGCCCGTCGACCACTCGCGACGGAGGCATCGGCGAGGAGGCCCTCGCCCCCCACCCAGTCGCCGGCGACGAAGAGGCCTGGCTCCCCCGGCACGGTCACGCTTGGCCGTCCCGCCACTCCGCCGCCCCGGACGCTTGGCTGATCAGTCGCGGCCACGAGGCGCCGTTGGAAACGAACATGAGTCGCATCGTCTCGCCAACCGGGTCGAACGCGGCCGATGAAAGATTCGCAGCGTTCGCGGTCTCTTTCCGGATTATCAAGTTCGTCGGGGTGTTGATAACGACTCACGTGTACCAGTGTGTGCCCAGCGGGGGCCAGGCGCGCTACTGGCCCGTGCACCGACAGATACAACGGCTCGTCGATGCCGAGGGCAAAGGGCGGCGCCGCGCCCCATGGTGCGGCCAGACCAATGTCGAGGGATGCCACCGTTGCCGGTCGAGCGGCCCGGGAGCAGCCGGCCGAGGCAGCCACCGATTCACCGAGCAATGTTGCGGCGACCTTCGGACCTCCCGCGGCGATCACAACCGCGCGGTACCCGCCACGGAGTTCGTCGAGTGCCGACGCATCGATCTTTGCGCCCGTCTGCAGTATCACCCCGCGATCGGCGGCCAGCGCCAGTAGCGAGTTGGTGATGGTCTGCCACCCGCCGTCGACGTACCGGACGCCACTCGACAGGGCCAGTTGGAGCTGCCGGATCCCCGCATCGCCGCTGGCGAACTCGGGATCGTTCCCGTAGGTCGACAGCCGGACGAGGGCATGCCCCAACCGAGAAGCGCTCCCTTCTCCGAGGAGTCCGTGCATCGTCTCCGCTACCGAACGGCCTGCGTAGGCGCTCACGTCGAGCCGCGACAAACGAGCGAACAGCATCAGCAATCGACGCCGATCACCCTTCAGGAGCGGCGTTCGCAACAATGATCCGAGGGCGGAAGGCATCGGCCCAACGCCGGTTCCGTCGATGCCTATACCGCCCGCCGTATCGGGCTGTCCACCCGCGGGCTCGAGATCGAGCGAGCGCAAGAACTGGTTGGCTGCGCCGTCGATATAGAGCGCATGGGCTCCTTCATTCACCAAGAATCCGCTCTCGTCTCGCGTGCGGGCTCGGCCGCCTGGATGTTCGCGCGCATCGAAGAGCGTGACCGCTTCACCCGACGCCGACGCTTCGATCGCGGCAGCCAACCCGGCCAGTCCAGCACCAACAACGGCTACTGACATATTTGAACTTCCTTTGTCTTCGAATGATTCTCTGTCTCCTTGACGAGACAGCCCGCACCGGTGTGACGCCATTCGAGTGCAGCGGGCTAGCTTCAGAGTTATGGCCGTCACCGAAACTGCGTCGTCCCCGAAGCCGAAGAAGGAACGCTGGACGTACCAGTGGAAAGAACTCTTTGACGAGGTGATCACGAGTGGCCTGTGCACCGGTTGCGCCGGCTGTGTCATTGCCTGCCCGCACGATGTCATCGGCTACGAACATGAACCCGGCGCCTACAAGCCCTTCCACCTCGAAGAAGAGCTCGGGCTCGACGACTGCGTTCACGGCCAGAAGGGCTGCACCTCCTGCACCCGAGCGTGCCCGCGCTTTCGGGCCTGGGAACCGGAGGCCGATCTTCATCTCTTTGGCCGCGAGCGCGAGCCTCAAGAGATGGCCGGTGTCTACTCCGACATCCTGCTCACGCGAGCGAGCGACGACTTCGTCTACGAAATCGGCCAAGACGGCGGACTCGTGTCGGCGATCCTCATCTGGTGTCTCGAGAACAACATCGTCGATGGCGCCCTCACGTCAGGCGTTGAGAACCTGCCCAACGGTGACCCGGGTTGGAAGGCGTTCCCGATGGTCGCCACCAACCGCGAAGAGGTGCTGCGGGGCGCGGGCAGCCGCTACACCTATTCAGCCAACACCATGGGCTACCCCGAGGCGAAGGAGAAGGGACTCGAACGTCTCGCCCTTGTCGGGATGAGTTGCCAGACCTCCGTTGCCCCGGTGATGTGGCATCGCAAGGTCGGCAAGGTCGCCAAACCCATCAAGCTCAACATCGGGTTGCTCTGTTCCAAGTCGTTCGACGACGCACTCTTCGATGAACTCTTCGAGGTCAAATACGGCCTGAAGAAGGAAGACATCGCCAAGATGAACATCAAGGGCGTCTTCCAGGTCTGGACCAAGGACGGCGGCTACCACGAGATCAACCTCAAGGAATGCCACGCGTGGACCCGAGAGGGTTGTCACTACTGCCCCGATTTCGCGGCCGAACACGCCGACATTTCGACCGGCGGCATCGGTGACGCCACCGACTGGACGCTCACCGTTGTCCGCACCGAACTCGGTCGGGCGATCATTCAGGCGATGGTGCAAGACGGCGTCATCGAGACGCGTCCGGGCGACGAAGATCCCGGCGCGGTCGCGCTCATGCACAAGCTCGCGCAGAAGAGCCGCGAACGCTGGCCCGAGTGGGCGGCACCCGCCGCCCGCGTGGGGATTACTCCGAAGAAGTAATAGGGAGTTCGATTGGTCCGCGTAGGATCGCGTGCTCTTTCCACACGGCCGCTAGTTCGTCGATCGTGTAGTCGCCGAAGCGGTCCAAGAACACCTGCATGCCAATGCGGAGGTTCATCCGAGCCAGCGCGGCGCCAATGCAGTGATGGATGCCGTGACCGAATGAGATCGATCGAGGATCCTCGCGATCCAGCTGAAGCTCGTCAGGGTTGTCCCAACGGCGCGGATCGCGATTCGCGGCGCCGAGCATCACCAGGATCCCCTTCCCGGCCTTGATGGTCTCGCCGCCAACCGTGAAGTCACTGGCCGCTGCTCGCGGGTCGACCTGCAGCGGAGCGTCGTAACGAAGGAGTTCTTCGACCGCGTTCGGCCAGAGATCGGGATTTTCTCGGATGAGGTCACGCTGCGCCGGGAACTGGGCCAGGGCGACCATCGAGTTGCCGAGCGCGCCGCTGGTCGTTTCATGACCGGCGAACATCAGGAACATCGCGACCGCCACCATTTCAAAGCGGGTCAGGCGATCGTCGCCTTCTTCGGCCGAGACCAGGGCCGAGATCAAATCATCCTTCGGGTTCAGACGACGTTCTTCGATGAGGTCGTCGAAGAACTGCACACCCTTGTTCAACGTCGCGTCGACCTCGGCTGGCACGAACTCGGGGAACGGGTCGAGGTAGGTGATCAGTGCGAGCGAGAGCTCCACGGTGAACGGCCACCGCTCCTCAGGAATCCCGAGCAGGGCCGAGATGACATGAATCGGCAGCGGCGCGTTGTAGGCCGCAAACATGTCGACGGTGTCCTGGTCGGCCACATCGTCGAGGAGTTGGTTCGCAATACGGGCGACCTCCGGCTCCATACGAGCCATCTGTTTTGGAGTGAATGCTCTGCTCACCAACGCCCGCAGCCGGGTGTGGTCGGGCGGATCAACAAAGAGCAGGAAGTGCCGGAAAAGCTCCTTCGATGTCTCGCTCATCTCGGAGTGCGGCTTGATGGCAAGAATGAGCTCGCGCTGGCCCGACACCTCGACTGCGGGCGACGCAAGCACCTCGCGGGCCTCGTCGTAACCGGTGATGAACCACTGCTGAAACCACGGGTTCCACACCACCGGGCCGTCAGCCCGCATCGGCTCGTAGTTGGGATACGGATTACTCGCGGTGCCCGGGGCAAAAGTGTTGCCCCAACGGGTGCGACCGAAGATCGCCTCCGTAAGCCGCGGCCGTTTCACGACCGCCCGAATCATTGGAAGCGAGACTTTGTCGATCACTTTGACTTTGACGGGCGGCGTGGAGGTGGCCATAGACAAAGGCTTCCACAGGACAGCACTACAATGACCATTCATGGACATCGAATTCTGGGTAGACCCGATTTGACCGTGGTGCTGGGTGACGGCCCGTTGGGTCGTCGACGAAGTAGCACCGGCTCGCGATCTCAACATCACCTGGCAGCCGATCAGCCTCAAACTGAAGAACAAGCCCGAGGAAGACTCGCCCTATTTCGAGCCGCTCAATCGCACGTTCAACATGCTTCGCGTCATGGAATCGGTGCGAGCCGCCGAGGGCGAGGGCGCCGTTGGCAAGCTCTACTGGCAGTACGGCAGTCGTATTCATCACGACCAATCGCTCGACTTCGACATTGCCGATGCACTGAAGGCGGCCGGGCTGCCCGCCTCGCACGCCGCTGCGTTCGACTCCAATGAATTCGATCTTGAGATTCAGACTCGGCACGACTCGGGCATCGCCCTCGCCGGAGAAGACATCGGCACTCCCATCATCGCGTTCAACAATCGCGACGGGGTGAAACAGGCCTACTTTGGTCCGGTCATCACGCAGGTGCCCAGCACCGAGGATTCGCTCGCCATGTGGGACGCCCTCGTCGCGATGATGAACATCGACGGCTTCTGGGAGCTCAAGCGCACCCGCACCCAGGGCCCCGTCTTTGGCGACCGCCCCTAACCCATGCTTTTCTGAAGCCTGAGTCGCGCGACGCCCTATCAGAGACTGCGCGATCCAGGCTTCAGAGATCGAGGGAATCGAGAACGGTGAGTGCTCGGGCGATCTCGTCGTGGGTGTTGTAGTGCACGGCGGACAGCCGAACCACGCCGTCGTCAGGGTCGAGCCCAAGCGCCGTGACGAGTCGATGCGCATAGAAGTGTCCGTGGCCACACGACACCTCGGCGGCGATCAGTGCGTCATAGATCGCCGATGACGCCATGCGATCGCTGCAGAACGCGATTGTCGGCGCTCGAACTTTCGCGTCGGCAACCGGCGCGCCGATCAAACGCACGTCCTCACGGGCCAGCAGCCACTCGACGAGTGGCGAGACGAGCGCTTCTTCGTGCGCAGCGAACAACCCGGAGACGGCCTCTACTCGTTCGACAGCGCCAGCCGCGCCTTCGTCATCTTGGGTGGAGACGAGATGGTGGGCGTAGACGGCGTCGAAGTAGTCGGCGATCCCTCCGGTGGCACCGATCACCGCGTGGTCCGGTCCGGCCGGCGTGACACGGGTGTCCATGTGCCCTTCGTTGAAGAAATGGCCTTGGTGGGCGAGTTCGGGAAGCAGCGACGCTCGGGTGTACATCATGCCGACGTGGGGGCCGAAGGTTTTGTAGGCACTGTAGAGGTAGACATCACAGCCGAGGGCTTCGACGTCGACGCCACCGTGAGGCGCATGCGACACACCGTCGACCACGAGATGACCACCAACAGCGTGCACCCGGTCGGCCACGAGGCGAACGGGGTTGATCGTGGCGGCAACGTTCGATGCATGGGTCATCGCCACGAGGCGGGTTCGGGGGCCGATCAGGTCGTCGAGATCGGCGGGGTCAAGGAGGCCAGTGACCGAATCCACCCGCCACTCGCGCACGACGATCCCCTGCTCAGAGAGCCGACGCCACACGCCCGAATTGGCCTCGTGGTCCTGTTCGGTGACCACGATCTCGTCGCCGTCGTCCCACATCGGGCGAAATGCTTGGGCGAGGACGTAGGTGTTCTGGCTTGTGGAGGGACCGAAGTGAATCTCGTCGGGGCTGGCGTTGAAGAACGCCGACATCACCCCACGAGATCTCGCCATGGCCGCCGTTGCGGTCTGCGACGGCCCAAAGCCCCACGCGGGCTGAACTTTCGCTCGCGTGAACAGGTCCGTTAGCTGATCAACGACGGGGCCGCATGCGTAGCTACCGCCGGCGTTCTCTAGGTGAGCCCAGCGGGCGACCTCAGCATCACGAAACGCGGGGAACTGGGAACGAACAAAATTGAGATCGAGCGGCATTGCCCGACGTTCACGAGAGCTACAGATGTTCGGAAGCGCAAGCATCGATCAAAGCCCGCGCCTGGTTGATGTCGGCCTGCAGCTGATCGTCTTCGACCGAACTGGCGTTGTTGATGAGCTCGGGATCGTTGCGCAGCGCGTCGTCGACCGCCTTAAACCGACCGAAGTCATCGGCGAAGGCCTGCTGCAACTCGTCGAAGCTGCAGCCGCAATAGGCATCGAGTGATGCCGTGTCGCTGGTTGCGCCATCGTCGGCTTCGGCGCAGGCCGCCAAGAAGTTGTCACTGACACTGCCCGACTCGAGCGCTTCGGCCCAGGTTTCAGGGTCGCTACTCGCGCTACAGGCCGTCGCAAAGACGGCGAGGAGGAGCACAATCGCGAGAAGCGAGAAACGGCGGTTCTTTCGAGTTCCCATGCGCCGACGAGGATATCGGCCGCGGATCAGGCCGCGGTGCCGAAGATCGTTGCGAGCCGACGATCGCCGGTGGCCCGATACACGGCCAGGTCGAGCACATTGCCCTTTGGGGTATCAACCATCGGTCCGCTGACGGGCTTCAACTGCAGTGCGCAGAGCAATGCCCGAATTCCGGGAGTGTCGTTCTCAACCCGGTCCTTTGCCAGGAGGGCGGTCTCGTTGGTGAGATCGATTTCGTACCGCGGTGCCATGAGAAGAGAGTCGTCGATTCCAGCCCGGCGGCCAAGGGCCGATCGACCCATCCACCTGGAATGGGTTCTCCCGGCCCACGTCGAGCGATTCAGTCGGCCCCCAAAACCCGGGCTCGACGGAAGATGTCATCGAGCATTTCCTCGGTCAAACGGCCGGTAAACGTGTTTTGTTGGCTCACGTGATAGCTGCATAGAAGGGTGCGGCCATCATCCAGCGGGACTTCAACGCCGTGGCCAAACTTCGGTCGGGGGGCCACGCCAAGCTCCTGGCAAGCCACCTGGTATCCGAATCCGCCGAGCACAACGATCACCTTGACCCTGTCGAGGGCCGCCAGCTCACGGGCGAGAAACGGCCGGCAGGCATCTCGCTCCAGCGTGGTGGGTTTGTTGGCGGGCGGCGCGCACTTTACCGGCGAGGTGATCCAGACGCCGTCGAGTTCGAGCCCGTCGTTGAGGCCGACCGACTCCGGCTGCGACGCATAACCAGCTCGATGCAGGCCTCGATAGAGCCAGTCGCCGGACCGATCGCCGGTGAACATCCGGCCGGTGCGGTTTGCCCCGTGCGCCGCGGGGGCGAGGCCGACCACGAGCAAGTGGGCGTGGGGATCACCAAACCCAGGCACCGCCTTCGCCCAATAGTCCTCGTCTCGATAGGCCGCACGTTTCTTGCGGCCAACCTCCTCGCGCCAGTCGACGAGACGGGGACACGCACGACACGCGATGACGTCCTTCTCGAGGCGGGCAAGGAGTCGCTTCGGCTGATCAACGGTTCCCACGACACGCAGGGTACGTTGGCGACACTCATGGCGAAACGAAAAGACCCTCCGAAGCCAACGCTCGTGCTACTGGTGCGCCACGGCCAGACCCCCACAACGGGTGCCTCGTTGCCGGGCCGAGCACCCAACCTGCATCTCGCCGAGAAGGGCATCGCCCAAGCCGAGACAGCGGCGCGACGTATTGCCGGGCTCGATTCCGTTGCTGCCGTTTATGCCTCTCCGATGGAGCGCACCCGCGAAACCGCGGCGCCTATTGCCCGGGCCCGAAAGCTCCGGGTCCGCCAGGCGAAGGGCCTCATCGAGTGCGACTTCGGCGAATGGACCGGCCAGAAGCTCGACAAGCTTCGCAAGCTGCCTGAATGGCGAACTGTGCAGCGCTACCCGAGCGGTTTCCGCTTTCCCGGCGGAGAGTCATTCGGCGAGATGCAGAGCCGTTCCGTCGATGCGGTGCACGATCTCGTCGCGGCTCACCCCGGAGAAACCATCATCGCCGTGTCGCATGCCGACGTGATCAAGGCCGTGGTGGCCGCTGCGACCGGCACCCACCTCGATCTCTTCCAGCGGATCGTGGTCTCGCCCTGCTCGATCACCGCGATTCTTTACACCGCCGAGGGCCCCGTGGTGCTTACCGTCAATTCGACGGGAGATGACCTCGCCGCTCTCGTTCCATCATGAGCGAATCGTTCGACTTCGACGAGTTGGATTTCTTGACGGTGGGGACGCTCGGCCCGAAAGGCCAACGCGAGTTCTACCTCCAGGCGCGGGCCAAAGGTCAGCTCGTGTCCTTCAAGATGGAGAAGCAGCAAGTGGCCGCCCTCGCCGACTATCTCGATCAAGTGCTCGACGATCTTCCCGAAGGCGACATTGGCGCACCGCCGGATGATCTTGACCTCCGCGAGCCCGTCGTGGCAGCGTTTACGGTCGGTTCGCTCGGTATTGCCTATGCCCAAGAGATCGATCGCCTGATCGTGATGGCCGAGGCCGCCCCGGAAGCAGATGAGGACGACTACGAGCCCCAAGACCTTGCCCACGCTCGCTTTTCGCTTAGCCGCGCCCAGGTATTCGGGCTCATCGAACGCGCCCGGGGCCTCGTTGCCGCCGGCCGCCCACCCTGTACCTACTGCGGCCGACCGCTTGAGTCACGCAACCGCGACTGGTGTCCGTGTCAGAACTGAGCCCGTTTCGAGATCGTGAGCCAATCCCGACCGATCGGGCGCTCATCCTGCTCGAGAAGGGGTCGCTCGAAACGGTCGGACGGATGCCTTACTCCTCCAACGCTACGTTCTTAATGGATATCGAGCACGACGGGCTCCAGGCACAAGCGATCTACAAGCCGCATCGAGGCGAACGCCCGCTGTGGGACTTTCCGTCGGGGCTCTACCAGCGAGAAGTGGCGGCCTTCCTCGTCGCCGACGACCTCGGATGGGATGTTGTTCCGCCCACGATCGTGCGCCACGACGCGCCGCACGACACCGGCTCGCTCCAGCTGTTCATGCCGTCAGCGTTCGAAGAGCACTACTTCACGATCCACGAAGCTAGCGAGGCCTACGACGACGCGTTTCGCAAAATCTGTGCGCTCGACTTTGTGATCAACAACACCGATCGCAAATCCGGCCACTGCTTGCTCGGCGCCGACGAGAACATCTGGGCGATCGACCATGGTGTTGCGTTCCATCACGAGTTCAAGCTACGAACGGTCCTGTGGGACTTCGCCGGTGAGCCCCTGCCTGACGACGTACAGGAGTCGCTCTGGCGATTTCTCGAACGGGGCCTCTCTCCGGGCGTCGCTGACCTTCTCGACCCGTTCGAACGTGACGCCGTGCTCACCCGCACTACCGCGTTGGCCACGGACGGCCGTTTCCCTGAAGACGACACCGGTGGCCGGCGTTATCCCTGGCCCTTGGTCTGAACTTCGGCGCCCCCCACTGCGACAGTGACTACTGCCTGTGACATTCGTTACAACTTGGCCACTTTGGGCGTGCACAGGTGGGGATAAACCTGTGGATAAGTTCCCAATCTTGAGAAATTTGGGAAATATCTTCGAATATCCCCGCTAAACCTCGCACGGAAATTTTAGATGTGCTATGTTGGTCTTTAACGCATCGCCTCACCGGTCAGCCCGGTTGAGGCGATTTGCTCGTTTTGGCGTCTATTTTCGCGTTCGTATAGCCACTGAGCGGAAGCCACTACCGAAAACGAGAGAGGCCCCGGGGTAAACCCCAGGGCCTCTCTACAAATCAGGCTGACGAGTCAGCGAGTGATCATTGCGCCTTGAGGGCTTCGATCAGCTTTGGCAGGACCTTGTGGACATCGCCCACGATGCCAAGGTCAGCAACGGCGAAGATCGGCGCCTCTGCATCCTTGTTGATCGCGATGATGTTCTTGGAGCCCTTCATGCCGACCAGGTGCTGCGTCGCACCGGAAATGCCACACGCGATGTAGACCGTGGGCTTCACGACCTTGCCGGTTTGGCCTACCTGGTAGGAGTAGGGCACCCAACCAGCATCGACGATCGCACGACTTGCACCGGCGGCACCGCCGACGATCTTCGCGAGATCTTCGATCATGCTGTAGGCATCCTTCTCGCCGAGGCCACGACCGCCGGAGACCACAATGGCCGCCTCGTCGAGCTTCGGTCCGTCGGATTCTTCGGCGAAGACGGCCGTGACCCGGGCGGTGCCGGTGGCACCAAGGTCGGGCACATCGAGATCCTCAACGTCGGCTTCAGCGCCGCCGACAGACGCCGCCACGAACGACTTTGGCCGTACGAGGAAGATGCCGGGCTTGCCGGAGGTGTTCTTCGTCTTTACGTCGACGGTGCCACCAAAGATCGGCTCGTTGCCGACCAGGCTGTCGCCATCGACCTCGAGATCAACCACGTTCGTGATGACCGGCGCATCAAGCTTGACCGAGAGACGGGCCGCAACATCGCGACCGTCCTGGGACGTGCCCAACATAAAGGCGTTGGGTCCGTCGCCATCAGCAATTGCCGCCGCGACCGCAGAGGCCACGGAGACACCCTGCATTGCGCCGTCGAGATCGCCCGTGGCGTAGACGGTCGAAGCACCGTGATCGCCGAGTTCCTCGGCATAGTCATCGCCGTCACCAGCCATGAACACCTCAACGGTGTCAGCAATTTCGCGGGCCTTGGCCAGCATTTCGAGGGTGATGGTGGCTACGGCATCGCCGTTGGCCTCTCCAAATACCCAGATCTTTTCGAGTCCCATCAGTGCCTCACAGAACCTTGAGTTCGTCGAGGAATGCAACGATGCGCTCGTGAGCGTCGCCTTCGTCCTCGATCACTTCGCCAGATTCACGGGCCGGAGCGTCTTCAACAGAGACGATTTCCTGTCCGCTACCGGCCCAACCAACAGAACCGGCGTCGATACCGAGGTCACTACAGGTGACTTCGTCGACCGGCTTGGACTTTGCCGCCATGATCCCCTTAAAGGACGGGTAGCGGGGCTCGACCACACCGGCGGTCACGGAGACCAACGCGGGCAGCGGGCATTCGACATCGTCGTAGCCGGCTTCGGTCTGCCGCTTCACCTTGGCGATACCGCCATCGATAGAGACGGACTTGGCGAACGTGACCGACGGGAGGCCGAGGAGCTCGGCCACCATCTCGGGCACAGTGCCGGTGTAGCCGTCGGACGACTCAGTGGCCGTCAGCACGAGATCGGGTTCGGAACGAGCGATCGCGGCGGCAAGGACCTTGGCGGTGCCAAGAGCGTCGGTGCCCTTGAGGGCATCGTCGCTTACCAGGGTCGCACTTTCGGCGCCCATCGCGAGCGCCGTGCGGAGACCGCCGACCTCATTGTTCGGAGCCATCGAGACGAGGTGAACTGAACCTTCACCTGCGGTATCGACGAGC
The DNA here is from genome assembly GCA_047639555.1 of Candidatus Aldehydirespiratoraceae bacterium. Lineage (GTDB taxonomy): Bacteria > Actinomycetota > Acidimicrobiia > Acidimicrobiales > Aldehydirespiratoraceae > JAJRXC01. Next base: position 176,206 of record JBLIOE010000003.1, read on the forward strand.
TGGAGAGCCATTTCGACCCCGTAACTGTCCGACTCGTCCAGGATGAGCTTCTGATCTCGCTTGAGCGTCTTGCTCTCGGGATCAAGCGCACCTGGATCGGCCGGGTCCGGGATCTGCTTTACACAGACAACAACCTTCATAAGACAAGAAGTGTGCCATCCATGCCGTGGAATGCCTATGCCGGAGAACCAGATAGTTTTGATGATCTTGCGCATCCTCTTCATCGTGAACTCTGTCGCCTCCTCTGTTACGGCTCGTCGTAGAGTCGTAATTCACAAGGCACTCTCGGCTGACCACGACGTCACCCTCGCCGAGACGAGCCGCCGCGGCCATGCCACGCGACTCGCCCAGAGTGCCGCCCGTGAGAGCTACGACATGGTCGTTGTACTGGGCGGCGACGGCACAATAAACGAGGCCGCCAACGGACTCGCCGGATCGAACACCGCTCTGGCGACACTCCCGGGCGGGTCGACCAACGTTTTCGCTCGTATTCTCGGCCTACCTGACGACTCTGTCGATGCCGTCGTGGTGTTGCTCGAAGCAATCGACGCCGGCTCGATCAAGAAGATCGGGCTCGGTGCCGTCGAGGGTCGCTATTTCCTCTTCCACTGTGGAGTCGGGTTCGACGCCGCGGTCGTCGAGCAGGTGGAGCGCCGGGGCCCGTGGAAGCGCTGGGCCGGCCACCCGTTGTTCGTGTATTCGGCCATCGATACCTGGCTCCGCCGGATAGATCGCAAGAATCCACCGCTCCGAGTGATCGATGCCCACGGCCACGAGATCACAAAGGGGTTCTTCACCATCGTGATGAACGCCAACCCCTACACATTCCTCGGTAATCGGCCGTTCGACATCGTGCCCGACCTCACGCTCAACGATCCGCTCGCCGTCGTGACCCTCGAAGAGATCCGGCTCCGCAGCCTCGGCCCGATCGCCGCCGCGGCCGTTGGATTTGGCGAAATCACCAAGCGCAAGAACATCGACATTCGCACCGACGTCCGTTCGGTCGTTGTGGAGTCTGACCCGCCGGCGCCCTATCAGGTCGACGGCGATCACCTCGGCGCCAGCAAACGACTTCGCTTCACCTGGACCCCCGATCACCTCTCGCTGGTGATCCCGGTGGAGACCTAGCGAAGGCCGCGACTAACCCGCGAGAACCCGGCAGACGACGTCGGGGACGTTGGTGCAGATGCCATCGACGCCTATCTCGATCAATGCGGCCATGCGGTCGGGATCGTCAACCGTCCAGACATTCACTTGCAGGCCCGCCTCATGCGCCCGACGCACCATCGCGGTGTCGACCAGCGCGTCGTAGGGGTGAATTGCGGTCATCTCATGCGCCACCGCTCGTTCGATCGCCGCAACCGGGTCCATGACCTGAAAAAAAAGCCAGGCGCAGGGCAGCGACGGATCGACACGATGCATTCGGTCGACGCTGTCCATGTTGAACGACGAGATGAGCGTCCGCTCCGGTCCGAGATAGGCCTGCGCGAGGCCCGCTACTGCATCAACGACCGCGTGGTCGGCGTCGTAGTCCGGGTCCTCGGGAAGATTCTTGATCTCGATGTTGACACCCATTCCCTCGCACGCCTCCAGCGCCTCTGCGAGCGACGGCACGTCGTCGGGGAGTTCGTCGCAGGTGAGATCGAGGATGAGGCGGCCATCGGCGAGATGGGCATCGTGATGGACCACGACAACGCCGTCAGCCGAGAGCCGGGCATCAAGCTCGACCCATGTCGCTCCAAGTTCTCGAGCGAGGGCGAATGCCTCGACAGTATTTTCCTTGGAAGCCGCACTGGCTCCACGGTGAGCAATCACAGAGGTCACGGTCGCAAGTCTCGCATTTGAGACACTCCCGCGCCTGCCTCCGGAAAAGAAAATGAGAACAGGTTTCAAAAAACCCTTGCGCAGAAGGAGAACCTGTTCCTATTATCAAATTCAGCTTCAAGGGCCGGAGCTGAAAGTTCTTTGGGGGAACACGTGACACTTACCGTCGACGCATTTGAGACCGCCGCTGCGTGGCAAAACAAGGCAGCTTGTCGAGATACCGACCCCGCCCTGTTCTTCCCGATTGGCACCACCGGCAACGCAGTCGACCAGATCGCCTCGGCCAAAGAAGTCTGCCTGACGTGCCTGAGCCGCGATGCGTGTCTCGAATTCGCGCTCGCCACCAATCAGGACACTGGCGTCTGGGGCGGCACCTCTGAGGAAGAGCGTCGAGTGATCCGTCGCCGCCTCCGCGCCGCTCAGGTGTAACTCACATCACCCGTTAACCGAGCGGAAGCGCCGGTCCACCCCGCGGCAACCGCACTTCCACAACCGTGCCGTACGGAGGCACCGGTTGTGCTCGCCCAAGACTGATCGAGCCGCCAAGGTCGTGGACGACGAAGGTTCGGACGATCGTCAGTCCGAGCTTGGCGTCTCGGTCGAGGGCAAAACCCTCCGGCACGCCAATACCCGCGTCCTCCACCCGCATCTCGAACTCCTTCGTGGTGGTCGCAAGGATGACACGAACCTCGCCGCCGTCGCCATGGTCGATCGCGTTCTGCACAAGTTCGGTGAGCACCACGGCCAAGGGCATCGATACGTCACCATTCAACTCGCCGAGGCTGCCGTCGATCGCGACCCGAACCGGACGCTCCGTCGAACCGAGACCCTCTTCGACCATCTGCACGACCCGATGGGCGACTGCGTCGAAATCGACCACATCAGCGGTCTCTCCTGACAACGTCTCGTGCACGATGGCAATCGATCCGATTCGCCGCGCTGACTGCTCGACTGCGGCCTTCGCCTCGGCCGATTCCAGCCGTCGAACCTGCAGCCGCAGCAGCGACTGGATCGTTTGCAGATTGTTCTTCACCCGATGGTGGATCTCGCGAATTGTGGCGTCTTTTGACACCAACAACTTGTCGCGACGCCGCACCTCAGAGATGTCGCGGAGCAGCAGCACGGCACCGCTGACGCGGCTCTGCTCGAGCAGAGGGTGACAGCGGGCAATGACCGACACCACCTCGCCGCGTTCGAGCTCGTCGACCGTGCTGTGACGTGAGGCGAACGCCCGCCGAATGGTGGTGTCGTCAACGCCGAGTTCGGCCATGGTGCGCTCGAGCACGTTGGTGAGCACACCCAGACGATGGAGCGCCGAGATCGCATTTGGGGACGCATAGTCGATGCGCTGCTCACGGCTGAGAATCACCAGACCATCACCAACCCGCGGCTCTCGAAACTCGCCGACGCGTTCGGATCGGACGAGCGGGAAATCGCCGGCGGCAACCATCGTTGCGAATCGCTCCCACACGTCGCGATAACGACGCTCCACCGGATTCGGGTGGCGGAGCAGGCCCGGGTCGGACTCTTTGGCCAGCACCGCTATGGCCCCATCACCCAAACGCACGGGGATGTAGTCGATTGTCAGTCGATTGCCGATGCCGCCCACGTTCTCGTCGACCAGCGGGTCATCGACGGAAAGTAATCGCGTCGCGATGGCCCGCGGCACGAGGCCCTCGGCCCGTCGTTCCTCCAGCAGCGCTCGTTGCATCAGGGGACGCTGTTGCGCCGTCACTTCGGTACCGACGGGGTCGGTCTCATACACCGTGAGACCCGTGACCGAACGTGTATGTCCGAGTACGACAAACGACGTGGCTGCCTGGTCGACGGGTGCGTAGAGCAGCAGATCAGAGAACGAGAGGTCGCTGAGTAGCGACCAGGCGCTCACTAGCTGCAGGCAGTGTTCGATCGCATCGTCGGCCAGCGCCGTGCGACTACGGGCGAGGTCTGCCAGTCCGGCCATTCCTCGCCTCGTTCTGTTCAGCCGAAGCCGATAGGGCTGCCGCCCTCGGGACCAATTTCGACGAACGCAATCTTCGCGGCCGGAATTCCGATCTCGCCACCCTTTTCGTCGGTCATCCACAGCGTGGCTGACGTGCCGTCGAGCGCGGCTTCAACCTGCGCCTTGACCGCGGCACGGTCAGTGTCGTTCGGGAGGGTCACGCCGATTTCGCGAGGATGGTCGGTGACACCAATTCGGACGTCCACAGCTGTTCTCTCTCTTTAGTTGATCTTGAGTTCGGGGTGCGTGCGCTTCGAAGGCTTGTGTACTTCGACCCACTCTGCCATCTGGGCGAACACAACAGACGCTTCGTTCTGCGGATCGGCCGCCATAATCGGGTTGCCCTGATCGGAACCTTCGCGCAACGGGATGGTCATCGGCACCTGGCCGATGAGGTCGACCTCGAGCTTTTCGGCCAGGTCGGCGCCGCCGCCCGCACCAAAGAGGTAGTAGCGCTTGTCATCGTCGCCCATGAACCAAGACATGTTCTCGATCACGCCCTTCACCGAGATGTTGACCTCGTTGAACATGAAGGCGGACCGCTGAGCGACGCGCTGAGCCGCCGGGTTGGGCGTGGTGACGATGTACGCCTCGGCCGTGGGAAGGAACTGGGCCAGCGACAACGAGATGTCGCCGGTGCCGGGAGGAAGATCAACCAGCAAGAAGTCGGGCTCATCCCAGTACACATCGGTGAGGAACTGCTCGAGTGCCTTGTGGAGCATGGGCCCTCGCCAGATGACCGGCTGATCTTCACGGGCGAAGAAGCCCATCGAGATGCAGCGAACACCGTGGGTCTCGGGCGGGATGATCATGTCGTCAATCACCGTGGGTGCCTGTTCGACGCCGAGCATGCGAGGGATTGAGAATCCCCAGACATCGGCATCAACAACCGCGACCTTGTGGCCACGCTGGGCCAGGGCAATGCCCAGATTGGCAGTAACGCTGGATTTGCCAACGCCGCCCTTGCCCGAGGCAATAAGCATGATGCGGGTGCGATTGCCCGGCGCGGAGAAAGGGATCGCTCGACCTTCGGCATGGCCGTGGGCCGGCTGCGACCCTGCGGTCGACGCCGGATCGCCGTGGAGCATCTCACGAACATTCTTCCGCTGCTCATCGGTCATGACACCAAAGTCGATCGTGACCGCGGCGACACCGTCGAGAGCTTGGACGGCCTCGGTGACACTGCTGGTGATCTCTGCTCGCATCGGGCTGTGCTCGATGGTGAGATCGACGCCAACATCAACATGTCCGCCGTCAATAGTGGTTGACCGGACCATGCCCAGATCGACAATGCTGCGGTTGAGTTCAGGGTCCTGCACCGGGCGCAGTGCGTTGATCACGTCGGCTTCGGTCACGCTCATACAGCTAGAATACCGGCGTGGATGGAGCTTCCCCGCAGTCGGGGCTCGGCGAGCTGAGCCCAACCGAATTTGCCTCGGCCCTCACGGCCATCACCACGGCGTTTGGCGACCCGACGCGGCGCGAGATCGACCTTCACGCCAACGTCGCCCGCCATCATCTCGACAAACTGGTGGCCGGTGGTTACCTCGAAGTTCAGGTCGCGAAACCGAGCGGTGGCGTCGGCCGGCCGTCGAAGCGATATAAGGCAACCACACCCGAGGTGCGGCTCGAAGTCGCGATTCGCCATGACGACATCCTCGTTTCGCTCCTCGGCCGGGCGATGGCCGCGTCGATCGACCCGTCAGAGACCCATCGCTCCTATCAGGGCGCCCTCCACGCGGTGGCCGACGCGCTGTCAGCCCACGGCTTCGCCGCTCGGGCCGAAGCGACCGAGGGCGACGAATACCAAATCGTGACGCAGAACTGCACCTTTGGGGATGCGGCCGTCGAGCAGCGGCTGAATCGCCTCGTGGAACGGGTCGTCGCGACCATCATCACCGAAGAACGTCCACCACAGCGCCAGCCATCCTCCGGGACGCAACAGTGCTGCGGCCTTCGACAGACCCTCGTCGGTCGGCACCCAGTGGAAAGCCGTTGCCGAGACCACAAAATCGAACGGGCCCTGAACGATGTCGACCTCCTCGAATGCGCCGACGATCACCTCCAGGTCGCGATTCGGGAGCGCCGACTGCAGTTCATCTGCGAGCTCAGGACCCAGCTCGACCGCGGTCACCGCGGCGCCCGCTCCGGTGAACAGAACACGCCGACGTCGATGTAGCTCGAAATCCGGCTCCAAGAACAGAGTCTGTCAGACGAGGGCCGACGGTCCGTCGGCTAGACGGCGCTCGTCCTCTCGACGTTCCCAGCCGACCTTCGACCAGTCTTGGTGGAGACGCCGGTCACGGCCGGTGCGACGGTTGGATCCCGTCGACGATTCGGCCTTGCCGGCGAGCAACAGATCAACACCGCCGAGCTCGGTCACCAGCTCGCTGAGCCGGCTCCTTGCCACGACGGCGAAGGCACCACTGGTTCCCAAATCACGAGGTTTCCAGTCCTCGCTTACCACCAGGAGTGCCAGGGTCGTGGGGCTCGCGGCACGCAGGCCGGGAATTGACTCCCAACCGCTCGGGCCGATGAGGTCGTTGTCGACGACGACCACTTCCGGCTCGAAGTGTCGAAGAAGATGCTCGCCGTTCACCGCGGTATCGGCCACGCCGACGACGCCATATCCGGCGGTTTCAACCACGCTCTCGAGCAGTTCTAGTCGAGGCGATAGAATAACCGCGTTGCGGTTTACAGCTTCGGGTCCCACACCCATCACACTCCTCATCCAACAACCACCATTGCTAGTTGCCGCCTGGTGTCCCCCGCATGGGCCAAACAGCCCATTTCCCCTACACTTCACCGCTGGTGTCTCTGTTCCTTGTACGTCACGCGGCCCCCGTTGATCGCAGCGGATGGGCCTTCGATGACCTCGAACGGCCACTCACGCCTCGCGGCATCGAACAAGCCGATCGAATCACGGCCTACTTCGCGACCCACACGATCCGTGGCGTGTGGTCGTCACAGGCGACCCGATGTGTCGAGACGGTGCAAGGTCTCGCCGCGGCGCACGACGTGTCGGTCGAAGTTCATCGCGAACTCACCGAAGGGGCCCGGCCAAATGACCTGCTCGAATTGCTGCGCGTTCATGCCAGCGGCGATGACGACCTCGTGTTGTGCAGCCACGGCGATCTCATCCCCGAGATTCTGAACCTGCTTCTGCGCGAAGGAATGGTCGTCCGGGGCGCTCGTGGCTGCGAAAAGGCGAGCATCTGGACGTTGGAAACACGAGGTCGAGAAATCACGGGCGCGACCTACACCGCGGTGCCTTAGCGAGAAGCAAGCATCTCGGAGAGGCCATCGTGATCCGTCACGGTGATGCGGCGGTATCCCGTGGAGATGAAGCCCGCGACTTCGAGCCTCCGGAGCGATTGGTTGACGCTCGTTCGACGGGCACCCAAGAGGCGGGCCAGGGTGAGCTGACTCACCGAGACACCCTCGGGGTTTGCTTCACGGCAGAGCCATGAGCCCACCTGTCGATCGAGGCCGCCGGCAAGAAGGTCGCTTACCCGGTCCTGCATTTGCGCCATACGCCCCGCGACGGAGACGAGCCAGCGCCGAGCGAGCACCGGTCGGCGGCCCAATAGCGCGAACAATGTGAGGGAGTCGATCGAGAGCACCACAACGTCGTCGACGGCAGTCGCCTCCGTCGGTTCGCCGGTCCGCAGAAATAGCGGGACATCGCCGAAAACGGAACCCGGACGCAGCAGCTGGACGACCGCGTTCCAGCCGCCAAGATCGCGAGTGAGCTCGACCGCACCACTGCGCAGAATGTGCACACGTTCCGGCAGTGCATCGCGGTGATAGATCGCCGTGCCGCCCGCGTAGCGATCTTCGGTGAGGTGTCCGGCGAGCTCTTCGAGATCTTCCGAAGACACGGGTGAGAGGTCGCCCGGTCCGAGGCAGCCCGCAAGCCAGGTGACCAATTCCGAAGTGTTCGTCGTTGCAAAGGTCATAGTTCGGAAACCCACTATTCGTGGATCATGTTCCCACGATTTCGACTTCTTCATCGAAGGCTGCGATCGCAAACCAGAACGTGTCGAGGTGCTCGACGGGCGTCAACTTCCGGCCTGAATCATCGAGGGCTCGACCAAAGACGTCGAAGGTTGTTCCGGTGACCGCGTCGAGGAATCCATCGTCGGTGCGAGAAAGATCCAGCGACTTGCCGACGAACGTGTTCTCAAACACCGCAACCGCTCCTTGGTCGTAACCATCGGAGAGGTAGATCTGGTCGAGCGGACTCGCGGTTCCCGGGTCGACCACGGCAACCAACGATTCGCCGTGCGCTTCGAAGACCTCCGCCCCGCTGCCGAGGTCGGCGAGCGGGAACGCCACCGCCGGTTCGTCGCCGCTTCGCACCACGACCACTCGGGTCTTCGGTGCAAGACGGGGGTCGTACTCGCCATCGAAGAGGAACGGGAGGCTCGACTCGTCGTCATACCCCCGGTACGGGTTCTGTCCGTAAGGGCGGCGGTGGCCGGTGTTGCGGGTGAGGACCAACCCGTCGGGATGGGCCTCGCGGAAGTCTTGCCACGACACGGTCGAAATCGGGAAGGTGGTCAGCTCGGTTCCGGCCAGCAAACCCGCTACCGAAGTGGCATCAAAGTGAGTCCATAAGCTCTCGGTCTGACGGTCGTACATCACCATCGACGAGTTGAAGAGCCGCCCCGAGGTGCCGAAGTCGAGGATTCGGTCTCCGATCCGACGGTCGTAAGCGAGCGCCGAGTTGCACAGTGGGCAGTAGGAGATCGTCACGGGAGTATCGCCCACCGTGTCGTTGACCAGTTCGTGCCAGGTCAGAACCTGAATCGGATAAGCACGGGCCTCGCCGTTCAGTTCGAATGCGAGTACTGCCTCAGCCGGCGTGAGCCAGTCGACCGCGGCAACGTTTTGGAAGATTGGCTCGTCAACCGCGGGAATCCCGTCGGGCGATTGTCCGCCGGAGAGGATCCGACTCATGTCGATCGTCGGATCGGGGTAGGACCCGTCGCTCTCGCCGTTCAGGGCCGACGCGACACTCTCCCGCTCGGTAGACGAGATCTGGGTGATGGAGAATTCCGATGCATCGGCGTCACCATCGAGGGCCGGACACGGCGTGTTCGACACGCCAGAGGCAGCCGCCGTCGCGGCGTCGCAGTTCGCGGCCGCCGCCTCCGACGGAATGGTCACAACACCGAGATCCTCCAGAGTCGGGTCCTCCGTGTTGGAAGCGGACGGGCCGGTGTCATCGCTGCACGCCACCGCGAGCAGCGCGATCACCATAAAGACGAGAGCGGTTTGGCGAATGCGCATGGACACGAAACCCAGATTCCGGGAACAGACTTCCCGTCACGCGTAGTTTCAGAGGCATGTCGATCAACGCCCACGATCCCGCCGCCGAAGCCGCGCTCCATCTGGACGCCGGTCGCTCCCCTCGCGTCCTCGAACCAAGCCCGCCGGCCGTGGCGGATGGACCGTTCTTCGCCGACGATCCCGCCGCCCTCGGCGATAACGGCGGCGACGACACCGTCACGCCGACCAGCGCTGGTGCCTACTCCTGGGACGACATCGTGGCGCAGCAGCCCGAACTCGGCGATTGGGCCGCCGAACGCTGGCTGGCCAACCGACCGCGGCTGCCCGCCCTCCCCGATGGTTACGCCGATGCCCGCAACGGCTACCACCGGCTCGCGTACGGCGTGGTCGCCGAGGCCCGCCGACTCGCCAACGGGAAGTTCGGCCTGCGCTACACCCGTGGCGGGTACGGCACGCCGTTCTTCGGTGACGACGAACAGGTGCGGGTTGTGGGCGGCGTCCTCGTACATCAGGAGGCGGGAGCGGTGCGCAGCGCGCCGATCACGACCTTGCGCGCCGCCGCCGACTTCCTCGGTGTAGAGCCGGGCACAGAAGCGGGCGAACACGATTCACCACCGCTCGGCGACTTCGACGAAGACCTGGGTGCAACCGCGGCCACCGGCGCGTTCCTCGGCGAGTGGTTCGGGCTCGCGTGGGCGGTGCTCGAAGAACTTCGAGTCACCGACGGCGCCGTTGACCCCGAACGTACCCAACTGTGGCCCGGCCACTTCGACCCGGCGATCGCGATGGGCGACGCCGACGCGGGGAGTCGCGCCACCTTCGGGGCATCACCCGGCGACCACGGCCATAGCGAGCCGTATCTCTACATCGGCGCGTGGGGCGAAGTCGACGCGGACGACCCGTTCTGGAACGCCAACGGTTTCGCCGGCGCCGAGCTCAGCTTCGCCGACCTTGTGTCCACCGGGAATTCACTCGATGGGAACGAGTACGCCGGCGCCCTCACGTTCTTCCGCGAGGGCTACCGGCGTCTACTCAGTTCTTAGAGAGGGGTCAGCCGCCGGCGATGTCGCTGACGGTTCCCACTTCGCCTTTGTCGGGCAAGACCGACACCGACGAGAAGCACATCTCGTCGAGGGTGCCCTCGTTCCATGTGATGTAACGGGGCTCTTCGAGGTTCACTCGATCTCGATCCCACCAGCACTCGAAGCGGATGACATCGCTACGGTCGATCCGCACGTCTTCAACGAGGTCGTAGTTGAGCTGCCACTCAAAGTCCCAGTTAGGAATGTCGAGCAACACCATCTCTTCGGGCGTATCTGGGTTCAACGTCATGCGGTACGCGTGGCCGAACTCGTGCATGTGCCCGAGCACCGTGTAGATGGTGCCCTGGTTTCGCGCGTTCATGTCACACGAGCTGTAACCAATCGAGCCATCGAGGTCGTCGTAGTCGTCGACCGTGCCACCACAACTACGGATAAGTGCATTGGGAATGAACGTGGCGAAGTCGTCGTACTTCTCGCGGATGTCCTCGATCACGTTGGCCCGAACACAGAGGTCGATATAGCCGTCGATCGTCTCCGCACGCTCAGCGGTGATCGCCTGCTCTTCGGGCGTGCATGGCACTTCGGCCGGCGTGAGATACGTCGACCCCGAAATGTGGGTGAGGCTGGGAACGTCGGCCGGATCGGTTTCGTCGAGGATGATCCACGAGTTATCCGGCGGGGCGTCGTGGTCGAAGTGGTAGTGGATCTGGTTGACGATCACGGAACCGGGCGGAATGAAGAGGCCGTATCCCTCGGGGTATATCGTCGGGCTCTGGCCAGGGGCCCAACCACCGATCGAGCGGACGGTGCCCGAGTTAATGTTGGACGTGCCGTAACAGGTCCAACCCGGGCGACCGTCTTCGCCGGAGCGATTGTTGATCTCTTCCATCGCCACTTCGTCGGCCGTGTACATGATCGAGTGGTGGACCACGGTGGTCTCGTCGGGACGGAACTCGTAGCCGTCGATCCAGGTGCCGTCGCCTTCGGGGTCTTCAACCTCGTGGACCTGGCACCGATAGTCGTCCTTGCGGACGGGTGTGCCGTCGTCGTTGAGGAGACCGATGTAGTCACCGTCGCGCTGGCTGATGATCTGATCTTCATCGATGGGAATGATCGCTTGGTTCGACGCGACGAGGGGCGTGTCCGGCGGGACATCGAGTCCGCCGCCATCGGCCGCCCAGGCGCCGAGCGTGGAGATCTCATCGTCGCTCAACGACCAGTCGTGTTCGAAGGCGGGGCTATCGCCACCGGGCAGCCAGGGAGGCATGAACCGGATCTCGGTGACGAGCGCTATGTCTTCGGCGATCTCGGCCACGTCTTGTGCGGTATCGAAGGCGAGTGTGTCCCAGCCCGGACCACCGGTGGTGTGGCAGCTGACGCAATTCTGTTCGAGGATCGGCTGCACCTCTCCGGCGAATGCGCCACCGGAGATGGCGAACTCGGGCACGTCGGTGTCGAGGTTTGGTTCGTCGGTGTTGTCGAGGCTCACACGGTCGGCCACGAGGGCGAACGTGAGGGTGACCTCGTCTTCGGTGTGGGCGAGGCGGGCAACGTTGATCGGGCCGACGTCGTAGGTGGAGCTCAGGATCTCAGCCGACACATTGGCGGTGAGTTGTCCGTCGGTGATGGTGACCGTGCCGGTGAAGGTCTCTTCGCTCGTGGTCTCCTTCACCGTGAGATCGCCGGTGAGGCTGACGTCGTATTCGACGCCCTCGGCGAACTCGGCGTCGAGGCCCTCGATCGTCGTGGTCTCGAAACGAGCGAACGGCCAATGCGTCGACTCGAGGAAGTCATGACGCAGGCGCTTGTCGCGGAGGTTGGAGTCGGAATCGAACATCTCGACGTTGACCACGATCTCGCCAACCCGACTTTGCGTGGGGTCGATGGTGTCGATGAGGATGTCGCCCGCGACCACGGTGGAAACACCGGTGGCGAGACCGTCGCTGCCGGCAAGGCGTTCTTCGACCGCGTAGCTGACCGCGGAACCGTTATTCGGTGCGACCCGATAGACCCGCTCGGTTGCGTCGTCGAAGTCGTCGATCTGGTTCGCGGCAACACCTTGTGTTTCCGCTTCATCACTGGAGAAAACCCAGTCCCATTGGTCTTTGGTGAGAATCGCCACCGTCCCGATCAGAATGATCACGAGGATGGAGAGACGACCGAAATCGAGTTTGCGCAGTCGGGCCATTTGACCAGTATTACGAAGCAAGTGGCGCTTGGCACATCAGAAAGCAAAGTTTCTACACGCGCGGGTAACAGACACCGTTCACACAGAGCGTGATTAGGCGAGAACGTCTCTGAGCCCGAAGTTGGTAATCAGCGAATCGAGATCGCCTCGCGATGTGTCCAAAGCGTCGTAGGCGGCGAGATCGCGCCGAGCGCCGTTCAGATCATCGAGGGAGTACAGAACGAACGATCGATAGACAAGCGCCACGGCGAGGGTCGGCTCGAGATCGAGGGCGACCGTGAGCTCACGTTCGGCGGCGGCCAGAATCGTGTCGACCTCGTCACCCCCCGCCGCTTCGAACTGGGGGCCGTGGATGAAGAGGATGTCGAGGTTGTACGCGCCGAGAGCAGCACGGGCATCGGGATCTTCCGGGAGTTGCGCGGCGAGCTCGCCCAGCAGCTGAGCGCCCCGCAGCGGGTCCGACTCGATCACCGAAAACGCGGCAACCTCAACATCAACGACAGACAGACCCGAGGACACGAAGGAGTCGGACTCGCCGGTTCCGAGGAGGGTCTCGGCAATCCGAATCCGAAGACCCTGGCCGCTGACCAGCTGGTTGATGAACGGCGGAACGTCGAGATCGTCGAGTGTGGCGATGTGGGCTGAGGCGGCCGTCGGGTTGTCGAGCTCAAGGGCGACCACGGCGGAGAACACGAGGGCATCGGGATAGGTGGAGTCGGAAAGCCGGGCCCGTTCAAGAAAGCTGGCTGCTTCCGCGGTGTTGCCACCGAGATGGGTAAGCCATCCCCGGTAGGCCAGCGCTTCGGCGTTCGACGGTTCGTCGACGAGTATTTCGTCGTAGATCGAGCGGGCTTCATCAGGCTCGGTGCCGAGGCGTTGCTGGGCGGCGAAAAGCCGCTCACGCGTGGTGCCTCGGGTGCTTCCGGATCCAACCTCGCCGATGCCGCGGGTGCCGGAGAACTCCGCGATCCAGACGCCGGCCAGGCCGGCGACGATCACGATCAGCGCGGTCCACAACGCGATGCGTTTCCAGTCGCGTTCGGCGGAACGTTCGGGCGGTGCCGTCCGTTCGATCGACCGGAGCACGCGGGCCGCCCGCGTGGTGTAGTCCGACTTCAACGCCAGATAGTCGGCCTCGTCGAGGTCGCCGGCCCCGAACTCCGCTTCGAGATCGTCTAGCGACGCCAGGAGGAAGTCTCGTTCCTCTGTTCGCGTGGTCTGGAGATCAGTCATCACCGCGACCTTCGCGAGCCTTCGCGACAAGCCGTTGGTCGTCGGCCGAGGCTTCAAGGCCCGCCTCTGATCCCCAACGACGGAACACCATGATCAGCGCGGCGAGCGCGCCCGCGCCGGCGACCACCGGGATGATCCACACCAGGCTGGTGATTCCATCGCTCGACGGCGTGTAGTCGACGTCGTCGCCGTAGGCGGTGCGCAATTCGTTGCGAATGAACTCATCGCTGCGTCCTTCATCGACCCATGTGGCGATCGAAGCCCGGATCACCTTGGCGGTCGAGGCGTCGGACTCGGCGGCCGATTGTCCGGTGCACACCGGGCAGCCGATAGTGGTGGCCAACGCGTAGGCGCGGTCGGCATTGGTGCGCGGCGCGCCCTCGTCGATCGAGCCGTACAAGAACGCGCCGACGGCAACGACCGCGACCACAAGCCATTGAACGCGACGGCGGGTCATCGATTCGCCGCTTCCCACGACGCCATGACCGCTTCGAGGCTCGCGGCCTCGACCCCGCCCTTGGCCTTGATCACAACTTCGCCGGTTGGAGCGACCACGATGCTCTCCGGCACGGCCGTGACCGCGTAATCAATCGCGAACTCGGCGGTGGCTTCCGCAATGATCGGCCAGTCGCCGCCTCGTTCGTCGAAGAACCGTTGGATCGCGGTGGGTGAATCGTCGAAGGCCACCGAAACGATCGTCGCTCGACCGCTCGCCACATTGGCTTCTTGGAACGCCACCAACTCGGGGTGCTCTTCGATACACGGAACGCAGGTGGTCTGGAAGAAGTTCACAATCACGAACTGGCCGCGATGGTCATCGATATCAAAGCGGCCACCGTCGATGGTGGCCCCCGCCAGCGCCGGCGCGAGCTGTCCGGTGAGATCGCGACTGTTGTCGCCGTCGTCGGCAGTGTCGCGGGTGGCGAGCAAAGCAATGAACACCAACAGCACCACGGCGACGGGCGCCACGATCCACGCGGCGCGGTAGGAGAAGCTGGCGGGAGTCTCGTTCATACCGTCACCTCTTCATGCTCATCGGGGACGGGAGACGACACCGGCATCGTCGGCTGACGCCGGTTGCCGGGCACGACCGCGGCAAAGGTGCCGATAGCCATCACTAGACCACCCACCCACAGCCACAGAATCAGGGGCTGGACGGTGACACGAAGAATGACCTCGTCGGAGTCACCCGGGAATCCCTCAACCGAGAGCGCAACATCATCGAATGCGGTCGACCGCACCGACGCAATGCCGATCGGCTGGCCCGTCGCCTTGTAGACGGCAATGCCGGGCTCATACACCTGCCCGCCGTCGATCTGTATCTCGACGCGACGCTCTCTCCGATTCGGGTAGTCGGTCTCGTAGGTACCGACGTAGGTGACCTCATGGCCGGCCAACTCGGCGGACTGTCCGGGCGACAACACGAACTCGTCTTGACGGACATACGCATTGCTCGCGGCGAAAGCGACGGCGATGAGGACAACACCAACATGAACGATCATGCCGCCGTTGGTGCGGCCCACAAACCCCCGCCAACCCTGACGGCGGGTGGCCAACGTGACCTGACGGAGGGCCGAGCCACCCGCGAAGCCACCGATAGTGAAAGCCAGCAGCGGCGCCCAGCCTCGGGCACCGACCAAGACCGACACAACAAGACAACCGGCGGCAATCGACGCCGGCCAGACCAGGCGATCGCTCATGACACCGGGTGAGGCTTTGCGCCATGGCAGCACCGGGGCCACCGCCATCAAGAAGAGGAGGGTGAACCCGATGGGCATCGTCATACGTTCGAAGTAGGGGTTGCCGACCGTGATCGTGTCGCCGTTGATCGCTTCCACGATGAGCGGGAAGACCGTGCCCAGCAACACGACGAATGCAAACGCCGCGAACAGCACATTGTTGGCCAGGAACGCACCCTCTCGCGAGATGGGCGAGTCGATTCTCCCGGGGCTGCGAAGCTCGTCGCCGCGCAACGCAATGAGCACCAGGGCGGTAATGACGATCGCGGCAAAGAAGACCAGCAGCCACACCCCAATCGCCGACTCGGAGAACGCATGCACCGAGACGAGCACGCCGGACCGGGTGATGAACGTGCCAAGAATCGTGAGCGCAAAGGTGGCCACAACCAGCGACAGATTCCACACGCGCAACATGCCACGCCGCTCTTGCACCATCACCGAGTGGATAAAGGCCGTGCCGGTGAGCCACGGCAAGAACGATGCATTCTCGACGGGATCCCAGGCCCAGTAACCGCCCCAACCAAGTGTCTCGTAGCTCCACCACGCGCCCAGCACGATGCCAAGGGTGAGGAAACCCCACGCCATCACGGTCCATCGACGAGTGGCGAGTAGCCAACCCTCGCCCACTCGACCAGTCACGAGGGCGCCCATCGCGAACGCAAAAGGAACAGTGAATCCCACGTAGCCGAGATAGAGCACCGGCGGATGAAACGCCATGAGGATGTGGCTCTGAAGAAGCGGGTTCGGCCCGGGGCCGTCGTAGCCGGGCGTCGGGTCGAACGGAAGGAACGGGTTCGACGGGCCAACCATCAGCATGAAGAAGAACGCACTCACGATGAACAATGTGAGCAGCACCCAACCCATCATCGGGTCGTGGCGGCGATGCCGGAACTTCCGGACCACGGCGAACACGTAACCGCAGAGGATGACGGTCCACAGGAGGATCGATCCCTCCAACGCCGACCAGAGCGTGGCGACATTAAATATCGAGGAGGTCTGATGCGACCCGTGTTCGGCGACAAACTTGATCGTGAAGTCGCGATTGATGAGCGCCCGCTCCATCCAGATCACGGCAATAACCGCCATCGCGGTCATCGAAAAAACGAGGTTTTGGGCGTCGCGCCACCAGTTCGGCCGCCGGCCCGCCAGACCCAACGAGACCACGATGATTCCGGTGATCGCCGAGGCGGCCCCCAGCGCAACGATCACCGCGCCGAAGGTCGCACTACTCATGCGCTACACCCGGCCGTGTCGTCGTAGGACTCGCTCGCCACGAGGCGATCCTCGAACTCGTCGTCGTTGATGTAGTCGTTGTCGTGTTTGATGCGCATCTCGTCGGACGCGTAGTGCCAACTTTCGGCCGCGAGGGCCGGGAAGCCGTCGACCGCGGGTGCAGATTCGACCCACTTGCCGTCGAGCACCACGGGCGTGCCTCCCTGGAACAACTCGGCCGGCTCGCCTCGATGCACAACATCGACAAGGACACCTTCGAACGCGATGGTGAAGGCCGTGACCGGCTCATCGCCCTGGGTGCCGGCGGTGATCGAACACTCGACCGGTGTGCCCTGAAGGGTGAAGCGATCATCACCCAAGTCGACCCGTTGCTCAACGGCTTCGTCGGCGTTGTAGAAGAAGAGCGTGCCGCTCAACAGGTTGATCACGAGCACGACGATCAGGGCCGCGACCACGACGGCGATCAAGCCGGGCACCCAGCGACGCGAGCCCTGCCGGCCGCTACGAGGGGATTGGGGAGCGAGGGCGTCGGTCATGCGTCGTCCGTCGACATCCAACGGCGACGAGCTGACGGAACCCGAGCCGAGAGATTGCGGCCACGGGTGATCAGGCTCGCGGCGTAGAGAACACCGACGCCGATCGTGACACCCCAACCAACCAGGAGATAACCAAGATGAGTCATACGGACGAGTCCTCTCCGGCTTGTTCTTGTCCCTCAGCGCGACGCTCAACGAGCGCCTGATCGAGATCGCTCACTCGGAGCTCGCGTTCGAGCCACGAAATACGGAAGCGATGGATCAGGCTCCACGTGAAGAAGAGGCCCCACACGACAAAACCCACAACCAGGGTGAAGAGGGTGAGGTCTTCGAGGTTGCCGTCGGTAAGCGACGACTTCTGATGGAGCGTGTTGCTTTCCCACCACTCCACGGATCGATTGACGATCGGGATGAGCACCATGGCAAGAACACCAATAATCGCCGAGCGCGTGGCGGTGGCTCGTTCGCCTCCGCCGAGCGACCGCACCGAGAGGTAGCCGATCATCATCAGGAAGAGAATGAGGGTGGTGACCAGGCGCACGTCGCCCCAGTCCCAATAGGTGTTCCAGGTGGGGCGACCCCAAACCGATCCGGTGAAGAGCGTGAGACCACAGAAGAGAACGCCAATTTCCGCCGACGCGGCGGCCACAGTGTCCCACCAAATCGATCGACGGAACAGCCACATGGCCGAGCCGATCGCGGTGACCGTGAACGCGACATAAGTGAAGATCGCCGAAGGAACGTGGACAAAGATCATGCGGACTGCATCGCGCTGCTCGTCATCTTCGGGTGCCGCAAAGAAGCCCAAAAGGATGAGCGCGATCAGGCCCAGGATCACCGCAATGCCGAGAATCCGCGTCGTGCGACTCCCGGTGTGTTGGATGTCGGCCATCAAGTCTCCTCGAGTAGGACGCCGTAGGCCAATGCTCCCAGCACAATGTTGATCGCGCCGAACCCGGCGAGGAGACCGAGCCATGCCCAGCCATCGACGGCCACGGTGCCGAGTGCGTCGTCAAACGCACGAGTGGCTCCGATCAACACCGGGGCAAGGACCGGAAGCAGGAGGATCGGCAGCACCGTCTCCCGCGCCCGAACACCAGCAACCAGCGCGCCGAGCAGCGTACCGGCCGCCGCGATGCCAACGGTCGCGACCACACAGGTCGCGGCAAGAAGCGGGAACGACTCGATCGACGCGTCGTAAAAGACGATCACGCCACCCACCAGCGCGGTCTCCACGAAGAGCAATTGCAACGCCACTGCGAGTGCTTTCCCGAGGAAGACGGCCGCCGGTTCGACGCCCGCGAGCAGAAGGGCGCGACGGGCGCCATCGGTGGTTTCGATCGCGGTGGAACGTTGGACGGCCATGAGTCCTACGAACAGCACCGCAATCCAGAAGAGTCCACTGGTTGCGGCGTCGAGGACCGGCCGGTTGGCGTCGAGCGCGAATCCAAACAGTACGAGTACGAGCAGGGCGAAGGGCAGGACCTGCGAGAGCGTGATGCGCGAGCGCCACTCAATGCGGAGGTCTTTCCCCGCGATCAGACGAATGTCAGCCCACATCACCACTGCTCCCGCCAACAGTGTCTCCCGGAACAGCGTCTCCCGGAACAATGTCTCCCGGAACAATGTCTCCCGAAATAATGCCTCCCGAAATTATGTCTCCCGTGATCGTTCCGCCGGCGACAGTGATCCGTCGCGATGCCAGGTCGAGCGTGCGATCGACCTCATGCGACGACAACAAGACGGTGGCGCCGGCGCGTGCGGCGTCGGCGACGAGCCCAT
>JBLIOE010000004.1:0-146956 GCA_047639555.1 Candidatus Aldehydirespiratoraceae bacterium
TCGACCAGGGCAACAGCGTGCTGGTCATCGAGCACAACCTCGATGTCATAAAGACGGCCGATTGGGTAGTCGACCTCGGTCCCGAGGGCGGCTCCGGCGGCGGGGCGATTGTTGTATGTGGCACCCCCGAAGAGGTGGCGGCTACACCCCAGAGTTATACGGGCAAGTTCCTCGCACCCCTGCTCGGCTGACCTCAGGTTGGTGCCGCGAGCGCCGATGAGAGGGTATGGCTACTGGTTCAACGGTGCTCGATCGCGTCGCTCGCGAGCAGGCGTTTCATGACGAGCGATTCGGTTCGACCGAGGGCGAAGAACGCGATCGCTTCTACGAGTACGTGGATGGCGCTCGACAGCGACTCGCCTCGGCAACGGATCAGTTTCGTTGCGGGCAGCGAGTGCTCGAGATCGGGATCGGCGTCGCGTCGACCGGTTGGACGCTAGCTTCACGCGGCGTCGACGTCGTAGCGATCGATATTTCGCCTGTCGCGGTTGCCCGCGGCCAGGAAGCAGCAGCTGCGGCCGGCCTCGAAACGATCGAATTCCGGATGATGAACGCCGAAGAGCTGACGTTCGCCGACGACGAGTTCGATGGCGTCGTTGGCTCGGGGATTCTTCACCATCTCGACCTTGAAGCTGCCTACGGCGAGGTGCATCGCGTACTGAAGCCGTCGGGCGCCGCGGTGTTCTACGAGCCGCTCGGTCACAACCCGCTCATCAACTGGTATCGCTACCGCACACCGGGCATGCGAACCGACGATGAACACCCGCTCCTTCGTTCCGATTTCGCCCTGGCGAAACGTCTATTTGGCTCGGTCGATGCCTCGATGCACCATTGCGCCGTCATCGGCTGCGCCCTCCTACCCGGAGGCCTGGCCCGACGGATTCGGCCGCTGCTGGACGGGCTCGATCGGCTCCTCATGCGCGTTCCCGGGACGAAGTGGCTCGGTTGGATCACGGTTATAGAGCTCGGCAGGCCCAAAAACCTCTAATCGGGAGAAATCCCGGCCGGTATAGGCCTTGAGAACCATGCGAAGGTGCCGATGGAACCTTGTGGACCGGTTCCCGAAGGCCCAGAAGGCCCGAATTTCGTTCTTGAGTAGGCAAGCGTGCTAACGCGTCGACTTTCCTTTCTCGCCACCTATGGCGGCATCGTGCTGGTGGTCCTCGGCCTTTCGAAGGCCCACGCGGCCCTCATCGCGAGCCCTCCCTACGACTTGTCGCAGAGCTTCCGGCTGCCGTGGGCCGTGGTGTTCAGCGTGTTCCTCGCGGTCGCCGCCTACGCCGTCGGCCTTCCCGATGTGCCGCGGCGCGCTCGCCAGATAACCGCCGCGTCGGTCGCCGCAGTGCTGATGGCGGCGGGCGCCGTTTCCGCCGTGCAGCTAGTGGCGGGCAGTGTGCCAGTGCCTCGATTCGTGATCGTTGGGGCGTCCGCCGCGCTGGTGCCGTGGTTCGCGGCCACTGCGGTGCTTTCTGCCCGAGGCCACGACCGGGCCCGAGGCTTGGATCGGGCGGTCATCATTGGCGCTCAAGAAGATTCCGCTGGGCTCGTGAACGAGTTCGACGCCGCCTCGGAACGACCGGGCCAGGTCGTCGCCTTTCTGCATCCCGACGACGCCCGGCCTTCGAGCGAGGATCGGATGCCGGTGCGCACTGCGGTAGAAGCCCACGACGCCACGGTTGTCGTGCTTGATCGCGACGCCCAGGCATGCCAACCGATCGTCGATCAGGTCGCCCTTCTCCACGAGCAGGGAGTGCGGGTCCGGACGCTCTCGCTCTTCTACGAACAGTGGCTCGGGAAGCTCCCCATCGGCGAGCTCGAACGTGTTTCCCTGATGTTCGACATCGGCGAGATCCATCGCCTGCGCTATAGCCGGGTGAAGCGTCTAATGGACGTCTCGGTTGCGGTGGTCATGCTTCCCTTGCTCGCCGTCGTCATGCCGCTCGTGTTCCTCGGAAACGCCATCGGCAACCGGGGACCGCTCTTCTTTCACCAGGATCGCGTAGGTAAGGGCGGCGTGGTATTTCGCATCCACAAGTTCCGAACGATGCGGGCAACAGCGGCCGATGAGGCAACACCGTGGACCGACACCGACGACGATCGGGTCACTGCGTTTGGCGCTGTCCTCCGCTCCTCGCATGTCGATGAGTTGCCGCAGCTACTCAACATCCTCCGCGGCGATCTGTCGCTGGTGGGTCCGCGCCCTGAGCAGCCGCACTACGTCGAGCAGCTCGAGGCGAAGCTGCCGTACTACCAGTTGCGCCATCTGGTGCAGCCTGGTCTGACTGGTTGGGCGCAGGTGAAGTTTCGCTACGCCCGCTCCGAGGCCGATGCACTGGAGAAGCTCCAGTACGAGTTCTATTACCTGAGGCACCAGGCGCTGGCCGTCGACCTCAGGATCGTGGTTCGCACGATGCGAACGATTCTTCCGATGGGAGTCAACCGATGGCACTAACCGAGATCGAGACGGAGTCGCGCCCGACGCGCCCCGCCGAGCCGATCGTGAGTGTCGCGCTGCCGATGCTCAACGAGGCCCAATACATCGTGTCGTGCCTCGACAGTTTCGCGGCCCAGGATTATCCGCTCGAGCTGCTCGACGTGATGGTGATCGATGGCGGCTCGACCGACGGCAGTCGTCTAGTTGTAAACGCGTACTCGGACAAGAACCCTTGGGTTCGCATCGTCGAGAATGGCGAGGGCACTGCGTCCGCCGCGTTCAACGTCGGCATGGAACAGGCGTACGGCGATGTTGTCTGCCTCTTCTCGTCGCACGGCGTGGCCGACCCTGGGTATGTCTCCGGAAGTGTCGCTGCGCTGCACCGCTCGGGTGCCGCTGGAGTCGGCGGCTCGTATCGCCACGAGGGCCTCGACCCTGTCTCCAGTGCGATCGGCGCCGCCATGGTGTCAAAGGTCGGCATGGCCTCACCGCATCGCTTCGCTGATACTGCTCGTGACGTCGACACCATCTCGCATCCGGCGTACTGGCGCGACGCCATGTTGGACATCGGCGGCTTCGATCGCTCCCTGATGCGCAACTCGGACTATGAGTTCAACTTCCGCCTGCGTGAGGCCGGACATCGGCTGCACTTCGATCCGGTGATCGGGTCGGTCTATCGGCCGCGCCCGAATCTGAACAGCCTGTTTCGCCAGTTCTGGTACTACGGCAAGTGGAAGGCCAAGGTTGCGGAGCAACACCCAAGCTCGGTTCGGCCGCGCCATCTCGTCGCTCCGTTGGCGGCTTTGGCGGCGGCGGTCACCCCCTTCGTGTTGTTGAACCGGCGTTTGCGCCTAGTCGCCGCGCTCGGTTGGGCGGCGTATTCCGCAGTGATTGCCTACGGAGTGGCCTCGGCTGACCGAAAGGAACGGGGGGCGTCTACTGCGACCCTCGCGGCTGCCTTCCCCGTCATGCACATGGCGTGGGGAGCCGGCTTCATCAAATCCGTTATTGAGCGGATCCTGGGAGGGAGTAAATAATGAGCATCGGAGTTGCTGTCGTTGGCTACGGCTACTGGGGCGTGAACCTGGCCCGCAACGTTGCTGTGGCGTCGACCACTGAACTGATCGGGGTTGTCGACCCGGGCACGGATCGCCAAGAACTTGCCCTACATAACCACCAGGGCGTGAGCACCTGGGACAATATTCAGGACGCACTCGACGATGATCGAGTGCAAGCAATTGTTCTCGCCACGCCGGCGAGCACTCATGTTGACCTCGCGCTCGCGGCGATGGAACGCGGTCGCGACATTCTCGTGGAGAAGCCCCTGGCCGAAACCAGCGCCGACGCCCAGAAGCTCTGTGACGTTGCGGCCGACAATGGCCTGATCTTGATGGTCGGCCACACCTTCCTCTACTCGCCGCCCGTTCTACGCCTGAAGGAACTCGTCGATGCCGGCGACCTCGGCGCGGTTCAGTACCTCTACTCCCAGCGCCTGAGCCTCGGCCGAATCCGGCGCGACTGCAACGCACTCTGGAACTTCGCGCCGCACGACGTGTCGATCATGCTGCACCTTCTCAACGAGCCGGTGGTTGAGGCCACCGCGAAGGGATTCTCCTTCATCGAGAGCGGCATCGACGACGTCTGCTTCGCCAGCCTCACCTTCGCCAGCGGTATTGGCGCCAACCTCCACGTCAGCTGGATCGATCCGCGAAAGACCCGCCTGATGACAGTGGTCGGCGACGAGAAGATGGCCATCTACAACGACGTGTCCGTTGACCAACCGCTGTGGCTGGTCGACTCTGGCGTCGCGAAGGACAAGGACCTGGGCGAGTACGAGAGCATGTCGGATTTCCAGTGGCGCACCCGTTCTGGCGACATTGTGATTCCTCGAATCGAAATGTCGGAGCCCCTGCGCAATGAGATCACGGCATTCGGCCAGGCTTGTATCACCCGCGAGCGCCCCCTCACCGACGGCCAGCATGGCCTCGAGGTCGTGCGCGTGCTCGAAGCCATTGATCGTTCCGCCCAGGCCAACGGCCGCCCGATCGAACTGTCCCAATGAGCGCACCCTCGTCCCGTACGGCCACGACCATCACCGAGATTCCGTTTCAGGACCTCGGTCGCCTGCACGACAGCATTGCCGGTGAGATTCGCGCGGCGATCGACGACGTGCTCGCTCGTAGCGCCTTCGTAGGCGCTGCTTCCAGCGCTTCGTTTGAACAAGCCTTCGCCGACGCGCACAACGTTGACCACGCCATCGGCGTGGGCTCGGGTACCGATGCACTTGCGCTCGCCCTGCGGGGTTTGGGCATCGGCGCCGGCGATGAAGTCATCGTGCCCTCCATGACTTTCGTCGCCACGGCGGAAGCCGTCGTCCACGCCGGTGCGACGCCGGTGATCGTCGATGTCGATGCGGACACGCTGCTCCTGTCGCCCGAGGCGGTCGAGGCCGCCCGTACCGAGCGCACCGCCGCGGTGATGCCGGTCCACCTGTATGGCCACGTCGTACCGTTCGACCAGATACGCGCATGGCAGGCGAGCGGACTCAAGGTGATCGAAGATGCGGCGCAGGCGCACCTCGCCACATGGCAAGGCGAGGGTGTTGGCACGGTCGGCGATGCCGCGTGCTTCAGCTTCTATCCGGGAAAGAACCTTGGTGCGATGGGTGATGGGGGAGCGGTTATTACTCGCCACTCCGACACGGCCGATCGTGTCCGCAAGCTTCGCGACCACGGCCGGACATCGAAATATCTCCACGACGAGATCGGGTGGTGTTCGCGTCTCGACGGTCTTCAGGCCGCCGTGCTCGAGGTGAAACTCGGCCATCTCGCGGAGTGGACGAACAATCGCAAGGCGCTCGCCGACCGTTACCGGGAACGCCTCGGCACCCGTCTCGTCGGTTGGGACGAAGGCGCCGTCCACCACCTGATGGTGATCCGGACCGCCGCCGAACGGCGAGACGATCTTCAGGCCGCCCTCAAGGTTCGCGGTATCGGCGTTGGCGTGCACTACCCCGTGGCTCTCAGCGAGCAACCTTCCGTAGCTGAATACGCCCGGTCCACTCCAAACGCCGAGGCAGCAGCGCTGAGCGTGCTGTCGCTCCCGATGGATCCGCTCATGAAACTCTCCGAGGTCGAACTCGTCTGTGACGAGGTGACACACCTGTGGTGACCGCCTTCGCGCTCCAGCGCGGGAGCGCGCCGATAGCCGGCGACTCACGCGCGTTCGTGCACGAGTCGTCGTATGTCGACGATGGTGCGCTCATTGGCGACGGCACGCGGATCTGGCACTTCTCCCATGTGCTGAGCGACGCCCGAGTGGGGGACGACTGCAATATTGGTCAGAACGTGATGATCGGCGCCGCCGTGGTCATCGGCGACCGCTGCAAGATTCAGAACAATGTCAGCGTCTACGAAAGTGTCACTCTCGACGACGGAGTGTTCTGCGGGCCGAGCTGCGTCTTCACCAACGTCGTGAACCCCCGCGCCGAGATCGACCGCAAGGATGAACTGCTCCCCACTCATGTGGGTCGAGGTGCCTCGATCGGCGCCAATGCCACCATCGTGTGTGGCAACAACATCGGGGCCTATTCCTTCGTTGCCGCGGGCGCGGTCGTGGCCACCGCGGTACCCGACCACGCGCTCATGGTGGGTGTCCCCGCCAAGCAGGTCGGCTGGGTGAGCCGTGCCGGCCACCGACTCGATGGTTCTCTTCGATGCCCGCAGACCGGCGAGCAATACGCGCTGTCCCCCCATGGCCTGGAGATGGAATCGTGACCCACGACTCCGGCTGGTCTGAAGGCGTCGTTGCGAAGATTTCCAAACTCCTCTCTGCTCGGATGCTGGCCCAGGTAATCGCCATCAGCTGGTTCCTCGGCATCGCTCGGGTCTTCGACTCTGGCGAACTCGGCATCCTCGCTGCGGGCCTCGTCGCCTTCGCAACGGTGTCGGTCCTTTCGGACATGGGCACGACCTGGTCGATCGCTCGCGAAGTCACTGGTCGCCCGGATCTCGGTTGGGGTCTATATCGGCAAGCTCTACGCGTACGAAGCCTCGGCGTCCTGGCCATCGGCGGAACGATCACTCTTGTCGCCGCGGTGTTGGTGGATCGTCGGATGCTCATCGCGATCATGCTCGGCGTCGTGCTCGCCCTGGTGTCTGGGGCAAGCGAACTCGGTATGTCGACCCTTCGTTCGGTGGGCACGATCGGCGCCGAGTCGATCGCATTGCCGCTCGAGCGTGCCGTTTTCCTGGTACTGGCAACGGGCATCGTTTCATCGGGGCGCGGGCCAAACCCTGTCCTGGTTGCCTACATCGCAACCAACCTCGTGACCGCAGTGATCATGTACCGCAAGATCCGGCGGGAGCTCCGGCCGCTCGCAAGTGCGGGTGAAGTTCCTTCCCTCTGGTCGGGAGAGACTCGGCGAGTTGGTGTGGCGTTTGCGGTATTGGCCCTTGGCCCTCGGGCCAACGCACTGGTGCTTGTCCTGCTCGCCAGCCGCTGGGAGGTCGCCGACTACTCGGTTGCATCACGGCCGGTTGAGCAGTTCGCCCTGACTGTCTTCGGTTTCAGTACCACGATGCTTCCGCTGTTGCGCAGCGACCATCTGGGCGGACGCGATCCAGCTGAGCGAATGGGAGGGATCGCCGCGGGAGTCACTCTGGTCGCTCTCCCCGGCATCGTGTGGGCGATGCTCGCGCCTGGCCCGATTATCGACCTCATCTATGGCGCCGATCGTTATCCGGGCGCGCCGACGGTCTTGGCTCTGGTGGCGATTGTGGCGGTGACGTGGCCACTCCGTGGACTTGCGGGCCTCGTCATGGTGGCGCGCGACGATGCTGCGGGCCTTGCTCGTATTTCCTTCGCCGGTCTGCTTCTCAACCTCGCGATGGTGATCCCGCTTGCGACTCAGTACGGCGCCACGGGTGTTGCCATTGCCTTAGTGGTCTCCGAACTAGCGACCTCCACTGCGCTGGTCGTGCACTCTGGCCTCCTACACCGCAGCGACTCGACTCAAAAGCTGGGTACGGGCGCAGCGCTCGGCGTTTGCTCGGGAGTGCTCGCCTCTATGCTTCCGCTCGCTTTCGGCATCGTGATCGTGGCGGTAGGAACGGCGGGAGCCGTGGCCCTCGCGCTGATCGCAAATCGACAGATCGCGCGAACCGGGCAGGTGGTCTGGGCCTGACCCAGAAGAAGACCGCCTCGCTCGACGGGTCGCGGGCCGAGGGTTTGCGAAGCGCGTTCTTCGAGCCGGCCTGACGAAGCCGTGCACCGCCCTAGGATCGGCGGTGATGGTGCAGCGTCCCCCGGCCGGGTCCATTCCCGACACGCCGGGCTCCTACCAGTTCAAAGATGCCGAAGGACGAGTGATCTACGTCGGCAAGGCGAAGAGTCTTCGGTCGCGCCTGTCGAACTACTTCCAGGATCCTCGGAACCTCCACAGTCGTACCCGACAGATGGTTGAGACCGCGGAGACGGTCGAGTGGATTCAGGTCGCCAGCGAAGTCGACGCGCTGATGCTCGAGTACACCTTGATCCAGCGGCACAAGCCTCGGTTCAACGTTCGCTATACCGACGACAAGTCGTACCCGTTCCTCTGTCTCACCACCGTTGACGAATGGCCACGGGCCATGGTGATGCGGGGCAAACGAAAGAAGGGCAACCGTTACTTCGGGCCCTACGGCCAGGCCTACGCCATTCGCGACACGCTTGATCTCCTGCTGCGCACCTTCCCGATTCGTACGTGCACTGACAACAAGTTTCGGCACCACGAGAAGCTCGGCAAACCCTGTCTCCTGTTCCACATCGAGAAGTGCGCGGGGCCGTGTGTCGATGAGATCAGCAAGGCCGATTACCACGGTCTGATCCAAGAACTGACCTCGTTCCTCGAGGGGGACACCGACGAAATCGTGGCGCGACTCGAAGCCCAGATGCAGTCGGCGTCGGCTGAACTCGAGTTCGAACTGGCAGCCCATCTCCGCGACCGCCTCACCGCCGTCCGCAAGGCGGTGGAGAAGCAGCAGATGGTCTTCAACCGCAACGAAGACGTTGATGTCATCGGGCTGTACGACGACGAGTTGGAGGCCGCGGTCCAGGTCTTCTACGTCCGCAAGGGGCGAGTGATGGGGCGGCGCGGCTTCGTGGTGGACAAGGCCGAAGAGCTTGATCGGCCCGAACTCATCAGCCGAGTGCTTGAGCGTCTGTACTTCGACGACAATCCGGTCGGGTCACCGAAGGAAGTCTTGGTCCCTGATCTTCCGAGCGACCTCGCACTGTACGAAGAATGGCTCACCGAAGCGCGCGAATCGAAGGTGCAGATCCGTATCCCTCAGCGGGGCGACAAGCGGCAGCTGCAAGCCACCGTCACGCAAAACGCACAAGAGGCTTTCAACCGTCATCGACTCAAGCGCACCAACGATCACAACAGTCGATCGCGCGCGCTCAACGAGCTGCAAACCCATCTCAACCTCCCGATCGCGCCGTTACGAATCGAGTGCTACGACATGAGCCACATCTCGGGCAGCGACTATGTCGGTTCGATGGTGGTGATGGAAGACGGGCTCCCCAAGAAGTCTGAATACCGCCGCTTCAAGATCCAAACGGTGGCCGGAAACGATGACTTCGCCGCTATGGAAGAAGTGCTGAATCGGCGGTTCACGGCGTACCTAAAAGAACGCCAGATACCGGTGGAGCAGCGCGAGGGGCGTTTCTCCTACCCGCCGCAGTTGCTCGTGGTCGATGGTGGCAAGGGCCAGCTGAGCGTGGCCGTTCGGGTGCTGGACCAGCTCGGTCTGAGTGACGAGATTCCTGTTGTCTCGTTGGCCAAGCAGTTCGAAGAGGTGTTTGTGCCTGGACGGAGCGAGTCGATTCGTCTGCCTCGCCAATCCGAAGCGTTGTACCTGTTGCAGCGAATTCGTGATGAGAGCCACCGTTTCGCCATCACGTTCCATCGTCAGCTTCGAGATAAACGCATGACGAAATCGGCCTTGGATGGCATCGAAGGGCTCGGGCCGGCCCGCAAGAAACGGCTCAACAAGGAGCTCGGCGGAGTGAATTCAGTCAAACGAGCTGAGCTTGATGACCTCAAGAAACTGTCGTGGCTTCCCGACGACGTAGCAGAGAACGTTTTTCGCGCTTTGCATCGGGCAGATGCGCGGGAACGGCGTCCCCCACCTGCGGGGGTCGCCGAGTAGCTTTGGCACGTCGCTGGTTGAGGAGTGGCTATGAATGACACATCGAACGGTGACGATCTTCCGGAGGAGAACGTGCTCCGTCCGTTCGAGCCATCCGAGGCAGCCCCACTGCCGCCAGTCGAGCCATCGAAAGTAGTGCCGGACCCGCCAATGGTGGCCGAAGAGCCGCCACCTCCACCACCGATGCCGGTCACAAATGAGCCGGCCCCGCCGACTGAGCAGTGGTCGCCGGAGGCTCAGCCCCCGGTAGCAGAGTCCGACGTTGCGCAGCCTGTCGCCATCGATCCCACGGTGATCGTGCCGACCGTCGTCAACGAGGTGCCCGAGGCCACCGACGACAATGAAGATCCGGCTGAATACGCGGCTGCACCCGTGGCTGGGTCACTGCCCGCTGCGGCGCCTGTCGCCCAGACAATCACGTTGCCACGGAACGCATTCCTGGTCGGGTTGGGTCTATTCCTCGCTGCACTCGCGGCGTTCGCGGTGCTCTGGCAAACCGCCGGGAGTGACACGACGGATAGCGAGACTGTCGACGCTCCGCCCTCGTCGCAGCCCGTCGTGGACAGCACCGCATCCACTGAGCTCACAGACGAGTTGGAGGCCGCAGGCCGGGCCAACGAGGAGGCGCTCACTGACGCTCAGTCTCAGCTCGTCACGTCGGAAGACGAGCGAGCGCGTCTTGCCGCTCAAGTCGAGGAGCTCTCCGATCGCCCGCCTCCGGCATTGAGCGGAAATCAACTTCGCCGCGTTGTGGTCGGTGCCGATGCAAAGTTCGTTGATGCCCGGGACGACTCGGTTGCAGTTGTGGGCGCGTTCGGTGGCGTGTCGCTCATCGATCCGGCAACGAATCGTGTCGTCGCAAACGGCAATGTCGCCGACCGAGCGACGCGTGTGCTGCGCACGCCAACGTCCGTTTGGTTGACGAACTATGCGGACAACCAGGTCCTTCAGGTTGATCCGTCCACGAATACTGTCGCGACGTCCTTCAGCTTCATCGGACCAGACGGAATCGAGAAGGATGGCAACAGCTTGATCATCGCCTCGTTTGACGGTGGGAGCGTGGCCCGGGTCCAACCCGACAGCGGCGACATACTTCAACTGGTCGATGTCGGCGGCAAGCCCACCGCAATTCTGTCCAGCGAAGCCCACGGACTTTGGGTCGCCGTGTTCGACACGGGCGAAGTTGTGAAGATCGATCGTGAGACCTTCGAAATTGTCGAGCGCGTCATCGTGGGTCAAGGTCCGGTCGGACTCGCAGTCGACGCCACCCACCTGTGGGTTGCCAATCACGACGAGAACACGATCGCGAAAGTCGACCCGTCGAGCGCTGAGGTCGTGTGGACCGCGGCGGTCGGAAACGGGCCCACCGAACTGGTATCTGTCAACGGCTCGGTTTGGGTCACCGTCACAGACGATGGCGACCTCGTCGAAGTTGACGCGGAATCGGGAGAGATTCGGACGAATACCCCACTGGGCGGCGCGAGTGCCGGTGGCGGGCCGACGGGCATTTCGTATGCCGACGGCTCACTCTGGGTCGCGATGCAGGGTGAGCAGTCAGTCGTGCGAATCGACATCGGCTAGCGCGGGCCCCGCTCGGCATCGCACACATCGGGTTCCGCGGCATCCTGATGGGGTGACGGAACCAAAATGGGACGAACACGCCGACTGGTGGCAACGAGAGTTCACCGACGGTGTCGACCCCGAATATGTCGAGCAGATCATCCCGCTCGCGCTCGAACATCTCGCTGGCTATTCGCGTGTCCTCGACGTGGGTACCGGCGAGGGCCAGATCGCTCGGGCGCTTGCGGCCGCTGGTGCCGATGTGGTCGGGCTCGACCCCACGTCGTCGCAGATCTCTGTCGCCACTGAGCGAGGTGGAGGACCGGCTTATTCGCTCGCGGGCGCCGACCTTCTCCCCATCGCCGACGCGTCGGTCGACGCGGTCGTGGTGTGTCTGGTCTTCGAACACGTCGACGCTCTCGACGAGGCGCTCGCCGAAGTTGCGCGCGTGCTTCGACCCGACGGACGGTTTGTTTTGTTTCTCAACCACCCACTCCTGCAAACCCCCGATAGCGGGATGATCATCGACCACATGATCGAGCCGCCCGAAACCTACTGGCGCATCGGCGCGTACCTCCGCGAGGCAGTCACGGTGGAAGAGGTCCAGAAGGGCGTGTTTGTTCGCTTCGTGCACCGGCCACTCAGCCGGTATGTCAACGGCATGATCGAGGCCGGTATCGACCTCACGCTCATGCTTGAGCCCGCGCCACCTCCGGGCTTTTTGGCGAAGGCACCGGAATACGAGGAAGACGTAGTGGTCACGACGCCTCGTCTCCTGGCGCTGGTCGGAGACCGTCGGTCCTCAGGGGCGTGACGGCTCGGCCGATGGGCGGACGGGCGTGAGTGCTCGGGCGCCTTGTTGGCGTGGCGCTACGATCGGAACCTCGTGAGTGAACTTGTGGTGATCGCAGGGATGTCAGGCGCCGGTCGAACCGTCGCGGCCGGCAATCTCGAAGATCTTGGCTGGTTCGTGATGGACAATTTGCCGCCGGCACTCATCCCGAAGGTTGCGGAGCTGGCCGATGGCTCGTCAAAGGCAGGCGACCGTTTGGCGCTTGTTGTTGGGTCAGGGCGCTACCACGAGGAGATGGCTCCTCTCGTGTCGGTTCTGCGGTCGAAGTTCAGTCGCGTGCAGCTTGTCTTCCTTGACGCCTCCACCGAGGTGTTGGTGAGGCGTTACGAATCGAGCCGGCGCGTGCATCCGTTCGCCGCTTCGGTTTCGGGCACCCTGAGCGAAGTCATCGAGAACGAGCGCATCGCGCTCGAACCGCTTCGGGCAGAAGCTGACCTGATGATCGACACCACTGATCTCAACGTCCATCAACTCCGCGATCGTATGGTCGAGGCATTTAGTGCCGGCGGCGCCGGTCACACGATGCACACCACGGTCACATCATTTGGCTACAAACACGGGCTCCCGCTTGATGTCGACATGGTGTTGGACTGTCGCTTCTTGCCCAATCCACACTGGGTTGAAGAGCTCCGCCCTCAAACTGGGTTGGATGAAGCTGTCGCGGCCTATGTGCTCGAGCAGCCGGTGACGGATGCGTTCCTCGCCCGCCTCGAACGACTTCTCGCACTGATTCTTCCGTTCTACGTACAAGAGGGGAAGTCGTACCTCACGATTGCCTTCGGTTGCACTGGTGGGCGACACCGCTCGGTCGCGATCGCCGAGCGGATGGCAGAGGTGCTCGACCAACTCGGTCATGCACCGGCCGTGGTCCATCGGGACGTAGCGAAGTGACCGCCCCGCGCATCGTTGCGCTCGGTGGCGGGCACGGCCTATCGATGACGCTCGAGGCCCTCCGAGATCTGGCCGGCGAACTCACCGCGGTCGTATCCGTGGCCGATGACGGTGGCTCAAGCGGGCGTCTCCGACGAGAGCTCGGAATCATCGCTCCCGGCGACATGCGTCGGTGTTTGGCGGCCCTCACGCCCCAGGGCCTGGTTCGAGATGCCCTTGGCCATCGTTTCGACGAAGGAACGCTGAGCGGGCACCCCGCCGGCAATTTGCTGCTCGCCGCGCTGCTAGAGAACACCGACGACCCGGTCTTGGCGATGGACACGGCTGTCGCCATGGCTGGCGCCCGTGGTCGGATCCTTCCGGCCTCACGCACTCGGGTGGATCTGCTGGCCGACACCGCCCGTGGCGTGGTGCGCGGCCAGGTCGCAGTTTCGCGGTCCGGCAAAATCGGCCGCCTTTACTTCTCGCCTGCGGATCCGCCGGTGCCGATCGAGGTCGAGGCGGCAATTGAGAACGCCGACATTGTCGTCGTCGGGCCTGGCTCGCTCTATACGTCGGTCCTCGCCGCCGCCCTGCCCGGTGTGCGCCGAGCGATCGATATGTCCGATGCACTCGTCGTCTATGTCGCGAACCTTGGCCCGGAAGCCGGTGAGACCGACGGCTACTCCTTGGCCGACCATGTGGCCGCCGTCCGTGCCCATGGGCTCGCGCCCGATGTGGTGCTGGCCGACCATTCTCTCGACGTCGATTCTGCGCTCGAATCGCTCGTTGTTTCGGCCGCGCTGCGGGCCCGGGGCGGCCTTGTCCATGAGCCGGAGTTGCTTGCGAACGCGGTCTCCGAGTTGGCTACCGGCGTTCGTAGCTGATCGGCGCGAGTCGAAAGAAAACTGTCTGCGTAATTTGACGCGTTGCATGGTCGCTTTCCGGCGCCATTTGTGGTTCCATCAAGCGTCGGCCGAAAGGCCGAAGAGCCAACCAGGGGAGATTCCAATATGACCGTACGCGTCGGCATCAACGGCTTCGGCCGCATCGGCCGCAATTTTTTCCGGGCCGCAAAGGCTTCCGGGGCCGACATCGACTTTGTCGCTGTCAACGACCTCGGCTCACGAGAGACGATGGCACACCTGCTCGCCAACGACTCCGTGCATGGCAAGTTCGGCGGCAAAGTGAAGGCCACCCGCGACGGCATCAGTGTCGACGGCGACGTCCTGAAGGTTCTTAGCGAGCGCAACCCCGTTGACCTTCCCTGGGCCGATCTCGGCGTCGACGTCGTGATCGAGTCAACTGGCTTCTTCACGAAGAAGGAGGCCGCGGAGGCTCACCGCAAGGCTGGCGCGCCCAAGGTGATCATCTCCGCCCCGTCGGGCGACTGTGATGCCACCTTTGTGATAGGTGTCAACGAAGACACCTACAACCCGGCCCGGCACCACGTCATCTCCAACGCGTCGTGCACGACCAACTGCTTTGTGCCGATGATCAAGGTTCTCGATGACGCCTTCGGCGTGCAGCAGGGCCTCATGACCACGATCCACGCCTACACCGGCGATCAGGCGCTGGTCGATGGTCCGCATAGCGACCTTCGCCGGGCCCGGGCGGCCGCCGTGAACATCATTCCCACCGGCACCGGTGCCGCTCGCGCCACTGGCCTCGTGATGAAGAAGATGCAAGGCAAGCTCGACGGCACCTCACTCCGCGTGCCGATCCCCGACGGTTCGATCACCGACTTCACCGGCATCCTCAAGAAGGACGTCACCGTCGAGCAGATCAACGCCGCGTTCAAGAAGGCGGCCACCTCGGGTCCGCTCAAGAACGTGCTCGTCTACTCGGAAGACCCGCTGGTCTCGGCTGACATTGTCGGCTCACCCGCGAGTTGCACCTTCGACGCGGGCCTCACCATGGCGCAGGGTTCGCTCGTGAAGATCTTCGGTTGGTACGACAACGAGATGGGCTACTCGAACCGTCTCGTCGATCTCGCCGTGCTCGTGGGCAAGAAGAAGGCTCCGGCGAAGAAGAAGGCCGTTGCCACGAAGAAGGCTCCCGCCAAGAAGAAGGCTCCTGCGAAGAAGGCGCCAGCCAAGAAGGCTGCCAAGAAGAAGTGAGCAACGTCCCCCGGCTCGAAGACCTGGGCGATCTCAACGGGAAGTCGGTCCTGCTTCGGGCCGACTTCAACGTGCCGATCGCCAACGGCGAAATTTCGGACGACCTTCGCATCCGCGCCGCGCTTCCCACAATCAAGTGGTTGCTCGGCCAGGGTGCGACGGTCACTGCGTGTACGCACCTCGGTCGACCGATGGGGGCGCCGGATCCGGCGTTTTCGGTCGAACCGGTGCGGGCTCGCCTCGCCGAACTCGTGCCGGGGGTCGAACTGCTCGACAACCTGCGATTTGATCCGGGTGAAACCAGCAACGATCCTGCATTCGTTGCCCGGCTCATCGAGGGTCACGACGCCTATGTGAATGACGCGTTTGGTGCGTCGCACCGAGCACATGCGTCGATCGTTGGTCCACCCAAGCATCTGCCGTCGGCCGCGGGCCGCCTCCTCCACAAGGAGGTCGAAGTTCTGGGTGCAATGTCGGAGCGTCCTCGTCGGCCGTTTGTGGCGGTCATGGGCGGCTCGAAGGTCAGCGACAAGCTGGCCGTCATGGAGGCACTCCTCGAGAACGTCGACTCCATCATCGTCGGCGGTGGAATGTGCTTCACCTTCCTGAAGGCGCAAGGTCACTCCATCGGGGCATCCTTGTGCGAAGACGAGATGGTGGATACCTGCGCCCGGCTGCTCGAACAGCCGAAGCCGATCCACCTGCCCTACGACATCACCGCGATGGGGCCGGGCGGCGAGTTGTTCGATCCGTCGATCGACGCCGACGTGCGTCAGATGGGTGTCAACCTGCCTGATGGCTGGATGGGCGTTGACATCGGTCCCGGCTCAGCGGCGCAATTTGGCGACGTGATCCATGAGGCCGGCACCGTTCTCTGGAATGGCCCGATGGGTGTATTCGAAGACCCCCGCTTCGGCGGCGGCACCGGTGCGGTCGCTCACGCGATGGCACAGACGAAGGCCTACACAATTGTTGGTGGTGGCGACAGCGCCGCCGCGGCGAAGGTGTTTGGTGTTGAGAAGGACATGGATCACGTTTCCACTGGTGGCGGCGCCTCACTCGAGTTGATCGAGAAGGGCGACCTACCAGGCCTGGAAGCACTACGAGGAGCTCCATCTAATGGCTAACCGCACGCCGCTCATTTCTGGCAACTGGAAGATGAACCACAACCACTTCGAGGCGATTCAAACCGTCCAGAAGCTGGCGTATGCCCTCACCAGCGAGGACTACGAACACGTCGACGTCTCAATCCATCCGCCGTTCACCGACCTGCGCTCGGTCCAGACTGTCCTGCAGTCCGATGATGTCCCGATTGCGCTTGGTGCGCAGAACGTGCATCAAGAAGCCAACGGCGCGTTCACCGGCGAGATCTCGGCCGGAATGCTCCACAAGCTCGACGTCTCCTACGTCATCGTGGGCCACTCGGAGCGACGCGAGATCTTTGGTGAGACCGACGAGACCGTCAACGCTAAAACCATCGCGGTACTCACGGCCGAGATGACGCCGATCGTGTGCTGCGGCGAGACACTCGCCGAGCGCCAGGCCGGGCAGGCCCAGTCCAAGGTCGCTGGCCAGATTGCAGGTTCGCTGGCCAACCTCACCGCCGAGGTGGTGGGGGAGTTGGTCATCGCCTACGAACCCATCTGGGCCATAGGCACCGGTGAAACCGCTTCGTCGCAAGACGCGCAGGAGATGTGTGCCCACATTCGGTCGCTCGTGAAGGACCAGTGGGGCGCCGACACGGCCAATGCCGTAAGAATCCAATACGGCGGTTCGGTGAAGCCGGGCAACGCTCCCGACCTGATGAGCCAGCCCGATATCGATGGCGCCCTCGTCGGTGGTGCCGCACTCGATGCCGACGACTTCGCCCGGATCGTCAACTACCGCCTCTACCAGGCCTAATCCTCTTCCTTCTCTGAGGGCCTGCTCGCGCATAGAGCGACTCAGGCTTCAGAAAAGCCGGAGGGGGACGGGTTGATGAAGCCGCGCTGGTAGTCTCAGGTCCGTGATTATCAGCTCCGTGATTATTTGGATCGTCGCTCCTCTACAGATCATCTCGGCACTTTCGCTGATCTTCCTTGTGCTTTTGCACAGTGGTAAGGGCGGCGGCCTGTCCGACATGTTTGGCGGCGGTGCCGGCGCCGCGGCTGCGGGCTCGACGGTGGTTGAGAAAAACCTCGACCGCATCACTGTGATCGCTGCGGTGGTCTTCGTCTTTGCCTCCATAGCGCACGCGCTCGTCTTCTAGCGCGGTGATTTTCTCCCCATCTTTCGCTTGATCGGGCTGAAACAGACGGAAGTTTGGCCGATGGGACGTGATGCGTCGTGTTGCCATCTCCCTGTTTGCGTTCCTGGCGTTCGCCACCTCGTGCGCGGGGGAACGACCGACCTTCGATGACAGCGCCGCCCGTGAAGTCGACCCTGTCGACGTGGAAGAGACCACAACCACCGTCGCGGCTGAGCGCCCGGTCGTGCGCCTCGCCGTTGCCGACGGATGGTCGCTGGATCCTGCTGACGCCGGTCCCGCCTCCCTCACGAACCGAGTTGTCGCCGACCTCCTCTACGAGGGGCTTACGAGCCTCGATGATTTTGGTCTGCCCCAAGCCGGCCGCGCCGAGCGATGGTTCGCTAGCGAGGACCGGCTGACGTGGACTTTCGTCTTGGGCGACACGCTGGTTGACGGCGCCGGTGAAACCTTCTCCGCCCGAGACGCCAAACTCTCGCTTGAACGAATAGCGGCGCGCGGCGCTTCCGATCAGGCCGCCAGTGCTCTGATGTCGATCAACGGCTGGGCTGACTACATGGCTGGCACCACCGGGGGAGTGGCCGGTATCTCCGCCCCCGACGGGACCACGCTTGTCGTTCGGCTCGACACGGCGAACGAACTGCTACTGGACGTGCTTGCTTCGCCAGCCTTCGGCCTGACCGGCACGACGGTTGACGGCAGCCTCCGAACGACGGGTGCATTTCGTCCCACTTCTGATCCCGTTCGATTCGAAGCGGTCTCGTCCGACAATCCGATCGCGGCGATCGATCTCGTGAGCCACGCCGGTGGCCCGGCGGCTGCGTTTGCCGCTGGTTCAGTGGATTGGGCCGTCCTGGATACCGACGACGACAGCACCCGCCTCGATGCTGACATCGTGCGTCAGCCGCTCGATCTACAGATCGCTCTTGTCGCCCGTCAACCTGATGAGGAGGACCGGCGAGGCACGCTCGGCGCGGTTGAATCGCTGACGCTGGCGAACAGCGTTCCCGGCTTGACCGCTCGGTCCGTTCCCCGCGTGCAAGGTGATCACCCTTTGCCGACCTCGATCACAGTCGACGTGCCGGTTGGCGCTCTCATCCCGCTTGGTGAAGCTCTGGTCGCTCAGCTCGAAGGCGCGGGCGCATCGGTGGATGTCGTCTTCGCCGAACCCGAGGACTTTGCGGCTCGGATCGCCAGCGGAGAAGCCGAAGTGTTCCCCGTGATAATCGCAGGCGGAACGGGTCCCGCCAGCGGCGTGCTGCGACTCGCGGTGCCCGGAGCGATCGACGACGTGTTCGGACCCCAGTCGCAAGCCCGAGCCGAACTGGCCGAAGCCGTGGTCACCGAGTTCGACCTCGAGCAGCGCTCGCTGTTCGCCGGAGCGCTCGAACGAGCACTCATCGAAGACGGTCTCCTGCTCCCCATCGGGCGTTACGAAGTGCGTGTGGCTCTCGGCCACCGACTCGACGGTCTGCGCCACCGCTCCGACGGCACGCTCGATCTGCGAACCGTCGAAATCGCGGATTCGTAGACCCATTTGAGGTGTGGCTCTACGCCGCTCCCGCTACGATTGCGCTTCGCATTCGGCTTGTCCGGATGGTCACGTCGGAGTGGCGGAATTGGCAGACGCGCTAGCTTGAGGGGCTAGTGCCCGAAAGGGCGTGGGGGTTCAAGTCCCCCCTCCGACACACTTGTTAGTACACGCGTCAGGTCCTGCTGAGACCTGCATGCGTCCGTCGTCGTGGTAGACGACGGAGAGGTTGAGTTCGCTGTAGACCCGAGCTCTTCGACATCTCGGTAAGACAGCCCGTATCGGAGGTACCAGCGCACAGCCAGCATGATGACCTCAGGAGGAAACCGAAAGCCGGCGAACGCCGAACGATCCACTGGCGGTGACTGATTCCGGTGATGGCGCATCCCGGAACCCTTGCCCGTCGGCGAGTCGATCCCTCAACGCAACAGTGCCTACTCGGCCCCTTCACGCGAAGAGGCCTCCGTTATCGGGTCGTCGCAGTTCATCCGGCGACCGATTTCTGACTCAAGGGCGTCAGTTGGTTCCCAGGTAGGCGTCTAGTGCGTCGCGTACGACATCGCTTTCTGATTTCTTGTCGGTCTTGGCCCGTTTCTTGAGTTGGGTCTTGAGGCGATCAGGAATGCGGTAGCTCGATGGCTTGGTCACGGTGTCGCCCAGCCTGGGTGTGCGTCGGCGGGTCTTCTTCATCGTCGTGAGTTCAGCGTCGGTGTATTCGCGTTCGGCGAGCCCTTCGGCCATAGCTGTGAGTTCGGCTTCGGTGAAGGTCTTGCCTGATTTGGTGGTGAAGGTCTTGGTTGGCTTGCTCATGCGGTGTCTCCGAGCAGGGGAAGGTATTTCGGTTGCAGGGTCATGGCGTGGATGACGACGTCGGCCCGTTCGAGTTCGAGGTAGATGACCTCGAGAAGATTCCCGGCGAGATCTGGACCGATCGCGAGGGATTTCGGTGGTTCGTGATCGGCTTCGATGTCGTAGAAACCGAGGGCGTTGTTCCATGCGTGGAGGATGTCGTCATTGGTTTTGCCGTGTTTCCTCGCTGATTCAAGGATGACCGGCACCCCCTAAACGTACTACACGTATTACGTTTAGGGAAGGGTCCCTTTGGCGTTCCGCCCGCGGCGCGACTGGAGTTTGGCCACATGGCCAGCGATCGAGGGGTGTCGCGTTGCTAATGGTTTGCTTATGGCATCCAGCACCCTGGAGCGGCATCGAGCGGTAGGGAGCGGTTCCGGTGGTCGCCAGATGCCGCTCAGGGGCGCTGGCTACCGCAGGACGACGCTGGATGCGTGGTGGGGGAGGTTTGTTCGAGTCCCCCCGGACACTCCAACAAGTGTTCGATCACCTATCAAGTATGATTGAGCTCCGTCATCCTCCCGAGCAACGGCGAGTCGGTGGTTGATGGTCGTCATCCCTCGAGTTGGGCTCTGACCTCATCTCTGCGAGGCGTCCGCTGAAACGCATCGCAGTGCATATTCGGTGTGTTGTCGAGCGGCCGTCTCCGCACCAGTCCGCCACCACCGCAATCTTCGAAAACGTGGACTGAAGCTAGGGTTGCCGCGTGATCGTGAAACTGCTGGGGCCACCTGAGATTGCCGATACACAAGGTGAGCCCATCCATGTGAGGGGGAAGAAGACCTGGGGTTTGATTGCCCGAATTTTGCTCTCTGACGCACCCGTGTCGCGTCGCCGCTTGGCCGAGGAACTTTTCGCGACCGCCGATGACCCGATGGGGGCTCTACGGTGGGCTCTCGCACAGCTTCGGCGCTCATTGGCCGACCCGAACTCCTTCTGCAACGATCCCGTTGAAGCCAACCTTTCTTCCTCTCTCCAGGTAGATGTCTTGCACCTGGATCAGCGGGAAGCCGATCTCTCTGACATCCCCGGTCAGCTTCTTGAAGGCATCGATGTGGC
The DNA here is from genome assembly GCA_047639555.1 of Candidatus Aldehydirespiratoraceae bacterium. Lineage (GTDB taxonomy): Bacteria > Actinomycetota > Acidimicrobiia > Acidimicrobiales > Aldehydirespiratoraceae > JAJRXC01. Next base: position 20,718 of record JBLIOE010000004.1, read on the forward strand.
CTGGAGCCCCGAGTTCGACGTGTGGCTCTCCGTCGAACGTTGGCGGGCTGCCAGTCAGGTCGACGCCGCCCTACACACCGCGACCCTGGAGGCACTTGCTGTCGGCGAGGGAACTCTCGCGGCATCCTACGCCCGCGAGTTGGTGGCGAGGGCTCCCCTCGAAGAGAGCGGCCACGTCCTGTTGGTCAAGTCGCTGGTTGTGTGTGGTGATGTCAATGCCGCCAGAGATCGGGTGACTGCATGCGAGCAACTTTTTGCGGCGGAACTCGGAACCGAACCGAGCCTGGCCGTTTCCAGGGCGCTGCGAACAGAAGTGATTGGTCGCCCACCTGGCGTCTCCCATCAGTCCTCCGCCCTCACATTGCTAGAAGCCGGTAGGACAGCAGTCGATGCTGGCGCGATCGATGCTGGTATCGAGTCTCTCAGGCAAGCCGTGGCCGACGCTGAGGCGAGCAAGGATCTTCAACTCTATGGAAAGTGCCAAGGTGCTCTGGGCTCGGCGCTCATTCATGGCATTCGCGGGTACGACGATGAGGGATCGCTGGCGTTGCACAGTGCCGTGGAGTCATCGGTCGAAGCGTCGGACCCCGCCACTGCAGCCATGGCACTTATGGAACTTGGCTACGTCGAACTTCTCGCCGGGCGCCGTCATGCAGCGAGCACCTTCCTCGAACGGGCTAGCGATGCGGCAGACGATCTGCCGGAGTTGCAGAGCAGTATCACATCCTTCAAGAGCATCAATCTCACCGACTGGGGCCGCTTCGAGGATGCGCTCGTTCTCGGTGACGAGTCGATCGAACTCGCCGAGCGCAGTGATTCTCACCGCGACCGCGCCTGGGCCATGACTTTCAAAGCCCGCACGTTGATGGAACTGAACCGGTACGACGAAGCTCGTGAGTTGCTGGCTCGATCACTTCCGATCGCCGTGGAGGAGAAGTGGTTGGCCTTTCGGCCGCTCGTCGAAATCTTCATTCTCGAACTCGACCGCTTGCAAGGTCGCGACTCCTTGGAGATTCGAGCCGACCTCGAACTGGTCTTCGCCGCCTGTTGTCAGCTTGCCGATCCATGCTGGGAAGGTCTCGCAGCACGCGGCATTGGGCTGACATATGAGACCGAGGCTGGATCGTCAATCGCCTATTCATGGCTGAACGATGCCGTGGAACGTTGCACCCGCGTCACCGACACGTGGATGTGGGTTGAGGCTTGGGTGCTGGAACCCGAGATCGAGTTGGCAACTCGCCTTGGCCACTTGGATCATGCTCGCTCAAAGGGTCAGCAGCTGCTCCATCATTCGGCCATCAAGCAGCTCGACTATCACGCTGACCTGGCCCGGGACCTTCTGTCGGGTCTGTAGATCTGACCCCAGATAACACTGTTCGACAATTGATTTTGGGCCGCACACGCGGCGTCACACGCGGGCCGTTCACTGTCGTGGCATGACAATCACCAATAACCCAGTCAACAACGGTGTCAACACCGAAGCCCTGCTCGGAGCGCGAGAGGCCTTGAGCCAAACACCCAACGCAGCCGAATTCGTGTGGCGAGCCGAATGCAAGTGGATCGACGGCACCTACAGCCAGACCACGGTCGATGGTTTCTCCGGCCTCGGTCAGGAACACCGTCACACAAACCAATACACGTTTGATGCCGATCACCCCGAGTGCTTCGCCTCCCAGGATCGTGGCGCCACGCCTCCTGAGCTTCTGTTGGCTGCCTTGGCCAGCTGTTTGACCGCCGGGGTGGCATCGGTTGCCCAGCACCGGAAGATCCAACTCAACTCGGTCACGGCCAAGGTCGAAGGGCAGCTCAACGTTCTTGGGATCCTGGGCGCTGATCCGGACATCCGTAACGGCTTCAGCGACATCACCGTGTCGTTCGACATCGATTCCGACGCCTCGCCCGAGGACCTTCAGGCGCTTGTCGGTCAGTCGCAGAAGCGCTCCGCCGTCTACGACATCGTCACGAACCCAACCAACGTCACCGTCAAGGTCGCCTGAAGCGGTGAATCTCCCTGATCCCTCAGAGGGCGAACGGGTCAAGCACATCCGGGTCGTCGTCATCGGCGCCGGACACGCAGGGCTCGCGATGAGTCGTCGCCTCAGCGAACGGTCGATCGAGCATGTGGTCCTGGAACGCGCTGAGGTCGCCAACTCGTGGAGCACGGAACGTTGGGACTCGCTACGCCTACTGACACCGAATTGGCAGAGCCAACTCCCTGCAATGAGCTACGAAGGCGACGATCCGGACGGCTTCATGACGATGCCCGAAGTTGTCGACTTCATCAGCGCCTACGCCGACACGATCGCGGCACCCGTGCAAACCCAGACGACCGTGACTCGCGTCTGCGCCGCCCAGGTCGGCTACGTCGTGGAGACGGACAAGGGGTCGTGGACGTGTGAAGCCCTCGTCATCGCCAGCGGCGGATCGAACGTCGCGAATGTGCCAGCCCTTGCCTCCGAGGTGCCAGGCACGATCGCAACGGAGACACCCATGACCTATCGGTCGCCCGAATATCTCGATCACCAGGGCGTGCTCATCGTGGGTGCATCGGCGACTGGGGTGCAGCTGGCGGACGAAATTCATCGATCCGGCCGAGACGTCACGATCTCAGTCGGCGAACATGTGCGGTTGCCGAGGACCTACCGGGGGCGCGATGTGTTCTGGTGGATGGACGCGGCCGGTATCTCAGATCAGCGTCACACCGAGATGGATGATCTCGTTCGAGCCCGGAATCTCCCGTCGCCCCAATTGATCGGGACCCCAGAACGCCGCTCGATTGACCTGAACTCTCTCACCGATCGCGGAGTGAAGATCGTCGGGCGACTGGGACGAATCACTGGTGGTCAGGCCCAGTTCGCCGGCTCGCTGGCCAACGTGTGCTCGATGGCCGATCTCAAGATGAACCGGCTGCTGCAAGCGTTCGATGATTGGGCAAACGCCTCGCGCCTCGAAATCAGCGATCCGCCACAGCGATTCGACCCGACGCGAATCCCCTCCACCCCGAGACTCAGCCTCGATCTGGTCGACGGTGGAATCGGCACCATCGTGTGGGCCACGGGATACCGCCCAGACTACTCCTGGCTGCACGTGCCCGTCGTCGATCGCAAAGGTCGTATCCGCCACGACGGAGGCATAGTCGAAGACGCCCCAGGCATCTACGTGATCGGGCTCAACATGTTGAGGAGACGGCGATCGAGCTTCATCAACGGGGCACAGGACGATTCCGAAGAGATCAGCAACCACCTCGAGAAGCACCTCGCGGAACTGAACGAGGACCCACAGGGTCAGACAGGAAAGATGAAATGGAAACCAATGAGTACATCGAGGTCATTGCGAAGGAAGGGACGCTCTTCGCTGCTGCGGCTGAACGTAGCGGCCTCGACATTCGCATACCGACTTGCCCCGAGTGGGATATGCGCAAGCTGGTCCAGCACCTGGGTCTGATTCATCTCTGGGCCGCTGCCCATGTCGACCAGCCACATCCTGAACCGGGCTTCGGCTCTGATCTCGCCAGCCTGGCAATATTCTGGCCAGATCTGGCCGACTCGTACCCGGCGGATGCTGACCTGGTCGACTGGTACCGGAAGACCAACGCCAACCTGGTTCGTGTCTTGGAGTCGACGCCACCAGATCAGGAGTGCTTCACCTTCCTTCCCACGTCATCGCCCCTGGCGATGTGGGCGCGTCGACAGGCAAGTGAAACCGCCGCACATCGATTCGATGCGGAGAACGCCGTTGGGATGATGTCAGGGTTCGACCCAGTCTTTGCCGCAGATGCTCTCGACGAACTCCTATCGGGCTTCGCTCCAGGGCGTCAGGCGCTGCCCATCTCGACTGTGCGAACGATGCATGTCCACGCCGTGGACACGGACGACCACTGGCTCATGAAGCTGGGCCCCGAGGTCACCACCACGTCTCGCACCGATGGTCCCGGTGACCTCACGCTCACCGGGAGAGCGGCTGACCTGTACTTGACGCTGTGGAACAGGGGAGGCGATTCCACCATCAGCATCATCGGCGAGGGTGAACTCCTTGACGTGTGGCACGGCAACATCCAGGTTCGCTGGGGGGAGGATGCGAAATAGCACGCACTAGCTGCTCCTAACCTCGCTCAAAGTGAACCACGGTGACCCTTCCACTCCCGCAGCCCGGAACCAAGCCGTGACCAGGGGTTTCGCGTCATGCAGCGAGCAACTCGACACTCCAGGGAGCGCGTGTACTTTGGGTTAAACTCGCCCCTCCGACACTCTAAGAAGTGTTCGATCGCCGTGAGATCACGATCGGGCCGCGACCGGCTTCGGCCGCTCCCCGGGTTCGAGTCCCTCAGCGCCCACTCGTCGATGTCGTTTCGATAACGACTGGGTCAAGCCAGGTGGAGGTTGACCGCCAGGCCGGGGGCCGGCCCGGTCCGACGTTCGCGACCGGTTGCCCGTCCAGGGTTGAGGAGGCGAAGGCGGCGATCGGATGCGAAGCGGCGAGCCCATTCGGGTCGGTGCGGGACCGTCAAGGGGTCTCGGGTCGCGGTTCGAGGCAGGACCGGCGGTCCTTGATGATGTCGAGGATGGCCTCAGTTCTGTCGGTCATGCCGAGGCCGCCGGTTGCGGGCCACGTGGCGATCTCGGTCTTGGCGAAGTCCACCCATCTGACGATCAGGTCGAAGAGCTCGAGCTGGAAGGTGGCGAACAGCACGGACAGGTGGGTTCGCTGTGGGAAGGGGTGCTGGCCGTTGAGGTAGCCGGTGTTGATGGCGATGACCTGCTCGCGTAGTTCAGCGGCGTCTTTGGCCATCGTGTCGAGTGCCGCGATGAGGTCGTGGGTACTGCCGTTCTCGGCGAACAACAGTCGGAGAAGTGCTTCGGCCTCCAGGGATGGGGCCTGGGGGGTGCTGGTCATCCAGGTCGACAGCGCGTCGCGGCCCTGAGCGGTGATCGTGTAGACAGTGCGGCTGCGTTTGCCCACCGACTCCTCATGAGCGGTGACCAGACCATGTTCCACGAGCTTCTTCGGCTCGGAGTACAAGAGCCGCTCGGACTTGGGCCATGCGAAGCGAAGGCTCCGTGTCGCCTGCTGTGTGAGCTCGTAGCCGGTCCACGGCTGGATTGCGAGAAGACCCAGCACGGCGTACGACGAGGTGGTCAGGCGGGTAGGCACGCCCTTGACAGTACTGAATAGTTCAGTACAATCATATCCTGCAATGTGCAGCATCTTCACGGCTCGGGTGAGCCACTCACGAGGGGGATCTCATGGAGGTAGCGGACTACATCGAAATCGTGGTGTCGGAAGGGGATCGGTTCGCGGTCGCGGCCGAAAGGGGTGGGTTGAGCGTCGACATATCGACGTGCGAGGGGTGGGACATGCGCCAGCTCGTACGTCATCTCGGCCTGATCCACCTATGGGCCGCTGCGAACGTCGCATATCCATCCGACGCATGGCTCGATGTCGACGACCTGGGGGTCCTTGCTGACTACTGGCCCGATCTGGCCTCGTCGTGGCCCGAGGACACCGAGCTGGTCTCCTGGTATCGCCAGACCAATGCGAACCTGGCCCGAGTCTTGGAGTCGGCGCCAGCCGACGTCGAGTGCTTCACCTTCCTCCCTGCACCGACACCGTTGACGATGTGGGCGCGTCGCCAGGCCGCCGAGTTGGCGATCCACCGATTCGACGCCGAGACCTCGCGCGGCATCACCTCCCACTTCGCCCCACAGTTCTCGGCCGACATGCTCGATGAGCTCCTGACGGGTTTCGCTCCGATGCAGACGGGGCTCGCGGGGGGCGCCGAGCGAGTGCTTCACGTCCACGCACAAGACGTCGACGAGCACTGGTACGTGACTATCGGCCTACACAACATCGAGACATCCCGCGAAGGCCGCAAGGCCGACCTCGCGGCCACAGGAACAGCGGCAGATCTCAACCTGTTGCTATGGAACCGGACTCCCGACTCGACTGTGACCTTGACCGGCGACACCGACCTGATGGACATCTGGCGCACCGGGCAACGCGTCGAATGGGCAGGAGCGTGATCGTCCCGACAAGATCGTCCGGACAGTCGTCGCTGCGTGATCTCGCGGACCCGATCTGTTCGTCCAGCCTGTGGGGGCCGAATACTCCGTCATGAGGCGCTGAACAGGTGAAACGCTGAACTTCAGGCTGCAGAGAGTCTGATCCACTCGGATCGGGTGGGGTGAGGGTTAAGGGTTCGAGTCCCCCCTCCGACACAAGCGTTAGTACACGCGTCATCTACACAGACGCTAGGCGAGTCCAAGCACCGTGATGAGCGCGTCGTCGATCGACCACAGCTCGTCGGCTGAGAGGTATCCGACTACGTCGCCAAGTCGTTGCACGTCGACAGCTCCGAGTTGTTCGACGAGGACGAGGGTCGTGTCGCCAGCAACGGTTATCTCGGGCCGGAACGAGGCGGACCGGGCGCTTCGTGAGGTTGGGGCGACGATCACAACTGAGCGGGGGAGGAGTTCATCGGCCTGGACCACGACGCCGTATCGCACGCCTTGTTGTTCGTGGCCTACACCCTTTGGAGTTCGGAACCGGTAGACCTCACCCCGGCGCACGCAGTGACTCCATGAGTGAGGCGATGGCGAGCATTTCTTCGCGATCGGCTTCGTCGGCCTCGAGTGCTGCTGCTTCGGCGGCCAGATCTCGGCCTCGCCGGAGTCGGGACGCGGAGGCAAGTAGTGACGATCGGATTGCTTCGGATCGGGTAAGGCCCGTTGACTCAAGCGTTTGTAGGGCGCGCTCGGCCTCATCATCGAGTCGGACGGAGATAGCTTTAGCCATTCCTTAGTATGACATATCGTGATACATTCTGCTATATGGCGAGATGGAGTGCGTGTGTCGGAAACTCATCCGCCCTGCGTTTTCAAGGAAGATTTAGCTTGCGACGGCCATCCACGGCGTCTCAGCGTGTGGAGTTAGGGTACGACTCGCCCCTCCGACACCAGAGAAACCCCTGGTCAGAGGGTAAGAAAAAACTCCCAGGGGTGTCGTTTGCGAATGAATCTGCAAATGGCGGCGTGTGGTTGTCGTTGTCGGAAACCCACCCGGTTCGAGTCGTGGTATCGAGCGGCGAGACAGCGCCTCGTTGTCGCGGTGTTCGCGTCGACGAAGAGTCGAGCGGAGGCGGAGGACGCGGTGGATGAGGCGATGGTGAAAGCCGTCACGCGTTGGACAGAAGTCTCGGAGATGAGGAACCCTGCCAGTTGGGCCTATCGAACTGCGCTCAACATCTCACGGCGGTCGCATCGCCGCAACGAGCGGAGTTCCTGGCACCGCTGGCTGAGCGGGATCGGCGGGCTGTCGTGCTGCGTCACGTTCTCGGTTACACCGAGCCTGAGATTGCTCGTCATGAGCGCGTGCCGAGAGGGACTGTGTCATCACGGCTGCGGAGGGCGTACCGGACGTTGCGGGTTGTTGATGAAGCGGCCGGCCATTCCGTTGAGCCAGAACCACCTTTGGAGGTGACGCAATGAGTCAGACCGAGGAAACGATCCAACGACTCGCCGATGCCGCCATCGCTGACCTTGAGCAGATGACACCGGTGCCTCCCATAACGGCCTCGGCGCCTGAGCGTCGGGCTGGAACTCGACGGCCGATCGTTCTTGTCGCGGTCGCTCTGGCGGTCGCGTTCGTTGGCTGGTTGTGCGTCGTTCTTCTCGTCGATGAGGGACAGACGACGGAGACGGTGGCGTCGGAGGGTCGCGACGCGCCTCCCGAATCGACGGTCGAGTCCGATCTCGCTGGAGAGGCCGTCGACGCGGAGTCTGACGCGGCGGACGCGACGGTGGTCAGCGTTGACCCCCCTCCGCCGCCTCCTGGAGCCACCGAGCCTGTCGGCCGGTGCTACGAGTTCAGCGGTCCGGCAGCCGACTCAGCACGAGTCGGCTGCATCTTCGGCCCTGGAATCCATCTTTGGGAGTGGAACTCCGAGATCTACTTGTTGAAGCGGGGGGCCGCTATTCGCCGAACGGACCAGGAGCCCATCGACCCCGACCCCGAAACAGGACTCGCCATAGCGAAATATGCCGACAACATCGATGAACACCTCTTCTCCTGCGTCGAACGTGCTCTCGTGGAGGCGGTCACCGACATCTCAGGCCCTGATGCCCCGCCGATGTTCGTCACAGCGTGCTCGGGGGACAACTACGCCTTCGTGAACGTCGACCATGTCAACTATCTCGACCGCCAGCGCACCGTTGTAATGGGTTCAAGCTCCAACGGCAACTGGGAGTTCGTCGCCGAGATCGACTTCGGCAACCCAGACCGGGTCGAGCGGTGCGCCAGCCTCCCCGATGACCCGCCCGGCGCGCCGCAATCAGTCCGAGCCCTCTGCACCATGCTCGGCTAGCCCGCCGCTAGGCCACCTCAACTGCTGGGCTTCCGGGCCGTCGAGGCCGCGCAAGGTGATCGAGCCGGCGCCGCTCGCTGGTTTGCGCAGATGGCAAGTGACCACCTCGTCGCGCGGGCCCGTGAATATGGCGCCGACTTCATCGTGACCGGCAACAAGGATCTCCTCGAATCGGAGGACCAGACGCCACCGGCGTTGGCGCCGGCTGTCTTCGAGGAACTGCTCGTCGGCGCCGGCGACTGATAGCGCAGGGGTGTCGCGTTGCTAATGGTCTGCTAATGGCATCCAGCACCTGGAGCGGTATCGGGCGGTAGGGGGCGATTGTGGTCGTCGCCAAATGCCGCTCAGGGGCGCTGGTTACCGCAGGACACCCGCGTTAGTACACGCGTCGATACCCGATGTTCTTGGCCCTCAAGTGCGACGGTGACTTGGATCGGTTGCACTTCCATCCCAATGTGCTACATTGAAGCACATGTCTGAAGTTGGAATTCGTGCCCTCAAGCAGAATGCGTCGGCGGTGGTGGCCGAGGCTGCGGCAGGCGAGACGGTGACCATCACTGATCGGGGCCGCCCTGTCGCCCGGATGACATCGATCCCGAGATCACGTCTCCGTGCTCTTGTCGACGAGGGCCGCGCTCGGCCCGCCCGGTGCCGACTCGGCGATCTTCCGGTTCCTGAGCCGGGGCCGGATCTGTCTCGAGCGCTCATGGAGATGCGGGACGACGAGCGGTACTGAGGTGGCTTTCTACGTAGACACCTCGGCGTTGGTGAAGCTAGTGGTCGCCGAAGCTGAAACCACTGCGCTTCGGTCCTGGTTGACGGACGGGGATCGAGATCTTGTCTCGTGCGATCTTGTCAGGACCGAGTTGATGCGAGCCGTGCGCAGGATTGTTCCGGATCGAGCTCTCCAGGCGCGTGCTGTCCTCGACTCGGTCACCCTCGTTGAGGTCGCATCGAGTGTGTTTGAGGAGGCGGGTCGTCTTGATCCCTCCGTGTTGAGGTCCCTTGACGCGATCCATCTTGCGTCGGCGTTGGATCTGGGCGACGACCTTGAGGGTTTGGTCACCTACGACGACCGTCTGGCCGAGGCAGCGGAAGCGAACGGAGTCGCAGCCTTCTCTCCAAGATGACTGTGGTTGCCGAGAGCTCTTCGGTCCTGCATCGTCAACGGATTTCTAGGCGGCGAGGTTGATCCAGGGCGTCTCTGCCTGTGGAGTTAGGGTACGACTCGCCCCTCCGACACCATAGAAACCCCTGTTCAGAGCGTGTTCGACGCTGCGGCCGGGGCTTTGTCGTGTCGGAGCTGATGAGGCCGCAGGCCTGTGACCTGGGGTTTTGTGGGGTGTCGGAGGGGTGGACCTTCAGAGTTCCGCCCATCGTGAGTTCCGTGCGAAACCCCTGGTCAGGGGTGATGTCGGGAGGTAGGGGTGTCGTTTGCTAACGGCGCCGTGTGGTTCGTCGGTCCGCGACCCACCTGGTCACGGTTTGCCGAGACCTCGAACGGCCGAGCAGGCCAGATCAGTTGTCACCGCTACCCGCGGCAGACCCATGTGATCTTGGAGTTCAACACGGTCATGGCGACACCGAACACTGGGTCGACACTATGAAATTGCTCGCTTCCAGAACTGGAATGAGAGCGCTCACCGTGCGCTCACTGCTCCACGGTGCTGCGCTTGGTCACGATGGTGACGCTGCGGCGGCAGCCCTGCTGGCCGAGATCAGCGCCGTGTAAGAACTTCCGCTAGTCGTTCGATGTCGTCTTCGTGGTTGTAGAAGTGCACCGCCAGTCGGAGGTTTCCGTCGCGGGCAGCGCAAACGACGCCTTGTTGTTTGAGCTTCGCCAGGAGCTCGGCGGGGTCGGCTCCGCCGAGGGGAACCGACACGATGGTGCTGCGGTTCGCGTCGGGAAGATCGACTGGGTTCCAGCCAACGTCGGTCAGTGACGCTCGGAGCAGGCTGGCCAGCTCCCGGTTTCTTGTATAGATGGTCTCGGGCCCGAAGGTGTCGAACACGCTGAGTGCGGCCTTGTTGCCGATGGCGGCGAGCCAGCTGATCGTGTTGTCGAAACGCGACGCCGTGGGGGACAGGTTCATGTCCGGGCCGAAGAAGCTTTCGAACGGGACGGCTCCGGCTTTCCATCCGGCATTGATAGGGGTGAATCGGTCTTGCATGTCGCGTGAGAGGTAGCAGTAGCCGATGCCTCGCCCTGCGTTGAGGAGGAACTTGTGATCGGGTATGGCGAGCACGTCGATACTGGCCAGATCCTGCGCCACTGGTAGTGCTCCGACCATCTGAGCGCCGTCAACGAAGACGATTGCGTCAACCTCTCGAGCGATTCCGCCGATTGCGGTGATGTCGGACCGATGCCCCGTTGCCGTCTGCACCCCGCTGAACGCGACGAGTTGCGTCGCTTTGTCGACGTATCGGGCGATGTCGTCAGGTTCGAGCCCGCCATTGCGGAACGGGACTTGGCGGACGTCGTAGCCCTTCTCCGAGAGCAGGCGCCACGGGAAGTGGTTCGAGCTGTACTCGCGCTGGCCGATCACAACGTTTTCCCCAGGAGCGGCCGGGCCGAACTGGGCGGCAACGAACCCGGCTGCAGCAGACACCGACGCGATCAGCGCGATGTCGGAGGGATCGGCACCGATCAACCCGGCGACGGCCGTTCTCGCCGACTCGGCGGCCGCTTCGGCCTTGACATAATCCAGTCCATCTCGAGTCCACTCCTCGACGTACGAGTGGTACGCAGCAGCGACCGCGGAGCTCGCCAAACCAACCGCGGCAGTGTTGAAATATGCTTGGTGTTGCGTGGCCGGGAAAAGTTCGCGGGCGGAACGAATATCAACGTCAGGATTCGATCTCGCCATGCGCGGACAGTAGTACCTCGCCGTTGACACCACCGGTCGAGCGGATTGCTCGAGTTCGCCCGGGTCTCGTCTTGCTCTTCGCTCTCTGGCCGACTCTGGTTACTCGGCGATAACCTGACCAGGCGAAACGTCTACGCGGCGACCAGATCTGCGCACCAAGGCGCGCGTGTACTTTGGGTTAAACTCGCCCCTCCGAGTTGAACCCCCACGAACAGGCAGTTCGCTTTGGTTGTGCTCGCCGCGTAAATGCCGAGTTGGAGTTGACCCGGTTTTGTGGACACCAGCAGCAGTCCGAGGCGAGCGATCACGAGCTGGAACGGGTGCGAGACGACCGTTGTCACGGCCGGTCACAGTACCCATAGCCGTAGTAGCCAACCCCGTGGCCTACACCGACGCGTTCTCGGCACCCTCAGGGCGAGCGGTCCACCGGTAGACGATCAATTAGGGGTCCGCATCACGCCCGGCGCTCAGGTCGGGCATCGGACGACCGGAGATGGCTTCCTAATAGGAGCCGAACGGTCGGGCGTAGCGGTCAGGGATTGGGTTCGATCTCGAGATCGAACCTCCCGGTCGAGGGCCACCCAGAAGATTTCCGTGCTTGGTCGCCGCCCCCGGTCTTCGTGTGCTAGCAACTCCGCCGAGCCGTACCCCAAGAACGAAGAGAGCTTGCGTTGACCATGGCACTGACAAAGGCCAAGTCGGCCATTTCAGTGCTCTCCGTAGCCGTGCTCGTGCCGGCGACCGCCTGGGCGACACACACGTTCTCCGACGTCGAGGACGGCAATTCCACACCGAGGCTGTCGAGTGGGCTGCCGAGAACGAGATCACCACTGGCACCAGCGCCACGACGTTCTCACCGGATGGCTTCGTGACCCGCGGCCAGAACGTCACATTTGCGAAGCGCTACGACGACAACATTGTCCAACCCGCCCTCGCCAATATCGAAGAGAGGCTGGATGTCCTCCAGCTCGCACTGGAGGCGTCGGAGACTTTGGACACCTACACGAACACCTCCCCTCCCGTGTTTGCTGTCACGAAAGGCGCCGGGCCCTATGACGTGTTCACTGTGTCGTGTGACGACGGTGACCGCGCCACGGGCGGCGGGTTCTCGGGCCTCGATGCAAACGGAGCCCAGGTCTTGAGTTCGCACCGAGACACGGAGAATCCCAATACGTGGACAGTCAGGTTCTTCAACAATTCCTTCGCCGCGGACCAGGTCGCCGTACACGTCACATGCCTTCGAACAGTTATGGAGCTCAACTAGATGGCCGCTTCGGTAAAGCCCCTCAACTCGGTGCGGGCACTCGGGTGTGCCCTCCTCGCAACCGCTCTACTCACGGGTCTGCTCGGCCCAGCTCCCGCAGCGGACGCCTCGTTCGTCGGTTCTCTCGATGCCGCCGAGCACGGGCAGGATTTGCAGTCGTTCGGTGCGGAGGCCGTTGCCTCGGCACGGTTCGTTGACGTTGCCGAGGCCGCGTTCTTCTTCGATGCGGTGGCTTGGGCGCGGATTGCGAGTGTGACGACCGGAACGTCGGCGACCACGTTCTCCCCGAGTCAGCCGGTCCCTCGATGGCAGATGGCGTTGTTCCTGCGCCGCTTCGCCGCGTGGCTCGACGCCGAGACCCCGACCGAGCCGCACGGCTTTGATGATGTCGGACATTTGAGCGACGAGGCTCAGGATGCGATCGGTTGGCTCAAGTCGACAGGTATCACCACCGGCACGGCCCCTACGACGTACGGCCCGGATCAGCCCGTCACCCGTGCCCAAATGGGTGCCTTCCTGCGTCGATTCGCTGATTGGGCGGGCCTCGCCCAATCGACGGGCCCGGACAGTTTCGTCGACACTCAGAGTGAGTCGGCCGAGTTCCGACGGGCGATCGGCTGGCTGCAAACAACCAAGATCACGACCGGAACCTCGCCCACGACCTTTGATCCCTCAGGTTCGGTGAGCCGCGGCCAGATGGTCACGTTCTTGCATCGTCTCGCGCAGACAACTCATCTGGCCGCAATCGCGTCCCTTCTGATTTCGCCGCGTGACGTCGATACGACGGTGCGGTGCTACAACGACGCCGTGCTGGAGAGCGACCGTCCCGTTCCGTTCGTCTATCCGTTGGAGGTAGCGACGGAGGAGGCCTACGAGGAAGTGAGGTTCCGGCAATCTGACGTCGCGATCGCACGAGGCATCGTCTCGGACGCTCGGGACGATGCCGCACCAACGTTTGAGCTCGGCGTCAGCTTCGTTGTGGACGACAGGCTGGATCTGCTCGCTGGTTACGTCGCGATCTTGGTGGCCAATCAGTTGTTGCAAGAAACCGAGAAGACCTTCCGCGAAAAGCAGATCGAGAGCATGGAGGAACATCTCAACGACCCCGGGTTGACCTTCGGCAACATGTTCACGGCAGCGGGCGAAGACCAGTGGGTCGGTTACCTCGACGACCGCTACTGGGACGGAGGAGAAGGGCTCGCGGAGACCGCGAGCGAAATCGCGCTGTCGGGACCCGTTGCCGCGGGACCCCAAGGTCTCGCAGCCGGCGAAGTGGCCGCACTTGCAGAGGAAATTGTGTCCAACACCGTGCTCGAGGCCCTCGTTGGCCGTGCTTTGCCGAGGGCCAGGGCGGCGCTTGCCGTGCTCCAAGCAGAGATCGACGAGACGGTGTCCCAATTTGACCAGGCGACGGCCGAAATCGCACAGCTCGTGCTGGACGGTGTCTCGATCACGTTCTTCACGCCACCGTCGGAAGCAAGTCTGCTTGCCCTCGAGGACGCCGAAAAAGCGCTGGATGCCGCAGAAGCCGCTCTCGACGAGGCCGAGGCTGTGTATGAGGCGGCCGCCCTCGCGGAGATCAACCCCACCACGAGGGTGCCCTCCTGCGACTCACCGGAGCTGATCGTTGGGTTCGTGGAAATAATCTGCGCGACGCCTTTTCCTGACCTTGATCCGGAGCCGTTCCCCGGCTACTCACAGTTCATCCGGGACGGAATCGCTCGCATGTGCAGCGTCGTATACCAAATCGACGACACTTACGCCGAGTTAGTCGTGGTCTAGACGTCGACATGGGTATTGGCGCCGTGGCGGTCAGGGCTTCCGTTGCATCCTGTAGTTATTGGCGTCGGTCACAGCTTCCGAGTTTGGTTCGGACTCACGGATGATTCGGGCGAGCGTCTCGGCTTGCGAAACGCCGAAGTCTTTCGCGAGCTGACCGAAATGGGTGTCGCTACTTCGAGTAACACGCACCACATCATCGCGGAACTCTTTCGGATATTGCTTTCCTATGTTGTCCATCCTTGGCGAGACCCACGCCTCGAATTAGGAAGATCAACCAAACCAGTGGCAGACCCCTGCTCGGGCGAATGACGCCTCTGCTTGTTTGTCATGGGTTCATTGTCCTTCCTGCCGCCTTCGGCGGCAACGGGGCACCTATCAACTGGCTCAACTCACGGGGCTCACCTCAGTAGTCCCCGACATCATCGAGGCCGATCCGAACGGTGATCTCCTCCGAGCGACTAATCGCGAGGTGAGCATCATGTTCAGCGACCTGCGCGGCTTCACCACGTTCTCGGAGCAACGAGACCCTCAAGAGGTCGTCGGGATACTCAACGAGCACCTCGCCGTCGTGACCGATGTCTTGGTCGATGCCGATGCCATGATCGATTACCTCGGAGACGGCGTGATGGCCGTGTTCGGCGTGCCGACAGAACACGCGGATCATACGGACCGCGCCGTCGCGGCTGGACTCCGCGTGCTGGAGGCCACCATTCGGTTCGACCACGAGATGGCCGACCGTCTCGATGGCGCACATTTCCGGATGGGGATCGGGATCAAGACGGGAATGGTGACGACCGGAAACCTCAGCACGGTCCGACGCCTGAAGTACACGGTGATCGACGACGCGGTCAACACGGCGGTGCGCATCGAGGGGATGACGAAGGACGCCCCCTACGATCTGCTCATGGCTGACGCCACCCGCGTGCGGCTGTCGGCGGAGCCCGAGGACCTGGTGGAGCACGTAACGCTGCCGGTTCGTGGCCGGACCGCGCCGGTTCGATTGTGGTCAATGAGGCGCGCCGCGTCGGACACCCGGTGGGGGCCGGAAACTCGGTCGTGACATCTTGACCAGGGGAAACTGGCTTTTCGTGCTGCCGCGAGATCCAACCAGTCGGACCTGGTGGGGTGAGGGTTAGGGGTCGCATACGCCCCTCGCGACCCTCGAACATTCCCGCTTTCAAGCGGGGGGTCTTCCTCGACAGGGCTCTGTGTTTGACGGATCTCGGTTGTTATAGGCTATTATGCTCACTTAACGTGACAAATTGAGAGAGTCTTGCCACCGAGTTGACAATTTCTTGGTAGTGCGGAGGCAGCGGATGAAACCCAACCAACTGTTCAGAAAGAGTATCCTTATTATGAAAAATCTAAGACGACCGCTTTTTGCGGCATCGATGGTCGCTGTGGCGGCATTGCTTGCTACTGCTGCGCCTGCAACAGCTACTACTCACGGCGTGGCTTTGGATGAACTCAGTGACACCACGGTCTACGCCACGTCCTATGTTTCGGCAGGTGCGACTGCAACCATCGAAGGCGACGTTTTGGCTGGTCTGTACTTGACCACTGGAGCTGGCTCCACGATCAATGGTGACGCTGCTGCTGTAGGCGCCACCACGCTCGGCGCGGCGGCAAGTGCTGTGGATATTTGTTCCGAGGGCGCCACGACGCTCGGCGCTACCGCAACCGTCACCGGCACTGTTCACTCTGGGGGCGCGTTCACGGCTGGCGCTCTTGCCGACATCGATGAGGACGACGTCAACGTCGGATCGATTTGTGTGCCACCGCCGGCCGCATCCGCCGCCGCTTTTAAGGGCGACCTTGTCACTGCGCGAACTGCCGTGGCTGGCCTGGCGCCGACTATCCCCCCCGCCACCAACCCAGGCCCCCTTCCTGGCAGCATTGCTTCAGACGTGACGTATACCCCAGGGGTTTACGATGTCAGCGGACTGCTCACCATTGCAGCGGGCGTCACCATCACACTCGATACCGAAGGTGCCAGCGATGCTGAGTTTATTTTCAACATCAGCAGCTACCTGGCCGTCGGTGCGGGCGTGAATGTTGAAGTGCTCGGTGCGGACGCGGACACCAGTGTTGTCTGGAACGTCGGTAGCGGCTACGTCACCGTCGGAGCGGGCGCAAACATCGTCGGCACGGTCATGGCAGGTTCCTACGTCAGCCTTGGCGCAGAATCTTCGATCACTGGTCCCGGCTGTTACGCCGGCGGCGCTGCCTACTCGCTCAACGGGTACGTTTCTCTTGGTGCAGCCGCGACCGTCGGTGGCGTCAACAGCAGCTGCGAGTCCTAAGAACAAGAGGCACCAAGCTCCTTCGGAGCGTATAGGTGTTGGATCGGGACCGCGGCCAGCTTGGTTGCGGTCCCGTTTCGCGCCCCGGCCAAGTACACCTAGCAGCTGGCGGCAATGTCGATGCGATTGGCGATGTCGACGCGGCCATTGACTACATCATGGGTCAGGCCGAAGACGACGATCTCGCGGTGGTGGCTGGATCGAATACCGTCGCTGGTCGCATCCGTTCGATTTCCGACGAGCTGCAGAACCCGCCCCTTTCCAAATTTGGGAAATAGGTCGGTCGGCCTATACAGCTGAGCCGTCTGGCGAGCCGATGAACTGAGGTGGGTATTCTCCGTAAGTTGTTCGGCAGTCGCTTCACCGGCGAACGTGGTGTCTCCGGTGTCGAGTACGGCCTCATCATTTCTCTCATATTGGTCGGCAGCATGGCCAATATCGAGATGATGGACGAGCGCGTCCAGGAGCACTACACCGAGACTGCGGCGGACATCGGTCAGATAGACCTCGCGTACTTCGAGGTCACGACGACCCTCGGCAACGGCGAGACCACAACCACTACGACCACCGAAGCACCGGCCAGCACTACGACCACAACCACTACGACCACCGAAGCACCGGCCAGCACTACGACCACAACCACTACGACCACCGAAGCACCGGCCAGCACTACGACCACAACGGCTGCGCCAACCACCCTTCCTGGCAGCATTACTACAGACGTGACGTATACCCCAGGGGTTTACGATGTCAGCGGACTGCTCACCATTGCAGCGGGCGTCACCATCACACTCGATACCGAAGGTGACAGCGATGCTGAGTTTATTTTCAACATCGGCGGCTACCTGGCCATCGGGGCGGGCATGAATTTTGTAGTACTCGGTGCGGACGCGAACACCAGCGTTGTCTGGAACGTCCCTAGCGGCTACGTCTCCGTCGGAGCGGGCACAAACATCGTCGGCACGGTCACGGCAAGCGACTACATCAGCCTTGGCGCAGAATCTGCGATCACTGGTCCCGGCTGTTACGCCGGCGGCGCTGCCTACTCGCTCAACAGCTACGTGTTTCTTGGTGCAGACGCGACCATCGGTTCCGTCAATAGCTGCGAGCACTAAGAACAAGAGGCACCAAGCTCGGGGCGTTCTTCTGGACCTGCTTGATCCCAACGCCCGAGGACGTTTCACTAGCCGTTAAACTGTGCGACTCGTTCCACAAAGGACCACAGTGATACGTCTTTCGGCACTCATTCTCTCAGTCGTCCTTGTCAGCTCCGCGTGTGGCGGGTCAGACGCAAATAGTGAGATCGGTGCGGTGACAACGTCAACCGTCGATTCTGCCGTCGACGGGTCAAGCGATGACTTGGCAGCCTTGGAGGCTGGGCTCGGGTCCTCCCCCTTCAGCTTCGCCGTTCTTGACAGCGAGGGGGCGTGCATCGGCTCGAACGTAGTGGACGAGTTGGGCGAGGACCGGCTGGCCGAACTTGGTGTGAATGCGGCGAACGCCCTCGGATTCGATCCCGTGCTCCTGCCGGATATGACAGACGCTGAACGCGACCTCCTCGTCGACGTCACCGATGGCTGCGTCGATCTACGAACAATGACCGCAGATACCTACGGAGACGGCGATGCCGTGATCACCGCGTGCGCATACGAAGCAATCAGTCGTGACGACGCTCGACAAATTGTTCGTGCAGCGATGAACGCCAACCAGGAAGCTGGCGCCGATGCAATGTTCGACATCTTCGGGAAGGCAGATGCGTGTGTTTCCGGAGAAGAGCCTGCGCCCACGGGTGACGATTCGCACGCCTTGGCTGGTGCATTTGCCGCATCGAATGACGATGGCACATCGACCGAAGCCGAGAACCAGTGTTTCGGCGACAACATCGTTGCCACAATCGGGTTCGACCGTTTCACCGAACTCGGCGTCACCGCGTCGAATGTCGACGAATTTTCGGTCAATAATTCCGGATTGACCAGCGAGGAGCTCGATTCGTATACCAACGTCTTTGCCGGTTGCTTCGACCTCCGGCAATTCCTACTCGACTGGTTCGTCGAGGGGTTCGCCGACCCCGACTGCGTCGCAGAAACCTTGACTGAGGACGACGCGTGGCGCTTCGTTCGATCTTTCATAGCACCGTCTGACGATCCGGGGTCTGAAACGCCGCCCGACGTGCAGGCCAAGTTCGACGCCTGCCCGGTTTAACGAGGTACGCAGACAGTGAATCCGCCGCCTCCGAGCCCCCGACACGCCCGTATCGGTTCCCTAGCTCAGCACAGACGAAGCGTGTTACAGCGCACCGGGCGGTAACAAACGGCATAAGCGGCGCCCTGCGGTAGCCAGCGTCCGTAAACGGGTCTGCCGCGATAGAGGTAACCCCACCTCGGCTCGCCGTGGGGGAGCAGAATCGTCTCGTCGGCGCCGTGAACGTCGACCCGGTTTAGTGGACACGGGTCGTTCTCAGGTTATGCCGCTTCGGAAGCGGCATAGGTTTCGGCGGTTGGTCAGCGGCCGAGTGATTCTTGCTTAGTGATATCCCCGCCCGAGGTTCTGTTTCTCACCTTGGGGTGATCAGCCGTCGCGGGCTTCATCGAGGGTCTGAGCGAACTGTTCGTAGCTGATCTGGCCGGAGATCCATGCGGTGATCTGTGTCCAGAGGAGTGTCGTGCCGATCTGCGGTGGCATGGCGTCGGACCCGTCGAACACCAGGGTTTCCGCTCCGAGCAATACTTCCGCCACTGCCTGGTCTACTGGGCGGTAGTAGGAGGCCGGGTCGACATCGTTTCGCGGACTCACGTAACTGCCTTCTTGGGCCCAGGTATGGCCAGCCTCGGGGGTGGACAGCTGGGCCAAGACAGCGGCGACCTCGGGCCTGTCGCTGAAGGCGACGGCGAGGTCCGTGCCGGCGACGACAGGAGCGGGGGTGTTGGCGTCGGCTCCCGGCAATAGGAAGAAGTCGATGTCGCGGGCGGGGCCGAACTCGAGCCCAGGCGGCATCCACGCATAGGCAAAGCTCGCCTGTTTGAAGAACACGCAGCCGGGGGGATCGTTGAACAGGGGATCGTCACTTTCCTGCGTTCCGGTGCTGAGTACCTTGCGGACGCCGCCTGCGACTCGGCCCGGCTCAAGCACGAGCGCTCTGAAGGTGTTGAACGCCTCAGCGATCCGCTCGTCGCTGAAACCTACGGCCCCCGCGACCCAGTCGTTGTACACGTCGGGTCCAGCCTGGCGCAGGATCAGATCCTCGACCCAGTCGCTCGCAGGCCATCCGGTTGCCAGTTGGGCTTGGATGCCCAGGCACCACGGCGTGAGGCCTTGTTCTTGGATCAGTTCGACCAGCGACTCGAGTTCGGTCATCGTGTTAGGTGGGGTTAAGCTGAGGCTGGTGAGGACTTCCGGGCGATACCAGACCAGGCTTTTGACGTTTGCCCGATAGGGAAAGCCGATGAGCGTGCCGTCGAAGCGACCGAGGTCGAGGGCGGCCTCGTCGTAGCTCCGCCGCAGCATTTCCGCAGTGTCATCCGAGATCGGGACGATGTGGCCGTCACGGAACATCTCCCTCACCAGGCCAAGCTGGGGAACCAGGGCAATGTCGGGAGGTGAGAGAATGTCTCCGACCTGGTATTGCAGGTCCTCGACGAAGTTGGCGCTCCCGGTGTAGCGGACGTCGATGCCCGCGGAGTCAGCCCACTCGTCCAAGCCGGCTGTGAACAGTGCCGCCTCGTCACCGCGATACGGGCCGAAGATACGAACGACTGGACGGGCGGCCTGGTCATCGTCACCGCCACACCCCGTGAGGATGGCGGCTCCGATGATCAACGCGACCGCCAACGTGAGCTGCTTCACCGTGCGCTGACTCGAAAGCGGAGGTCCTGTTGGAACTGCAGGTCGAGCTCCACTGGACCATTGAATTCGTCACGAATCCGTTCGGCGAGTGTCCAGACTTCGCGTGGCGGGTTGGGCCCGGCAACAAGCAGGTCGACGGTCGCTGCGCCGTTGACAGCGTCAACAGTTAACTCGACAACTCGCGCCGTCGGATCCCATTCGGTGAGGGCGGCGGAGACGGTCCCGCGGAGCTGGGTGTCCTCGACGGTGGAGCGGGTGTGGATCGTCAACGGCACCGCGACCGCAGCCACGGCAGCAGCCGTGATTAGTACCCGGCTGACCAGGGCGCGACGGGAAACGTCCAGGCGGGGCCTGAACCCGCTGAGGATCAGCATGATCGATGCTGCAAACACGATCGCGGCCAGATTTGTCAGATACAGCAGGAGAGCATTTCTAGACTCGGCCCAAGCCCCAAGCTCGTAGGTGATCCCCACCGTCACCAGCGGTGGCACGAGCGCCACTGCAATGCCGACGCCGGGCAGGGCCGACGTGGCCGACCGTCTCGGCAAGATGTAGCCGGCGGCCGCTCCGGCAGTCACGGCGATACCGAGATCGAGCAGGCCAGGGAACGTTCGCGCCCGAACTTCACCTGGCAAATCGGCAGTACCTCGCACTGCATCAGACGCGAACGCGGAGATCGCGAACCCCACGAGAATTGCAAGGACTGTGCCCAGGGCGATGACCAGCAGAGCAATGAGTAACTCCCGATTCTTGGCGCGTACCATGGCGGCAGCGGCAGCGAGGATCGGTGTCATCAGCGGCGCTACTAACATTGCGCCGATGACGACCGCCCCAGAGTCGGCGAGCAAGCCGAACGCAGCTATCGACGCCGACAGCATCGTCAGTGCGGAGAATCGGAGAGCGAACTCGACCCGCGCTGCTCCGGTCGGAAAGAGCTCCAAGACGGCGGCTTCGGCATCCGCATCGGGCTCGCGGCGGAGGGCATCCCGAAACTGGTGAACGAGGCGGCCGATCGCCGTTAGCTCGCGCTCGGATACCGCATCACTGAGCGTACTCACACGTCGGCCCAGCAGAAGTCGCTCATATATTCGTCTGTTATACCTGGCGGCATCGCCCCGGTCACATCAGGCACGAGTTCAGTCTCGCAGCGTCGCCGCCGACTCGAATGGGTTTGAGCCTGACTTTGAGTCGGTCGGGGTTGGACTCGATGCGGCGGAAGCCGCTCGGCGGGCGCAGCATGGGGTATTCGGCCAGGCGCAGCGGACCCGTTCGACAACAACACTCCGTCCGATCGTCGTCGGTCGCCTTGCCGACCACTACCAGCCCCAGCCCCAGCCCCAGCCGAGTATTGTTCCACGACAGTTCGCTACCGTTTCCAGCTCCGGCCGCGGTGACCCCCGGGCGACCAGGAGTTCCCAGCTCATGACTTCGCGCCCAACGGGCCCGCTATTCCCGTCGAACCTCGACGACCTTACGCCGGCGGTCCTCACCGCCGCACTGTCGGAAAGGTGGCCTGGTGTCGCGGTCGAGCACGTCGACATCGTTGATGCGAAGCGTTGCGGCGACGGCATCGCCTCGACCGCTGACCGGGTTGTGCTCGACCTGTCCTACGCCCCCGGCACCAAAGCTGACCTTCCTGTACGTCTGATCCTGAAGACCATGCTCGCGTCGCCGCACGCCCCCGAAGCGATGTTCCGGAACGAGGTCCGCTTCTACCGCGAACTGCGCGACAAACTCGACATCGAGGCACCCGTCGCGTTCGCCAGCCACTTCGACCCTGCTACCGGGCGTTTCGGGTTACTACTTGAGGACCTCACCGCCCGCGGCGCAAGGTTTCCCTCGGTGCTCGACCCGGTCTCTCTCGACGAGGTGCGCTCGATCCTCAGTCAACTCGCCCGGCTGCACGCCCGTTTCTGGAACAGTCCCCGCTTCGCCAACGACCTCGCCTGGGTCGACACGCCCATGAGCGGCGGCATGTTCGACGTGTTCGACCTCATCGGCCTGGAACTGGTCGAGGACCAAGTCGAGCGGAACCCCTTCAAGCAGGAGTTGATCGCTCCGCTCGGCCGCACCGTGGCGGAGATGTGGGATCTGCTCTGGAGGGTGCAGATGCGACATTGCGAGACGCCGACCACGTTGCTGCACGGCGATCCCCACCTGGCCAACACTTATCTCCTCCCCGATGAGCGGGGCGGGTTGTTGGACTGGCAGCTCATGATGCGAGGCTGCTGGGCCCACGACGTGATCTACCTGATGGTCACCGCGCTCGATCCTGAGGTCCGGAACGCCAATCAGGTCGCACTACTCGGCGAGTACCTCGATCAGCTCGCCGACGCGGGTGTCGAGGACGCGCCGTCCCTGTCTGCCGCGTACGAACAGTGCCGCTTCGCCGCCTTGTGGGGACTGGTCATCGGATGGCTCATCTGCCCTCCCGACAACTACGGGCAACCCATCACCGCGGCCAACATCTCGCGGCTCGTGACCGCCGTGCAGGACTTCGAAACGATTGCCGCCATCGAGGCGTGGACTTGAGAAGACCGCCGACCCCACCCGCGACGCCCGTGCGCTTGAGTGCGCGATTCGCGGGATGCGTTTCTGCGACCGAGTCCAGCACGGCAGCACCGGGACTCGGCGGTGCTCTCGGGTGGCTCGCTGGCAAGCCGGAGGTGCGACCTCGCCGAGCCGCGATACGTTCGGCCCCGTTGGACTCGTGCGAACAGAGGTGGAGTGGCATGACTGAAGTCGGTGACATCTGGAAGCAGGCGGCGGCGAAGTGGAACGAGGTGTCGGGCCAGGTGGGGGCAGCCGATCTAGGCAAACCCACCTCGTGTCCGGACTGGTCTGTACAAGACCTCATCGATCACGCGATGCACTGGCAGGCGACCGGTGGGGGAGCGCTCGGTGCCGGAACAAACCCGGGCGATGACTGGGCAACCGTTGAGCCCGCGCTTGCAGCCGCTCTCGAGGACCCAGCGAATTTGGAGGGGACGGTCGAGGCCTTTGGCGGCATGCCAAAGCAGGGCGTGGCGGGGCTGATCATCGGCGACCTGCTCGTTCACTCGTGGGATTTGGCGCGATCAATCGGCGCCGATGACACCCTTCCGACGGAGGCCGTCGAGGCGACGCTTATGGGCCTTCGCCGTATGCCCGAAGAGATGCTCCGGGGCGAGACCATGTTCGGTCCCGCCGTCGAGGTCGCGGCCGACGCCAGCCCACAAGATCAGCTTCTGGCATTTGTTGGTCGTCGGCCCTGACGAGGGAGATCTTCTCGGCCCGCACAGGTCGGGCCGCGGCGCCCCCGTTGCGATGGGCTTGTTTGCGGGCCGCGCCTCAGTTGCGGAGCCAGTGATCCAGGAATCTGGTAAGGCGCGGCATGAGGAGCCAGCTGAGAATGCCAACGCCCAGCACAAGCCCGATCAGCACGTCCAAGAGGTAGGGGATGCTGTCGGGCAAGAGTCGGCCGAGTATCTCGTTGAGCAAGAGCACGGTCGGGTATAGCGCGAGCAACACGATCGCGGCCTGTTTCCAGGTCCTCACCCGTGCTGGGCCGCCCCTGCTGAACCACCCGCCGAATCCGCCAATTACATTTACCTGGCGCTCGCCCTCGATGTGCGCCTCCAATCGTGCGAGGCCAGCTTGGCGCTCCTCGGAGTCGAGCCAGAAGTCGAGTTCCTCCCGCGAGCTAAAGGAGAAAACGACCACCGTCTCGCTCTGAACGGCGTCGACCGGCGGGAACAACTGCGCGCGCAAGTAACCGTCGAACGTCTGGATTACATCGAGTAGGTCGTCGTAGCCGTGCGCAAACGCTTCCTCGTGGCCGGGACGCAGGCGAAACGACGCGACTGCGGTGACCGGGTTGTCCCCGGAACCCATCGCCAACCGTTGGACTCGGGCCTCGCCTTCGGTGAAGGCGGCTCCATCGGCGAGGAGCTCCGCTCGGATCGGAGAGTCAAGCCATCGGTCGAGAAGCGGCTGATCGGCGAACTGATAGACGATCACCCATTCGTTTGGATGTTGTGCTCCGGGCGGCTGGAGATCGCTACCGACGTGGCCGGGTTGACGGGCCGCCGTGGCGGTCATTCGTTGCAACCATTGCTCGAACTCGCGCTCGTGTCCCGCTCGCGCGGTACGAGCGACGATGACGGTTGGAGTTAGTCGCGGGCCGATTGACGAAGTGTAGGTGGGTGCGCGCTGGAGGAGCAGAGTGCAAGTAGGTCTGCTGCACGTTTCGGTGACCATCTCTCGTGTATCGACGTGTCGCTCACCATGGCTCGCGCAATCATTGGTGGCGCCACTTTCAGCACCATTGCGGACGCGCCTGGTCACATGCCCCGACAACAGAAAGGAGCCCTTGGGCCATCTACTACTCGACGCCGGATGCCGGGTAGGGCCAACCGGACGATGCGTGTACAAAAGTCATTGAGCAGCAATATCTGTACCTGCATGGAACCCGTTCGTCCAGGCGTTCTGGAAGTTGTAGCCGCCGGTGACGCCGTCGACGTCGATGACTTCTCCTGCGAAGTAGAGGCCAGCTACGAGCTTGCTCTCCATTGTTTTGAAGTTGATCTCGTTGAGAGAAACGCCGCCGCAGGTAACGAACTCTTCCTTGTTCGTACTCTTGCCGTTGACCGTGAATGTCGAGTCGGTGAGCTGGCCGAGAAGTTGAGTCGTTCGTGGCTTGTCGAGTTGCGACCACGTCGTGGTGTCTGAGATGTCTGCCGCGGCGAGCAAACGCAGCCAGAGTCGCTTTGGGATAGCGGCAAATGGGCTCCGGCCGAAGAGTTGGCGCTTGCCGTCGCTGCGCCTCCTCTCGGCCAGAACCGCGGCCGGGTCGGCGTCGGGCAGCCAGTTCACGGAGATGTCGAACGAATAGTCACGCTCAGCCAGTTCGCGGGCGCCCCACGCAGAGATCTTCAGAATTCCCGGCCCGCTCAGGCCCCAATGAGTGATGAGGACGGGTCCTGTACTCCTGAGCTTGCTCTGCTGGATTCTGACTTCCGCTTGACTCACCGAGAGGCCGGCGAGTCCGTCAATGCGTGGATCTTTGATCTTGAATGTGAAGAGTGAAGGTGTCGGCGGCTGAAGTTCGTGACCAAGACTCGCAGCAAGTTTGGCCCCTGCGGCGAGGCGAGTCCCGCCCGTAGCGAGGAGGACACTTACTGCGGTGTAGGACCGTCCGGCATCGGTCACGAGTTCGAAGTGGTCCTCGTTCTTCACGACTGAGGTCACTCCCTCTGAGGTGTGGATGCCGACCCCGGCTGCGTCAGCGGCACCAAGCAGCGTGTCGACAATCGTCTGCGAGTCGTCGGTATCGGGAAACATCCGGCCATCGGCCTCGGTTTTCAGTGTGACACCCCGGCGGGCGAACCAGTCGACGGTGTCCGCGGCACCGAACCGATGAAACGGACCAATCAACGATTTCTCGCCGCGGGGATAGTTTCCACTCAACTCGCGTGGCTCGAAACAATGGTGCGTGACATTGCAGCGACCGCCACCAGAGATCCGCACCTTATGTAACAGCTGCGATGTCTTCTCGAGGATCAGGACCGATTTCTTGGATTTCTCTGCGCAGGTGATTGCAGAGAAGAATCCTGCGGCACCTCCGCCGACAACGATCAGGTCAAAAAACATGGTCGGTCATTCCGATGTCCAGAATAGCTTGATGGATGTACTCGGCCATACGTGGAATTTGGAACGGCATCCTGAGGCCGCGGCGATGTGTGCTCCCGAGCCAAACGCCAGGGGTCTAAGATCTCTGGATGTTTGGGTTCTCTGCTCGACTCCTGGCGGCGGGGAAGAAGTCTGAAGTCAGTCGTGCTCAGACCGGGTTCCGGCTTCTGCTCGGAGCAGCGCTTGCCATCGCGGGGTTGAGCCATCTGTCGTGGTCCCGGAGTGAGTTTCTGGCGCAGGTCCCTGACTGGTTCCCGGCTGACGCCGGCCTTGTCGTGGTGATCTCGGGGATTGTCGAGCTCCTCATTGGCACCGCGCTACTCGTGACTGCGAAGTATCGAGTGATCGTCGGACTCGTGGCCGCCGCGTTCTTTGTCGCGATCTTCCCGGGGAACGTCGCCCAACTCATAGAGGGCACAGACGCGTTCGGGTTGAACTCCGACACGTCACGGGCGGTGCGACTTCTCTTCCAACCGGTTCTCGTTGGCTGGGCGCTTTGGTCCACAGGAACTTGGAGCGCTCTTCGAGCGCTCGGCCGTGCTTGATCTTCGCAACGGCAGGTCCCGAGTACGAAAAACGGAACACTTCGCGACGCAGGTCCGAACGACGCCGCCCGCGGATCGGTCATCGTCTACCGCAACGCAGTGACGTTGCCAGGGG
This sequence comes from Candidatus Aldehydirespiratoraceae bacterium, assembly GCA_047639555.1. Classification (GTDB taxonomy): domain Bacteria; phylum Actinomycetota; class Acidimicrobiia; order Acidimicrobiales; family Aldehydirespiratoraceae; genus JAJRXC01. The sequence goes on from JBLIOE010000004.1 coordinate 47,466, forward strand.
TCGAAATTGCTGGGGCTCCCGACGACGACCTCGCCTTCGCCCTAGCGACGCAGGCGATCGGGTCGGCCGTGGTGCTCAATGTCATCCTCTGGGGTGCCCTAGTGGCATCGATCCCGATGAGTCGCTCCCAACCGGTTTATGCGACAGCGGCTGCGGGCGGCGCCGTACTCATCGCCGGATTCTCAGCCTCGGTAGCCGCCATGCTTCGGCGACGAGATCGATTCGCCGACCGAGTTGCTCGAGCCGCGGGTCGACTGCCGAAAGTCGACACCGACAACGTTCGCCGCACGATGTTGAAGCTGGCCGAACAACTGGCCCTGCTCGCTCATGATCGGGCTCGGCAGTCCACGAGCACAGGCATCAATCGGGGTCGTCGCATATCGGCTCGTGAACTTCTGGCTACCGATCCCGTTCGGCGCTGTGGCCTACGTTGCGGTCGACCGTGCGACCGCAGGCGAGCGAGCGCCGGGCTTTGTGGCCGAGATCAACTGGGAGCTCGAGACGGAGTGATGGGCCGAGAGGCGGGGTCCTCCGCATTGCTGTCAGGTAGGGCAGGTGTAGCATGCCGCGCAGGAGCAGGTTCGCTTTCGACCGCGTCACCTTGGACTCTGGTCGCCCGCAAAACCATCGCAAGGAGACTCCCCGTGTTCGATGCTCGTTCCGGTTCCCCCACCTTCACGATCGGGTTCTGTCCGACTCTGGCGTCCTCTCGCCGCCCGCGGCGAGGAAGCCGAGTCTCATGACTGAGGACGGTGTTCGGGGTACCACTCCACCGAGCGATGGTGTCGCGGCGACGCCGGACACGCTGTTCGGTCTGTCGTTCGAGTCGGTCAATCGAGCCCAACAATTCATGCTCGCGGTCCAAGGACTCGGCGAGGACGGCAAGCTTCATCTGGCTGATGCGGTCATGGTCGTCAAGGATCACAACGACCATGTTCGCGTCAGCGAGACGGTGGACCTCCAGGCGGGGCGAACCGCGTTTTCGGGTGCGATGTGGACCGGCTTGCTTGGGTTGATTGTTGGCGGCCCGGTCGGCTGGATCGCCGGGCTCGGCATCGGCGCTGGTGTCGGCGCGCTCACCGCAAAGGTGGTCGACCTCGGCATCCCGGATGAGTGGGTTGCCTGGTTTAAAGACGCCGTTCAGATCGACACTGCAACAGTCGTGGTCCTTGCCGGCGACATCAACCAACGGGCCTTGGCCTCAGAGGTAGATCGGTTCCCCGGCGCCCGACTCGTTCACACCACGATCGATGCCGACGCGTTCTCACGGCTCACCGCCGAGACGAGTGCCCGCTCCGACAGCGATTGTCCGCCAAACGAATGAATCACCCGGACGACGCCCCGTCCCGCCCCGTCCCCCACCTTTGGGGAGCGGAGACCGACAAGGCGTTGTCGAACTTTGTGGTGTCCGGGGAGAGAGTTCCGTTGCCGGTGATCCACTGGCTCGCCCGCATAAAAGCCGCAGCGGCGTCGGTCAATGCCGAACTCGGCGTCTTGGATGCTGACACGGCACATCGAATCTCGTCCGCCGCGGCGGAGGTCGCCGACGGTCGTCACGACGACCAGTTCCCGATCGACGTGTTCCAGACGGGATCGGGGACGTCAACGAACATGAACGCCAACGAGGTCATCGCCAGCCTCGCCGGACCAGGTGTTCATCCGAACGATCATGTCAACCTTGGCCAGAGCTCGAACGACGTCTTTCCAACCGCCGTTCATCTCGCCGCGCTCGAAGGCGTGACCGAGCGTCTTCTCCCTGCCATGCAAAGCCTCGAGGGCGCTCTCGCTGACAAGGCGTCTGAATTTGCGGATCTGACCAAGGCGGCTCGAACCCACCTGATGGACGCGGTACCGATGACCCTCGGCCAAGAGTTCGGCGGCTACGCGGCCCAAGTCCGACTCGGCCAGGATCGGGTCATGACGACTCTTGGCCGAGTTGCCCAGGTTCCTCTCGGCGGCACGGCCGTTGGAACTGGCCTCAACACTCACCCCGATTTCGCGTCGAAGGTCCGGGCACTGATCGTCGTCGGGGCGGCTATGGATGTTCGCCCGCCGGCCCACCCGTTCGAGGCTCAAGCGTGCCGCGACAGCCTCGTCGAACTCTCAGGCGCACTCAAGACGGTGGCCGTCTCGCTCACCAAGATCGCTACCGATCTGGCCCTGTTGGCGAGCGGACCTCGGTGCGGACTGGACGAGATCCATTTGCCGAGCCTCCAGAAGGGCTCATCGATCATGCCCGGCAAAATCAACCCCGTGATCCCCGAAGTCGTCTGTCAGGTTGCGGCGCAGGTGATCGGAAACGACACCGCGATCACGATCGGCGGCATGCAGGGCACCCTCGAACTCAACGCGCGTGTGCCGCTGATTGCCCGCAATCTTCTGCATTCGATCACTTTGCTGACCTCCGCCTGCACGCTGCTCGCCGAAAAGTGCGTCAGTGGCATCACCGCCAACGAAGATCGCCTCACCTACTACAGCGAGGCCACCCTCGCTACGGCCACCGCCCTCAACCCGCTAATCGGTTACGAACACGCGGCACGCCTTGTCGACGAGGCCACTCGAACCGGTCTGTCGTTGCGCGAGATCTGCATTGCCGACGGATTAGACGAAGCGCTCGTGGCCCACGCTCTCGACCCGGGCCGCCTCACCTGAGGGCGGAGTGGGCAGTGCCGTGTCACGAACCGGGGTGCCAGAACATTGCTTCGGATCGGTGGAACTGGAGTAATGCAGCCAGCGTCATGTTGGCAACCGAGGACCCGAAATCGCGGCGCTCCGTATCTACCCGAGGTAGTGCGAAATGAAAGGTTCATTCGTCCCGGCCGTAATCATTGTGGCCGTATTGACACTGGGTGCCTGTGGCTCCGACGCCGTTGACACATCGACGTCTGACCAAGGCCCGGTAATTGCCGAAGCCGAACCCACTGGTGTCGACCCCGCCGACGCGGGCAACGATGACCTCCTCACCCGCTTGTGGGTCAAGCCGGACCTTGTCGACTGCATTGGCGAGATGGAGCAGCAGTGCATACAGATCCCGGAGACCGAAGACGGCGAGTGGATTGGAACCCCGAGGTCTCAGCGGCAATAAGCGCGACCGCACTCACGATCATGCTGGTCATGTTCTTCATCGCCGACGACGCCGACGCTAACGGCGACGGCGGAGTGGTGCTGATGGCGCTCCGTAGTAGAACCACAGCGTGGGCAGCAGAAAGGCGACGTAGGTAACGACACGAACGCGTGCGGGGCTTGGACTCCATCCGAAGAGCCCATTCATGAAGGCGAGTGTTCCCTCGATGAACTGTTCCCATTTGCCTTCGAACTCGCCGACGATCTGGTGGAACAGAAGTCCGGGAGCAACGCAGATGACTGCTGCGGCGACACTTCCTGCATAGAGAGAGCCGAGCCGGTCGCCTCGATCGCACGCCCGGACTCGGGCCGCCCTCGCTTCTCGCCCACTGGCGCCACAACGAGATCGCCTGTACGCCGTGCTTCACCGCAATGCCAGCGACCCAGCGGAGGCGTTCGGACTTCCGACCGAGACCACGCTCGACATCGGCGTCCACACCGAAATCTGACGGGGCTCGCCGCTAGTGTCCTGATCATGCGCCTGCTTGTTCGGAAGATGTCTCGCAAGACAACAGAGAAGGACTTGCGGGACCTGTTCGAGTCGTTCGGTGCGGTCCAGTCTTGTGTGATCGTGAACGACGCTGCGACTGGGCAGTCGAAGGGATTCGGTTTCGTGGACATGCCAAAGTCCGGCGACGCCAAGGCGGCAATTCAACACCTGAACGGTCAAGAGCTAGACGGCGAGATTCTTCGGGTGAAGCGGGCCACCTGAAAAGGTTTGCCGTTTGAGACGGCGCGAACACGCTGACCTCTTCGACCGGCCTCGCCCGCGTCAGCCTCAATCGTCAACGGCCCGCTTCCCGAGGCGGGTGGGCTCGGCGCTCTCGTTGTAATCCATCGACCGGCATCAAGCGCGGGGCCAAGCGGTTGCGAGGTGTGAGATCATGAACAGCGTGGCTGAGGACAAGATGTGGGACGGATTCGCTGACGCGATCGTTCAGGTGGCGCTCGCCCGTGGGCCGGCAGTCCTGGTGCCGAGACCAGTCGGTCGAGTGGGCGTGTTTCCGTTTCACCGGCCGGTGCACATTCTGACCGCATACAACCCGGCGGGTCGGGTGATCGATGCCGCCGATAACGAGGCCCGTCATGACGCTTTGGCTTCTGCCCTGGCCGGAAACCGGGTCTTTCCGACCGTAGGTAGTGCGGCCGACGGAACGTTTCGGGAGCCAGGCTATGGGCTGCTCGAGGGAGACCTGCAGGAGGCGATAGAACTCGCCCGTGTGTTCGGCCAGCGCGCGATTTACCGCTGGACACCAGATGTGTTGTCGGTCATTGGGGTTGACGAAGAGGTCCAGATCGACCTCGGGTGGACGCTCCAGGATCTGGGCTGAACCCAGGCAACGACGCAACACCGTGGTGCCGATCTCCGAGCACTCCGCTTTCTTCACAAGCATTCTCGACCACTTCGACCTTGAGCGGCCCCACGAAGTCAGGCCCGATGTGGGTAGTCCCTTGGCGATCAGGTTCGGGGTCGAGCAACAAACGCGTCCCCTCAGGACTCCAAGTAATCGCGGCGCTGGGCGGTGCGCATCTAGCGAGCAACTTATGTACCGCCAGCCAATCGTTCCAGGCCTTCGGCGAGACTGACCCTCGGCCTCCACTGCAAGACCTCGCGCGTCGCTCGCTGGTCGAACCAGTGGGCCGTGCCGAGTTGCTCTGCCAGAAAGCGGGTCATCGGCGGGTCATTGCGAAGAGCCAGCCCGCTCCAGAGCAACTCGGCCCCCGCACCCAGGGCCTTGGTCAGGCTTAGCGGCAGGTGCCGAGTCGGTGGCTCCACCCCCGAAGCAAGGCAGATGCTTCGCAGGAGCTCGGCCACTGGCCGGGGTTCACCGTTCGAAACGACGAGCGCTTGGCCGTGCGCCGTATCGGCATGATCAATCGCGGCCACGATCGCTTCGGCCGCGTTGTCGACATAGGTCGTGTCAACGAGCGCCGCGCCCGGGCCGATGAGGCGAAGGCGACCCGTCCGAGCTCGTTCCACAACGCGCTCCACGAGCTGGGTGTCACCAGGACCCCACACGAGATGGGGACGGACCGAGACCACCGACAAACCGGGGCGATCAGCCTCCAACATCAGGATTTCGGCCTTCGCCTTACTTCGCGCGTAACGGCTTCGAGCCTGCGTCGGTTGGGCGGGAGTAGCGCCCACACCGACCTGCGCTCTCCCCACGTGAGCGACCGACGGCGACGAGACGTAAACCAGTCTCGTCACGCCGGCTCGGCTGGCCGCCGCCAAAACGTTGGCCGAGCCGCCTACGTTCACTTCCTCGAACGACCGTCGCGACCCGATGGGAGACACACGCGCCGCCATATGCACGATGGCGTCAACCCCGTCGAGCGAGCGAGCGACGTCACCCGGGTTGGTGACGTCGCCTCGGATCTCGCGGCAGTCGAGGCGCGAGCGGCTCCGCTGTAACACGGTGACGTCGTCGCCTCGGCTCAGAAAGGCCATTGCGACCGCCTTTCCAAACATCCCGCTTGCGCCGGTCACCAGGACCCTCACAGTCGCGGCACCCGGGCGCCGGCCAGAACCGCCTCGGCCCATTCGGCGATGCGTTGACGTTCGATCTTGGAGTTGTGGCGGCGGTCCACCGGTAGATCATCGGTGGTCAGTACCGCGGCGACATCGTGGGAAACGGCCATTCGTACAGATTCTGCGAGGTGTTCATCCGCAACTACCTCGTCGGTCGACTCGGTCGTCGAGACAACAATCACCAGTTGCTGCGTCCCGATCGGACCAACCCCGACGGCGGCCGCCTGGCGAACACCATCCACCCTCTCCGCCTCGTGTTCGATCCCCACCGGCGTCAGGGGCCCGCTGGGGGAAAGAATGAGGTGAGACATCCGTCCTTCGACCCAGAGCCGACCGGCGGTGTCGATGTGGCCAACGTCGCCGGTGCGATACCAGTCACCTCTCCGCGCCTGATTCTGAATGGCCCACAACGCGTCGTAGCCATCGCTGGAATGCCGCGCTCGGACACAGATCTCACCGGTGACCCCCGGGTGCTCGATGAAGTCCCAGGTGGAATGCCCGGATTGGCTGATGGCGGTCACAGCCAGATCCACACCGCTGACCGGCAATCCGACGCAGACACCATTGCCCTCGCCGGCTAAGTCGATCTCCTCGAGCGAGATGTCGGTCACCGGCATGACCTCCGTCATTCCGTAGGGAGTGTGGATCTCGGCGTTGACGAAGTGTGGCCTCATGGCCCGTAGCGCGCTCTTCGAGATCGGGGCGCCGGCCGAGGCCACCGCTCGGAGTTGCGTCATTGCGGACCGCTGGTGGTCGTCCAGCGTGTCTGCAGTGGCGACGACATTGACCAGGGCGGCTGGCGACCCGAAGGCAATGGTTGCTCGGATGGCGCGGGCCGCATTGGCGAAGGCGCCGGCGGTGAGCGATGCCGGCGCCGAGACGTCCATGGCGGGCACGACCGACGTGATCCCCAGCGCCGGCCCAAAGATGGCAAATGGTGCAAATGCGGCCACGAGGCGATCATCGCTCCTGAGCGAGTACGTCGACATGAGGGCGTCGCGTTGCGCCTCGAGTTGTCCGTGGCGGTAGGCGACGGCCTTGGAGGGTCCGGTCGAGCCCGAGGTGAAGACCACCGCGGCCATGTCGCCGGGTTCGGGCCGGAACTCCGACGATTCCGAGCGGTCGGTATCGAGCGGTGCGGACAGGCTTCCCTCGACCCGAAGCGCTCGCCGCGCCGCCCTCGGCAGCGTCGTGAGCGACAGTGCCCGTCCGGGGAGATTTAGACCCCGCACCAATGCCAGTCCGCGCCAATCAGCAACGATGTGGTCGGGCCGAGCTGAGCGCAGCGAGTTGGCGACCCCGCCCACGCCGAGCGCAGCGTCGGCCGCGACGACCACCGCGCCCGCCTTCCAGCAGGCATACACGATCGCAACGAGGTCGATTCCCGGAGGGATCAGCGGGGCGACTCGATCGCCCGGCTCCACACCCGCGGCGAGGAGCCGGTCGCGAAGTTCGTCCACCCGCAGCCCGAGGTCCGCAAAGCTCACTGATCTGGACACGTCGACGGAACCGTCCGGACTCATCTCGGCGACGGCGACGTCGTTGTCGTTCCTTCGCTCATCGAGAGCCGACCACAGTCGTGTTCCGTTGTCCGTCGTCTCTCCGGTGTGCGCATCGATTGCCGCCGACGTGGAGGCACTCGTGGTGGGTGAGGTGACGGACTCCAGCCAGTCGAGGATCACGGGTGCTCCTCCGACGTCCTCCATTACGAGGTGTCCGGCTTTTGCGTATCTGTGCACTGCGGCATGGGGCATCCGGCTGCGCATATCAGCGAGGAACGCCGAGGAAAAAACCGGATCCCGGGCCCCCCAGAGTAGGAGCGACGGAGTGTCGGCGAAGCGGTGCGTCTGGCCGGCGATGTCATCGAGCGTGGTGTGGGTCGGGTGTTCGGAATCGAACGGGATGTCCTCGACGAAGTGGCCGATCCCAACTCGGCTTGCCGGGTTCGGGTACGGCGCGGCGAAGGCCCGTCGGACCTCTTTCGACAGGGGAGGGCGGGCCAAGCGGAGCGTGCCCTTCAGGAAGGCGGGAGTGGTTACACAACTCGCACGCAGGGTGGCCCGCGTGCGTACCGCCCGGATAAGCGCCGGAATGCGCACTTTTTCCGGCCGAGCGACACCGGTATTCATCAGAACGATTCCGGCCAGCTGGTCCTGGTGGGCCAGCGCCCAGCCGAGCGAGATGGGTCCGCCCCAGTCGTGAGCGACGGTCACCACCGGCCCGTCGATGCCCAATGCAGCCGTGACTGCGCTGAGATCGGCTATGTGCCCGGCGAGCCGCCGATTGTCGCTGGTACGGTCCGAGAAACCCATGTTGAGCGCATCGACCGCCACGACGCGCCAGCGGGTCGAAGCCGCCGCGAGCCCGCGCCACGTGTAGGACCACGTTGGGTTGCCGTGGACGCACAACAGCGTGCCAATCGGGTCGACGACGCCATTGTCCAGCACATGCCACGTGTGTTCGCGGCCGTCGCCGCCGGTGGCCGACACTAGTCGGGACCAATCGGCATCCCACCCAGAGAGGCCCGTAGGTGGATGGCTAGCTTGCTGGAGTCGGGAGATCATGGCTGGCGACATATGCTAAGCCCTCGGGTCGGAGGACACGAACGCAAGCGACCGAATGTTCAACGGAAGGCACATTAGCGATGCCCGCCCCTCAACTCCGCTTCTCGGAGGTCGCCATCAGCGGTCTCGCCCACATCGATGCCGATGTCGTCGTGACGTCTGAGTCGATCGGCGACCAACTGTCCGCCACACTCGAACGCTTCGGCATGCCTCTCGACCTCCTTGAAAGCCTGACCGGCATCAACGAGCGCCGCTTCTGGCGTGAAGGCATACAGCCGAGCGACGCCGCCGTACTCGCTGCCGAGAAGCTCCTCGACAGCAGCGAGGTGGATCCCAGCGCGATCGGCCTCCTCATCAACACCTCGGTCTGCCGAGACCACCTCGAACCATCCACAGCTGCCATCGCTCAAGGCAAGCTCGGCCTCGGTCGTGACTGCATGAACTTCGACGTCGGCAGCGCCTGCCTCGGCTTCCTTAGCGGAGCGAACATCGCATCGGCGATGATCGAACGAGGTGATATCGAGCACGCGCTGATCGTGGACGGCGAGGACTGCCGCCAGATCGTCGAAGCCACCGTCGCCCGACTCCAACGTTCCGACATCGACGAAGCAACGTTTCGTGAGCAGTTCGCCTGCCTCACGCTCGGATCCGCAGGGGTCGCAATGCTACTGTCGAAGGCAGGATCGACGGCCAGCGGCTCGCGGTACCTCGGCGGGCTCAGCGTCTCCGCGACCGAGCACCACGGGCTGAGCGTGGGCGATCCGGAAGAGGGTCGAACCGACTCTCACGCGTTGTTGGTGGCGGGACTGGATCTCGCGCAGGACGGTTGGGAAGAAGCCCAAGCCGAATTCGGCTGGTCAACCGATTCAGTGTCGATGGTCGCTGCACATCAGGTGAGCCGGGTGCACACCGACATGCTGATCGACCGGCTTGGTTTCCACGCCGATCAAGTGCCCCGGACCTATCCCGCCTTTGGCAACACCGGGCCGGCGTCGGTACCCACCGTGCTGTCCAAAGAGGTCGACGCCGGACGCGTGAAGTCCGGAGATCAGGTAATTCTGACCGGAATGGGCAGCGGGCTTAACGCCTCAGCGGTCGAGGTCGTCTGGTAGGGGAGAGCCCGGCACTTCGCTCCCATCGACGAACGGTGGGAGCGAGTCTGAGAGTTGGAGCCCTTCGGGACACCAGTCTCGAAAACACGGCGAGCGGACCGATCGTCGCCGATGAAAACACCCTTGCGTGACCAGCAGTCGAGATTGCTGACGACTCAGACGCGGTCGTACTGATCACCCAAATATTTGCGCGAAGGCGCGCTCTACCTAGGGTCGCTCGTGGAGTCTCAGGGACACGACGATGTAGGCCTAGTTGGCCGATCGATCGACCGACCACCATGGCATCGTTCACATTGCGCGGTACGTCGCCAGTCATGATCTCGCCCGGGCGTTCGGTCGATCTCTCAGCTGTCGCGGACACTCCAGGACTTGGACCGGTCATGGGCGTCGCCGCCGGTTGTTCAGACGGACTTGGGGTCCGCTCCGAGCCACCGCTGGATTTGGGCGCGTTGTTTGTGATCGCGCTCGCCAATGATGCGCAGCTCGGCCATGCGCTGCAGCGTGATGTCGGCAAAGCTGCGCGCGATATCAGCAGCGTCGAGCGGCTGCAGGTCGTCTTCAGCGGCCAGGATTGACTTGGCGACGTAGTCGAGGTGACGGCGTGACACCGTGTTGCCCGCTGAGCGTGAGCGGTCGCGTGCCGAACGGGTGAGGCGATTCACCGAACGGGCGCTGGGTTCGAGTTCCCCCAGGCGGCGCCACGCTTCGGAAAGCTGGAGAAAGAGGGTCTCCCAGCGCTCAGCTTCCAGGAGTGGGAACCGGGCGTCGACGCGACGTAAGGCACGAGCCCCACCCGGCACATCGTTTGTGAGAGTGCCTATTTCGGGTTCGGCCATGGCTTGGGGTTGGGCCGGATGCAAATACGCCTGGCGGCCCGTGCTACTGATCTCGGCTTCTGGAATTGACTGCAGGAGGAATCGTTTGAAGCTCGCGGCGCCGAACCAACCGTCACTGATCTCCGCGCCGAACTCGGTCTGGAGTTCCCACGCCAGAGACGCCAGGTCGACCGGCCGGTCGAGCTCGGACCAGCGAGTTATGAGGACTGATGCCGCATCGGCCGATTGTCCGCTCTGCAGATCGAGGGAGGGTTTGTCCGACGAAGCGGGATCAGCGATGGCGGCCTGGTCAAGGCGGTCGAGTTCGCTGCGGAGGTCCTCGGCGATGTCGTCGAGAGTGGCAAACAGATCCGCCATTCGTTTACTCAACACCTCGACGAGGGGCGGCAGCTCGCCATCTTTGGCGTAGGTGTCCTCATGGGTCAGTTCACCCCAGCTGTCCTGAAGCAACGTTCGTACCTGGAGCTCAGCGATCGCCGCTGCGGTATCGCCGTCGACCTCAAATCCGACCTGGAGGTCCACATGCCAAGCCCGATAGCCGGACTCCTTTGGCTCGAGCACGTAGTCGTGCTCGGTGGCAGGATCAAAGCACAATCCCGTCGCCAGACTGCCGGGGAGCGGCAGCTCGTCGAGCGCGGCCTGGACCATCTCGATGTCTCGCAGATTTGTGCAGGTGATACGAAGGCCGATGAGATCGCCGATCGCCGTCGGAACATCGTCAACCGTGGTGATGGTGCCCTCGCGGAGATGGCGCTGGAGCTTTCGCCAAGCCCGACGTTTCGACTTGACGCGCCCGGAGATTCGGCGGATCCGAGTGCGGTCGCGGTCAGACAAGGCATCGTCAAGAGTGGCTTGCAGCGATGCCATCGCCACCGCCAGTGCTGGATCCAGGACCCGACTTCGGTGTTGGTCATACCAGGCACCGAAATCGGCGTACTCGATCGAGGCTTCAGTCACCTCAGCAGCCATCGTGTTTCATTCAGAAGCGGATTTCGTAGGCGCAGGTGTGCGCCCCAGCGGTCTTGTGGGTGACTCGTTCGACCGTCGCACCGGGCATGAGATCGCGAATGAACTCGAGTTCGGTGGTGCATGCCTGTGTGTAGTGGCTGGCAACGGCCCAGATGGGGCAGCTGTGGAGGTTGATTCGGTGGTGGTTGGGGTCGGGCTTCTCGCAGTCGGCGAGGTATCCCTGTTCATCGAGCATGTCGGTCAAGACCTCGACTCGTTGGTCGATCGACTTGCCGGTGAGTGCGGCTTGCGCGCTTTCTACGAGGCGGCGACGGCGGCGCTCGAAGATTCGATTCACCAGCTCGGGATCTTCTTCTTCGATGTGCTCGAGGAGTTCAACGGAAAGGCTGCTGTCTGTCTTGACGAAGAGCGATTCGGTGAGGTCGGTGGCGTGGTAACGGTCGGCTGGGCGTCCGGGTTGGCCCCGGTCTTGGGTAGCGGTGATAAGGCCGGCGGAACGTAGTGCTCTCAGGTGGGCGCGAACCGCGCTGGAGGAGATCTCGAGGGCCTCGGCCAGCTCTTCGGCGGTCGCTTCGCCGCAGCGTTTTAGCGCCGAGAGCACAAGACGCTGAGTCGGCGAAGGCGCAGCGCCAGTGGTTTCCATAGTTGGAGACTATCACGTCGGCCGACTTCCAGGAATTTCGCAACCTTTAACTAGCACAACCCTGGTAGGTTGGGTCTTGTCGAGATACCAATCGACGAAAACTGGCCGCTGTGACCACAGCAGGAGGAAGAGCGATATGAAGGTCTGGATCGACCAGGATCTCTGCACCGGCGACGGGCTCTGCGAAGAGATTGCCCCTGCCGTCTTCTTTGGATTGGACGATGGGCTCTATTATGTGAAGGAGTCGGAGGGCAACTTTGGTGCAGAGAAGCTCTTCGATGGTGAATCCAACCCAGCGGGCTCCGACGGCATGGCTCGGATTCCTGACAACACTATCGAAGGCGTCATCGAGGCAGCCGAAGAGTGCCCTGGTGAGTGTATTTTCATAGAAATCGACGGCTAGGTAATGAAGGAGAGAATGACGATGACAACGACCGAACAAGAAATACAACCGCTGATCGCGCTGAGCGGCGAAGCAGTAACGAAGGTTGCTGAACTCTTGGCTGCCGAGGACGAACCGGACCTCGGGCTTCGGGTCGCCGTGCGCCCTGGTGGATGTTCTGGCTTCTCATATGAGATGTTCTTCGACTCCGAATCCAAACCTGATGACCACGTCTCCAACTTCGGATCCGTCATCGTCAGAGTCGACGCAGCCAGCACTCCGCTCCTCGTCGGTGCCACGTTGAACTACAGCGACGGCCTTCAGGGCGCGGGATTCAGCATTGACAACCCCAACGCCCAGAGCAGCTGTGGCTGCGGGAAGTCGTTCGGCTGATGAGCGAAACACTTCGAGAGATCGAGGAACTGGCTGATGCCAGTTACGAGTACGGATTTAGTACCGACCTCGAAACCGACATTGCTCCCCCTGGTCTGACCGAGGACACAGTCCGACTGATTTCTTCGAAGAAGGACGAGCCCGAATGGCTGCTTGACTGGCGCCTCAAGGCCTTCGAGGCCTGGCAATCGATGGAAGAGCCCGATTGGGCCAAGCTTGACATCAAGCCGATCGACTACCAGGCGCTGAGCTATTGGGCCGCGCCAACGAGCAAGCCGGTGCTCGACAGCATGGACGACGTGGATCCCGATATTCGCGACATGTTTGACAAACTCGGGATTCCGCTGCACGAGCAGAAGATGCTCAGCAACGTCGCCGTCGACGCGATCGTCGATTCGGTGTCGGTGGTAACCACGTTCAAGGAGACGTTGGCGGAGGCCGGGGTCATCTTTTGTTCGTTCTCTGAAGCCGTCAGGGACCACCCTGACCTGGTGCGCGAGCACCTGGGCTCAGTTGTTCCCGTGCGTGACAACTTCTTCGCAGCTCTCAACTCCGCCGTCTTCTCCGACGGATCGTTTTGTTACATTCCGGCCGGGGTTCGCTGCCCGATGGAGCTGTCCACCTACTTCCGCATCAACGCGATGAATACGGGCCAGTTCGAGCGCACGCTCATCGTGGCCGAAGACGATTCCCACGTCTCCTATCTCGAAGGGTGCACGGCGCCCCAACGTGATGAGAACCAGCTCCACGCTGCGGTGGTCGAATTGGTGGCCAAGGATCGGTCGGAGATCAAGTACTCGACCGTGCAGAACTGGTATCCGGGCGACGAGAACGGCCTCGGTGGTATTTACAACTTCGTCACCAAACGCGGTCGGGCCCACACCGATGCCAAGATCTCCTGGACCCAAGTCGAGACCGGCTCGGCTATCACCTGGAAGTACCCCAGCGTGATCCTCCAAGGCGATCGGTCAGTCGGCGAGTTCTACTCAGTCGCATTGTCCAGCAAACGCCAACAGGCCGACACTGGCACCAAGATGATCCACATCGGTGCCGACACAACCAGCAGCATCATCTCGAAAGGCATCTCGGCCGCACACGGCCAGAACACCTACCGGGGACTCGTCAAGGTGCTGCGTTCCGCGAAGAATGCGCGCAACTACACGCAGTGCGACTCGCTGCTTCTCGGCCCGGATTGTGGTGCCCACACGATTCCGTACATCGAAGTGAAAAACCCGACCGCGAGGGTCGAACACGAAGCGTCGACGTCCACAGTGGGCGAGGACCAACTGTACTACTGCCGCCAACGCGGCATGACCGAAGAGGATGCCATGTCGATGATCGTCAACGGATTCTGCCGCGAGGTGTTCGACGAGCTCCCGATGGAGTTCGCCGTCGAAGCGGGACGACTCCTGAGCGTGAGCCTCGAAGGAAGTATCGGCTGATGTTGCACGTCAAGAATCTCACCGCCTCGATCGGCGGAACCCCGATCCTCAATGGACTCGACCTCGATGTCGGGTCGGGCGAGGTCCACGCCATCATGGGCCCCAACGGCTCGGGCAAGAGCACTTTCGCCCACGCACTCGCCGGCCGAGACGGCTACGAGATCGCCGGCACGGCCACGCTCGATAACGTTGATCTGCTCGACATGGAGCCCGAAGCTCGGGCCGCGGCCGGAGTGTTTGTCGGTTTCCAATACCCGGTGGAGATCCCGGGTGTGAACAACATGTATTTCTTGCGCACCGCTTTGAACTCCGTGCGCCGTGCTCGCGGCGAGACCGAAATTGGTGCGCGTGACTTCCTGTCCATTGCCCAAGAAGCAATGGATCTTGTGGAGATGAAGGAAGGCTTTCTTTATCGTGCCGTCAACGCTGGCTTTAGTGGCGGCGAGAAGAAGCGCAACGAGATCCTGCAGATGGCCGTGATGGAGCCGCGTTTGGCGGTGCTCGATGAGACCGACTCGGGTCTCGATATCGATGCCCTGCGTATCGTTGCTTCCGGCGTCAATGCGCTGCGCAGTCCAGAGCGCTCCATGATCGTGATCACGCACTACCAACGGCTGCTCGACTACATCAAGCCCGATTTCGTGCATGTATTGGTGGACGGCCGCATCGTGAAATCCGGTGATCACACGCTGGCGCTGCATCTCGAAGACCACGGCTACGCCGACTTCGTCAACCACGACCTCGACGATGCCCCCGAGCGCCCCCTCTCCGGAGCTACGTTGTGACGGCAACCTCCACGGCAGATCATCAAGAAATGATTGCTGGGCTCGCCTACCCGACTAAGCGTGACGAAGCGTGGCGATACGCCCCCCACGATGTGCTCGGCAAGTTGTCGTTCGGCCCCCCGGCCGCGTCGACGCATGGGCTTCCGGCCGCACTCGAAGCGAACATTCCCGCCCTTGATGGACCGCGCATCGTGATGGTAAACGGCGTTGTCGACGCCGAACGGTCAGACCTCAGCGCGCTACCCGCGGGATTGCGTCTCTCGGCCTTCGACGACGCGCGGAGCGAGCATCCCGAACTGTTGGGAGCGCACTTCGATACCGACGCTGATCGATCCGCGAACCCTTTCGCCGCGCTGAACATCGCTTTCGGACGCAACGGAGCCGTCGTCCATGTCGCCGGCGGTCACGCCATCGACGCGCCGATCCAGATCATCGACATTGCGTTGCCGGACGACACAACAAACACGTCGTGTAGCGGCGTGGTGATCCACCTCGAAGACGGTGCGACCGCGACCGTTGTCGAGACGAAACTCGGGCACGGCGATTTCGGTGGCTCGAATACCCGCACCACGATCACCCTTGGTGACCAGGCGTCGCTCACGCACGTCGTGCTTCAGGACATCGCGCCGACACAGGTCCACCTGGGATGCATCGACACGACACAAGGCGTTGGGAGCGTGCTGCGCTCCCACTTGTTCAACCTCGGCGGCCGGTACGGCCGGGTTGACTACGACGTGAGCCTCGCCGGCGAAGGCGCGCTGGTTGAGCTGACCGGCTTGTACTTCGGTAGAGGCAACCAAGTCCTCGATCAGCAGGTCACCGTTGTGCATGCCGCCCCCAACTGCACGAGTCGCCAGTCGTTCCGGGGCATCCTCGACGACGAGAGCACGGGCGTGTTTAACGGCGGGATCGACGTGCGCCCGGGAGCCGACGGCACCGACGCTGAACAGTCCAACGACAACCTTCTGTTGTCGGATCGCGCCGAGGCCAACACCCAACCGCGCCTCGAGATCCTCGCCGACCAAGTCGCCTGCAAACACGGCGCAACGGTCGGCCAACTCGACGACGATGCCCTCTACTACCTGCGCACCCGCGGCATCCCCGAGGCCGAGGCGCGGCGACTCCTCATCGGCGGATTCGCCGACCAAGCGGTTGACACCGTCGACAACGAGATCCTGCGGACCTGGATCACCGAACGGCTTCACCACGACGATGGCTGAAAAGCAGGAGATGAGCGAACAGCCGGTTGCGATCGGCGCGACGCGAGGTTTCGTCGTCCCCCGCGAATGTGTGGTCACCATTGTGCCGGCCGGGCACAAGTCCATTCTCGCCGAAGGCCAACACGTCACCGTGCTCCAGGCGCTCGGCGGAACTGCCACCGTCACCACCCGTGAAGGCGAGATGGCTCGTCTCACCCCGCAAGATTCCATCGACTTCGGCCTCATCGATGCCCCGACGCCAGGCACCGTTACCGACGGAGCAGATTTCAGTATTGACGCCGTTTGGGCAGCCGCCACCACCGTCTACGACCCTGAGATACCCGTAGATATCGTCGAACTCGGCCTCGTCTACCGGGTTGACGCCGAGGAGCTGGCCGACGGCACATGGCTCGTCGACATCGACATGTCCGTCACGGCGCCGTTCTGTGGCATGGGCGACATCATGCGCCAAGATCTTCACGACGCCGTCGCCGCTCTGCCAGGGGTCGCGGCGGTCAAGGTTGTACTTGTCTTTGATCCGCCGTGGGACGCGTCGCGCCTCTCTGATGTCGCCCGACTCGAATTGGGAATGATGTGACCGAGACCGAACCAACGGAGGCACCTCGGCCGCAGGTATCGAGCCCAGAACTGGTCGGCGAGGATCTCGACTCGGTCGCGATCATGAACGCGCTACGCGGCGTCATTGATCCGGAACTCGGCGACAACGTGGTCGACCTCGGCATGGTCAAGCGGCTCGAACGCAGCGCTGATGGCATCGTCCACGTCACGATCTCGCTCACCACGGCCGGCTGTCCGCTGCGTGCGCAGCTCATGCGCGACGCCAAGGCCAGAGTGGGGTCGTTACCGGGAATCGAAACCGTCAAGATTCATTTTGGTGAGATGACCTCTAGTGAACGCAGCGACGTGATGTCACGGGCCCGCTGGAAGGCGCGAGACAACGCGTTGCAGACCGACATCCCAGCTACCTGTCGCATCCTCGCTCTCGCGTCGGGGAAGGGTGGGGTCGGTAAGTCGTCGGTCACCGCCAACCTCGCGGTTCTCTTGGCCGAGAGTGGCTTTACCGTCGGCGTGTTGGACGCCGACGTCGGTGGTTTCTCGATGCCGCGGCTGCTCGGTATCAACAACCCAATCGAGGGTGAGCTCGGCGGGGAAGGCAAGACACTCATGAAGCCCGTCGTCCAGCCGGTCGGTGAGGGAACACTGCGTGTCATATCGATGGGTTCGATTGCCGGCGCAAACGAGACCGAAGCAATCATGTGGCGAGGCCTGATGCTGAACCGGGCCGTTCAGCACTTCCTTGAAGACGTCCAGTGGGGCGATCTCGACTACCTACTCATCGACATGCCGCCGGGAACGTCTGATATCCAGATGGGTCTCGCCCGCATGCTGCCAAGGACCGACGTGTTGATCGTCACCACCCCGGCCACCGCCGCCCAGCAAGTGGCGGCCCGTGCTGCGGACATGGCCCGAAAAGGCTTTCTCCGAGTCGCCGGCGTCATCGAGAACATGGGCCCCACCGTCGACGCCGACGGCACCGTCACTGCGATCTTCGGCTCAGGCGGCGGCCAAGAACTCGCCGACAACATCGGGGTTCCCCTCCTTGCGTCGATCCCGCTCGACGCGGGTGTCGCCGCCGGCGGCGACAGTGGGTCACCGGTTGCCCTCGAGTTCCCGGACTCACCTGCCGGTGTCGTCTACCAAGCCCTCGCTGACCTCATTGTTACCGACGTAGCGCCCGCGGTCGAGATCGCTGAGTGCAGTCTCCGCGGGACATTGCTCAGAGCCGGCGCCGACATCGAAGGTGCCCGCCAACGGGCCGAATCCCAATAGGAGTTCGGTGGAGTTCTTGGCCGACGTCGAGGTTGCTGTCTCCGATCGCGACTCCGAGCTGTCGCGGCCCCGCGGTCGTTGAGCGCGGCTACTCCCGCGGTGTAAAACGCGCCGAGTTCGCGACTGGCGACACAAAGCCGGGAGGCTTGACCACCAGAACCGAGCACGAGACGTCTTTGAGCAATTGCTCGGCAGTGTTGCCGACGAGAAGGCCGCCGCTCCCGACCGACCCCATGACCAGTAGGTCGATCCGGTAGAGCTCGATGAGCCTGGTGATGGCTTGATACGGCGGACCGTCGACGAGGTGCATCCGCACATTGCCGGGGAGGTCTCGGCCCGCCACGGCTGCGTCGAAGGCTTCGCGGTGGACGCTCTCGGCCTCGTTGGCCAGGTTGGCGAGGAGTTGAGGGCTCGCAGGTGCGCATTCGCTTCCGGCGAACGCCGCGCGGCCGTAGGGCTCCCAGGCGTGAACAACCTGGAGTTGGCCGAGGTAGCGAACCGATTGTGAGGCGGCAAGCTCGAGAATGAGTTGGTTGAGTTCATGGTCGTCGTCGGGGTCGATCGCCGCGAGGATCTTGGCGCCGGTGAAGTTCGGGCGTAACACCCATACCGGAACAGGACAGAGCCGCATCACCCTGCGAGCAGTCGCGGCGCAATGCTCTGAGCCGTCGGTGGTCACGATGACAAGGTCGTGGCGCTCCCGGATGACACGACGCACGATCTCGGTCGGCGGCGCGCCGACCGAGACGTCCACTTCAATGTCGGGGTATTCGAGGGTCTCGCTGAACGCAGTGAGACGGGCCCGATGTTCTGCCGCAACCAGCGACTCAAGTGTCTCCGTTTTCGTGCCTAGCCTCAGGAGCCCTTGGAGTCGTGGCGGTTTGGGCACGACGCTGAAGATCGTGAGTTTGGCTTCGTTGGCCGCAGCCAGTCGCCTCGCTTCGTCGAACGCAGGCGGCATCGATGCCGCCGTGGTGAAGTCCACGAAAAGAATGTTGTGGAAACGCCTCATCATTTCGTCCTTGGGGTCGGGGTTGTTGTTCGGACGGGAGCGGGTCGAGCCCCGCTAGCGGGACATGCGCAGCGAACGAAGTCGGACGGCGGCGACTGCTGCGAGCACGGAGAGAGCGACGCCGGTCACCATGTAACCCATGATGATGAGTTCGATACCAACGAAAGCAACGATCACCACCGCGGACCAGGCGACCATCCTTCGAAGGTAGACGGCTTCTGGTGCGAGCAGCCGGCGTTGATTATCGCCCGGGTTGTGGCGCCGGACGGACTTTTGTTGAGACATGCTGGCCCTTTCCGCTTGGTCGCTCGCTGGGTTGGACGATCCCTTGATCCTCGGACTCAGTGTGGAACTCGCGTATGACGCGGCAACGATGGAAGGGCGCGGTTCTGACGACATCGCTGGTCAGAAGCGGAGCACGGCTGCTATGCGACCGTCGTGCTCGAGCGTGGTGTCGTCCACGAAGGTCGTTTCGCCTCCTGAGCAAAGGACCGCCTCGATGATCTCGTCGATGACATCTGCGGTCACGTCACGGCCTTCATCGCTGGTCACCTCGAGTCGCCCGTCCTCGTTGGTCCGGGCGGAGAGGGCGTAGCCGGTTTCGACTACGAGAAGATCGATCCGCCCTTCGTTGGCGAGCGTCCAAACCTCGGTGACCCCTGATGCGAAGCGTCTTGCTGACCGCGCATGATCGAGGCGGTCGAGAGAACGTTGCTGTGCCCGCTTCTTCCAGTCGACCACGAGGGGCCAGACGAGCGTGTGGAGTTGCGCACGGCCGGTGCGATCATGATTGCCGGCGACATAGCCGACGCTGCTGAGGGACGAGAGGCCAACAAGTCTGGTGACAGTTCGCTTTACGCCGGCGACAACCAGCGGCATAGGGCGACCGTGTTCGAGGCGCTCCAGCACTTCCCTCACCTCGCAGGCCCAAATCGCAGGGCTGGTGCCAGCACGGCGCCGGAGGGGGAGTTGCTCGTCTCCCTCTTCTACGAGGCGTTGCCGATCGCCGAGGAACACTTGCAGATTGGAGTCGCTCACGGTCACGACGCGATAGGCGGCCGTGCGGTTGGCGTCGGCAACAAGATCACGTGTCGCGAAGGTCTCGTCGATAACGACTCGTTGGTTGACCGCTCCGCCGAGCGAAACGGCGACGCAATGCTCGGGTGAGACGCAGAGAGCGACGGCGTGACCGGCGCGCTGGCCTTCGCGTTCCGAGACCAGGTTGTGGAGCCGGCCGATGAGCTCATTTCGCCGAGGCGACTCCGTCGTCGCCTCAAGTCGCTCGGAAGCGACCCCTATGAGCTCGCGAGCGGTCGCAACCTGGTCGTCCAAGAGTTTCGAGCCGGGCGTGGTGTTCATCAAGACGGTGATGCTCGGGTAGCTGCGGAGTTGCTGGAGTTCGCGTAGGAGGGATTGGTCCATTGATCATCCTTGGGTCGAGGCGGCCTGGAGTGATGGCAATGATTCTCCGGCGCGGTGGCTGAGATTGACTTCATGTAGGAGTCCATCGGTGACGTCGTACACGAATCCGCTGATGTGGTCCTTGTGGCCAATGAACGGCGTCATGTACAGACGCTGAATCGACTGGCGAACATCCTCGTAGGGATCGGTGAAGGTCTCCAGCGACCACCAAGGCTTGATGCCGATTTCGACTTCCAGCTCGGAGCGGAAGACGGTCTCGTCGACCTTCTGAAGCCCGCAATCGGTGTGGTGGATAAGAATGATCTCGCGGGTGCCAAGTACCCGCTGCGAAAGGCAGAGCGAGCGAATGACGTCGTCAGTGACGACGCCGCCGGCGTTGCGGACGATGTGGGCGTCGCCGTTGCGCAGCCCGAGGACGTCGAACGTGTCGATCCTCGAGTCCATGCACGTCACAATTGCGAGGTTCATGACCGGCAGGACCTGAAGATTATCGTCGTGGAAGTTTCTCGCGTAGCGCGCATTATTGGCGCGGAGTTCGTTGCAGTGGGGTCGGAAATCCTTCACCATGTTCATGGACACCTCGGTTGTCGAGTCGGAGGGGTCGACCGACCCGCTGTGTCCCAAAGTCTGATTGTGTTGTATGACGCCGCGACGATCACTGCATGCGCAACCGATGACTTCACCGAGGTCAACGCGATGAGGCGGTGAAACTATTTGCTCAACAGTTCCCGGTATTCGTCCTCTTCGAGTGGCCCGGACACGAGGACGCCACCGGCTCCGGGAACGCTGGTCGGCGTTCCGTCGAGGAGAAAGACCACGGAGTCGGTATCGGCCAGCGCAGTGACCGTCAAGACGATCTGGGCGACGGCGAGCACCTCGTCGGTGCCTCCAATCGCGGCGAAATCCGACGACAGATTGATTTCTGCCACGCCGGCTTGGAGCCGGGTGCCGAGCAGCATCGTTTGTGGTGGAATCGCGCTCCAGATCCCGGACCGGGCTTCGGCAGCCGTCGGGCCTGCTATCGCGTAGTCAACGACACTGTCGAGCAAGGCTGAACTCGACGGATCCTCGAGCTCGCGGGCGACAGAGACGAGCCGGTTGTCTCTCACGAGGAAGGCCGATACGGCGAGCGCGTCGGGATCGAGGGCCTGAGTAACGGCGTCGGGGATTGCCAGCGCACTGAGGTCAACCCGCAGGTCCAGGCCGCTCGCCGACTCTTCGGCGCCGACGGCACACCCGGCGGCCGCCAACATCAGGGTCAGCCCGAGCGCGACCGTCCTCATGAGTCCGCCCGCGGGAGTTCGATCACAAATCGGGCGCCGTCGCTGTCGCCATCGCTCCGAAAGCGCTCGACCCAGATGCGTCCGTCCATTAGCGCAACATTCTCCTTCGCAAGCGCGAGTCCGAGGCCACTTCCGTCGAGATTCGCACGTCTTCGGCTGTGCACCCCGCGAGCGAACCGGTCGAAGATCCGTTCGCGCTCCTCTTCAGGAATTCCCGGCCCGCGGTCCTCCACCGCGATCCGAACATGGCGATCGTCAGCATCGACGGTTACTCGGGTTGCGTCATCGCCATAGAGCGCTGCGTTCTCGATCAGATTGGCCAGGGTTCGTTCGAGCCGACGCTCATCGATCCGGATAGCAGCAGTTTCGGCCTGCTCGGTCACATCGATCAGCTTTTCGTCGACCCGCAGACGGCGCAGCACGCTCAGCACATAGCCCGCGGCCGGGATGCGGGACCACGAAAGCTCCGCGATGCCGGCATCGTGTTTGGCGATCTCAATAAGGTCGCGCACCATTCGTTGGAAACGGTCGATGTCAGCCGACAGAAGGTCGAGCGCTTCCTGGCCTTCGGCGGAGAGCTCGTGCCGGCGATTCTCCAGTACGGCGACCGTCGTCAAGAGGGTTGTCAACGGCGATCTCAGCTCGTGACTCACATCGGACGCGAAACGTCGCTCGTTGTCGATGCGATCCTTGAGCGAATCGGCCATCTGGTTAAACGATTCGGTCAGCTGTTGCAGGTCGCGGTCGGCCGAGCTGTCGAGTCTGGTATCCAGTCGACCCTCGGCGATATCGCGTGCCGCCCGTCCGACGTTGAGGAGTGGAGCGGTTGCTCTTCGAGCGATGAGCAACCCAAGACCGATTCCAACCGCGGTGGTCGTTGCGCCGGCGATCAACAGCGTGTTGCGAAGTGTGGCCAGAGTGCGGTTGAGCTCAGTGAGGCTGAAGACCTCAACGTAGATCCCTTCGTCGTTCGGTAGGGCAGCCCCTACTGCGAGCAAGAGTTCGCCGTCGTGCGAGAAGCGTTGGCGGGCCGACGTTCCGCTCATAACCGCTTCCAACAGCGAGGGCGGGAGTTGGTCCGGCTGCATTTGCAGCGAAGCGGTGAACCACTCGCCGTTGCGCAGCAGCATTGGGCGCGACCGCACCTGAGGGCGCAGCGATCCGAGCAGCTGGGACTCGTCGACGCCGGTGCTACGCAGGGCGCTCGCGAGAAGCTGAGCGTTGGTGCCGAGCTGGTTGACTGCGTTCTGTTGGCGTTCCTCGATCAGGTTTGATCGCACCGTGAGGTAAGTGATGGTTCCCAGGCCGGCCGAGAGAAGCAGCGCCACCGCACCGACACCGACCACGATTCGGGTGAGCAACCGGGGCGCGAATCGTCGTCCAGGGGAGCCGCTATTCAACTTACGTTCGTTTGCCACCGAGGCGCCGTCAGCCCGGCTTCTCGGGGTCGAACTTGTAGCCCAGGCCGCGCACAGTCATCACGTATTCGGGGTTCGCGGGATCAACCTCGATTTTCTTACGGAGGCGGCGGATGTGAGCGTCGACGATTCGAGAATCGCCGTAGTAGTCGTATCCCCACACCGTCGACAGGAGTTGATCCCGCGAAAGAATGCGACGTTCGTTCTCGACGAGGGCGCACAGAAGGAGAAACTCCGTTCGCGTGAGATCTCGCCTTAGCCCCGCTCGCTCGACCGTTCCTTCCTCGACGTTGATGGACAGCTCACCGAACTCCACGGCTCCGCCATCCTCGCCGGGCAGCAGCCCCTGGGTCCGGCGGAGTAACGCTCGGATGCGAGCGGCGAGTTCTTTGAAGACAAATGGCTTCGTGACGTAGTCGTCGGCGCCCGCTTCCAGCCCGGCGACGATGTCGTGGGAGTCGTCTCGAGCCGTCACCACGATGATCGGCACTGCGCTTGTCTGGCGGATCTTGTGACAGAGGTCAAGGCCATTCATTCCCGGCAACATGACATCAACCAGGACCAAGTCCGGGGGTTCGTCGCTGAAGTGTTGGAACCCGAGCTCTGCGTCTGCGACCGCGTCCACGGTGTAACCCTCATCGCCGAGCGCGAGGCGAAGCGATGACCGAATGCGGTCGTCATCTTCGACAACGAGAAGCCTCGATTTCGTCATGGCGCCGAGCGCTGCTGGTGCAGTCTCATTGGCGACAGCGTACCGAGCGCCGCCGTGGCTCGCCGCGGCCAGCGAGCTCGCGGTGTGGCGCCCAGATTCGTAGGAGGGCGGATGTGTTGAAGGCTTTACTTCGCGATCATCGCCAAGTTGTCGCATTCTGGCCTTTCGTTGCCGGCAGGTTCTGCGTTCGCGGTACGGGAACGATCCTCCGCACCAGTCACAGTGGCGTTGCCCTGTGACGTGACGGTGACGCCGAGGCGCGCATTGTTCGCGTTCCGGCACCGCGTCGGCCCCGGGGTGCAGGCAGATGTCGCTAAACGCGCACGGCAGTCGCGCCCTCTCGTCACGGAACCACACGAGGATGCGCACTCCCGAGCTTGAGTGGTGATTGTCCCTGATTCCGATTGAGCATTGTTCTGGCTGTGTCGTGCAGCCTCGACCCGCATGAGCGGACTGTGGCTTGACCTCGCCATCGTCGGCGTACTCGTTTGCTTCAACGCGATGCTGGCAGGCGCGGAGATGGCATTCCTGTCACTCCGCGAAGGGCAGCTACGCCGCCTGAATGAGGCAGGAAGCCGCGGCCAACAAGTAGTCCGGTTGGCCCGAGACCCCAACCGATACCTCGGGGCCGTTCAGCTCGGAATTACCCTTGCGGGATTCCTAGCGTCTGCGACCGCTGCCGTGTCGATCAGCGAACCGGTCGCCGGTCTCTTCGGAGGCGGACCGTTCGCCGGAGCGGCCGCCGTCGCCCTGGTCACCGTCGCGTTATCGCTGGTCATGCTCGTACTCGGCGAGCTCGTTCCCAAGCGACTGGCTATGCAGCGCGCCGAGCGGTGGAGCCTACTTATGGCCCGTCCCATCGCTCGGTTCATCGCCGCAACCCGGCCAATCATCGTCGTGTTGAGCGCGCTGACCGACGTTCTTGTCCGTGCTGCCGGCGGCGATCCGGATCGCCATCGAGACGAGATAACCGACGCGGAAATCGTGGACCTCGTCGAGGCCCAGCCAACTCTTACCGACACCCAACGCCAGATCATGGCCGGAGCGATCGAGATCGCCGGGCGTTCGCTACGACAAGTTCTGGTACCCCGGGTACGTGTCGTCACCATCGACGCCACCTCTCCGGTCGATGAGGCACGCGACCTCCTCCGCCAGTCGGGCCACTCGAGGGCACCGGTGGTGCGCGGCTCCCTGGATGACCCGATCGGGCAGGTGCACTTGAGGGACCTGCTCGACAACGACGGTGTCGCTGGTGACCACATTGATCCGCTTCTCGCGTTCCCGGAAGGTCTCTCCGTGCTCGAAGCCTTGAGGCAACTCCAAATCAACCGATCGCAGCTGGCGGCGGTGGTCGATGAGCACGGGGGCACCGCCGGCATCATCACGATCGAGGACCTCATCGAAGAACTGGTGGGGGAGATCTACGACGAAACAGACGCCGACCTCCTTGGCGTGCAGCACGAAGCCGATGGTGCGCTCCTCCTTCCCGGTTCGTTCCCTATCCACGATCTCACCGATCTCGGACTGCACCTGCCTGAAGGGAGCTACTCCACGATCGCGGGTCTCATACTTGATCACCTCGGACACCTACCGGAAGTGGGTGAGACGATCGAAATATCCGGTACGGCGATGGAGGTAGCAGCGATGGACCGTCGATCGATTGTCACCGTGCGGATCATTCGACTCACAAGTTTGCGAACACCCCTGACAGAATAGGTATGTCTAATAGTATGCGTTTAAGGAGGTGCGATCATGGAAACACTCGATCAACCGACCGCATCAAGCGACCCAAGCCGCATTCAGTTGGAGGCTCTGAGCCAAACAATTCAGGACCTCTCGTCTGCCGCGCCGTATGGAGAGCCTCATCGACGAGCAAGCCTGTCCGTGCAGCTCATCCGCCTCGAATCTGATGTCCAGCGCCTTCGAATTCGAAGCGCGGCGGGCGAGTTTCACTCCGAAGAGATCGGCGAGCTTCGCAACTGCCGTGAACGACTCGCCCAGCTCGAACGGCGCTGGCGACCCGACTAGGCCATGTCGGGGGCCGGCCTCGGAATCTCCAATTGGGCGGTCGACGTTTCCGAGCGGGTGTCGGTGATCGAGTGGCTCGACGCGGAGCTCGCAGGGCGAGCGCGGTCAAGCATCGGCCCCGCCGTACCTGCGCTTCGCTGCACAGATCCAACAATCGTGAAGCAGTCCGTGCTCGCCGCTATCGACCACTGTCGCGACGCTCAGGGTGCCTACAGATTCCGCAACGACCACCACTTCGTCATCACCCGACAGTCGGCTGAGATAGCGTAGGCGCTTCGGCGTAGGCTCCGCCGCTTGAGCTGGATACGCCTGAAGAACATCTCCAAGTCCTATGACCGAACCGCGATCTTCCGGGAGATCCACTTCAAGCTGACGTCGGGCGACAAGGTTGGGCTGGTCGGCCAGAACGGTGTCGGTAAGACGACGCTGATCAAGCTGATCCTGGGCGAGGAGGATCCCGACGACGGCACGGTCGATATCACCGACGACGTCAAGATCGGCTATTTCTCACAGTTCTCCGAACTCGACAGCGAGACGACGATCCAGGCCGAACTCGTCGCCCTCTTCCCTGAGGTGCACGCGCTCGAAGCGGAGATGGACGAGGTCAACGAAGGTTTCGTCTCGGGTCCGGACGACGCGGAAATGACGCGACTGGTGGAACGCCAGGCGGAGTTGTTGGAAGCGCAGGAACGCGCTGGTTCGTGGACCTACGAGAATGACATCGACACCGTGCTGACCAAGATCGGATTCTCTGCCGAGCACCGGGAGCTGCCGATCAGCCAACTCTCCGGCGGTTGGAGAAACCGTGCCGCTCTCGCCAAGGTCCTGCTCCAAGATCCGCAGGTCCTCCTGATGGACGAGCCGACGAACTATCTCGACATCGCCGGCCTGCGCTGGTTGGAGGAGTGGTTTCAGAAGTTCCGGGGCGCGCTCATCGTCATCTCCCACGATCGCCAGTTCCTGGAGTCGGTCTGCAATCGCATTGTCGAGGTCGAGAACCGTCGCCTCTACGAGTACGACGGCAACTTCGCTCACTACATCCAGAAAAAGCAGCAACGGATCAAGACCCTCGAGCGAGAGTTCGCCCACGAGGGTGAGCTGTTGGCCTACGAACAAGAGGCGATCGCGAACCGCAGTGAGTTGGCCAAGAACCCGAGCCCGGCGCTTCGGCGCCGGTTGGCGAAGGTCAAGAAGAGCGGATCACCCCGC
Source organism: Candidatus Aldehydirespiratoraceae bacterium (assembly GCA_047639555.1). Taxonomy (GTDB): domain Bacteria; phylum Actinomycetota; class Acidimicrobiia; order Acidimicrobiales; family Aldehydirespiratoraceae; genus JAJRXC01. The sequence goes on from JBLIOE010000004.1 coordinate 74,382, forward strand.
CCGGTCGATCAAATCGTGACCGATATCTATGAAGGCCTCCACATAAAGGATCGGCTCTGCGAGGTCACCGAACTCGGCATGGCGTTCGATGGGAACAGCTTGTTCGACGGCCTCAACTTCGACATTCACCGCGGCGACCGGATCGCGATCCTCGGCCCCAACGGCTGCGGCAAGACCACCCTGCTCGCCTCGCTCTCCGGAGCGATACCGCCAAGCTTCAGCGGCGAGATCTCCTGGACCAGCGGCACCAAGTACGTCTCGTTCAACCAGCTGGTCGATGACCTTGACCTTGATGACACTGTTGGGCACGCCGTTTCCGCGATGCCCGACAGCCTTGCGCTTCATGCGACCAAGAAGTCGGTGAATCGGTTTCTTGGCCTCTTCCAATTCTCGGAGATGGATCGGGCGACCAAGATCGGGCAGCTCTCCGGCGGTGAGGCGGCCCGGGTGGCGCTCGCCCAATGCCTTCTTTCTGGGGCGTCGGTCATCATTCTCGACGAGCCCACCAACCACCTTGATATGCAGAGCACCCAGGTGATGGAACGGGCGCTGGCCCACTTTCCCGGCGCCGTTCTCGTTGTAAGCCATGACCGGTTCTTCATCGACAAGGTTGCCAACCGAGTCCTCCGTTTCGATGGCGAAGGCGGCGTGAGCGAGCTGCAAGCCGGGGTTTGACCGCAGGGGCCGGCTGGTCAAGCCGGGTGTCACCAGCTATTCCAGCAATAGCCACTGAAACTCGCGGGGGACCGAGTAGTACGAGCTGTTGGGCCATTCCTGGCTCACCGCCGGACTGCTCATCGCTGCCGCAGCGGCAGCAACCGGCCTACTCGGTCTCGGGTCGTTCATCCGCCGCGATGTGAGTTGACGCAGGAGCTGCCAGTTATCCGGACGATCTGTGCAGCCCGCGGTCATGGAAGGGGCGCTGCCCCATCACCGATTGCACTTTCTGTCCAATGTGCGAGGTCGAAGCACATGTCAGAAGTCGGGATTCGGGCCCTCAAACAGAATGCGTCGGCCGTAGTAGCCGACGCTGCGGCGGGGGAGACAGTCACCATTGCTGATCGGGGTCGCCCCGTCGCTCGTATGACTGCTATCCCTCGATCAGAGCGGACGTGTTCGATGAGGGGGGTCGTCCTGGACCCTTCCGTCTTGAGATCGCTAGACGCGCTCCATCTCGCGACGGCGCTAGATCTCGGTGATGACCCTGAGGGGTTGGTCACCTACGACGACCGTCTTGCCGACGCTGCGGAGGCAAACGGAGTTGCAGTCGTCTCTCCATGCTGAGAACTGGTCTGTAGCCGGGCGATGCGGCTATTCGTCCGCATGTCAGCCGATCTGAGGGCATGATGTTCGGATGCAGGAGCAAAAGGTCGAACTCAACACCTACTCGTCCCGAATCACTCAGCCGAAAAGCCAGGGCGCGTCACAAGCGATGCTGCTGGCCACTGGCCTGAGCAACGCTGATCTCGACAAGGCGCAGATTGGTATAGCCGCCTGCTGGTTCGAGGGCAATCCGTGCAACATGCACCTCGGCGATCTCGGCACCGAGGTGAAAAAGGGCGTCGTTGAAAGCGGCCTCATCGGCATGCGCTTCGACACCATTGGCGTGTCCGACGGCATTTCGATGGGCACCGACGGCATGTCCTACTCGCTCCAGAGTCGCGACCTGATCGCCGACTCGATCGAGACCGTGATGTCGGCGCAGTGGTACGACGGCCTCGTCGCCTTGCCCGGCTGCGACAAGAACATGCCGGGCGTCGTGATGGCGATGGGGCGGCTGAATCGGCCGTCGATCATGGTCTATGGCGGCACTATACGGGCCGGTTGCGGCTCGATCGGCGGTACCGAGACCAAGCTCGACGTCGTCTCGGCGTTTCAGAGCTATGGCCAATTCCTGGCGGGCACGATCACCGAGGAAGAGCGTCAGACCATCGTCAACTGTTCGATTCCTGGCGCCGGTGCGTGCGGTGGCATGTACACGGCGAACACGATGGCCACCGCTATCGAAGCGATGGGCCTCAGCCTTCCGTTCTCGTCGAGCACGCCCGCCGAGGATCCCGCGAAGATCGAAGAGTGCGTGCAGGCCGGCCGGATGATGGAGATGCTGCTGGCCGAGGGTCTCACGCCACGACGCATCGTGACCCGCTCGTCGTTGGAGAACGCAATGGTCGTAACGATGGCCCTCGGTGGCTCCACCAATGCTGTGCTGCACACCATTGCGATGGCCCGTGCGTTCGAGTTGGACCTCACCATCGAAGACTGGCAAGCGACCAGCGCCCGAATCCCGTTGCTGGCTGACCTGAAGCCATCCGGGAAGTACGTGATGGAAGATCTACATGGCGTCGGCGGGGTGCCGGGGGTGATGCGTTACCTGCTCGACGAAGGTCTGCTCGACGGCGATCAGCTCACCGTCACGGGCAAGACGCTCGGCGAGAACCTGCAAAGCGCTCCGCACCTTGCCGAGGATCAAGACGTCGTGGCGAAGCTCGACACCGCGGTGAAGGCTCGAGGCCACATCTCCATCCTGAAGGGCAACCTCGCCCCGGGTGGAGCGGTCGGCAAGATCACTGGCAAGGAAGGCCTTCGTTTCTCCGGCCCGGCCCGAGTGTTCGACTGCGAAGAAGACATGCTCGCGGGCCTTGAAGAAGGCCGCATCGCGTCAGGCGACGTGATTGTGATCCGTTACGAAGGGCCGAAGGGTGGGCCGGGCATGCCCGAGATGTTGACACCAACCAGCGCGCTGGCGGGCGCCGGCTTCCTCGAAGATGTCGCCCTCATCACCGACGGCCGGTTCTCTGGAGGCAGCCACGGATTCATTGTTGGCCACGTCGTGCCCGAGGCGCAGGAGGGCGGCCCGATCGCCCTGGTCAGAGACGGCGACACAATCACGATCGACGACGAATCACACGAGATGACCGTCGATGTCGATGCCGACGAGATGGCGAAGCGTCGCTCGGCATGGGAGATGCCCGAGTACAAGGCGACCTCCGGCACGTTGTGGAAGTACATCAAGCTCGTCGAAGATGCGTCGAACGGTTGTGTGACCGACGGCTGACTCGGCCGACCGCGGGCCGCACCGTAGAACTCAACTCGGAGACAGCATGACAACACACATGGACCTTCCCCTCGGACCGCACCTGACAATGCCGCAGGTCGGGTTCGGCACCTACCTCATCGACGACGCCGCCGTTGAGGGCGCCGTGCTCAGAGCCCTGCGGGCTGGCTACCGCCACATCGACACCGCGGAGGCGTACCGAAACGAACCAGGCGTCGGGCGGGCGATCGGTCAAGCGATCAGCGACGGCGCGATCGCCCGCGACGACGTGTTTGTCACGACGAAGTTGTGGCCCGGTAACCCGCAGTGGGGCGATGCCAGCAAGGACTATGCGTCGACGATCAGGTCGTTCGACACGTCGCTCGGTCTCCTCGGTCTTGACCACCTCGACTTGTACCTGATCCATGCCCCCTTCGGCGGCGAGAACCGCGTCGAACAGTGGCGAGCGCTCGTCGACCTCCGTGAGTCGGGCAAGGTGCGGGCGATTGGCGTGAGCAACTTCACCCAGGCGCACATCGAAGAACTCACGAACGCTGGCCTCGCGATGCCGGATGCCAACCAGATCGAGCTCCACCCGTGGTCACAAAAGCCGGAACTCGTCGGCTACCTACAATCGTCCAGCATTACCACGATCGCGTACAGCAGTCTCGTTCCGCTCTCGACATGGCGCATCGATCCCGGTCAAGACAGTGCCAAGACCGACGAGATGCGTGCCGCGACCGAGTCGCCGTTTCGCTCCCAGGCCAAGAAGTACGGCGTGACTGAAGCCCAATTCTTGCTGCGGTGGGCCGTACAGCAGGGCTTCGGCGTGTTGCCGAAAACGACCAATGCGTCGCGGCTCACACAGAATCTCGACCTCCACGGCTTTGAGATCGACTCCGAGGACATGGCGGAGATCGCCACGATGGACCGCGGGGAAGGGCTGGCGTGGGCAACCGGCGATCCCACTCAGACGACATAGCGCAGCGTCGGTCGGTCCCGGGGACTGGAACGAGTCCACCGATTACGGTGAACTACGAGCCGCAGGAGGCGAAATATGGGTGGAATTCGTGAGGCACTGGATCGGGTCTCGTCGGTCGTTGCGCGCCGACCTCAAACTGGTGAAGACACCAACAAGTCGACGACGACGCTCGTGTCCGGCCTGGCTTGTGTGAGTGAGGAAGGGGAGTGGCGCCTCGACACGGATATGCCCGCAGCGATGGGTGGCCAAGGGTCCGCTCCTACTCCCGGCGTCTACGGTCGTGCCGCTCTCGGTAGCTGCCTCGCCATGGGGTACAAACTGCGGTCCGAGGCCCTCGGTATCGAGGTGACCAGCATCAAGATCGACATCGACGCCGACTCGGACATGGCCGGAATGTTGTTTCTCGAATCGGCGAACCCTCCCGGCTATACCGAGGTTCGATACCACGTTCAGATCGAGAGTCCCGCGCCGGCATCGGATATCCAACGAGTGGTCGATGAAGGTGACGCACTCAGCCCATACCTCGATGTGTTCGCCCGCGCTCATGCGATGAAACGAACGCTGACCATCAACCAGGAGGCTGGCTGACATGGAAGCCAAGCTTCAGCGTCGAGTGCAACGTTATGGATGGGACCGAGCGGCCGCCTTCTACGAGCGCTACTGGCAGACCCAGTTGGCACCCGCCCAGGCCGCCACTCTGGATGCCGCGAGGCTCAGCCCGGGCGACTCTGTGATCGACGTTGCGTGTGGTACCGGGCTGGTGACCTTCGCGGCCGCACATCAGGTCGAACCCGGTGGCCGCGTCCTCGGCTCCGACATATCGGCCAACATGGTTGCTGCCGCGGTGGCGGCAGCTACCGACAAGGGAATCAGCAACGTTTCGTTCGAGCGTGCCGATGCCGAAGATCTTGGCTGCGAGCCGGCCAGCTTCGACGTAGCGATCTGCGCACTCGGTCTGATGTACGTGCCGTCACCAAAGAACGCCCTCCGGGAAATGTATGAGGCGTTGGGAACCGGTGGGCGGGTCAGCGTCTCGATTTGGGGCGAGCGTCGCAACTGCGGCTGGGCCGATATTTTCCCGATCGTGGACCGACGAGTTGCTTCAGATGTCTGTCCTATGTTTTTCGCGCTGGGCGCAAAGCAGTCGCTCGAGTCCGTCATGGCCGAGGTCGGGTTCCGTGACGCGACAACTACACGAATCGGCATCGACCTCGTGTACACCAATGACGAGGAAGCGCTGGGAGCAGCATTCATGGGTGGACCGGTCGCTCTTGCTTACTCCAAGTTTGACGACGCCATCAAACACGAGGTCCACCAGGAATATCTCGAGTCAATCGCCGAGTATCGAGACGGTTCCGGCGCGTATCGAGTCCCGGGCGAGTTCGTTATCGCATCCGGCATCAAATGACCTCTGAGCTTTGGTTCGTTCGGTAAGGGGTAGCTTCGCTTGGGCGTCCGTTAGTGGCGCTGCTGCACGCGGGCTCAACTCTTTCTGAATCCCGCAGATCTTTCAGGTCGACGTGCTCACTGCGCTGGCGGCGGGCCGACGCGGCGCACCGGGGTTCTCCCACCAAGCCGTGACGAATCGATGCTTGGGAAGTCGCACGACAACCCGGTCCGACACCTGGGTGAGCACTTGTCAATCCTCATGCCGTTGGTGCGACAGGAAGCCGTTGGCTTCGAGGGCGAGACGCTCACCGCAAACGTGGCGCTCGACATCCCAGCGACCCCATCCCGGGGCGCGTGGCGGCGCTTGGACCGCAGCGGTTGGAGGTTGCCGGTGTCCGCGCGGGGATCGAACAGATGATCGAGATCAGCGTCACCGAATTCGTTGCTGCGCCCATCATGGATGAAGAGGCGACGCTGGACTGTCTCGCGTCACTGAGGTGAATCGGCAAGAATGCGGTTATGGCTTCCGTCAACGACCTCGCAATTCTTGAGGGTGTCATCGAACGAGCCGCCACCTACCTGACCGAGCCGCCGCAAGGGTCCGATCCGGTGATCTCCTTCGCGTCGCCGGCTGCGCTGGCCGAGGCATTCACCACCTCAGTCGGGTTGGAGTTGGCCGACCGCTCGGACCCGCAGGCCGTAGAGGACGTGCTGGCCTCGGTCGAGCAGGTCATCGAGTATTCGATGCACACGAGTCACCCACGTTTCGTCAATCAGAACTTTGCGGGACCCGACCCCATCTCTGTCGTCGGCGATTGGCTCGGTGCCGCGCTGAATACCACCGGGGCGACCTTCGAAGCCGCACCCGTCTTCACCCTGATGGAGAGTGCCGTGCTCAGCAAGCTCGGTCGTCTCGCCGGCTACGTCGAGCCAGAGAGCAACAAACTCCCGGAGCTGCCGCCAGGTCTCTTCTGCGCAGGTGGGTCGATGGGAACACTTCTTGCTCTCCAGCTGGCTCGCCATCGGCTTCAACCTGATGCGACGACCAAGGGCACCAACGGCGACCGCCTGGTGCTCTTCGTATCTTCGAGCGGGCACTACGCCGCGTCGAAGTCGGCGGCTTTGCTCGGGATCGGGACCGATGGGGTGGTCAAGGTCGCGACTGATCACGAAGGCGCGATGTTGCCCGCGGCATTGGACTCGGCGATCGACGGTGCGCTCGCCGCCGGCCACACACCGTTGGCCGTGATCGGCACCGCAGGAACGACGGTCACCGCGGCGTTCGATGACATCGAAGCGCTCGCCAATATCTGTGATTCCCGCGGGCTGTGGTTGCACGTCGACGGTTGTTATGGCGGGTCGGCGATGTTCTCACCGCAGCACGCCTGGCGGCTTCGCGGCGTTGAACGATCGGATTCGTGTGTTTGGAACCTGCACAAGATGATGGGGATGACCCAGCAGTGCACGGCGCTCTTGATCAAGGACCCGACCCAGTTGGCCGCCTGTTTCGCGACCGGAGCCGACTACCTCTTTCAGCCCGACAAGCTCAACAGTGATTACGATTCCGGCGACCGAACGTTTCAGTGCGCTCGACGGATCGATGTCCTCAAGCTTTGGTTGACGTGGAAGGTCCGTGGCGACAGCGGCTTCGCGGCGCGCATCGATCACGCCGTCGCCATGGCTGACCACACCCGCGCCCGCATCACTGAAAGCGAGGGTGCATTCGTCCCGGTGGTTTCCGGCTCGTTTACCAATGTCGTGTTCGCGTGGGTGCCCCCGCATCTACGGGGCCTTGTTCTGACCGACCACCAGCTTGACCCGGACACGCTCGATATTGCCGTCCGGACTGAACTCCACGGTGTCCCGGCCGCCGTAAAAGCACGGATGCAAGAGGAGGGCACAGGAATGATCGGCTTCCAGCCGGTGCACGGACTCAACACCTTCCGCATGATCTGTATGAGCCCCTCGCTGCAACCCGCCGACGTCGATGCCCTCCTCGAAACGATCGATGCGGCGGGACGTCACCGCCGAACGGTGAACTGACCCAGGAGAGGGGAGTGGGATCGAGAGCGGCGGCAACTGTGAGAGGGTGGACTCTGGCCAGCGTTTCAGCTCGGTCGGGGAAAGGCCTTCATGGCCGGCAAAGATAAGGGCGGACGGAGCGCAAAGACTCCCGCCACAAAGACTGCGAAAGAAAAGCGGCAGACAAAGAAGGAGAAGAAGGCGACAAAGGGGGGCCTCGGCACCTAACCCGATCGCCAGGGCGGCCGTACGGGCCGCCCTGCACGCGATCCTTCGGGGTGGCGTATGCCGCTGGCACTCTCAACCCGAGAGGCCAGGGCTTCCATCACCGACGTTTTCGCCCATTGAGTTCCGGGCGAAAATGGTCTCGATCTGGATTCGTTGCACAGCTGTGGAGCAGGCTCCCATATCGCTTCGTACGCTCGAAGCAATTCCTGAGCGACACCGGGTCTGTCAGAAAGTTTGTGGTGGGCTCATGCGGTCATTCCACCGACCTGGTTGTAGCGCTCTGGTGGTGCGGGGACCAGAGGTGAAAGAAGGTCGCGTCGTGGCGCGGCTTCCTCAAGACCTCGAACAACAGTTCCTAAGTGGAGCCGTCGGCGGGCCGCCGTTGGTGATGACGTGGTCATTCACGCCACCGTTCTGAAGATGGGCAAAACGTCGGGCTACGGCGAGACACGCGACATGTTTGAAGGGTCCAGGGACTTGGTGGTCCACTCGACCTCTGAGTTCGCCTTCTAAGCACCGACATTCACGTTTTTGGGGCGAGGGCCGGCTATTCGGCAGCGATGGCCGCCGCCATCTCCGTGATTGTCAATTCGGTTGCGGTCGGCTCCCAACCCAGGATGCTGACAGTGGAACTCGTGTCCAACGATGCCCGCTTCCCGATGTGCGGGAGCATTCCCTTCACATCGCGATCGAAGAGTGCCATCACCTTCAGCAAGATGGTTGGGGCCATCCGGCTCGGAACTTTGTCATGACCGGCCTCGCGAAGCACTCGAGCAACGGTGGCCATCTCAATCGGCTCTGTGGTCGACGCGATGAAACGCTGCCCCGCTGCACCGTCGGCAGTCATGGCCGCCACTTGTAGACGGGCGACGTCACGAACGTCGACAAGGCCAATCGCGAGCTTGGGCAGCATCGGCATCTTGCCCGTGATCATGTCGGTCATCATCGCGACACTCTGCGCGTCGAGCGCGGCCCCGAGGGATGGACCAAAGACACCCGCGGGATTGATCGCGACGAGTTCCATATCGTGATCTTCAGACATCGCCCAGGCGGCTCGCTCGGCAAGAGTCTTGCTCTTGGAATAGGCGCCGATATCTGCATTGGTATCCGACCAATCGGCCGGCCCGAACTTGCCGCTCGGGTGGCCGCCGGTCACGGATGCGACTGACGACGTGAGCACGAGGCGCTTCACGTTGGCTCGTTGTGCTGCCGCCATGACTCGCTGGGTGCCTTCGACCGCTGGCTTGATCAACTCCTGCTCGTCCTTCGGTTCGGTGAAGACAAACGGCGAGGCGACGTGAAGGACGTAGGTACAACCCACCATGGCCTCATCCCAGCCGGCGTCGGAGAGGAGGTCGGTCTCGACGAAGCTCAGCTGGTCGACCGGTGCCACGTGCGCGATTGCCGCCTTCGTTGACGCAGCCTTGGCTTGCGAACGAACGGTGCCAACTACCTCATAGCCCTGGTTCAAGAGTTCGGCCCCGCAGTGCTGGCCGATGTAGCCGGTGATGCCGGTCACGAGTACGCGTTCGCTCACAGTGAAGATCGTTTCCGTCGGGATTCCTCGCAGCCGACAACTTACACGCACCACCCGTCGAGCCGGGTGTGCTCACGATGGCACTCAATCCGTGTGTGTAACCGGGTGGTCCCATCAGGTCCGAAACGGTTCGGTCAGCCAGTCCCGCTGCTCGCGGCTGAGACACGCCAGACAAACGGACTGTGCTGCGCCGGGTCGTAGCGGCAGAACCGGCCCGTGCGAATCGAGCGGTCGAGGTGGTCGGCGAGGTTCGGATCATTCGTCCGAATACGGTCGATCGCTCGGGAGATCGAACGGCGCACGTTCACCCGCGCCTTCTCGGTCTGGTCGCCGGTGGTCCGAGACCGGCCGCCGAGTCCGAACGCCTGAATCAGTTCTGATTCGAGCTGATCGATTTCCGACTGCGCGGCTTCGGCCGTACCCAAGTCTGCGTCGCTGGTCGCTCGGTCGAGTGTGTCAACGAGTTCGAGGTACCGGGTCTGATACGCACGACGGGCCACCGCATCGATCTGGGGCCCCGTGTCACCCTCGACCAGGACAGGAAGGCCGTCAACAACGGCGTAAAGGTCGAGCGCATACCAATCCCGGTGCGGATCGGCGATCAGTCTCGCGAGGTAGTCGAGACCCTTCGAGTGCTGGACGAGATGGAGATCACGGTCGAGGCCGACGCTCCATACATCGCCGCGTCGCTCGAGCACTGCGCCCGCCGGTGTGGCGAACGTCTGCAGAACGGGTGCCGCGGCTTCGTAGTCGCCGATCAGCGTCATCCGAACCGACATTCCGACCTCATCGGCTATCGCTCCAGCGACGGATGCGTGGTGGGCGGCGCTCTTCGCGTCACCCAAACGGGCCTGAGCTATGGCGAGGGCAGCGTGGCTCCGGGCGGCCCACGGGAGGGCATGCATGCGGTCATGGATAACGAGGCTGGACTCCAGATGTTCCGCCGCTTCGATATTGCGACCAAGTCGAAGGGCGAGGAGACCGAGGTAGCGATCGAAGGACCCGATCCAGGAAGCGCTTGAGGTCGCCGACACGACACATTCGCCGCCGAACGATCTCAGCATCTCGTAGAGCTCGGCCGCACACGGGTGATCGATTGCCGTCGCCGCTTCGGATAACAGCCCCATGGTGACCGCCCACAGGATCGTTGGTTGGTCGGAGCGAAGGGTGCCGAGCACCTCGTCGATGAGGAGTCGGGCAACCGCGTGATCGCCATCGATCGCCTTGGCCAGCGCAACGGCCGAACGCAAGGCAGGGTCTGCGATCAGCGGCACCAGTGGCTCGTATTCCGCGATGACCGCGGCGAGATCACCACGATCCCAGGCATAGACGATGCGGACAAACTCGAGAGCCGGTGCATCGATGTCGAGGTAGTCGAGTTCCTTCAGTGTCTCGTCGAGAACGTCGTCGGCGTCTCGGTAACGGCCCTCCAGCGCTGCGACTGTGGCTCCCGCAAGTGCTTGTTGGACGCGCCCGGCGACCGACACCGGTTTGCTCGACAACAGGGCGCTCACCCGGACACGATCGGCGGACGCAAGCGCGTCAGTAAGCGCCATCCGTTGGGCCCGGATGAGGAACTCATGATCCTCGAGTTGATGGGCAATCCGGAGGGCAGTTTCGGCGTCTGCTCGTCGTTCGAGGAGTCGCTCGGGGTGAACACTTAGCGCCCGCCGCCGGGCGAGGTGGGCTTCACCGAGAAGGACTGGTTCAGTGGACTCGGTTGCAGCGGCCACCGCTCGATCCGCGGCCTCGACATCCTCGAGGAGACCACCCCGGATGTCGCCCGCAGTTGCAATTGCCGTGTTGAGGACGGCGATATCGGCCGGGTGCTCGCTCGTGCCGAACCACCGGGTAGCGATGGATAGCAGTGTGCCGGCATCGAGCGTGGAGGGGTTGGGTTCTTCCAGCCAACGCAGCCGCCCGTAAGCGCGCACGAGCCGGCGGCGCCGGGCATCGGGTGCTTGGTCGCTCGATGCCGCGGCATCGATGAGGCAACGTTCGGCTTCTGCGCCGCGTCCCATCAGCGCGAGGGCCTCGGCCTCTTCGATCAACGCCTCGGCGAGCGCACCCGCATCATCGAGCGACCGCAACATCGAGACGGCGATCCCGAAGTGGTGCACGGCTTCGCTGATGGCTCCGGTTGACCGCTCGATTCGAGCCGCCTGACAGGCCGCCTCGGCCGCGTCGAGACCGCGATGGCTGTGGGCGGCGCGCGATAGATGATGTGCGAGCGCCACGGGACTCGAACCTTCCGCTCTCAACACATCGGCGGCAATGGCGTGGAGGGCGAAGCGTTGCTCCGGCTCAAGGTCGTCGTAGATCACCTCGCGGAGGAGGCCGTGACGAAACGAGGCGATGCCGTCGGCGATCGCGATGACATCGCCGGACACGCGAGCGAGGGCGGGTCCGACTGGCGCGCCTGTCGTCATCCGCTGCAGGACATCGATAGACGCAGACCCGAGTACGGAAAGCGCGTCGAGCGCGGGTTTGACATCAAGTGGCGCGGCGGCGACTTGTTGTCGCAACAGCGCGGCGACGTCGGGCGGTACGGGCGAGTCGGGCCGGTTCGCGCCCTGTTCGAGGAGGCGGCGCACAAAGAGCGGGTTGCCATTCGTGCGGCGGACTAGCTCCACAACGGTTGCGGTATCGAGTTCGCGCCCGGTGGCCGAAGCCAGCTCCATTACCTGCGAGCGAGACAGGCCGTCGAGAACGATCCGACTGCACCGAAACATGTCGATCGTCTCGTTGCCGGGCCGGGAGGAAGCGATGATGCTTACGCCAGCTATCGCCGGCCGACGGGAGAGGTATCCGAATAGCGAGACTGCAGTGGGGTGGGCGTAGTGAAGGTCTTCGAGCACGATAACGACGTTGCGATCACGCCCCAGGAGAATCAACCACTGGGCCACCGAACGAAACATTTCGGCCATGTCGGGTGGACTCGGCGAGTCGTCATGGCCGGCGGAGATCACAGTCTGGTGGGGGTCGACATCACTGAGTGCTTCGAACCAGGGCCACAGACCTGGAGCGCCGTCCCATTCGCCTGCCACGCCCCAGCCGACAACGGCTCCGTCGTCAACGGCGCGAGCCCGAAAGGCCTGAAGAAGCGTGGTCTTACCCATGCCTGCAGGCCCGACGACGAGCATATTGCGGTCGATTGACGCCGCGGCTCGTGACGCGTCGAGCCGGCTCAGGTCGAGCGACCTTCCAACAAAGTCTGCTCCAACAGCGTTCTGTCGCATCGGTGGTCAACTTAGTCGTCGATCACGCTCGCACCGGTGGCGCGGTGCGAGCCAATGGAACACTGTTCCGTCGGAAGGAACGCCCATTGGTCATGGGACGAATACGACGTACAACCCTGGGATCGCTCGCGGCATTGCTCTCAGTGTCGGTATTTTCCGCTGGAGCGACAGCCCAAGAAGCAGATGCTGGCGTCGGCTTCGGCGATAACGGTCAGTGGCGGGGGAGTCTCTCGTACAACGCGCTGGTGGTCTACGACGACGAGGTGGGTGCGCAGTACTACGGGCGAGGCACCTTCCAAACATCGGTATCCGCGGCTTCGGTGGAGGGATCGTTTGTCTTCGATCAAGCGACCATCACTCGGCCAACTGATCTTCCGGAGGCCTTCGCGACCGCTCAGGTATCGGGCCTGCTCACCGGCGCTGCGCTGCAGCCAGAGCTTGTCTACGACGAGATCTTCGTAACCAGCACCAGCAGCGGTGTCACGGCCGAGTTCACGTTTACCGCAGCGGAGCTCGGCAACCCGCGCATCAGCCTGGTCCCCACGACCGGGAGCTGCGGCTCCATCTCCGGCTTCTGGAATCAGGAATTCGCTGCGGGTCTCAATGCTCAGGGCGAGTTCATCGCTGGCCGCCAGGGAACCTGGGTCGCACACCGCGTGGGTGTCGAGGTGTCTTCGGGAGTGGAGTATGAGACGGTCATCGCCAGCATCGAGGCTGACGCGGCCGTACTGATCGAAGCGCTCCGAGAGGGCGGGCCCTGGTCAGCCGACATCGTCGGCGACGTTCTGGCCCGCGCCGAACAACTCGCGGTCAACGGTCTGCGGCGGGCCAACTGCGACCCAGAGACCGACGACACCGCTTTCCGGTCGCGAGCGTTCGCCACGGTCGCTCAGCTCCTCGAGGAGGCGGCGCTCTCCGACGGGGTGTTTGCGGACGGAATACTCGAACTCATGATCGCCGGCTACCGGTCAGGTGTGTTCGCGGCGGACCCCGAGTTGCGGGCGTTCTATGACGGGACGTTCGAACTGATCGTCGACAACGCCATGGCCGATGGCAGCGAAACGGAGTTGGTGACTCTCTTCACTGCGGCCGTTCAGCTCGCCCGGACGGATCTCGCCCAACAGATATCGGACCTCTTGGCCGAGGGCGAGGGCTCATGAGCACACACCGAAACCGTCTTCCGATCGCGGCCGCTGCGGGCGTTCTTTCGCTCGGCCTGTTCGCCATCAGCTGTGGAGGAGCGAGCGACCCAGTCACGCCGGCCGGGGAGACCGACGCTCCCAGTGCCGCGGCCGAAACTGAGAGCGACGAAGTCGTTGACCTCGTAGACGGTGAAGCTGAGGAATCCACGCCCCCGTCCACCAGCCGCGCCCCCGATCCCGCTCCACTCGTAGCCGAGATCCTGGCGGTCGAAGCCGAACCCGGGCCGCGACCGCTGCTCAGCTGGGCACCGGTCGCCGAGGCCCAGCGCTACACGTTGGTTGTGCTTGGCCTCAACGGCGATCCGTACTGGGCCTGGTCCGGCGTTGACACCTCTGTCGCTATGGGCGGCATCACCGACCCGGATGTGGTCGGGCCGTGGGTCCACGAACCCATGACTTGGACTGTCGCCGCCATCGATGCCACCGGTCTCGCCATCGCCCTCTCAGATCCGGGTGCCCTCACGCCCTGACCGGCGCGAGATGAATTCGTGTCGTTGCCATTTCCTCAAGCCCGATTCCCTCAACCGTTTACAAAGCCAGAAAGCACAATATGAAACGTCTCCTTCTCGCCCTCACCGTCAGCATGGGATTATTGCTCGCCGCGTGCGGAAGTTCGTCTGACCCCTCGCCGGCCGATTCAGCCGTCGGAGGTGACGGCAACACCACCAACTCTGGAGAAGTTGGCGGTTCATCGTCTGGTTCGGGAGGAGAGGCGATCCCGTTCGACGCTGCGGCCCTCAGTGGAGAGGTCCTCAATGTGACCGACCTCATGCCCCTCGACAGAAGCGGCGGTACGCCGCCACCGGCGGTCACGCCCGTCATCGATACATGTGCGGCGCTCACCGCGGCCGAGATGGAGGCGATCGTGACTGACGTCGCCACGGAGTTCTCATTCGGCCAAGAGCTCGATTTCGAGGCCACAGCGTTGGGCGCAGCCTGCGAATACACGAGTGAGAACCACCGTGTCCGCGTGACAGTCGGCTCCATGGACGAGGTCAACACATCGTTGGACAGCCCGGCGATGAGCCTCCCGGCCGGAGCCGGCGATGTACGCGAGTCTGCTTCGGTTGATGATGGCGCAGTCGTCATACTCAGCGAAGATTCCTTCGGACTCGACACGTCGTTCGCCGCGTACACAACGGCGGACTCATACGGCCTCATGGTTTCCAACGTGGCCGGTACCGGCATCGACTACGGGGCGACTGGTGCGCTCTACGCCCGGATCGCTTCTGCTGCGTCCGCGGGAGTATCAGAAGCGGGGGCGCCCAGCGAAGCGGCCGAGACCCAGATGGCAAACGTTGCCGCCGATCCGTGTGCGATCTGGACGGTGTCGGAATTGGATGGGTTCTTGACCGAGGCCCCCATCACCCGATCGAGCGACTCCAACGTGACGGACGGTTGCCAGTGGTCGAATGAGGATGCCACTGCGAATGTGCAGCTCAGCGCCCTTCCTCCCGACACGGTCGCTTCCGAGGCCTACTCGCCGATCGCTGATGGAAGCGAGGTCCACGTCAATGCCATTAACGGACGAGTCCTCGTGATCTCTGCGGGGTTTGTCGTCGAGATCGACACCCGTTTCAGCCCCGATGGCGGGGCGACGGCTTACGACTCGGCCACTGCCAATATCGCTCTCGCCGAAAACATCCTGGCCCGACTCGCCTGACTCCAAAATGGGGTCTGGCCATCAAGTGGGGCCTGACCCCCCAATCCGTTCTGGGTGAACGGGCGTTCGGGATCCGACGCCCGGCTCACCCAGAACCGATGGAGGACGTCAGTTGCGCTGAAACGCCGGGCTCAGAGCGTCGGCCGGGATCTCGCCGTGGGGCGCGGCGACTTGTTCGACGGACGGCCCGTGCTCGGCGGCGATCGGTTCGAGCGCCGCAAGATCAAAGCCGTAAACCGTGGCCGCATTCTCCGAGAGGACGGTGCGAAGATCGGCGCTGCTCCACCCCGCAAACGTGCGCTGCAGCGAGAGCGTGCTGTACGGCCAACAGGCTTCGTTGTGGGGGTAGTCGCTGCCCCACATGAATCGGTCGATGCCAAATTCCCGCATAGTCGCCGCGTCGGATGGGGCCGGGAAACTGGCCCCAATCCAGATGTTTCGTTGGAACGTCTCGAGCGGACTCAGAGACCCGATCGCCTCGGCCGGAATCCCAAGTTCGCCAACCCGGCCGGACTTCATCAGCTTGTAGAAGTGCTCCATCCGGTTGAGCGCCGGCTTCACCCAGTCCGATCCCTGCTCAGTGAGGACCAGCTTGAGTTGCGGGAATCGTTCGAACACTCCGCCCCAAATCATGTGCCAGAACGCTCGGTTGGCATAGAAGCCGGTCTCCATCATGAAGAGGAGATTGCGGAAGGGCGTGTCGGCCAACTCCGGAATCCCGCTGCCGCCCGCGTGGTGGGTGACCGGCATGTCCAGCTCCTGGCACACGGCCCAGAGCGGGTCGTAGGCGGCCGAGGACAGTGGCTCAATCCATGGCGTGTCGGGGGCGGCCCCGGGAAGCAGCACACCCTTGATCCCGTGCGCACGGCACCACCGCACGTCGCTGATCGCTTCGTCGATGTCGTTGAGCAGAATCTGGGCGAGGCCGACACGTTGCTTCGGGTGACGCCCCACGAAGTCGGCGAGCCACCGGTTGTGGGCCCTGATTCCCTCTAGCCGGAGACGGTATGTCTCGGGTGATGGCGCCGGCGCGACAACGACACCGGTAGGGAAGAAGGGCGGCACGGTGTTGGGAAATACGACCTCGGCGACCACGCCATCGGCGTGGAGATCAGCGAGTCGGCGGTCATCGTCCCAGTTGCGACTGCGGCCATCGTCTTGCAGGTCTCGGAACGGGTTCTTGTAGCCGCCGCGCCACTCGTCGAACTTGTCGACATAGTCCGCGGCCAGATAGTCACGATATTGAGCGTGGTTCCCGCCGGCATGACAATCCGCCGAGATGATGGTGTAGCGGTCGGTTGCTTCCATGGTGGCCGACCATACTTCGCGCCACTCACCCGCCTGTCAAAATCGGGCTAGGTGGAACGCTGGAGGTTCGGTAGCCAGGCGGCGATGGCTTCGCCGATTTCGTCGGCGCTGTCCTCCTGGATGAAGTGAATGCCCGCGACAGTGGTCTCGGTTTGGTTGGGCCACGTTCGGACAAATTCTCGCTGAGCGCCGGTCAGGATCGCGCCGGGATCGGCGTTGATGAAGAGCTTCGGAACCTCTGAAGTCGAGAGCCAGTCGGCGGAGGCCTGCACGATCTCGACTACATCGGCCGGATCGCCGGCCAGCGGGAGCTCGCGAGGCCACGTGAGGGTCGGGCGACGATCCTCACCGGGAGTTGCGAAGGGGCGGCGGTACTCGTTCATCTCTTCATCGCTGAGGGTGCGCATGGTCGAGGCCGGCAGGATGGACTCGACGAATAGGTTCTTGGTGAGGATCATTTCCTCGCCGGCCTCCGAGCGAAAGGCGCGGAAGATGTCGCGGGCGCTCTCGGGCCATTCATCCCACGTGACGGGGCGAACAATGGCCTCCATGTAGCAGATGCCGGCCACCCGATCGCGGTGGCGGTTGGCCCAGTCAAAGCCGAGGGCCGAGCCCCAGTCGTGGATGACGAGCGTGACCTTGTCGCCCAGATCAAGCTGTTCGAGGAGACCATCGAGGTACTCCCGGTGCTCAACGAAACGATAGGAGTCGGCACCGGGGGAGTCGAGCTTGTCGGAGTCGCCCTGGCCGATGAGGTCGGGCACGATGCAGCGGGCCTGGCTCGACACGTGCGGCACGATGTCGCGCCACAGGTACGACGACGTCGGATTGCCGTGCAAGAAAACCACCGGGTCGCCTTCGCCAACGTCGTGGTACGCCATCTGCTTGCCTTTAACGGAGAGGTAGTGCTTGCTCAGAGGTGCGCTGCTCATCTTCTGAGTCTGTACTAGCGCGGCGCGGCTGTCGAACCGGCCCGAGTACCGGACCGGCAGCGGGCGTCCACTATCTTCCAGGCACACACCAGGAGACATGAATGACCGATGCCACCGCCACACCCGTGCACTTCATCGCCCACTTCACCGTGAACGATGCTGATGGATACCGCCAGTACGAGAAGGGCTTCTTTCCCGTGTTGAAGGCGTCGGGCGCCCGATTCCTCACGTATGACGACAACGTTCGGGTGCTCGAAGGAGAGCGACCCGAAGGACGCACGGTCATCATCGAGTTTCCGTCGGAGGCGGCGTTGGACGAGTGGTGGGACTCGCCTGAATATCGAGAACTTGCGGCCATTCGTCAGGCGGCCACCACCACCCACTCCATCTCCGTGGTCCACGCCCCACCGGCCCGCTGACCCTTACCGCCCCGAACGAAGACAAGGTCTGGATCCACCAATGGTCAAGAGCGCAAAAGACTTCTTCAAGCCCCTCGCTGTAGGTGCACCACAGCCGCTGCGGGAGATACCGGTGCGCCCGTCGCGGGTGATTCACTTCTTCCCGCCGTCGAACGCCAAGATGGTGGCGAAGGCGTCGGATATCGCGCCGACGGTCGACATCCTGCTTGGCAACCTGGAAGACGGCGTACCCGCCGATCAGAAGGAAGCCGCCCGGGCCGGAATGGTCGAAGTGGGCAAGACCGTCGAGATGGGCGACACCCAGTTGTGGACCCGAACCAACAGCCTCGACTCCCCGTGGGGTCTCGACGACCTCTACACGCTGGTCACCGAGATCGGCGACAAGCTCGATGTCATCATGATCCCCAAGGTCGAGGGCGCGGAGGACATCCACTTCGTCGACCGACTCCTGGCGCAACTCGAAGCGAAGGCCGGGCTGACCAAACCGTTGATGGTGCACGCCATCCTCGAAACGGCCCGTGGGGTGGCCAATGTCGAAGAGATCTGTGGCGCGAGTCCGCGTATGCAGGGCCTCTCACTTGGCCCGGCCGACCTCGCCGCGAATCGAGGAATGAAAACCACTCGCGTCGGCGGGGGACACCCCAGCTATCTGGTGCGCGACGACCCTGATCCGGAGAACAACGACGCCCCCCGGGCCACCGCCCAGCAGGACCTGTGGCACTACACGATGGCCCGAATGGTCGATGCCTGCGTGACCCACGGCATCCTTCCGTTCTACGGGCCGTTTGGCGATATCGCCGACACAACGGCCTGCGAAGACCAGTTCCGCAACGCCTACCTGCTGGGCTGCGTTGGGGCCTGGAGCCTGCACCCCGTGCAGATTGGTATCGCCAAGAAGGTCTTCAGCCCCGATCCGGGCGAGGTCACTCACGCGCAACGAGTGATCGACGCGATGGGCGACGGCACCGGTGCATTGATGCTCGATGGGAAGATGGAAGACGACGCCAGCGTGAAGCAATGCCATGTTGTGGTCGAGTTGGCCCGAAGCCTGGCCGCTCGCGATCCTGAACTCGCCGAGATGTATGGATTCACCGCATGAGCGACGATCTCCGGCCGCGACGCTCAGTTCTCTACATGCCTGCGGCCAACGCTCGGGCGCTCGAGAAGGCCAAAGCCATCCCGGCCGATGCGCTGATCTTCGACCTTGAAGATGCCGTTGCCCCCGATGCGAAGGACACCGCCCGCGAGCAGGCCGTTGCGGCCGCAACTTCGGGCGACTATGGAAATCGTGAAATCACCATTCGTTGCAATGGACTCGACACGCCATGGGGCGCCGACGACATCGCCGCCGCGGCCGCCGCCGGCCCGGCGGCCATCGTCATCCCAAAGGTCACCGGTACCGCCCATCTCGGCGCGATTGCTAATGCGATGGAGGCGGCGGGCGCACCCGATCACACGGCGATTTGGCCGATGGTTGAGACGCCCGAAGGCATCTTTGCGGCGAGGGAGATCGCCGCGTTCGACCGCGTCGCCGTGATGGTGATGGGCACAAACGACCTCGCCAAGGAGTTACACGCCGCCTTGCTGCCGGGCCGCCACCCGCTGATCGCGCACCTCGCTACCGCGATCTTGGCCGCACGGGCTGAGGGAGTGGAGATCGTTGACGGCGTCTTCAATGACATCTCGGATGCCGACGGTTTTGTGGCCGAATGCCAGCAGGGCTTCGAGATGGGCTTCGACGGCAAGACTCTCATTCACCCATCACAGGTGGGGCCAGCCAACGACATGTGGGCCCCCAGCACGGACGAGATCGCACATGCCCGCCTGGTGATCGCCGCGTTCGAAGAAGCCGAAGCCGAGGGCCGAGGTGTCATCACCATCGACGGCAAGATGATCGAAAACCTCCATGTCGACAACGCCCGGCGCTGCCTGGCCGTTGCCGCGGCAATCGAAGCGGCGGGCTGAGGTCGTCTACGACTTGAACTGGCCGGCGTCTCTGGCGTCGCCCTTGATCTTGAAGCCGTCTTCTTCGGTCGCGACGACAACGCCGCGATTGATGCTCACCCAATCCCGAGCCTCCATATAGGGCTTGAACGTCTTGCCGATGAGCTTTTGATCGTCGATCGTCTTCGGGCGTTGGATTTCGTATAACTGGGGAAACTCAAGCCAGCCGCAGACGGTGTCCCAAAGCCGGAGCGCGGCATCGCCGGTGGGTGGATCGATCAGAACCGGGCCGAAGATTGTCTGCTCCGGGCCTCCGTCGATACCGGGGAAGAACAAGGTCGGCACGCCGAAGCCATCGGCCGCAACCACCTTGTCGTGGTCGGCCTTCACCTCATCGTGGGTGCTGAGATCGTGCATCGACTCGTCGACGAGGCCCGGGTCCATCCCGATCTCTTGGAGCAGGATGCGGGCAACGTCGGGCTCGTGGATCTTCATGCCGTCGTGGTGCAACGCGTTTCCGGTGATCGCATACCAATCGTCGACGTGTTTCATATCGATGCGTCGTAGCAGCGCGCCAATACGCAAGATCGACCAGCCATAGCTCCAGTCTCGTTCCCACGGGTGCTTCTTGCCCTCGACCCGGTTCACCTCTTCGAGCGAGAAGAACCGCCAATTGATGGTGAGGTCGATCTGGTCGCGGACCTCACGAATCCAACGAGAGGTCTGATACGCCCACGGACACAGCACGTCGAAGTGAAAGTCGACGGTTGTCGGTCGGAAGGGCGACGGGTTCACAGCGGTGGTCATGGTTCTGCCTTCGAGGGGGCGTGCCTAGAGGACCGAACGTAGCGGGATTGGGCGTCCCTCCGAAGACCGGTGACATCCTTGACCGACCTAACAAGCGTTAGGTAGGGTTGAAAGATGGTTGTGATCTCACCGGAGCAGACGGGTCGACAGCGTGTACTCGACGCTGCCGCGCAACTCTTCGTTGATCAGGGCTACCCCGGTACAACTCTTCGCCAGATCGCAAGCGCCGCCGGGATCAAGGCGGGCTCGATCTACCACCACTTTGATTCGAAAGATGAGCTGTTCGTTGCGGTCCTGCACGACGGAATCATCGTGATGCTGGATGCGTTCGACACCAGCGGTTCGGCGCTTGGCCCTGCGGATCCGATCGATCGGCAACTCCTCGCCCATGTCCACGCCCATCTCAGCGCGGTCTTCGAAAACGGGCCGTATACGACAGCCCACGTTGCTGTTTTCTTCACCGCTCCGGACGACGTCCGCCGGCAGGTCGTGCCGCAGCGCGACCTTTATGAACAGCGCTGGAACGATCTCTTCAAGCGGCTCCTCCCGACGCTGTCGAGCAAAGACCGTCAGCTGCGTCGGCTCTTCCTCTTCGGGGTAATGAACGCCACCGCAGAATGGTTCGACCGCAACGGCGCACTGTCGGTCGAACAGCTCGCAACGGCGATCACCGACCAATTCTTGAACGGAGTCGAGCCATGAATCGGATCACCTCAAAGGTCGACACCGGCTCGGCCGAGTTCGCGGCCAACCGCGACACGTACTTGGAGCTCGTGGCCACGCTCAAGGCCCGCCAGCAGGGCGCCATGGATGGCGGTCGAGGCCGACAGAAGTCAATAGAACGCCATCTCGAACGCGGCAAGCTGATGGTGCGTGATCGCATCGATCTCGTCACCGACAACAACACGCCGTTCCTCGAATTCTCGACCCTGAGCGCCTTCGGCCAATACGACGACGAGGCGCCGGGAGCCGGAATCGTCACCGGCATTGGCGTCGTCCATGGCGTGCCCTGGGTGTTCATCGCCAACGACGCCACGGTGAAGGGCGGAAGCCTGTTCCCGATGTCGATCAAGAAGCACGTCCGAGCGCAAGACATCGCGGAGGAGAACCGACTCGGCGTCATCTACCTCGTCGATTCGGGTGGGGCCTTCCTTCCGCGGCAAGACGAACTCTTCCCCGATAAGGACCACTTCGGCGGGTCGTTCTATCGACAGGCTCGACTGTCGGCCCAGGGACTCCCCCAACTCGCTGTTGTGCTGGGCGGCTGCACCGCCGGTGGTGCGTATGTCCCGGCTCTCAGCGATGAAGTCATCATGGTCGAGGGCATCGGACGCATCTTCCTAGGAGGACCACCGATCGTGAAGGCCGCGCTCGGGGAGATCGTGGACGCCGACGATCTCGGCGGCGCCGCGCTCCACACCCATACGAGCGGGGTGAGCGACTACATGGTGTCCACCGAACGCGAGGCGTACGGCAAGCTCCGTGAGATCTGCGAAACCACGAACCAGCGACGAGTCGATGAGCGCCAAGGGTGGCTCGACTGGACCGAACCCGAACCCCCGGCCTTCGCGGCCGAGGAGATCTACGGCATCGTCAGCGCCGACGATCGCATTCCCTTCGATGCCACCGAGATCGTCGCCCGCATCGTCGACGGCAGTCGGTTCTCCGCGTTCAAGCCGGAATGGGGCGAGTCCATTGTCTGCGGCTTTGCTCGGGTGTGGGGTCATCTCGTCGGCATCATCTCCAACAACGGCATCATCTTTAGCGAATCGGCCTTGAAAGCCGCCCACTTCATCGAGCTGTGCGAACAACGCCGGGTGCCATTGCTGTTCCTCCAGAACACCAGCGGCTACATGGTTGGTACCGACAGCGAGAAGGGCGGCATCGCCAAGAACGGCGCCAAGATGGTCGCTGCGGTAGCCAACGCCACGGTGCCGAAGTACACGGTGCTCGTCGGCGGCTCGTACGGCGCCGGCAACTACGGCATGTGTGGCCGGGGCTTCAACCCCCGTTTTCTCTTCGCCTGGCCCAACTCCCGGATCGCCACGATGGCCGCCGACACCGCGGAGACCGTTCTTGTCGATATTCGGGTTGGCGGCATGAAGGGCGCCGAGACAACGGATGAAGAACTGGCCGAGATTCGAGCGAATATCCGCGGTCAATACGAAACGCAGAGTGACCCGTACTACGCCACGAGCCGGCTCTGGGACGACGGCCTGATTGATCCGGTCGACACTCGCGACGCCCTCGGCCTATCGCTCTCACTCGCCGCTCGCCACGACAAACCGGCGCCCGGCCCGGGCATCGTCTACCGGATGTAACCATGAGAATTCTCATTGCGAACCGAGGCGAAATCGCCCGCCGAATCATCCGCACCGCGCACCGCCTCGGGCATGAGACGGTCGCCGTTTTCGCGAGGCCCGACGCGAGTGCCCCCTTCGTCGCGGAGGCCACCACCGCGGTCGAAATTGGTCCCGCGAGTCTGGCCGATTCCTACCTGTCGAGCGAGCGAGTGCTCGCAGCTGCGGCAGCTACCGGAGCCACGGCCGTCCATCCCGGTTATGGCTTCCTGGCGGAGAATGCTTCTTTCGCGCAGGCGTGCATGGACCAGGGGCTCATCTGGATCGGGCCGAACCCGAGCGTCATCGCATCAATGGGCTCCAAGATCGAAGCCCGCGGGATCGCGGAGGCCGCCGGTGTCCCCACGATCCCGGGATGGTCCGACTCGCAAGATCCAGCCGCGCTCGCCGAGGCGGCCGCCCGAATCGGGTTCCCGGTGCTCGTGAAGGCGTCGGCCGGTGGCGGCGGCAAGGGCATCCGCATCGCGGAGACCGCCAACGACTTCAGTGCCGCGCTCAGCGAAGCGTCGTCCGAGGCACTCCGTTCGTTCGGCGACGACCGCGTGATTGTCGAGCGCTACGTGCAGCGACCGCGCCATATCGAGGTGCAGATCCTCGGCGACCGACACGGTGCCATCGTGGAACTCGGCACCCGAGAATGCTCCGTGCAGCGCCGTTACCAGAAGCTCTTGGAGGAAGCGCCGGCCCCCAATCTCACCGCGGAGACCGAAAGTGCCATCCGCGAGTCCGCTCGGTTACTGGGCGCGGCGATGGGCTACGACTCCGCGGGCACCGTCGAGTTTGTGGTCGACGACGAAACGGGTGACCACTTCTTCCTCGAGGTGAACACTCGTCTGCAGGTAGAACATCCGGTAACGGAAGCCATCAGCGGACTCGACCTGGTTGAGCTCATGATCCGGGTTGCGGCCGGTGAACCGTTGCCGTTCGATCGCGAGCCGGTGCCCTTCAACGGTCATGCGATCGAAGCGCGTATTCTCGCCGAGGATCCAACCAACAACTTTGCGCCGCAGACGGGAACCATCCACCAGTTGCGAGTCCCGGCGGGGGTCCGTTGGGACTCGGCGATCGAAGCGGGCAGTGAGATCACGCCGCACTACGACTCGATGATCGCGAAGCTCATCGTCCACGCCCCGACTCGAGACGAAGCGCTCGCCCAGATGCGCCGCGGCCTCGACGAGCTAGTGATCGACGGTGTTCCCACCTCGGCCGGCTTCCATCGGTGGCTTGTCGACCAGGAGCCGATCGTCGCCGGCCGGGTGACCACTCGATTCCTCGACGAAGTCCCCGTCGCGGCCCGGCCCGAGGAGGCGGCCGACGCGGCGTTGGTCGCCGCCGTCGCCTGGGCTCAGGCCGCAGAGATCAACGGGGCAACGAGCCCCTGGACGTCGTCGTCGTTCTCGGTGACACCTCACAAGATGGCCCGAAACCTCGGGCTAGTCGACGCCGACGGAGCCACCCACGAGTTCGCACTGGTCGATGCCGACCTCGGTCGACGCGATCTGCCGCCAACTGCGATCGATCGGGCGAGCGGTCGAGTCGCCATCAACCGTCGTGGCTTCACCCAGAGCTTCATCGTGGTGAGCAGAAGCGAACGATGGGCACCAACTGTTGCGAGTCGGCAGGGAAGTGGCGACGCCGTTGTGGCGCCGTTCCCCGCCGTCGTGACCGAAGTGAACGTGGCGCCCGGCGATGTCGTGGAAGGTGATCAGGTATTGGTCGTCATCGAAGCGATGAAGATGCTGCACTCATTACGGTCCAGCGGAGCAGCGTCGATCGCCGAAGTACGCGTCGCTCCCGGCGATCAGGTTTCGACCGGCGACGTGCTGGTTACGTTCGCGAAGCCAACCGTTGAAGAAGAAGACTCCTAGGAGATGTTCATGCCCCATCGCAACGCCTACATGACCGACGAACTCCAGGCGATCTACGACCAGGTGGTCGACTTCGTAGCCAAGGAGGTCAAGCCGCACGGTCAGCAGTGGGAAGACGACGGCAAGGTGCCGCGAGAGATCCTCCAGAAGATGGGTGCGCTGGGCATGCTCAGCCTGCGGGTGCCGGAAGAACTCGGCGGTCTCGGCATGGGTTACCTGGCTTCCGCCACGTTTAGCGAAGCGCTGGGCTCGTCCACATTCGCCGGATTCGAGGTGACTGCGTTGGTGCACACCGACATGGCCGGCCCTCACCTAATCAACTCCGGCTCACCCGAACAGCTGGCTCAATACGTGCCCGGCATGTTGGCGGGGGAGTTCATCTTGTCCATCGGTGTGAGCGAGCCCGACGCCGGTTCCGATGTCGCCGGCATACGCACCAAAGCGGTGAAGGACGGCGACGGCTGGCGCATCAACGGCACCAAGACCTTCATCACCAATGCGGTCTACGGAGACATGACTATCGTTGCGGCCCGGACTGACCTCGACAACAAGTACGGCATCTCGATGTTCTTGGTACCGGCGGGCACCGAGGGATTCTCTGTGGCCAAGAAACTCGACAAACACGGCTGGCGCTGCAGCGACACCGCAGAACTCACCCTCGACAACGTCTTCGTAACCGACGAGCAGCTACTGGGTACGCCGCATCGTGGCTTCTACGAGACGATGAAGAACTTCCAGAACGAACGGATGGTGCTCATCGGTATGGGCGTGGGTGCAGCCCAGGCGGCGATCGACATGACCAACGAGTACTGCCAGAATCGCAGCGCGTTTGGCGGTCACCTCTACGACCTGGGCGCGATTCGTCAGCGAATGGCGATGAATCAGGCCAAGGTCGACGCCGCCCGCGCTTCGATGTACCACGCCGCTTGGCTCGGCGATAACGGCATCGACAACGTGAAGGAAATGTCTGGGGCCAAGGCGTGGGGCTGCGAGATCGTCAACGAGGTCATGTACGACTGCGTGCAATTCCACGGCGGTATGGGGTACATGCGGGAGTCCGCGATCGAACGGATGTCGCGCGACGCCCGAATTCTGCCCATCGGGGGTGGCGCCACTGAGGTGATGCTCGAGGAAGTCGCCAAACGCTCCTACGGCTCCCACTAGGAAGAGAGAGGGTCGGCGTATTCGTCGCGGAGGATGTTCTTTTGCACTTTGCCCATGGTGTTCCGGGGGAGCTCGTCCACGAACACCACTCTCTTCGGTTGCTTAAAGCGGGCGAGTCGGTCACGTAGCGCATCGGCCACATCGAGCTCGGTGAGACCAGCGTCGGCACTCTGAACAACGACCGCCACAACGCACTCGCCGAAGTCGGCGTGAGGAACACCAATCACGGCCGACTCGACGACTCCAAGAATCTCGTCGATCTCTGATTCGACTTCCTTCGGATAGATGTTGAACCCGCCCGAGATGATGAGGTCTTTGCCTCGCCCCACGATGTGTAGATAGCCGTCTTCGTCGACCTGGCCGAGATCGCCCGTGATAAAGAAACCGTCGGGCCGGAACTCCTCGGCCGTCTTCTCCGGCATTCGCCAGTAACCGCGAAAGACGTTCGGGCCCTTCACCTCGATCACGCCAACCTCACCTGACGCCACCTCAGCCCCGGTCGATGCGTCGCACACTCGGGTCTGCACCCGTGGGAGCGGAAAGCCGACGGTGCCAGCGCGGCGTTCGCCGTCGTATGGATTCGACGTGATCATGCTGGTCTCGGTCATGCCATAACGCTCGAGAATTCGCTGACCAGTTCGGGCCGCGAACTCATCGTGGGTGTCGGCCAGAAGGGGAGCGCTGCCCGAGATGAAGACCCGCATGTGCTCGACCAATACCTCCGTGAAATCGGGACGGGCGAGGAGCCGTGTGTAATACGTGGGCACTCCCATCATCGCGGTGGCCTGCGGCAGCTGACGGACGACTTCGTCGCCGTCGAATCCGGGGAGAAAGATCATTGAACCGCCGGCCGCGAGAGTGACATTCACCGCAACGAAGAGGCCGTGGGTGTGAAAGATCGGGAGGGCGTGGAGCAGCACATCGTCGGCGTTGAACCGCCAGCCCTTGACGAGCGAGCGGGCGTTGCTCAGAAGATTTTCGTGGCTGAGCATGGCGCCTTTGGAGCGCCCGGTTGTGCCCGACGTGTAGAGAATGCCGGCGAGGTCAGCAGCTGACCGAGCTACCGGTGACAGTTCGGTCGCGCCCGCGGCACGATCGACCAGCGAGCCGGAACCGTCGACGCCCAGGGTGAGCAGGGTTGCGCCGTGTCGCTCAGCCATCGCGGCCGCCGCGAGTTGTCCTGTCGGATCCACAACGATGACGGCGGGTTCGGCGTCGCTGACGAAATATGCCACTTCATTCGCGGTATAGGCCGGGTTGAGGGGTACCAGGGCGACGCCGGCACGAACACACGCGAGGTAGAGGCAGAGAGCCTCTGGAGACTTTTCGACCTGCACGACAACCCGGTCGCCCGGCCCCGCGCCCAGATCGGCGAGCACGGCGGCCATCCGACCTGCGAGCGAGATCACGTCGCGATACGAGCGGCGCGTGTCATCGGGAAGGCGCAGAAATGGTTCATCGTTGTCGACGTGCGGGGCGAGCAGCGACTGAAAGAGATGGTTGGTCATCGGCCCTGAAGGTTGCGGCGGCGGACCACCATCATGGCGGTTGTGGGTGGGCGCGATTCGGACCACGCCAGCATTTCGAACCAAGATCCCTCCCGGCGAGCCGCCAATCCCGCCGTTTCAAGGAGCATCGTGCCCGAATCCAGCCTGACTCAATCCGCTCGTGATCTGCGACGTCTCATCGAGGATCACGCCGACGAAACCGAAGCCGGATGCACCATGGCGGCCCCCGTGGTCGATGCCTTTGAGAAGTCGGGCCTGTTCCGACTGAGCATTCCGCAGGCGCTCGGCGGGCTCGAGGCCGACGTGGAGGCAGTTCAGGGCGTCTGCGAAGAGGTCTCGTACGCCGACGGTTCTACTGGTTGGGCGTTCACGCAGAACACGATTACGGGTTCATACCTCGCCTATATCGACCCCGATGCTGCTCGGCCCTTCGCGGCGCTCCGAACGGGCGCTGGTCACTTCGCCCCGATTGGTGTGGCCCATGAAGAGGACGGCGGCTACCGAGTCTCGGGAAACTGGCAATTCGCAAGCGGCTCTGGCCATGCCGAGTTCATGGGTGGCGGCGCCCTGGTGATGCGAGACGGTGAGATCGTCGGGATGGGTCCGAATGGCGAACTCCCGATTATCGGCTTCTTTGTTCCCGCAGAGCGCGCCACACTCAAGGGCAACTGGGACACTATGGGCCTGCGGGGCACGGGCAGCTACGACTACGAGATACCAGAGACGTTTGTCGAAACCGCCGCCACGTGGAACATCACCATGAGTTATGCGCCGCATCAGAGCGGCGGTCCGATGTACGGGCTCGGACCGCAGGTCTACGGCAGCATTGGTTCCTGCTCCTGGGCGCTGGGTGTTGCCAGCCGCGCCCTCCACGAGATCGCCGAGATCGCGAAGGCCGGACGGACCCGGCTCGGCTCACCGGCCCTCCGCGATCAGACAGAGTTCCAGCGGGACTTCGGCTTCCATCAGACCGCGATCGACGGCGCCCGGATCGTTCTCCTCGCCGTGATCAACGAAGCCATCGACCTGATCGCCAGCGGCGCCGAAGATGCCCTCTGTATCGACGCCGTCGGGCGGTGTAAGGCCCATGCGAACAATGTCGTGACCAATATCGCGAAGGCGGCCACCGTCTTTGCGTGGGAAGCCTCCGGGAGTGCGGGTATGCGCAATCCGAGCGTCCTCCAACGATGTTTCCGCGACATGTGGATCGGCGCCGGCCACCAGGTGTTCGACGATCGGTTCTACTGCGAAGCCGCCAAGCCGGCCCTTGGGCTTGAGGCCTCGCCGTTCTGAGCAGGTTTCAGGCTTCAGCCGATTCGAGCGCTCTGACCGCCATCAACGGGCAGGACGACGCCGGTGATGAAGGCGGCCTGGTCACACGCAAGAAAGATCACCGCGTTGGCGACGTCCCATGCGGTCCCCATCTTCTTGCCCAACGGCACCATGCCGTCGCGTTGCTGTCGTAGCGCGTCGGGGTCGACACCAGTGGCCTGTGAAATTCCCTCGATGGCCATGGGCGTGTCCATGAGGCCGGGGGCGACGGCATTCACCCGGATTCCTCGTTTGGCGTTGGCCATCGCCAACTGATGTGTCATCGCGTCGACACCGGCCTTCGATGTTTTGTAGGCCAGAAAAGACGTGGAGCATTCCGCCGCGACCGACGAGATGTTGATGATCACGCCCTTGTTCTTCTCTCGCATGAGCGGGAGCACGTGTTTGCAGGTGAGCCACATACCTTTGAGATTCACGTCATGAATGAGATTCCAGGTGTCTTCAGCGAGCTTGGTTGCGCTGCTATCACCACCGCCGATACCAACATTATTGACGAGCACATCAATCCGGCCGTGGCTCGCAATCACGGTGGCCACCATCGCTGCGCAGTCCGTCTCCGAAGTCACATCGGCCCGCACCGCAGCGGCGGTGCCGCCCTCGGCTCGGATCAAGTCGACGGTCTCCTGAGCCGAGGCGAGGTCTCGGTCCCCGGCAACAACAGTGGCACCCTCCCGCGCGGCGAGCAGCGATATCGCCCGGCCATTCCCGATGCTGGCGCCCGGCGTCTGGCCGGCCCCCATCACGACGACGATCTGACCCGGCAACCTCACCTTCGAAGATTGCGAGCTCACGCGGGCCATCCCGGTGTTCCCTCATCGGGCACAACCCGGAGAGAGTTCAGGGCCATACACACGAGCGTGTACTGGCCTATGGCGAAGACGAAGTCGAGCACTTCCTCAGTGGACCAACGGGCAGACAACGCAGCCCAGGTGGCATCGCTCAACATCTTGTCAGCGACCAACTCGTCGGTGGCTCGCAGAAGAACAGCGTCGTCGTCGGACCATCCTTCGATCGCCGGCGACGCGAGCCGACGAATCTCGTCGTCGGTGATCCCGCAGCGACGGCCGATCACCGTGTGTTGCCCGAACTCGTAGACACAGGCGCAGCGGTAGCCAGTGCGGAGGATCACGAGCTCGCGCTCTCGCTCGGGGATCGAGGCTTTGTTGAGAACGTGCGACCCGAACACCATCCAGCGCTTCATCAGTTTCGGGTGATGGGCGAGAGTGGTGAAGATGTTGAGACGACCGAGGCCGTCGAGCATCTGCTGCGTCTCGTCGTCCCAGTCGGCTTCTTCGCTCGGGGCCAAGCGAGGGGTTTGAGTCACGGCGTCATCCTTTGTAGTCGGCGATCAGTTGCGTGAGCGCGGCCGAGACATGATGGCGTTGTTCAGTCGGCGTCTCGCCCAGGCGGGCGATCACGAGCCGAAGCGGGGGCACGACCAGAACGTATTGGCCGAGGTAACCGGAGGCAAAGTACGCACCCCAGGGGTTGTCGCCCAACATCCACCAGTGCATCGTGTGAATTCGGCCGAGGCGGTCACGACCCGTCTCGGTGTGAGCGGTGGCAACCCAGTCAGCCGGAAGAAGGCGTTCCGAGCCGACCATGCCGGCGTCGAGATAGAGCTGACCGAAGCGGACGAAGTCGCGAGCGGTGCAGAAGCAATACGACGACGCGAGCCACGTGCCAGAGCGGTCGAAGCGAAGGCTCGGGGAGGTCATACCAAGCGGGTCGAAGAGTCGGGAGCGGAGCCACGGTTCGTAGTGGACCGGCCCGCCAACGGCATCACGCACGATCGCCGAAACAATGTTGGTCACCCCACTCGAGTACTGCGTCACGCGGCCCGGGGCGTGGGCAAGCGGTCGGTCGGCCGCCCAGAGAGCGGTGTCGGGTTGTGGGCCCCCTTCGTTGCCGTACAGCATCGTCGCGACATCGGGGATCGCGCCATCGACCGGCTCTTCGGTCCACGACAGTCCGGCCCGCATCGTCATCAGGTCGTGCAGGGTGATCGCCCCACGAGGGTCGCCCGCGGTCTGCCAGTGCGGAACCGGCGCCGGGGCATCGAGGTCGAGTTGGCCATCCGTGACGAGCATGCCGACCGCGGCGTGGAGCATGCTCTTCGCCATCGACCAGGAACGCAGCGTGTCTGTTTCGGCGACACCGTCGCGATAGCGCTCGAAGACCAGCTCGCCGTCTTGCGCAACCACGAGGGCGTCGGTTCGTCCGATCTCGTCAGCCCCGGAGAAGAGCGTGTCGGTTGCCGCGCTGGTCGCCATCTCGGCGAACCTAGTTCCACTAACGTCGATCGAACGACGTACAGATACCAAGGGGCGCGGATGATATTCGATTCAGCAGAAGTCCGGGAGGCCTTCGACCACTTCATTGCGGTCGGTGACAGCGGCGATTGGGACGCCTGGGCGGACCTCCACACAGTGGATGGCATCTGGAACGAGTGCCACCTCGGCCGATTCGAAGGCCGCGAAGCAATTCGCCAAGGGATCACATCGGTCATGGCTCAGGCCCCCGCCGAGATGTACTTCCCCGTCGACTGGTCGATGTTTGATGGCAATCGAGTGGTCATGTATCCCGCCCAGTGCCTGCCCGACCCGACCGGCGGCGACACCGAATATCGCTTCGGCTGCGTGACCATCCTCGACTACGCGGGCGAGGGCCAGTGGTCATATCAGGAGGACATCTACAATCCGAAGGAAGGGCAGCGAGTCTTCGGCGATTGGATCAAGGCGGGCGGCACCATGCCCACCGGCTAGAGCCGTCTGATGGACCAGGTTGACGCGTCGACAAGGTGCCCGAGATCAAGCTGGTAACGCAATGTTTCCCCGGCCGCGGCCATCTCGTCCACCCGAAACATGCGGTTTCCCCAGCTTGTCACTGGCGCGAGCGGCGAGGTGGTGAGGGCTGTTTCGGCATCGAAGCGAGCTTCGAACCAGACGCAGAGACCGTCGACTATCGCGTCTTCTTCGGCGGTGCGCTCGATGAGATGGCTCGCCGTGAAGTCGTGGGCGGAGGCGAGGGTGTGAAGATCGAACTTGAGCACTGGCGCGGGCGATCCGACCGTCGAAGCAACAGAGCCGGGCCGAACCCAGAGCTGCTCAGTCCGGCCCGTGTCGAACGATGCGGCCACGGGTGAGCGCTCCGACGCAGTGAGATCAATACCGTCGGGGAGTGGTGTGTTCCAGAACCGCCGAACTCGCATGGCGTCGTGGAACACCACGGGCTCGACAAAGAGCTGAAAGTGGGCCGGGAGAATTCGTCCCCCGGGCTTGAGCACCCGATCGCGTAGATCAAGAATGTTCTCGAGCATGTTCTCGTTGAAGAGTTCGTCGCCCATCTGCTCGTGCAGTAACACGTCGACCTTCTCGGACGGCATGAACTCGCGGCTGTTTGTATGGATGAACTCGACGTTGGTGATGTCGTTGTTGTGCGCCACTTCTCGGGCGACTTCGATGAACTCGGAGTGATCGACGGCGTAGACCTTTGCGGCCCCCGCGCGACTGGCCATGAACGCCAAGACGCCAGAGCCCGTTCCCAAGTCGAGCACGACATCACCCTCGGAGACGTTGGCGTGAATTCCGGCGTGGTAGGTGGCGATACGCACCTTGTCGTTCAGCATCTCTTCGTGCTCCGACAACCCGGAGAAATTCACTTCGTTCGTGAGGTCGTAGACCGCACCCATGAGCCATTCGCTCCGCGCGACACGAGACGCCCCGAAGCCAAAGATTCGTCGAACGATCCGCGTCGCGATGCGTGACACTCGTTCTCTCATCACGCCTTCTTCACAAATTCCGACCTGATGAGCAAACCTCGACCGTCGACCTTCGCCTCAATCGGGTGATCGCCAACGACAAGACGAATGCTCTTGATCTTCGTGCCGACCTTCAAGCCGCCGGACTTCCCGTCCTGCTTCAAGTCTTTGATCACGGTCACGTGGTCGCCGTCAGCGAGGAGATTGCCGTTGGCATCGCGGATGTCGTCGAGCCCATCGCTGGGTTCGAAGAGCCACTCGTGGCCGCAGGTGCCGCATTCGTAGCCGTCGACCGCTTCGAGTGGCTCCGGCATAGTGCAGATCGGGCATTGCAGACTCTCGCTCATGGTGAGCAAATCCTGACGCCCCGCGCACCGCGGAGCGCGGATGGCCTAGCGGCCGGTGAAATCGGGATCGCGCTTGTCGCGGCGGGCCCGCGACGATTCATGAAAGTCGTCGGAGCGGCTCGAGAGCTCGAGGGCCAGCCCCTCATCCTCAAGGTGACGGCCCAACTCATTGTTGAGCGACTTGTGCACGAGCATCTTCGAAAGCCCCACGGCCACAGTTGCGGCCGAGGCGAGTTGGTTGACGAGGGCGGCAGCGGCCTGGTCGACCTCGTCGGCCGGCACCGACGAGTGGATCATTCCCCACGACGCGGCTTCGGCCCCGCTGACCCGGCGCCCGAGAAGGATCATGTCCTTGGCGCGCGCGACTCCGACGAGCCGGGGGAGGAGCCAAGACGCTCCGGAGTCGGGCGTGAACCCGGACGACACGAACGGCGCCAGGAAGCGCGCATCATCAGCCGCGACCACGAAGTCGCTCGCGAGGGCAATATCCATACCCAGACCGATAGCCCAACCCTTTACCGCCGTGACGATTGGGGTTTGCGCTTCCACCATGACACTGACGAGTCGGTTGATATGCCAGCGCATCTGCCGCTGCGTCGAACCCACTCGTGGTTTCTCGCCGTCGTCGCCCCGGAGTGAGAGGTCGAAACCCGAGCAGAAATGATCGCCGGAGCCGGAGAGGGAGATGACGCGGACGGCCTCGTCGGAGCTGGCCGCGTCGATAATGTCGATGAGGCCGAGCACGATGTCGTCGGTGAGCGCGTTTCGGCGATCGGCGCGATCCAGTCGTAAAGACAGGACACCCTCGACGTGGGTGACGACGAGACCCTCGATCGGATCTGATGGGTAGTGCTTGGTCGGCTGCGGCATGCCTGGATAATGTAGCCAAGAGCGCCGAGGGGACCAGAAAACGCCATGTCTCAAGAGAAGCGGTCACGGGTGGAGCTGACTCGTGTCAGCACCCCTGCTGAAGTTCGAGACACGACGGCCGCTTGGGTGCAAGAACACGTACCCACCGCATGGCAGGAGTCAAGCATCGCCGGCCGCGCCGCGATTCGAGCCGTGCGCACCAGGGCCGACTACGAACGCTGGTACCCCACGTTCGCCGCGTCGGGTCTCGCCGTTGCGACCTGGCCGGTCGAATACTGCGGCCTCGACCTTCCCACCGACCTCGCTCGTGTCGCCGAGGAACAGCTTGCGCCGTTCAACCTTGGCCGCCTCAACCCGCTCGGTCTTCACAACGCCGCTCCCGCGCTGTTCGCCCACGGTACCGAAGCCCAGCGAGCCCGCTTCTTGCCGCCCCTTGTGCGCAACGAAGAACGTTGGTGTCAGCTCTTCTCCGAACCAGGAGCAGGATCTGACCTCGCTTCGCTGGCGTTGCACGCGGAGCGAGATGGTGACGAGTGGGTGCTCACCGGCCAGAAGGTGTGGTCCACCTGGGCCCACCACAGCGAATTCGCGATTTGCCTGGCGCGTACGGCACCGGAGCAACCGAAGCGCAAGGGCATCGGCTACTTCCTGATCGATCTCCGCAGCCCAGGAATCGATATACGCGAACTGCGCCACATGGGTGGCGTCGTCGACTTCAACGAGGTCTGGCTCGACCAGGTGCGGGTGCCGCATGACCAGCTCGTGGGCGCCGCACAAGATGGCTGGCGGGTGGCCGCTTCGACCCTCGCGGGGGAGCGGCAGATGGTTGCCGGCTCCGGCTCGGGCGGCGTCGACCGCATCGGTGGAGCGGGCGCCGATCGGCTGGTCGACCAGATCCGCGACCGCAATGCTCGCCCCACGCTGGTCGACAAGGGGGTCGCGCTCTGGAGCGAGGACCGCATCCGAGCATGGACCAACCAGCGCGTGCGAGCCACGGTCAAGGCCGGCGGTACACCGGGTCCCGCCGCATCGATCGGCAAGGTGCAGCAGGCAACGCTCAACCAGGGCATTCAACTGGCCGCCACGGACCTGCTCGGTCCGGCCGCCATGGCATGGGAGGGCGACGACTGGGTTGCGTCGATGCCCTACGAGGTGAGTGGCATGATCCGCAGTCGCGCCAACACCATCGAGGGCGGCACGACCGAAGTGAACAAGAACGTTATTGGCGAGAAGGTGCTTGGCCTTCCGCGAGAACCCGACCCTTACCACGGGGCGGCTTGGAAGGAGATTCCGCGTGGGTGACTACGAACACCTCATCGTTGAACGACACGGCCCGGTGGGCTGGCTGATCAACAACCGCCCTGAGGTCCGGAATGCGATGAACGGCGCGATGCGTGACGAGTTCGCCGACGCCTGGACCGAACTCGATCGCGACCCGGCCGTCCGAGTCATCGTGCATACGGGCAACGGTCGCGACTTTCAAACCGGCGTCGACGTGGGCGAACTCGCTTCCGATGGAGTCGGCATGGAGCGCTACCGCGAATCGATGGAAGAGTTCGACGTGCACTTCACGTCATGGCACCAAGAGGTGTGGAAGCCGGTGATCACCGCCGTCAACGGAATCTGTTGTGGCGGCGGTTTCCATTGGGTCGCCGACGCCGACATTGTGATCGCAGCCAGCGACGCCCAGTTCTTTGATCCTCACGTATCCGTCGGCCAGGTCGTCTCCATCGAGGCCATCGGCCTGATGAAGAAGATGCCCGTTGAGGCGGTGATGCGTATGGCCTTCATGGGACGGCACGAACGTATGACCCCCGAGCGGGCCCGTGAGCTGGGCATGATTTCCGAAGTGGTCGACCCGCCCGAACAGCTGCGGGAGCGAGCTCAAGAGCTCGGTGAGAGCATCGCAAAGAACTCCCCGGCCGCTATGGCGGCCACCAAGAAGGCCCTATGGGCCGCGCTGGACCACGGACTCACCGATGCCTGTCGCATCGGTGCCGGCCACCTGGTGTCCATGTGGGGGCATCCCGACCAGACGGAAGGACCGATGGCGTTCGCGGAGAAGCGCGAGCCGAACTGGGCCCCGCTCGAGCACGACTCGTGACACTGCTGGACCTTCTGACGGATCATCCGTTCAGCGACGACGAGGCCCTCGTCCATACCGTCGATCGCGCCCTGACGAAGACCGAAATGGTCGACCGGGTGACCATTCTCGGTCGCCAGCTCGGCCGCGAGACACCGGAGGCCTGCGCAGTGGCAATCGTCGGCGATGGTCTCGCTGCGCTCATCGGAATGTTCGCGTGCTGGCATGCGGGCCGAGTCTTTGTCCCGATCAATCCGCGTCAACCGGCTTCAGCCATCGACGATGCGGTGGAACGAAGCAACGCGGCGGCCACAGTCATGGGGGATGTGATCGGGGGGGTTGCGCCAAGCCGGCCGACAGAGTGGCCGGCCGATACAGCGATGATGCTCTGGACCTCCGGCACGACGGGCACACCGAAGCCGATCCTTCATGCGCATGCCGCGTATCGAGAGCTGATCGACCGCGTGTTGGCGCCACTCAAGGGTGAGGCCAACGCGGCCGCACGCTGGCCACCTTCACCCAACCTGATCCCGGTATCGCTGGCGCTCAACGCCGGCATCTACAACGCACTCTTCGGACTACGGGCCGGAGCACCGCTGGTTCTGATGGATCGCTTCTCTACGGCTGAGTTCACGACGCTCGTCCGGCGGCACAAGATTCGATCGACCGTGCTTCCGCCCGCCGCCATCGCGATGCTGAATGAGGACGTCACGATCGACAGCCTCGCTCCGCTGCGCTATGTCCGGTCCATCACTGCACCGCTCTCACCGTTTCAGGCCACCCGGTTTACCGAACGCTTCGATGCGTTCGTGCTGAACAGCTATGGGCAGGCGGAGATCGGTGAGGTGATCGGATGGACCTCAGCCGACGCACGCGCCCATCCCGACAAAATCGGCGCAGCCGGCCGACCCCACGCCGGAGTGGACGTGACGATCGATCAGCCGGACGCCAACGATGTCGGTCAGCTTCTCGTCCGACCGCCGAACCATGCCGTCGACCTCCCTCCCGATCGGCTCACGAACGACGGCTTCATTCGCACGGGCGACCTCGCGAGAGTTGATCCCGAGGGGTTTGTGTGGATCGAGGGACGGCTGAGCGACCTGATCAATCGCGGCGGCAACAAGGTGTTCCCCGACGAGGTCGAAGAAGTGCTGGCGGCCGTACCCGGGGTCACCGAGGTGTCCGTCGTCGGCCGCGCCGATGATCGTCTCGGGCAAGTACCGGTGGCCGTGATCGTGGGCGATGCGCCGGACGAGGCGCTGGAGTCGGCCGCCCGGGCGCACCTGGTCGCCTACAAGGTGCCGGTTGAATTTGTCCGGCGCGCCGAGTTGCCCCGCTCCGCGGCGGGCAAGGTCTTGCGCCGACAACTTGTGGAGGAGATCTCATGATCCAATCGCTCGAGGTGGGAATCGTGGCGGTCGATGGCCTGGGGCTATCGGAGTTCTATGTGGAAGGCCTGGGCTTCGAGGTCGACCGGGTGCTCGAGTTCACGGTCGGCACCGTTCGGCGCCTCTCCTGCGGCCCGGCGTTTCTCAAGATCTACCAACCCGCTGAGATCCCCTCGCCGAATGCGGTGGCGGAATCGTGGTCCGCCCGTGGCGGAATCAACTATGGCGCGCTGCATGTCGCCGACGCAATGAAGACGGTGACCAACGCGGTGAAGGCGGGAGCGACGGTTCTCGCTCCGGTGACGAACCATCGACCGGGCGCCTTCTTCGCGCTGATTGCCGATCCCGACGGCAACGTCTGGGAAGTACTCCAAGAAGAGGCTGCCGCGCCATGACGATTCTGGTGGAGCGCAACGGCCCCGTCGGCTGGCTGATCTTCGATCGACCCGATGCCGGCAACGCCATCGACGCCCAGATGTTTGCTGATCTCGAGGCGGCGTGGTCCGACCTCGATGCGGACGACGACATCCGGGTGATCATCAACACCGGCAACGGGCGAACCTTCCAGTCGGGCCTCGATGTGGTCCAACTCGCTCGGGATCCGGCCGCGCTACGAGCGAGCTCGCGCCAGACCCGTGACAACGCCCTACGGCTCACGGCCTGGCACTGCGGTGTGACGAAACCGGTCGTTGCCGCCGTCAATGGGATCTGTGCGGGTGGTGGGCTTCACTTCGTTGCCGACGCCGACATCGTCATTGCGTCGACGGAGGCCTCGTTTCTGGACCCCCATGTCTCGGTCGGCCAGGTGAGCGCCTTCGAGGCCATCGGACTCCTGAAGAAGAGCCCGATGGAGCGAATCGCCCGCATGGCCCTACTCGGCCGTCATGAGCGATTCGATGCCGAGGAAGCGCGTCGGCTGGGCATCGTGTCCGAAGTCGTGGCACCGGATGAACTTCGGCCTCGGGCCCAGGCCATCGCCGAGGCGATCGCCACCCGCCCCCTAAACGAACTGCGCGGCATCAAGACCGCGCTCTGGAACGCCCTGGAGCGAGCATGAGTGAGTCAGCCGTCAATACAAAGGCCTACATCCACGAGTTCATCGATATTCGTGGGGTGAATCGCGGCAACTACATGCACCACATGACCGCGAACTGGAGCCCGAACGCCCAAGAGGATCGCAACCAGCAGTGTTTCGGCGTGTGGGGTGTGGTCGGTTCAACGTCGGCGTGGCCGCAGGTGTGCAACATTTGGCAAGAGCCAGGGCTCGACGGACTGGCCGCCTCCCTTGGAAACGAGACAGTAGGGGCCGACCTTCAGGATCCGAAGCTCGCGAAATGGTGGACGGAGGCCTCACAGTTTCGACGAGGCGGCATCGACCGCATCGTGCTCCCGGCGCCCTGGATGCCGACCGTCGAGGAGAGCCTCCAGACGGGCCTGCGGGCTGAGGTTTGCGCCCACGAGATCATCAAGGTGCAGCCGGGCGAGGCCATTCAGGCGCTCGAACTCGTTCGCACCCACGCGGTAACGGCGTACGAACCGTTCGGCTGGCACCTCGTGGGCGCGTGGCGTACCGCAATGCGAGACGATGACGAGATCATTCTGCTGTGGGCGCTGCCTGATGGTTATCCGTCGTGGGCCGCCGCGGAAACGGCCCAGGGGAGTGCCCCCGGGATCGTGGCGTGGCGAAAAGCCATCCGTCCAGTCGTGACTGATTGGCATCGCATCCTTCTGGCGGCGGCGCCCCTGTGTCCGTTCCGAACGGGGCGTCAACCGCAGCGCGACGACCGAGTCGACTGGGAGGAATAGCCGATGTCGGATGCCATTACGGCCGAACGACTCGCGCGGCTCCGAGCGAGGATCGGCATTGCTCAGCCCCACCCACAGCCGCCCTGGTATCGACGCCCGGGTTCTGACGCATTCCGCCATGTCAGCGAGGCCTGTGGCGACGACAACCCGCTGTGGTGCGACCCGGACTATGGCTCGTCCACGGTCTGGGACGGCCCGATTGCGTCGCCGAACATGAACGGCGGCGACACGCTGATCGGCGTCAACGAGGTGACAACGCTCGACGACGACACCAAGGCCCTTCTGAAGGGTGATCCGTTGAAGGGGGCCCACGCCTATTACGCGGGAAGCTTCCGCGAATGGTGGGCGCCCGTGCGGCCGGAGATGGCGATCACCCGCCGCAACGCGCTGGTGGGGGTGCACGACAAGTCGAG
Organism: Candidatus Aldehydirespiratoraceae bacterium; assembly: GCA_047639555.1. Classification (GTDB taxonomy): domain Bacteria; phylum Actinomycetota; class Acidimicrobiia; order Acidimicrobiales; family Aldehydirespiratoraceae; genus JAJRXC01. The sequence continues at coordinate 113,987 of JBLIOE010000004.1, forward strand.
TGACTTCGCCGAGCGAACCGTGCACGAATGGACCGGTGAGGTGTTCGCCACACCGGAGCAGCCGCTGTCGGCCCAGTATCGGTTGATGATCCGCACGGACCGGGAGAAAGTGGCGGCTAAGTCGAAGGCATCGCCCGCGAACGAGATCGAGATCACGCCCTACTCCGATGACCAACTCGCCGAGATCGACGCGGCCTACGGCGGGGAGAAGGCGCGACGTCGCGGCGCCGAGCCTCGCTGGTTCGAGGACGTCGAAGAGGGCGATGAACTCGACGGTCTGGTGAAAGGACCGATGCGGGTCACCGACATCATCGTGTGGCATACCGGCATGGGCATGGGGCTCTATGGCGTGAAGGCGTTACGACTTGCGTATGAGCAACGGCAACGAGTGCCGGGCTTTTTTCGGCCCGACGCGTTGAACATTCCCGACGTGCACCAGCGAGTGCATTGGGACCCAGAGTGGGCGGCCCGAGCGGGCAACCCGGCGACGTATGACTACGGCCGCATGCGAGAAACCTGGCTGGTGCATCTCTGTACCGATTGGATGGGCGATGACGCATGGCTTTGGAAGCTCGATGTCGAGTTTCGTAAGTTCAACTATGTCGGTGACACCCATTGGATGAAGGGCCGGGTCACCCGGAAGTATCTCGCCGAGGACGACCGACCGGCGGTCGACCTTGAGGTGTGGGGCGAGAACCAACGAGGTGCGGTCACCTGCCCCGGCCACGCGACGGTTCTGCTTCCTAGCCGGCAGCACGGCCCGGTTCGCCTTCCGGAGGCGCCCGGAGGCGCCCGCACCTGCGCTGAAACCTTGAAAGCACTCGTCACCCGCTTCGACGATCCATCATGAGTGGCGGGACGAACTCGCAGCCAAACTTCGACACGCTGGTGGAATTGATCGACCAGGCGGCCGCCACCTGGCCGGAACGAACGATGCTCCGGTCGCGCCAGGGAGACAACGCCACCTTCGCCGAGTACCGCAGCCGGGTTGCGGAGATGGCCGGCGGACTCGCCGAGCTCGGTGTGTCAGCGGGTGACGTCGTCACCTGGATTCTCCCCACGTGGGTCGACACCGTCGTGCTCGCGGGCGCACTCTCTCGGCTCGGCGCAGTCCAGAATCCCATCATCACGATCTATCGAGATCGCGAAGTTGGCTTCTGTTGTGCACAAGCCAACGCATCGTTCCTCATCACCCCCGGCGAGTTCGGCGGCTACGACTTTGCGACCATGGGCGAGCGAGTGGCTTCTGCGCAGTCCGGCTTACGTCACCTCGTCGTCGCTCCCGGCCAGTTCCCACGCCGCGGCGGACCGACTTCGCCGCCTGCGGCGCGCCCGGGGCCCCGCGACGTACGTTGGCTCACCTACACCTCGGGTACGACCGCGGACCCGAAGGGCGCACGCCATGCCGACCAGACGGTCGGAGCCTTCACCCCACCGCTGGCCGAACGCCTCGACGTGCAAGCGGGCGATCGCTATTCGCTGGTCTTTCCGTTCCCGCACATCGGCGGCATCGGCCTGCTGTTCATGGCGTTACGCACGGGCTGCACCCACCTGCTCGACGAGACAGTTGACCCGGTGAAGACAATCGAGTTCCTCGCCGGTGAGGGCTGCACCCATGCCGGTACCGGCGTGCCCTTCTATCTGATGTATCTCGCCGCCCAAGCCACTCGTGACGCGACCGGCGCGGGCCCGCTGTTTCCCCACCTGAAAGTTTGTCCGGGCGGTGGCGCTCCCATCCCACCGGCCATGCATTGGCGAGTGGTCGCCGAACTGGGTGGCATCGGGGTGGCCTCCGGCTGGGGTCTGACGGAAGCACCGAGCCTGACCAACGGTGACGTGAACGACCCGGCCGAAAAGCTGGCGATCAGTGAAGGTCGGGCCATGCCCGAAGTCGAACTGATCACCGTGGCGGCCGAAGGCACCCGCTGCGCCCCCGGCGAAGAGGGCGAGCTGCGGGCCAAGGGCCCGCAGGTCATGCTGGGCTACGTGGACCAATCGCTCGACGACGAAGCCTTCGACCGCGACGGCTATCTCCGCACGGGCGACCTTGGCGTGATCGACGAAGACGGCTTTGTGATTGTCACCGGTCGACTCAAGGACATCATCATCCGGAACGGCGAGAACATCTCCGCCAAGGAGGTCGAGGATCTGCTCTTCACTTGTGACGAGGTTGCGGACATCGCCGTATACGGCGTGCCCGATGAACGAACCGGTGAGCGGGTCGCTGCCGCGATCGTCGCCGCCGAGGGCACCCACCCCACCGCGGACTCTCTGGCGGCCTTTCTCCGGGCGGCGGGCCTCCGTAACCAAGCGTTGCCCGAACGAGTCACCGTCATGGATTCACTGCCTCGAAGTCCGGCGGGCAAGGTTTTGAAGCGTGAACTTCCGACCGTATTCTCAGTCTCATGACCCTGGCCGCAGATATCACAGTCGCCTACACCCCCGCCGGCGGTTACGGCGACGAGATGCCTCCACCGATTTTGGCGGGTTGTGACGAACCGCTGAGCGATGGAGCGCCGGACCTCCGTGGCCTCTGGCAAGTCGTTGGACCGGAGATCGACGGCGAGACCGTTCCCAACACAGGCCAGGTCCAGCGAATCGAGCAGGCCGGAAATCGCATCGTCATCACAAGCGGCGGCGTCATCCACGACATGTTCGTCGACGGCACGCTCGAGAACGGTGTCAACGACGTCGCGGCAGCAGACTTCGAGACACCAATCCGCGTGGCGGCGTTCTACGAAGACGGCGTCCACGTCCTCCGCCCCGAAGGTATGCCCATCGAAGTCACTCGCCAGCGCGATGGTGACGAGATGATCTGGCGTTACGTCGGCTTCGCCGCGAGGCTCCAGCGGATCAACGAAACCGTCGGCAACTAGGCGATTCGGGTGGCGCGATCCTCCCGCCGACAAAGTAGAGAAGGACAATGGAACTCCAGCACCCGTCTCCGTTTAGCCCGAAGTGGCGTGGTCGCTGGATCTGGTTTGAACGCCCGGCGATCCACGCCGAGACGGCGACCCGTCCTGTCCGCAGCGATCCCGACGGCGCCGTCGGTCTCTTTCGCCGCGTGGTGGAAGTCGATGGCGTCCCGGCCGAGGCACCCTGCCGTCTCTGGGTAGATGGCCGTTACCTCCTCGAGGTCAACGGGACGGAGGTCGCCCGTGGCCCGGTGCGAAGTGATCCGCGGCGAGCCCACTACGACGTGGTCGACCTTGCGCCCGCGCTGCGCCCGGGAACAAACGTGCTCTCACTCACGGTTCGTCACTTTGGTGCGGCCACTTCGTGGTGGATGCCCGCCCACCCGACGTACACCTTGGGCGCCGGCTGCGTCGCGTTCGAGGCAGAGATCGGCGAACAATGGATCGTGAGCGACCGTTCGTGGCTGGCAGCGAAGGGGGAAGCGTGGACACCCGTAGCGATGCCGGGCGATGTCGCCAGTCTTCCGCTCGAGTCATTCGACGACCGCCAGTATCCCCACGGCTGGAGCGAAGGTGGCTTTGACACCAGCGAATGGTCTTCCGCAATGGAGATCACCCCCATGCACACCGGCGCCAGCGGCGAGCGCCGACCGTCGAGTGACCCCTTCGGGATGTTGCGGCCGCCCGTCCGCCTTCACTTCCCCGACGGCCAGACCCATACGGCGGACATGGTCGCCGAACGGACCCTCAGCGGAGCGGCCCCAATCCACGATCCGGTCGCCCAGGTGCTGGCCGACGAATCAACATGGGGGAGCGACGGGTCGGTTGTGCATCGCCGGTACGACCTCGGTCGAATTGCCGCCGGTACCGTCACGCTCGTGATCGAGGGAGCGACCGCCGGCACCGTGGTCGATCTTGCCGCATCCGAACATCTCGATGAAGAGGGGCGTCTAGCACCGCTCGGGCAACACGCGGGGCTGCGTTACGTCTGCTCGGCCGGAGACGCAACGTTCGAGGGCCTCGACATCATCGGCACCCGCTTCATCAACGCGTCGATTCGCACTCCCGATGGGAGCGCCGCGCCGCTTGTCACCGTCGCGATCCGCGATCGGCTCCGGCCCCGACCAGACGGGGCATCGTTCGAGTGTTCCGATCCGCAGCTGCAGAACATCTTCGACATCGGTCTCCGGACCGTCGACCTCTCGGCCCTCGATGCCTATGTCGACTGTCCCACCCGCGAACAACGGGCCTGGACGGGCGACTCCGTCGTGCATCAATCGGTCGACTTTGTCACCAACCCCGACTGGTCGATGCCTCGTTGGCATCCGGAGCTGGCAGCGGCGGCCCGGGTCGACGGAATGCTCGCGATGGCGGCGGCCTCCGACTTCGCCGAGGACGATCGCTTCTTCGTACCGGACTGGTCGCTCCACTGGGTGCGCTCCCTCCACAACGTGTATCGCTACACGGGAGACAAGAAGCTCGTGGCGGAACTACTGCCGGTCGCCGAGCGAACCCTGCGCTGGTTCGAGTCGTACCTCGCCGACGACCATCTGCTCGAGTGGGTCGACGGGTGGCTCCTCCTCGACTGGTCGAGTGTCTATTCACACGGCAAGTCGTCGATCCTCAACGGCCTTTGGATTCGTGGTCTCCAGGACTTCGCCGAAATGGCCGAGTGGCTCGAGAATCACGGCAGCGCCCGCTGGGCCACCGAACGAGCCGAGGCCACACGGGCCAGTTTCGATCTGTTCTGGGACGATCGTCGCCAGCTCTATGTCGACCACGTCGTCGACGGCGAGCAGCAGGCCGCAGCATCACAAGCCGCGGGCGCGGCGGCCCTGGTCGCTGAGGCCGTGCCACCGTCACGGGTGGACGCGGTGGTCTCCGCCATTACCGATCGCACTCGACTCATCCAACACTCCTGGTACATGGACACCGTTACCGTCGAGGGACAGCTCTCGGGGGCGATGTACATGGCGGTCGGTTATCCGGCACCCGACTGGGATACCGAGACACAAATCGTGGAGACGGAGCCGTTCTTCCGATATGTGCTGCACGACGCGCTGGCGATGGCCGGTCGGGCGGACCTGATCGCCGAGTTGTGCCGTGACTGGGCACGTTTCGTCGATCGAGGCGAAACCTCGTGGCCGGAGTGTTGGGCCGGTGGCACGCGTTGTCACGGGTGGTCAAGTACCCCGACCAGAGATCTCATCGTCCACACGCTCGGAATCACCCCGAACGAGCCGGGCTACGCATCAGTTCGCGTCGCTCCTGCCCTCGGTGGCCTCGAGTGGGCCAAAGCCACCGTGCCAACACCACACGGGTTTGTCACCGTCGAGGCATACGCGGACGGCCGGGTGACGGTCGACAGCCCCGTGCCGGTCGTTCAGGTGGCGAATACCTGATCGTCGTCGGCGAAGGCCTTGAACTCGAGGGCATTACCCGAGGGGTCAAGGAAGAACATGGTCGCCTGCTCTCCAACCGATCCCGCGAATCGTGTGTGCGGTTCGATCACGAAGCTGACGTCGGCCGCCTGCAGACGATCACGCAACGAACGCCAGGCCGCAGGGTCGAGGAGTAACCCGAAGTGGGGGACTGGGACCGCGTCGCCGTCGACCGGATTCGAGCCGGCGATGCCCGCGTGGCGGGGGACCTCATGGAGGACCAGCTGATGGCCATCGAAATCGAAATCCACCCAGGTGGTGTCGCTGCGGCCCTCCGAAAGTCCGAGCACTTCGCGATAGAACTCGCGGCTCTTGTCCAGGTCGGAAACCGGAATGGCGAGATGGAATCGGCTCTGTCGCATCGAGTCCAACCGTACGCCAACGGCCCCGCGCCACGCCGCCTCTGCCATGGAGGCAAGAAAGCGTTGGACAGTTATCCTCGGCCGCCATGAATGTCATCACCATTGCCGTCGTGATCTTCGTTGTGTCGCTCGCGGCAACCTTTGCGCCGATCCGCCTCGGTAGTCGCGTGAATGGCAACCGGCTGAGCGACCTGACCGGAATCGCATCGGGTCTTCTTCTCGCCAGCGCGCTGGTGGTCGTCATACCTGAGGGTTTCCACACCGCCGCGGAGGCCAGCGATGGCGAGGCTTTCGCGTATGACCCCGTCGTGCTGGGCGCGATGATCCTGGCCGGTTTCCTGGCGATCATGCTCTTGGAAGGGCTCGGCATCGGCCACGCGGTCCATGAGGAGCACCACGACCATGTCGCAGGGCATGGCCACGGGCATGTCCACCACCCGACCTCGGCGAAGGTACTTGCCCTCGGGCTGAGCTTGCACTCCGTGGCCGACGGAATCGCCATCGGTGCGGCCGCGGCGGCCGGCGACGAGGCCGTCTCTGCGGTCGTGGCCCTCGGCGTGCTGGTGCACCGCATTCCTGCCGCGGTCAGTCTTGGTCTCTTCTCCCTGCACGACGACGATGTTCGGGCGGGCTCGGTCGGTGGCTTGATCTGGTTTGCGATAGCAACTCCGGCCGCCTTGCTCGTGTCCTACGGCTTACTCGAGGGCGCCGACGGCGGGGCCGTCGCACTGGCCCTGCTGTTCAGCGCCGGCACCTTCCTCTACGTGGCCACGGTCGACACCCTCCCTGCGGTCCACAACCCCGACACCGGGCGACGCAGCGCTCGGAATGTGGTGCTGAGCGCGAGTGTGTTCACGCTTGCGCTCTTCGTCCTCACGGCTACCGACGTTCTCGGTTCTTCGCACTGAGCGTTTGTTTGCCATCCTGATCGGGTGATCGACCGAGAAACCACGCACGCCCGTTATCGAGCTGAGCGCGAAAAACGTCTGCGCGCCGATGGCAACGAGCAGTACATCGAGGTGACGGACCAGTTCGCTCGTTACGTCGACGACCCGTACGTGGCGCGCGTTGAGCGGGAGCCCCTCGACGACGAAGTCACGTTCGCCTTCGTCGGTGGCGGTTTCGCCGGCCTCGTTGCGGGGGCTGCGCTGTCTTCGGCCGGAATCGCCGACGTGAGAATCATTGAGAAGGGCGGTGACTTCGGCGGTACCTGGTATTGGAATCGTTATCCGGGGGCCCAGTGCGACACGGCGGCGTTTGTTTACCTGCCCCTTCTCGAAGAGACCGGTCACATGCCCTCGGAGAAGTACACCCACGCGCCCGAGATCCTCGAACACTGCCAGCGAATCGGTCGACATTTCGGCCTCTACGACGACGCTGTCTTCTCGACGGAAGTCACCGACGTGACGTGGGACGAGGACCTTGGCCGATGGTTGATCGCCACCGACCGCGGCGACCGTATCCGGGCCAAGTACATCGCCATGGGCACCGGCCCACTCCATCGCCCCAAGCTGCCCGGAATTCCGGGCATCGAATCGTTCGTGGGGCACACCTTCCACACCACCCGTTGGGACTACGACTACACCGGCGGCGACCCGTCGGGTGCGCTGATGGAGAACCTGGCTGACAAGCGGGTCGGAATCATCGGCACCGGAGCGACGTCGGTCCAGTGTGTTCCCTACCTCGGGCGGGCCTGCGGCGAACTCTTCGTCTTCCAACGGACGCCTTCGTCGATCGACGTCCGCAACAACCGCCCGACCGACCCGGAGTGGTTCGCCACACTCGAGCAAGGGTGGCAACAGAAATGGCTCATGAACTTCACCACACTGCAGACCGGTGGTTTCACGGACGAAGATCTCGTGATGGACGGCTGGACCGACATCTCCCAGCGCATCCGCGATCGGGTGTTCGCCAACGCGGGTGACTTCAGCCCGGCGGCGATGGAGCAGGCGTATCACGACAGCGACGACGAGAAGATGGACGAGATCCGGGGCCGGGTCGACGAGATCGTGCAAAACGAGATGGTGGCGGAGGCGCTCAAGCCTTGGTACCGCCAACTCTGCAAACGTCCGTGTTTCCACGACGAATACCTCGACACGTTCAACCGGCCGAACGTGCACATCATCGATACCAATGGTCAGGGTGTGGAGGCCATCACTCCGGCCGGCGTCGTGGTCGCCGGGGAGGAGTACCCGCTCGACTGCATCATCTATGCGTCCGGGTTCGAAGTAGGCACCGCCCTCACGCGACGAGCCGGGTTCGACGTCACCGGCCGCAACGGCCTGCGCCTCTCCGACCATTGGGCCGATGGCATGCGCACTCTCCACGGCCTGCAGATGCATGGCTTCCCCAACGCGTTCTATGTCAGCCCTGCGCAGGCCGCGAACCTGATCTCCAACGTGCCGCACAATCTCGTCGAGGCCGGAGCAACGATTGGGGCGATTGTTCAGCACGCCGAAGCCGAATCCGCTGACGAAGTCGAACCCACCGTCGCGGCCGTTGACGCGTGGATCGAGCTGCTGGTGGCCGGCGGCCGCACGTTTGGCGGAGGCGCCGATTGCACGCCGGGTTATTACAACAATGAAGGCCAGCCCGGCGATAGCAACGTGCTCGATCGGCTCGGATATCCGGCCGGTCCAGTTGCCTACTTTGCGCACATCCAGGCGTGGCGCGACAGCGGCGAGTTCGACGGCATTGAGTTTCGTCGGCGCCCCTGACCGTCACCGGCTTCCGCGTCCGGCGACGGACAGCTACCGTGAAGATATGACTGATCTGCAGAACCGCCCCGATACCGGGGGCTTCGAGCCTGAGTTCAAAGACGTCTCCTTCCCGTTCCCGGAGCCCACCGCAACGATCGAAGAAGAACGGCTCCGCCGTAAGCAGAGCCTGGCCGGCGGACTGCGAATGCTTGGTCGCCTTCGGCTCGCCGAGGGTGTCGCCGGTCATGTGACCGTGCGCGACCCCGAACATTTGGATCACTTCTGGGTGAATCCGTTCGGCAAGAACTTCAAGTACATGCAGGTGTCCGACCTCATCTGTGTCAACCACAAGGGTGAAGTCGTGATCGGCGATCGACCGGTGAACACCGCCGCCTTCGCGATTCATTCGAGCCTGCACGATGCTCGACCTGATGTCATGGCTGCGGCCCACTGCCACTCGATGCACGGGCGCACGTTCGCGGCGATGGCGAAACCACTGCGAATGCTCACACAGGACCACACGATGTTCTACAACGACATCGCGATGCACTCCGATGGTGGCGGCGCCGTCGTCCTCGATGCCGAAGATGGCGCCAAGATGGCTGCGAGTCTGGGCGACAAGAAGGCTTTGATCCACCAGAACCACGGACTGATCACCGTCGGCGGGTCAGTCGAGGCCGCCGTGTGGTGGTTCGTGGCGCTCGACCGCTGCTGTCAGACGCAACTCCTCGCCGAAGCGGCGGGCGATCCCGTCGATATCCCTGAAGAACTCTGTCAGGCCGGTTTCGAACAGCAGGGCAACGACCTGGCCGGCTGGTTCCAGTTCCAGCCGTGGTGGGAAGAACTCAAGCGCGAAGAAGCCGATCTCTTCAACTGAGCTGAACCTTCGGGCCAAATCTGTTAGCTGGGAATGTCTTTCCACGCCACGTTCTTGTCGACGCGGGGCTCGCCAGGAAGACCAAGAACGCGCTCGCCCAGAATGTTGCGCATGATGTCTGAGGTGCCGCCCTCGATCGTGTTGGCTTGCGAGCGCAAGAACGATTTCGACGCCGTATAGGTGTCGCGGCCGCCCAGATTCCGCGTCAGCGGGTATCCGGGGGTGTGCATCATCCCTTCGGAACCGAGCACATCCATCAGCGTGTTCCAGATCCGCTTGTTCAACTCGGCGCTCGCAAGCTTTCCCACTGAACCTTCGGGGCCGGGATTGCCGACGGTGGAGTTTGAACGGGCTCGCAGGGTGGTGAGACGGCCAACCTCTGCTTCGATCCAGAGCTGACTCACGCGATCCTGGAGCGAGGCGCGAGCAGCCACTGAGAGGCTGTCCTTTCGTTTGTTCCATTCATCGACCAGCGTGGCGATATTGCCCGAACCGCGTGGGGCGGTACTTCCGCCGAGGGCCACGCGTTCGTTCATCAGCGTGGTCGTCGCCACTCGCCAACCGTCGCCGACATCACCCAGCAGATTTTCGTGGGGCACTCGTACGTCAGTGAAGAACACCTCGTTGAATTCGGCATCGCCCGTGATCTGGTACAGCGGCCGAATCTCCACGCCGGGCGCGTGCATGTCGAGGATGAAATACGACAGCCCCTTGTGTTTCGGGGCGTCGGGATCGGTGCGCACGAGCAACATGCCGTAACGAGAGATATGGGCCACGCTGGTCCAAACCTTTTGACCGTTCACGATCCACTCGTCGCCGTCGCGAACGGCTCGGCTCGAGAGACCGGCCACATCGGAGCCGTGGCTCGGCTCGCTGAACATCTGGCACCACCAGTCTTCTCCGGTGAAGATCCGCTTCAGGTGCTTCTCGTGATGTTCATCGGAGCCATACGTGAGCACCGTTGGGAGGCCCATACCAATACCAATGGTGTTCACCGCGAGCGGGTGAAAGGCCCGGCCCGCTTCCCGAATCGTGTCTTCCACGGCTCCCTGCAGACCGGGCGAGAGGCCAAGTCCGCCTTTACCCTCGGGGAACTGCACCATCGCGAGGCCGGCGTCCCACAGCGCACTCCGGAAGGCGACTTCTTCCGCTTCGACACCCACGTCATCGATGACTGCCTGGGTGCGCGAGCGAATGTCTTCATCAGTGAGCGTCATGGCGAGCCAACTTAGTGCCGCGCTACGGCATTGCTGATATCGCCCGGTCGACTGCTTCGTCGAGATCGGTCACGGCGAAGGTGTAACCCTCGTCGAGGAGGCGGCGGGGGATCGCGGCCCGACCGGTAAGGACGAGGGCGGGATCGGACCCGAGCAGCCGTGCACCGACCTGCGTGACGATCCGGGGCGCGGGCAGGCCGAACCGACGGCCCAGGGCTCGTCGATAGGCGGCCATGAACTCACGATTCGTGACGGGTTCTGGAGCGGTCAGGTGGTAGGTGCCGCTCATGACGTCGTTCGTCACGGCGCGGCGCAGCAGGGCAAACATGTCTTCCGCGGCGATCCACGACACCCACTGGCGACCGCCCGCCACCGGACCAGCAAGGCCCAAGCGAACCAGTCGAGTCATTTGTTTGGTTGCGGGGTCGCCGGCGCCGCCGATGGCGATGCCGGGTCGGAGGAGCACCGTCCTCGGGATCTTCTCGGTGACTTCCCGAAAGGCCTGTTCCCAGCGACGACACACCTCGACCTGTTGCGGGACTCCGGAGAGCGGAAGACGAGAGTATTCGTCGATATGCCCCTCGGGTACGTCGCCAAAACGGGCGAGCGATGAGAGCTGGATCCAAGCGTCGGGAACGTGCCCAAGGCGTTCGAGCGCGGCGCCAACGAGGTTGACGGTTCCGGCTCGCGAGGCGATGAGTTCGGCCAGATTTCGTTCCGACGGTCGACAGTCGACTCGTTTGCCCGCGAGGTGCACGATCGTGTCGGCCGCGCCGAGCTCGTCAACCCACGGACCCAGCGAGACGGCATCCCACTGCACTGAGCGCCAGCCGTCGTGCTGTGACGCGGGGCCGCGACCAAATACGAGCACCTCGATGTTGTCGCCCACGAGGCGCTCGCGAAGCGCGGTGCCGAGAAAGCCCGAGCCGCCGATCAGTGCAACAGTGTGTGTCATAGGGCCTCTCTCCGTGGCACCAGTTCTCTGCGGTGCGGGTGGTCACGGCCGACGGTGCGAGCCGGAAGTGGCACGCCAGAGGCAGTTCGAGGCCTCCACCCAGGCAGTACCCAAAGAGCGTCGCGATCGAGGGTTTGCCCATGTTCTCGATCCGGCCAAGCACCCGACGACGCTGATCGAGCACTCGGTTCATTTCGCCGGCCTCTCCATGCACACTCATGAGCTGCTTCATCGACTGCCACCTCGACCTGATCCATGTACTCGAAGGTCATGCGATTGATCGGCGCGTCGTTGTTGGTCAGCGTGAGTACGCCACCGTCTGGTTCGATGATCAAGGCGACGTCGCTCATACGAGGTCCGGTTCACGAGGGTCGAGGATCGATACCGACAACAACCCAGGAAGGGCGGGTTGCATCATGTCGAGAGCCACCGTCTCCAAGAAGGAGCGGGGCATCACACATTCAGCGCACTCGGCCGTGTCGAGAATGAGCGTGAGCGTGACGCTCTGCTCATCAGTGCCGCTGACAACGATGTCGCCGCCGTCAGCCGCCACGAGGTCTCGGACACCAACGATCGCGGCGGTGGCGTTATCGGCGCTGATCATTTGACGCTTGTTCCTTGGATGGGCGTCTTCAGGCCCTCATCGTTGGGTGGTCGATTGCGAGACAGGAAGGCACCGGCGTCGGCCAGGATGAACTGCCCAGTGATGCAGCGGGCGAGGTCGCTGGTAAGGAACGCGGCGAGCCGGGCCAACTCGTCGTGCTCGACGACGCGGCGTAGGGGAGTGGATGCGGCGATCGCTTCCATCCGTTCTTCGGTGAATGCGGCGGCGACCGCCTCGGTGCGGGTCGTGCCGGGCGCCATGGCGTTCACCCGGATGCCGCTGGGGCCGAGCTCGACGGCCATCGATGTGACGAGGTGATTGATCGCGGCCTTCGCGGCCGCGTAAGCCGAGTTGTAGGGCGACGGGCGAGTGGTCTCTCCCGACGTGACGAAAAGGATGACGCCGCCGTTCCGCGCGGTCATCGCCTCCGCCTCAGCCCGGCCGCAGACCGCGGCGAGGGTGAGGTTTTGGTCGATGATGTCGCGCCAATCGTCGCCGCGATATTCCACGAAGGGCTTCGGCCGTCGGCCGGGCGGGATCATGCCGATGTTGTTGATGGCGATATCGAGACCACCAAGCGAGTCGATCGTGGTGGCGACCATCTCATCGACCGCGTCATCGTCTCGGCAGTTGGCGATCACGGGAATCGCGGTGCCGCCCTCCGCCTCGATCTCCGCTACAACGGCGGCGGCATACGACTCTCGAATGTCGTTGACGGCCACCGATGCCCCCGTACGAGCGAGCCAGCGGGCTATCTCGCGCCCGATACCGGCGCCGGCTCCGGTGACCAGCGCGGCTCGGCCGGTGTGGTCGATCTCTATGGCCATATCAGGATGCTCCCGTAAGGAGTTGAAGGACTTCCTCGACGGCGGCGTCGGCCCAGCGCTCGACTGACTCCACGTCGGTGCCGCCGAGTGGATGGGGCACCTCAACTATCCGTGCGTCGGGTTGCCCGAGCGATGCGGCTACCTGGTCGGTGAGCATGCGGAACTTCGTGGTCGTCACGACCACGGTGGGGCGGCCGGCGGCCTCGAGCTGGACGGAGTCGTGGACACTCCACGACGTGCAGCTGCCTCAATCGGCCGAGCCGGTTAACACCAGCTCGACCTCCTTGCTGAGGCGTTCGAGCACATCGTCTGGCGCGGCGAGCGCGGCGTTCTTCGTCTCGATGAGCGAGACCGTGGCGCCGGTTCGGTCGGCGAGGCGTTCGGCCAACCGGCCGAGCAACACCCCCGCGTTGGGTTTGGTGTTGTCGAGGATGCCGATTCGCTTTCCGGCCAGCACGGGCGGAGAGGGGGCGAGCCCGACGGGTTCCGGCCCAGTTTGTCCGGCGGGGGTATAGACCTTCACGATTCAGTACTCCTCGGTTCGTCGACCGCCACGGTGACGCTCTTCGTCATACCCCAACTGGGGATGACACTGCTGTGTTTGCCAGGACCGCCGACAACAAACACCTTGATGTTGTCGGGGTGGCCCGTCATCGCCATCAGCTCGTCGTCGCCCATGTCTCGCTGCCAGGGCTCCCAGGCGCGAAGGTCGAAGGCCCGACGCAGTTCTCCCGCCGGCATGCGGGCCCGCTGGAACAGGAAGGACGCCACGTCGTCGCGGGTCCAGCCCTCGCCGGCGCAGGCGGCTGCGTGCTCCGGACACAGGGCCACGAAGTACTCACCCTGACTGATCGGTGCGTTGTTTTGCCCCGTCGAGGTCATCGCCGAGGCGATCTTGTTCAGGATCGCGGCCGGCTCGGCCGACTCCATGTCATGGGCATTGTGCGGGGCTTCGCCGCAATGCACCGTGACGGCGGACGCCGATGTCACACCGGCGGACGCGGCGTAGCTGCCCCATGGCGATTCGGCGAGATTCTCCGCCACACAGAAGCTGTACTTCGCGGGGCCGCCCTGCGTGGAGACGTCGCCGGGGCCCGGAGTGGCGCCCGCAATGTGCAAAAGGATGAGCCGCAGCGCTCGACCGGTTGTGGCGTTGGCCCGATTGCCGGGGCCAAAGGCGCCGAGTCCGCTGTTGAAACCCGCTCGTTCGGCAATCTCGCCATGGACAATAAGGAGGGGAGCGACGGGATGGGTGGTGGCGTTGACACCGCGCAGATTCAAATCCGGGTGGGCGAGGGCTTGCACCGCCGCGACCAACACCGGCAGCTGCACCGGATCGCAGCCGGCCAGTACGGCGTTGACGGCGATCATCCGGCGCGTGGCGAGGCCCGAACGCGGCGGGAGTACGGCGATAACTTCGTCGGGGTCCTTGCCATCAGCGCCGAGCATCGCCGTCACTCGCTCCTCGGTAGGCGCGACGAGGGGAAGCCCATCTCCCCAGCCGTGGGTGGCGTAGGCGGTCATCAGTTCGATCGGATCGTCACCGTCGAGTTCGAGCATCGGTGCACTGTCTGGTGCGAAACTGTCTTGTGAGGAGCTGTCTGTTGCCATCAGACTACAGTCTGATACTCTTCGACACAGAACGCAAGGGGGAGCGACGGATGGCCGCACGAGCAGGAATCAGCCGAGACGACGTGATCGCCACGGCGATCGCCATGCTCGACGAAGGCCAAGCCCTTGATGCGGTCACGTTGGGGGCGCTGGCCCGTCGACTCGGCATTCGACCACAGTCGCTCTATGCCCATGTCGACGGATCCGCGGGTCTCGAACGGGCCGTGGCCGCGGCGGGGCTCTACGAACTCGCCGAAGTAGTGATCGGCGCGAGCATCGGCGTCGACGGGATCGACGCTGTCGCGGCCATCGTTCAAGCCCACCTTTCGTTCGCCCAGAACCGCCCGACCCTCTACGAGGCGGCACTCCATCCGGCGGAGAACGACCCCGAACTCCAGGCCGCCATCGACGCAGTCGGCCGACCCCTCGAGATCGTGCTCGCATCCTGTGGCCTCGACGAGACCGCCCGAATCCACTGGACCCGCCTCTTCGTCTCGAGCGTGTATGGCTTCGTGGTTCTCCACCGCACCGGCCGTCTCACGTTGCCGGTCGCGGTCGACGACACGGCCAATCAACTCGTGGCGATGTTGACCTCGCAGCTTCAGCTCTCGCTGCGGTAGCGCGTCTTACTCGTGGATCTCCGCGACCCAGTTCGGTGGTCGTCTTTCGCGGAAGGCAGTCATGCCTTCCCGGGCCTCGTCCTGGCGGAAGAGATCAGCTGAGAGCTTCGCCGTCCACTCGAAGGCGTCGTCCACCGACATCCCAGGAATGGTTGTGAGCAGGCTCTTCGTCGCGGCCAGAGCGTTGGGCCCGGCCATACGGAGGTCGTCGACGATCGCGTCAATCGAGGCGTCGAGCTGATCGGCGGGGGCCGCCTCGTTGATCAATCCCAAGCGGACCGCTTCCGGCGCCAAGAACCGGTTGCCTCGCAGAAAGGCTGCCGCCGCGTCGGCGGGCCGCATCTTCGGCAGACACAGCACCGAGATCATGGCCGGGGCCACGCCAATACGAACCTCGGTGAAACCGAACTTGGCCGTATCAACAGCCACCGCAATGTCCATGGCCGCGGCCAGGCCCATCCCACCGGCGACACAATGTCCGTTGATCTTTCCGACGAAGGGCTTTGGGGACTTTCGGAAGCGGCTGAACAGGTCCATCCCGGTCGGTGAACCCGCTCGGCCCTGGTTGCCCGTCTTGAGGTTGGCGCCTGCGCAGAAGACTGATCCGTTGTTGGTGAGCACGATCACTCGCACGCTCGGGTCGGCATCCGCCGCGTCGATCGCGTCCATCAGACCTTCGATCAGGTCGGGGCCGAGCGCATTGCGGTTCTCGTCGTCGTTGAGGGTGATTGTGGTGACGCTGCGGGTGGTCTCGGTCAGCACAACGCTCATGAGAAGGTCCCTGCGGTCGGTCCGTCGGTAGGTGGGCCCGCGAAGGCCTGCGCCATGTTCAACCAGTCGGCCGCGGCATCACCCTGCACATCGAGCGTGACGTCGGCGAGGTTGCGGCGCTGGGTAACCACCAAACAAAAGGCTTCGGCCGCACCGTGAACCGTGGAGGTCGCGTCTTCGGGGCCCCACACCCAGGTGTCTCCCGACGGTGCATCGAGCACCACCCGCACGTCACCTTCGGGCATCTCCATTTTGCGGTTGATGTACGTCCACCCACGAGTGATGAAGCCGAGTTGGGCGATGTGACGAAGACGATCCGAAGCATCGCGGGTCGCGCCGACGGCATCGACGATGTCCTGGCCATGGGCCCAGCACTCCATCAGCCGAGCAGTAAGAAACGACTTGGCCCCCATCGAAGGCCCGTACCAGGGCACACGAGCGTCGTCGGCCAAGGCTTGGCCGGCCTGTTCGAGCGCGTTGCGACCGACAAGCCAAGCACCATGCCGTTCCGACGCCGGGAGGTCACAAACCGCCCGGAGGGTGAGGTTGTCCACCCCCACATCGCCCTCGCCGGCGGCACCAAAGAGACGCTTCGTCTCTTCGTCCCAACGGTCGGGCGTATTGATCGCGAACGCGGCGGTGTGGTCGAAGTAGGTGAGATGGGCGACCTGCTCGGTCACCGTCCAACGCGGTGAAGCAGTGGAGGTGATCCAGTCCTCGTCGGACAGTTGTCGAACGATGGGATCGAGTGCGTGTTGCTCGGCGACGAGGTCGGCGAGAACGTCGGTGACGTGCATGGAAGCTCCGCTATTGGTTGGGGGCGACGAGGCCCCGGAGAATGATGTCGATGATCTGATCGGCGGCGGCCTTCGGCGAGCCAGCGAGCGTATCGATCACGTGGGGCTGGGTGAAGACGTTGGAGATACTCGCAAGAGCAACCGAAACCGTGTTGGTGTCGACCGCGGCGATGTCGCCCCGCTCTACCGCGATGTCGAGCAGCTCCTTCGTGATTGCGATCAGATACTGCGTGTGGGCATCGCTGAGCTCCAGACCGCCGGGCAGCCGGGTGAGGTCCGCGGCGAGCTTTGGAGTCGTTGCGCCGACCGCCCGCGTTGCGGCCAGGAGATACCGGCGCACACCGTCGAGCGGCTCCTGATCGCCGGCCGGTCCGACGGTTCGTCGGGCAACCCGTCCGGCGCCCCAGAGCGAGCGATCACACGCCACCAACACGAGAAGGTCGCGATTGGGGGCAATGCCGTAGAGCGTGCGCAGCGAACACCCGAGTCGGCCCGCGATGTCGGCCATGGTGAGATGGGCGAAACCGTCAGACATGAGCGCGGAGAGATCATCGAGGATCTCCCGCTGGCGAGCGGTGAGCGCGGCCGCTTCCTCGCGGCTCATCACCGGCATCGGGCGCGGGACCGCCGCCAAACGCTCCTCGAGCGTGATCGACGGGGCTTCCGGCGCACTCATCGTGAGCGAGTCTCCTTCCAGGTCAGACCCTTTTCGACATTCGGCTCACGAGGAAGTCCGAGCACCATTTCTGCCACAATATTTCGCTGTACGGCGAAGGTGCCGCCGCCCAGGGTGAGCGCGGGCGAGAACAAGAAGCCGTAGTGCCAGATGCGGTCGACGCCCGGCATCACACCGTCGAAGTTCACCTCGGTCGCGCCGCTCTGCATCGACGGGGGCAGGTCGCCAACCGGGCCCGACCCTTCCAGCAAACCCTGGGCACCGACGAGGTCCTTCGCCAGTTCCATCACGTGTTGGCCATGTTCGTCAGCCATGATCTTCTGGATCGACGCTTCCGGGCCTGGCGTCTTGCCGTTGAGGCGGGCACTCAGGCTGCGAGCGCGGTTCAGTCGAAGCACCTCGGCCTCGATGTGAAGTTTCGCCACCCGATCCCGCATCACGGGTTCTTCGAGCCCGCCGTTGTCCCGAATAAGTTCGATGAGCTTCTCGGCTGACGGCCCCGCGCCCCAGAGCGAGCCGGCGGAGCTAAGCGAGACGCGCTCGTTGGCGAGCGTGACTTTGGCGAGCCGCCAGCCGTCGTTCTCGTCACCAATCAGGTATTCGGCGGGCAAACGAACGTTGTCAAAGAACGTCTGGTTGAAGCTGTACGCCGTGGTCATGTCGATGATTGGCGTCATCGTGATGCCGGGAAGGTCGGTCGGGCAGACGAAGTAGCTGATGCCCTTGTGCTTCGGCGCGTCCGGGTTGGTCCGGGCGATCAGGATTCCGTACTTCGAGTAGTGGCCACCGCTGGTCCAGATCTTCGATCCGTTGATGACGTATTCGTCGCCATCCTTCTCGGCTCGGGTTGCAAGACTGGCCAAGTCAGACCCGGCATCGGGCTCGCTGAACATCTGGCAGTAGATGTCCCTGCCGGTCAACAGACCGGGAAGGAATCGTTGCTTCTGATCGTCGGTGCCGTGCTGCAGGATGGTGGGCGCAGCCCAGCCGATGCCGATCGGGTTGCTCGGCCGGCGCACACCGGCTCGGGCGAGTTCCTCGTCGATGATGATCTGATGCATTGGATCGGCGCTGAGTCCGTACGGGGCAGGCCAGTGGGGAACGATGTACCCCTGCACCAGAAGGTCATCGGCCGACGGCGCCGGATTCTCTTCCAGCCACCGACGAATCTCGGTGCGGCGGGGATCGTCGTCGGGTGGGAAATCGAAATCCATGTCAGCCCTCTCCGAGCAGTGCGGTGGGAATGTCGACGTGGCGGGCTCGCAGCCATTCGCCCAAGCCCTTGGCTTGCCCGTCCTGGCGGGTCGACGACGCAACCCCACGCTGCAAGATGCCGTGGATCAGGAAATTGATCGACCAGATGTTGGGAAGGGCGAAGCGTTCGATTCTCAGGTCGGCGGCCTCCGGCATCAACTCACGGAGCTTCTCGGTCGTGAGCAGCTCGTCGAGCCAGGTATACGCCTCGGCGGAACGCACGAAGACACCCAGGTTCGCGTTGCCGCCCTTGTCGCCCGAGCGGGCTCCGACCACTCGTCCGAGTGCAGTACGAACGGTGTCGCCGGTCGGCGCGGGTGCCGGCATGGGCACGACGGCTTCGACGGAAGGAGTGGCCGCGGGAGCGTCGGAATCGACGACGGTGCGGTCGCCGCCGAGCACCACCACATGTTGCGGAACCAGGTCTCGGGGGACCAGGCCCGAGGTGTGTACACCGAAGGGTTTACCGAGACCGCCACCGCCCAATCCGAAGAACCCGGGAATCGATGCCAGAGCCAGATCGTTCATGGCCGAACCGATCGACTTCGTTTTGGCCTCGTCACTGTCTTTCACCGTGATTCGCCACGCGCCGACCGCCTCTTCGTTGCTGGCCGGGTCGTCTTTGTCGGTGCGCACCACTTGGGTTGTGACACTCTCGAATTCATCAGGCCCAAACCGAGACGATCGCCAGAAAGCTCGCTCAACAAGCGTCGCCTTCGCTTCGATGTCGAGGCCGGTGAGCGCGATGCTCAGGTCGCTACGGAAGCCGCCCCAGGAGTTCATCGACACCTTCAGTGTGTCGGGGGGCGCCTGGCCTTTCACCCCCGAGATTCGCACGCGGTCAGGGCCAGTCTGCTCGAGGCCGATGGTGTCGAACCGGCTCGTAACGTCGGGGCCGAGATAACCCGGGCCACCGATCTCATAGAGAAGTTGTGAGGTGACCGTGCCAACGGTGACACCGCCGCCGGTGCCTTCATGTTTGCCGATCACGGACGAGCCGTCAGCGGCCACATCGGCCCACGGGAAGCCCGGTCGTTCGAGACCTTCGATCTCGGTGAAGAAGGAGTAGTTGCCGCCGGTGGCCTGGGTGCCACACTCGATGACATGGCCGGCAACAACGGCGCCCGCCATCTCGTCGAGCTGTTCGCGGGTCCACCCGTGGTGCCAGGCGGCCGGACCGCACACGATGGCAGCATCGGTGGTTCGGCCCGTGACCACGATGTCGGCGCCCCGGTTGAGCGCATCAACGATGCCCCATGCCCCGAGATACGCGTTGGCCGAGATGTAGTCGACGGGAGCGACCGCCTCGCCGGTTTCGAAGTTCATCAGCTCGATCCCGGCCGCGGCGAACTCGGCGAGTCGGGGAAGGATGTTGTCGCCGTTGACGTAGGCGATCGTGGGGGAGAGGCCGAGCTTGTCGGCCACTTCCTGCACGGCTTCGGCGCAATGGTCGGGGTCGAGGCCGCCCGCATTGCTGACCACCTTGATGCCCTTGTCGAGGCACGTCCCCATTACCTCTTCCATCTGCTGGACGAAAGTGCGGGCATAACCTGAGCCCGGCCGTTTCGCTTGGGTACGAGCGAGGATGAGCATCGTGAGTTCAGCCAGCCAGTCGCCGGTGAGGGCACCAATATCGCCGCCCTCCACCATCTCGCGGGCGGCGCTGCGACGGTCGCCGTAGAAGCCCGAACAATTCGCGATACGAATGGGCTCACTCATCGGAGCCACCTTCCTCAGATCCGTCGTCGATCACCATGAGTAGTGCGTCCTTCTCTACCTGGTCGCCCACGGCAGCTCGAATTTCGGTGACGGTGCCGTGTTCGGCGGCCCGTAGATGGTTCTCCATCTTCATGGCTTCGAGCACCGCAACGACCTGTCCGGCCTCGACCGTGTCGCCCACTCCGACTCTCAACTCAATCACCTTCCCCGGCATCGGCGCAGCGATGGCGCCACCGGGGATCTCTGGCTCCGGAACGGAGAACCGAGGAATGAGCTCGAAGCTGATTCCCCCGCCACCACCAGTGAGGTGGAGGTGTTGGCCCGCCCTCGTGACCCGCATGACCCGACGCCGCCCATCGAACTCGAGATCCAACTTTTCGTTCGACCAGGTGTGGACGACGGCAACGCCTTCGGTCTCGCTCTGGCCGATCCGGAACGAGTTGTTGCGGTTCGCCCGGTAGTAGACGACGACCTCTTCGTCGCCGTGACCGAGTTGGACCCGCTCCGGGGCCAACCGCCCGATGCGGAAGCCGCTCGAGATCGACGGCAACGTGGTGGCTCCGGCGCGATTGGCGCCCTGGAGCCACATAGCGGCAGCCACCGCCAGCCAGCGCCGCTCGGAGTCGACAATCTCACGGCCACGAGCGGGTGCCACCCGCTCGATGAAGTCGGTGGTGGTATCGCCGGCGATGAACGCATCGTGGCGCAGCGTCGCGGCCAGGAAATCTCGGTTGGTGATGGTGCCACCGAGGTGCAGTCGCTCCAGCGCGAGGGCCAATGTGGCCGCCGCCTCACCGCGGGTCGGACCAGTGGCGATCACCTTGGCGATCATCGGGTCGAAGTCGACCGTGATGACGGAACCCGGGCCCACGCCCGTATCCCAGCGAACGGGAGGCTCCGTGGCGGGTTCAAAAGCCTCCAACTCGCCGATCGCAGGCAGGAAATCGTTGGTCGGGTCTTCCGCATAGAGACGCGCCTCGATGGCGTGTCCGGCGAAGCCGATGGCGGACTGGTCGTAGCCGAGCGGCTCACCCATGGCGACGCGTATTTGTTCGCGAACGAGGTCGATCCCGGTGACTTCTTCCGTCACCGGATGTTCGACCTGGAGCCGGGTGTTCACTTCGAGGAAGAAGAACTCGCCGCTGTCGTTGTCGACCAGGAATTCCACGGTGCCCGCGGAGGCATAACTCAGCGCCGACGCGAGCCTCAGGGCGGCTTCGCCCATCGCGGCCCGCATTTCAGCGGAAACGAATGGTGAAGGCGATTCCTCGATCACCTTTTGGTGACGACGCTGGATGCTGCATTCGCGTTCGCCGAGGTGAACAAGGTTGCCGTGCTGGTCACCGAGTATCTGAATCTCGATATGGCGAGCCCGCGGGACGTAACGTTCGGCGAACACTCGGTCATCACCGAAACCGCTCAACGCCTCACGTTGGGCGGCTTGGGTCGCGTCCTCAAGCCCGTCGGCTGACTCAACGACTCTCATTCCTTTGCCGCCGCCACCGGCGGCCGCCTTGATCAGAAGCGGAAACCCGATGTTGGCGAACTCGGCCGGATCATCGGTCGACTCCAGCACGGGAACCTCGGCGGCGACCGCCAGCTTCTTCGCTTCGATCTTGTCGCCCATCGAAGCAATGGCCTCGGTCGATGGGCCAACCCAGGCAATGCCAGCAGCGACGACTGCAGTCGCGAAGCCGGCGTTCTCGGCCAAGAAGCCGTAGCCGGGATGGATAGCGCCCGCGCCGGTCGCTATGGCGGCAGCAACGACGGCTTCACCGTCGAGATAGGCGTCGATACGAACGGCCTCGTCGGCCTCTTGCACGAAGAGCGCGTCGCGGTCGGCTTCGACAAAAACGGCCACGGTGCGAAGACCCATGGCTCGGGCCGTGCGGAATACACGGCAGGCGATCTCGCCCCGATTGGCGACGAGAAGGGTGTGAAAGCGCGTGGTGGTACTCACAGCCGGAACACTCCATATCCGTCGGCACCTTCAATATTTTCGGCCCGCACCACCGACAGGCACATCCCCAGCGTTTGCCGGGTGTCTCTAGGGTCGATGATTCCGTCGTCGGAGATCGCCCCCGTTGCCCGAAGGGCGAGGGAGCCCGACTCCTGGATGGCTTCGACGGCGGCAATCGTCTCCGCATCGGCCTCCTCGTCGAACTCGATACCGGCGCGAGCAGCTTGGCCTCGACGCACCTGCGACATCACGCCGGCGATCTGCTTCGGGCCCATCACCGCGATCTTCGCGGTGGGCCACAGGAAGGTAAAGCGATTGCCAAACGCCCGCCCGGACATGCCGTAGGTGCCGGCGCCATAGCTGGACCCGAGGATGACGGTCAGGTGCGGCACCGTGGAGTTGGCCAGCGCATTGATCATCTGCGACCCCTTCTTGATGATGCCGTCGGCCTCGAAGTCCTTGCCCACCATGTAGCCCGTGATGTTCTGCAGGAACACGAGCGGCACGTCGATCGTGTTGTTGAGCTGGATGAAGTGCGCGGCCTTCTGCGCGGCGTCGGGGTAGAGCGGGCCGTTGTTGCCGAGCACACCAATCGGATACCCGTGAATCGATGCCCAACCGCAGACGAGCGTGGAACCCCAACGAGGCTTGAACTCTTCGAACTGGGAGCCGTCGACGACACGAGCGATCACGTCGCGCACGTCCACCGGCTTCACGAGATCGCGGCTCATGATGCCTAAAAGTTCGTCGGGGTCGTAAATCGGCGGTTCGACCTCGAACCGAGGCTCAGGCCCCTTCTTGCGCCAGTTGAGGTGCGACACAACCTCACGACACATACGCAGGGCATCCATCTCGTCTTCCGCGAAATAGTCGCCACCGCCCGACACGGTGGTGTGCATCTCGGCCCCACCGAGTGTCTCGTCGTCGGTTTCTTCGCCGGTCGCCATCTTGACGAGCGGGGGACCGGCCAGGAACATCTTCGACTGTTCCTTCACCATGATCGTGTAATCCGACAGACCTGGTTGGTACGCGCCGCCGGCCGTGGAAGAACCAAACACCACACAGACGGTTGGGATCTCGAGCTTCGACAGCTCGATCATCTCGTAAAAGAAACGACCCGACTCGGCGAAGTGATCTGTCTGCACACGGCGACGGCCGTCGTCTCCACCCGTCTCCACCCGAAGGTCGCCGCCCGCCGACTCCACGAAGCTGACATAGGGGATCTTGTTGTCGCGAGCGATCTCGAGCGCCCGCATCCACTTCTTGCCGGCGTAAGGCGTGAGAGCGCCCGCCAACACGGTCGGATCATTACCCATGATCACGCACTCGACACCGGCGATCACACCGATGCCGACCACCATGCCGCCACCCATCACATAGTCGGAGCGGTAGGCCGCGAGCGGGCTGATCTCCAGGAAGGGACTGTCGGGATCGAGCACGTTGGCGATGCGCTCACGGATCGGCAACTTGGCGCGAGAGCGCAGCCGTTCCATACGAGCGGGCCCACCTCCGGCCTCGGCTTCATCGAGGAGACTCTCGATGATCTCCAGTTGTTCGAGCATGTCGTCGCGGTTCTGGAAGAACTGCGTGTCGTTCGTGTCGAGCATCGAACGGATGACTGGGGCCAGCAGAGTCTGCGTCATTCCGGCTGAGCCTAGGGCGGTAATCTAAGCCCGGCAATTCTTACCGCACGTCGCTCTCGGAGCGATGGCTTACGGTGGGACAGCCCGAGATCATCCGCCTAGAGTCACCCCCACATGTATGACGCCGACGATCTTCAAGCCCGCGATCGGGCCACGGTTTGGCACCCCTACGCGTCGATGCCGTCATCGGCCCCGGCGGTTCCGGTCGTTGGCGCCGAGGGCACCCGTTTGCTTCTCGCCGATGGCCGAACCGCGGTCGACGGCATGTCCTCGTGGTGGGCGGCGATCCACGGTTACCGCAATCCCGTCCTCGATCACGCAATACGCAGCCAACTCGACGCGGTCGCTCATGTGATGTTCGGCGGGATCACGCACCCCGCGGCAATTGAGCTCTGCGAACGCCTGGTGGCAATGAGCCCCGCCGGCCTCCAACACGTCTTTCTGGCCGACTCCGGAAGTGTGTCAGTGGAGGTCGCGATCAAGATGGCGCTGCAATACCAGCGCGGCGTTGGTCGGCCCGAACGGTCGAAACTCCTGACTGTTCGCAACGGCTACCACGGCGACACTCTCGCCTGCATGTCGGTGTGCGACCCGGTCAATGGCATGCATTCGATGTTCGCCGACATTCTTCCGAGCCAGCTCTTCGCTCCTGCGCCCGAACCACCGTTTGGCGAAACCTTCGAAGACGCCCATCTCGTCGAATTCCGCCGCCTTCTCGATGACAATGCCGACACGATCGCGGCGGTCATCCTCGAACCCATCGTCCAGGGCGCGGGCGGTATGCGCTTCTACGCACCGGCCTACCTCACCGAAGTCCGCCAACTCTGTGACCAGGCGGGGGTGCTGCTCATTGCCGACGAGATCGCCACCGGGTTCGGCCGCAGCGGGAAGCTTTTCGCTTGCGAACACGCCGGCATCTCGCCCGACATTATGTGCGTCGGCAAGGCGCTCACCGGCGGCTACATGTCGATGGCGGCCACGATGTGCACTACCGCGGTTGCGGAGGGGGCGAACCAGGCGGAGAGCGGCGCCCTCATGCACGGGCCAACCTTCATGGGCAACCCACTCGCTGCGGCCGTCGCCAACGCTTCGTTGGGGCTCCTCGACACCCGCGACTGGAAGGCCGAGGTCGACGGAATCGAAGCGGCCCTGAGAGTCGGGTTGGCGCCCGCTCAAGATCTCCCGAGCGTCGCTGATGTCCGCGTACTCGGGGCCATCGGGGTCCTCGAGATGCACGAGCCGGTCGACATGGCCGCCACACAACAGCTGCTGCTCGATCGTGGCCTCTGGCTCCGACCCTTCGGCCGTCTGCTCTACACGATGCCGCCCTACGTCAGCTCAGCCGAAGATCTCGAGGCGATCACCACCGGCATGCTTGCCGCGGCGGAGCACTCGGCGTGACCGCCTTCGCCGACTGGACCGAATCGCAACTCACCCGAATACGCGACGCCGGCCAATGGCGAGTCACCCGAACATTCGACGCCCTCGGACCAGTGGGTCAGCTCGACGGCCGCGAGGTCGTGTCCTTCGCATCCAACGACTACTTGGGACTCTCGTCCCATCCCGCGGTTATGGATGCGGCGAAGGCGGCCATCGACAAGTGGGGCGCCGGCGCCACCGCCAGTCGGCTTGTCGTCGGCTCTCGACCCGTACACGACGAACTCGAAGCCGAGCTCAGTTCGTGGAAAGACACTGAAGCCGCACTGATCTTTCCCACCGGCTTTGCCACGAACATCGGCCTTCTGGCGACCCTCGGCGGACCCGACTGTCTCGTCGTCAGCGATGAGTTGAACCACGCGTCGATCATCGACGGCTGTCGGATGAGTCGCTCACCAATCGCGGTGGCGTCGCACAACGATGTAGAACACGTCGATCGGCTGCTCGCGGAGCGGACTACTGATCGCGCGATCGTGGTTGCCGATGCCGTGTTTTCCATGGACGGCGACGAAGCACCCGTGATCGAACTTGGCGAGGTGTGTGCCCGCCACGGCGCCCTGCTCATCCTCGATGAGGCGCACTCGGTCTTCGGCCCCGCCCTCGAGCCGCTCTCAGATATCGACGGACTCGACCTGCTGAGGGTCGTCACCCTGTCGAAGGGGCTCGGCGCCATGGGCGGCGCGGCCTGCGGTAATCGAGCGGTGATTGACCTACTGATCAATCGGACCCGTCCCTTCATTTTCACCACTGCTCTCAGCCCGGCCGACACGGCCGCCGCGCTGGCGGCGGTGCAGATCACTCGCAGCGCCGAGGGGACTGCATTGATCGAACGGGTGCGGGGCTTCACCGATCAGCTTTCACCCGGCCATCCCTCGCCCATCGTGCCGATCGTGGTCGGGACGGAAGCCGACACCGTTGCCGCCGCGGCAGCACTCCTCGAGGCAGGGATTCTTGTGCCCGCGATCCGGCCCCCCACAGTGGCGCCGGGCACCTCGCGTCTCCGTGTCACCCTCAGCGCCGCGCACACCCAGGCCCAAGTAGATGCCCTCATCGCCGGGCTCACGTCCGCCGAGTTGATGTCGTGAAGCTCATCGGTGTCGTCGGCACGGCCACCGAGATCGGCAAAACGTGGACCACCGCCCAAGTGCTCCGCGCCTGCCAGGCCGACGGTCTCCGGGTGGCCGTCCGCAAGCCAGTGCAGTCGTTTGATCCCGATGATTCCGCGCCCACCGATGCTGAGGTGCTCGGCGACGCAACGGGGGAGCCGCCCGAGTCGGTGTGCCCTCCCCACCGCTGGCTGCCGATACCGATGGCACCGCCGATGGCGGCCGATGCCCTCCAGTTGCCGCGCCCCCAGCTTGACGACCTCGTGAGCGAAACGATCTGGCCCGAAGATGCCGAGCTCGGGTTCGTCGAGCTTGTCGGCGGCGTTCGTTCACCGGTGGCCGACGCCGCCGACTGTGTGCAGTGCCTCGCTGCGTATGAGCCCGACGTTGTCCTCTTGGTCGCGGATGCCGGGCTGGGCACGATCGACGCGGTGCGACTCGCCCTCGGCGCGCTCGACGGCTTCGCCGTGGAAGTGTTCCTCAATCGCTACGACGACACCGCTGACCTGCATCGACGCAACCGGGCGTGGCTCCGCGACGTCGATGGGGTTGACACCCACGTCGAGATCGGCGCCCTCGCTCGCACCCTCAGCGCTCCCGGTGGTTAGGTCAGTTCGAGGCCGGCGAGGTCGCCGGCTTCACGCCACTCGGCGAGCAGTTTGAAGAACTTCAGGTTGCCCCGGCCGTAGGGGCCGTTTTGGGCCGCCCGTCCGGAGGGCGTTCCCTCGTTGTTGTAGTAGCCGGGGGTGCAGCTCTCCTGAAAGGCCGCGGTGTCGCGAGCGGACGTGATGACCTCCTGGACCCACGCCTCCTCGGCTTCCATGCTGACCTCAACGCGTTGGGCGTCTTGCGCCGCCATCTGGCTGATCACATACCCAATGTGGGTGCTGACCTCGTCGAGCATGTGCGGGAAGTTGGCCGTGAAGCCGCCTTGCGATTGGCTCACGATGAAGCAGTTCGGGAAGCCCCGGCTGAACATGCTGTGCATCGTCCGTACACCGTCGGCCCATTTGTCCGTGAGGGTCAGCCCGTCGCGGCCCGTGAGTTCACAACCGGATCGGCGGGTGAAACTTGTGCCCACCTCGAACCCGGTGGCGTAGATCAGACAGTCGATCTCGTACTCAACGCCGTCGACCACGATGCCTTTGGCCGTGATCTCATCGACGCCCTTGCCATCGGTATCGACGAGTTGCACGTTGGACCGATTGAAGGTCTCGAGATAGTCATCGTGGAAACACGGGCGCTTGCAGAACTGCCGATACCAAGGCTTCAAGGCCTCGGCGGTATCGACGTCGGCCACGACCTCGTCGACTCGGGCGCGGATCTCGTTCATCTTCGTGAAGTCCGCCAACTCCATGGTCTTGCCGATGCTGGCGGGGGAGAAGTCCGAGCCCTGCTTCCGGGCAATCTCCATGAACTTGCCGACGATGCTCGTCCACCCGTCCATCACCAGGTCCTTGTCGGCGAACCCGCCCGACAAAAGGGTGTTGAAGTTCTCCATCCGGTCGCGGTGCCAACCCGGCTCGAGGGAGGCGGCCCAGTCTGCGTCGGTCGGAGTGTTGTCGCGGACGTCCACCGAGGAGGGGGTGCGCTGGAAGACGTAGAGCTGGTCGGCCGCTGCGCCCACGTGAGGCACGCACTGGATGGCCGTGGCCCCCGTGCCAATGATGCCGATCCGTTTGCCCTTGAGACCGTCGAGGCCACCGTCGGGATCGCCGCCCGTGTACTCATAGTCCCACCGGCTCGTGTGGAACGTGTGACCCTCGAAGAGATCGACGCCGGGGATACCCGGCAGCTTGGGACGGTGCAGAGGACCGCTCGACATGATGACGAAACGGGCGCGGATCGCGTCGCCCTTCGATGTGCGGACGGTCCAACGGCCGCTGGTTTCGTCCCACTCGGCGCTCTTCACCTCCGTTTGGAAGAGCGCATTCTCGTAGAGGCCATAGTGCTCGCCGATCGTGCGACTGTGGGCCAGGATCTCCTTGGCCTTCGTGTACTTCTCGGCCGGCATGAAGCCGGTCTCTTCGAGCAACGGCAGGTAGATGTACGACTCGATGTCACACATCGCCCCGGGATAACGATTCCAGTACCAGGTACCACCGAAGTCGCCGCCCTTTTCGATTATGTGGACATCGGTGATGCCCGCATCGGCCAAACGGGCACCGGCGAGAAGTCCACCGAAGCCGCCGCCAACGACAACAACCTCGACCTCGTCGGTGATCGACTCGCGCTCGATAGGTGCATCGATGTACGGATCGTCGACGTACCGAGCGAAGTCGCCGATGACCTCCACGTATTGCTCATTGCCATCGGAGCGAATGCGCTTGTCTCGCTCCTGGCGATAACGCTGATTCAGTGCGTCCGGGTCGAAACCCAGGTCGTCGAGCGGGGATTCAGTTGTAGTCATCGGGAGACTCCGGTGAGTTGAGCAACAAACGAGGCGAGCCCCGCAGAAGTGGTGGCGACGAACTCGTCGTCATGGGCGGGTGTGCCGTGATCGAGCCATGTGAGTACGGCCTGAACAAGCCAGCGAAAGGTGACCTCGGTGGCCCATTTACGCAGGTGAGGGGCAACGTGAGCCCCAAAGGCCATATCGGCGACATCGACAATGATCGCCATGATCTCGCCCGCGTAACCGGCAAAGTCCGGCTCCCGTTCGGCGTGCTGAAAGAGCAGGCGGTAGCCGTCGGGATCGAGACGGGCGGTGGAGAGGTGAGCAACAGTGGCTGGGTCGACAACATCGGCGGCAAGTGCTTGGGCGAACTCTTGGCGAAGAGTGTCGGAGACCCGCTCGAGGATCGACCGGTACAGGCCCGCCTTGGAGTCGACGTGGCGGTACACCAGCACCTTCGTGACTCCAGCCTCGGCGGCCACATCGGTCATCGAGGTCTGCGAGAAACCCGTGCGGCCAAAAGCTCGCGCCGCGGCGCGTTCAATGGACGCCAATCGTTCGGCCGCGGGGAGCAGCCGTCGGGTCTCGGGTACGGGAGCCATGTGTAAACCGGACTGTATACACCTGTGCGCCGGCAGCAAAATCCGCCAAGTCTGTTAGGCGAAGGGCAGATCGAAGAGCTTGATGGCGTTGCCCCGGGCCAACTTGTAGACGGTCTCGTCATCAAGATGGCCGAACAGCGAGAATGCGGTCTCGCGTGAATGCGGAAACGTGCCGTCGCTGTGTGGATAGTCCGTCTCGAAGAGCACGTTGTCGACCCCGACCTCGTCGAGCAACTTCATACCGGCGGTGTCCTTGAAGAAGCAGCTATAGACCTGCCGGTAGTAGTAGTACGACGGCGGTTCCGGAAGCCGATCTTCGCCCTGCGCCCACATGTGGGTCTTGTAGCTGTCGTCGGCCCGCTCGAGGTAGTAAGGAATCCAGCCGATCTGGCTCTCGGCATACATGAGCTTCAGGTTCGGGTGACGAACAAGTACCCCGGAGAACAGGAAGTCGATCATCGATGCCGCGCTGTTGGCGGAGATCATCGCCGCGGTCACGATCGTCGGGGCATCATCGGCCGGTTTCACGGTCTTCGTGCCCGACCCAATGTGCATCGTGATGACGGTGCCGGTCTCTTCACATGCCGTGAAGAAGGGTTCCCAGTAGCCGCTGTGGATCGAGGGCAAGCCGAGCCAGGCGGGTAGCTCAGACCAGGCCACGGCCTTCACACCGCGCGCAGCATTGCGACGAATCTCCGCGGCCGCGAGATCCGCATCCCAGAGCGGCACCAGGCAGAGCGGGAGAAGGCGGCCACCGGAGTCGCCGCACCATTCGTCGACCATCCAGTCGTTGTAGGCCTCAACGCAGAGCTTCGACAGCTCCATATCTTTGCGTTCCGCAAACAGCTGACCACAAAAGCGGGGGTAGTTCGGGAAGCAGAGAGAGGCCTCCACGTGGTTCAGGTCCATATCGGCCAGGCGGGCCTTCGGTTCGTAGCAGCCCGGGCGAATGTCGTCGTACGTGACACCCTGCATGGTCACCTCTTCGGGCGGGGTGCCCGCGCAGGCAATCATTTCCTTGATCTGGTATCGGTGATCCTCGTAGTGCCACCAGGCCGCCATCTTGTCGCCACTGCCGGGAGTCTCGACCCAGGCGCCGTCGACGAGGGTCATGTCGCCCTGCGGCGCGATCACGATCTTGGGGCCCGCGTCCTTGTACCTCTCAGGCAGACGGTCCTGCCAGACGTGGGCCGGCTCGACCACATGGTCGTCGACGCTGATGATCTTCGGGAAGTCCGCAAGAGATTCGGCCATCCAACGAGAGTATCTGACGGTGCGTCAGGTTTGGGAACCGGCCATCTACAACTCGAAGTTCAGGTGGTGCGAGAGGTCACCCATTTGATTGACAAACATGATCCGGGTGTCGAACCACCACTCCCCATCAATCTTGTGAAACGTGTCGCGATAACGACCCGTGATGATTGGTTGGAGCGGCAAGGCATCGGTGGCTTGCATCACGCAGTAATACGCCTTTGAGTGCGCCGTGGCGCCGTCGTCCGCGACCTCGACAGCGACATTTGTCGTGATGTGGTGGGTCTTCGGCGTGCCGTCGTCCTCATAACGACGCGTGGTGTTCTCGTAGAGCTGGAGCACACCAGCCCGACCCTCGAACACGGCCTCCGGCGGCGCGTCTTCCATCCCCCAAATACGGCCGTGGGCGAAAAGATCGGCCAGGCCTTCGAAGTCGCCACCGTCGATGCGGTCGGCATACGTGTAGAGCAGATTCTCGATCTGGCGCGCATCATCGATCATCCCCAAACCCTACGCATCCCCCTCCCCCCAATTCCAATGTTCTGTGAACGGAAACCGGCGCATACCGCCGGTTTCCGTTCACAGAACGCGGAGGATTTCTTGGCCGGTTCGAGCCTGTCTTCGTTTTTCAACGCCTTGATGGCCGAATACAGCGAGACGTTGGGCGCTCAAGCAGGTTCGGGAGGGGGGGCCTCGTCACAGTGCCTGAAGAACTACCGTCCTCGTCGTGAGCACAACCTGGTATGTATTGGCCGTCGATGGGTCGCCGATTGGCGTCGCGGCGCCACTGAGCATGATGCCGATTGTCGGTGCAGTCGTCCTGTGGGTCATTGCTGCCCGAGCCGCAACGGGCGCACTCGGACCGAATCGCTGGGCCGGGCTCCGAACCCGAGCCACGATGTCGTCGCCTGAGGCCTGGGTCGCAGGGAATCGTGCCGCTCGAGCAGGAATACAGACGGGCGCCGTCATTCTTGGGGTCACCGGCGTCGCAGTTGGAGTGCTTGCTTGGACGACGGACTTGCTGCCGTTGATCCTGTTCGTCGGTATCGCCCTGGCGACCGGATCGATCATCCGCGCCAGCATTCTTGGCAATCGCGCGGCGCGGAACGTGGACTCAGACTCGCCGCTGAACGAGAAGTAGAGCGGACCATTATGGTCGGATCAGCGGGCAAGACCGGCTGACTTGTCGGTGGTGAACGTGGCCAGCGCGTCGGCCAGCCACCAAGCTCATCCCGTGGTTGGTGTCACCGCAACAGTCCGGTGCCGCCGAGGCGCAGCCGCCCGGCGATCAAGCGGTCGGACCTCATACGCGCATGCGTAGGCACCTGCTGCTTTGTGCGCGACCCGTTCGATCTCGACCTCGGGGAGCACCTCTCGGAGAAATTCCAGCTCGGTGGTGCAGGCCTGGCCGTACCGAGATGCCACGGCCCAGATGGCGCAACTATGCAAGGTCATCCTGTACGCGCCGTCGGCGAGCTTCTCGAAGTCGGCCAGATATCCCTCCTCGTCGAGCATGCCGGCGAGGAACGCCATCTTCTCGTCGAGGCTCTTGCCCGCCAGTTGCGTCCGAGCTTGTGCGACCCGCCGATCTCGGCGACGTTCGAAGATGCGGGAGACGAGCTGTGGGTCTTCCTCCTCGATGTGGCCAAGCAACTCGACCGAAAGGTCGACTGAGGCCTTGGGGAGCAGAGCCTCAGCGAGGTCGGTGCTGTGGTAAAGGTCCGTCGGGCGCCCCGGCCGGCCCCGCTCCTGGCGGGCCGCGACGACCTTGGCGGCCCGGAGGGCGGCCAAGTGTTGTCGGACACCGCTTGGAGTAATCCCCAGGGCCTCCGCCAGCTCTTCGGCCGATGCCTCGCCGCGTCTCTTGAGCGCGACAACAACTTGTCGCTGAGCGGGCGAAAGATCAACCGGGGGCCTATTGACAGCATCGATCACGCTCTGAAGTCTACCGCCCAAGGGGCCGATACGCCAGATATGCAAGTAACAACTTCTACAACTAGCCTTCCATCAGATTAGAATCGAAGCCACAGGGAGACGAGATGATGACTCGACCGGCGATCACCAGGCACCGCACGATGGGCGAGGTTCGGGAGGCGTACCAGCTCGCCCAGCGCCCCTGCGGCTGCGGGCAGTGGTTCTCATGACACACGACACGCCACGCGAGGCGGTAGGTCCCTTGGTCCGTCAGAACTGGGCTGATCTCAGCGAACGACTCGTCAAGGTCCTCCGGC
>JBLIOE010000005.1:0-142710 GCA_047639555.1 Candidatus Aldehydirespiratoraceae bacterium
TGGCGGAGGGAGGGGGATTCGAACCCCCGGGGCCGTAAAGCCCGCTGGTTTTCAAGACCAGTGCATTCGTCCGCTCTGCCATCCCTCCACCGTTTACGTTAGGCGGTCGAGAACGTTTTTTGTCACTTGTTTCACGGCCTTGTCGTGGGCAAGGCCGAACACCCAATCGGTCGTGCCGATGGTGACGACTTCGCCGCTGGAATCACCGAACGGTCGACAGGTGAGCATCACCGCGTTGCCGTGACGGGCGCGCGCTTTGGCCTGGTCGCCGAAGGCGGCGAAGACCCGCTCGGCGATGAACTCGAGGTCACCTTGATCACTGAGGGCGGAGATCGACTTCGGGTATTCACCGACTCGGAGATTGCTGGCGGGACAGAAGCCGATGATCTCGATGTCCGCGGGAAGGCCTGGGTAGTCGGCGGCGATCGGAAGCTGGAGTTCGTCGAACGCGAGCGGACAGCCGACCGTCTCGTATCCGACCACGCCATCGTCGGCTCCGAGAACATCGCCGTAACCAAGTCCGGTGTCGGCGAGCATCCAATGGTCGTCCCGGTAGACGAGGAAGCCGCCGACGCCCCGAGCAGTGGCCCGGCCAAAGCGGTGGTACAGCCCGAAGGCTGAGCCCGCCCCGAGAAACGTCCACTCGGGTCGGTCGACGACCGGGTCGGCGAACATGCCGGCCATCAGTTCAGGCGAGTCGCCGAGGATCGGGTCGGATGTGTGGGCGCCGTACTTGTGACACACCATGTGGGTGCCGCGCTCGTCAGTCTCGAGACGCACCTGCCAGAACGAGGTGTTGCCGGAAAAGGTGGCGAGGTGTCCGCCCCGCTTGATGTGGGCTTCGACGGTCGTTCGCTGCGAAGCGGACCAGTACTCGTCGTGGCCAACACCGACAATGAGCTCGTAGCCGTCGGCGATCGATGGATCGGTTTCCAGGTCGGACGACACGGCGTAGTCGAACTCGTAGCCCGCGCCTTCAGCCCATTCGACGAAGCGGCGACCGTGCGTGAACCAGCCCGTGGAGCCGATGGCGGCGGGGTAGTGGTGCTCGGTGCGGTAGGCCTGAAAGATCGAGCCATCGGCATCGGGTTCTTCGCGGAAACGAACGGGTCGAGCTTTGCGGTCGTCTCGTTCAACCTCGGGCCGACACAAGATCCCGCGACCAAACGGTCGCGCGAACGAGACGCGGGTGCCGCCGGTGTAGAGGCTGCGGCCGCCCCACGTGTTGTACGCGTGCCAGGTGTTGGTGGGGAGGACGTAGAGCGCTCGTCGCTGGTTGGCGCCGGAGCGGACAACGAAACACGCATGAGCGGTCGCCCGATCGGCGGGCACGCCGTGTGCGGTCAACGTGACGAGGTAGAAGCCGGACCGCCAGTCGTGACCGACCGGCACTTCGACACCAACGGGCCAGTTGCAGCCACTACTATCAGCATCATCGGGGACTGAGTGGAAGATGCCGACCACACCTTCGGCTCGCCACACCTCTTCCCGTGTTGCCCCCCAACGCTCAACGACGATGTCGTACGAGTCGGCGGTTGTCGAGATATGCAACTCGGCGGTCTCGCCGGGGGCGAAGCTCAGCTGCTCGCCGTAACCCTCGATTGCATCATGAAATGTCTGGTCATCGGCCACGCGACACGGTCGCACATGCAGCCGGTCACCGTGATGATCTTCGATGCCTATTCGGCGGTGGCAACTTCGATGCGGTCTTGGTGCCATTCGCGGGCCGATTCGAGCGCAGCATCGGCCCGACCGATCAGCGCGCCGACGTCGAACGCATGGGCCGGGTAGCAGGCAACGCCCGCCCACAGGGTGAGTTCAGTGTTGTCTTCCGCGAGACGACGACGGACGCGTTCCATGGTCCAGATCGCGCCGTTCTCGGGGGTGTCTTCGAGGACCACGGCGAAGCGTCCGTCCTTCAGCCGAGTGGCAGTGTCGGATTCTCGGAGTGTCTCGCGGAGGGCATCGGCGATCACCCGGGCATCGGCCGGCGGACGCCCGCTGCCTTCGCGCCCGTTGACGATGTCGATAAGGGCCACGGCGACGGGCCGGAGGTGACGGCGAGCCGCAGCGATGCGGCTATCGAGCGCGACGAGGAAGTACTCGTGGTTGAACAGACCGGTTTCGGGGTCGGTCAGACCTTCGTTCGAACCAGTGACATCGGGAAGGATGATCGGTGAGCTGGAGCTATCGCCGGCGCGGCGTTCGGCCGCAACGAGCTGGGTGCTGAGGCTCTTCACCGCCTCTTCGGCCGCCATGCGGCTCTGCACCTGCGCGGCGACGGCATTTTCGAGCTGACGGATCTGCTCGTTCATCGAGGCGACTCGGCGCTCGAGATCGTTGGCTTCGTCCGCGTCTCGTTTCGCAAGCACGGCCGCGGCGGCTGCGGCTCCTGCGCTGGCAAGGGCAAACTTCCGACGGCCAGTCACGGACGCCAAAACGCCCGCGCCAATTCCGGCGATTCCGATGCCTGTGGCCAAATCAATACGCAGATCATTCATCGGGACTCCATCGGTCGCTTGACCCTTCGAATCAAGCTTCTTGGATCGTACGTTCCCCGCCGGCGAACATGGGGGAAGGCGACGCAGCGAGGTAATCGGCGATTTCGGCGAGGTATCGAGCGCGGGTCCATTCTTGAACACCCAGCGTGGCCAAGTGGTCGGTCTTCCATTGCACGTCGATCAATCGGTGCTCGCCGTCGCGTAGGGCATCAACGAGCGCAACAAGCGCCACCTTCGACGCATCGGTAACCCGATGAAACATCGATTCGCCGCAGAACAAGCCGCCGATCGCGATACCATAAAGCCCGCCAACCAAACGATCGCCTTGCCACGCCTCCACGCTGTGGACCCAGCCGAGTTCATGCAGTTGGAGGAAGGCGGAGCGAATTTGAGAGTCGATCCAGCCGTGGGGGCGAGACGGATCGGCGCAGGCATCGATCACCTCAGGGAAGGCGCGGTTGATGTGCACCTCGAAGTCGCGGCAGCTTCGCCGAAGTGATCGGCTCACGTTGAGCGCATCGAGGGGGAGGACGCCACGAAGGTCGGGCGACCACCAGCCCATCGTGCCGTCCGCTTCGACGGGCATTGGAAACAGACCTCGTCGATAGGCCGCGAGGATCGTGCCCGGCTCAGAGTCGGCCCCCACACCAACAAGTCCGCTCTCGTCGATGTCCGCCAGCGCCAGTTCATCGGTCGAAGGGAACTGCCATGGGGAGGCGGGCGGTTCGATGGGCACCATCGCAGCGTAGAGCCGGCGGTAGGTTGCGCAGATGGCGACACCTCCGCTGGTTGCGTGGATGAATCCTCTTCCGATGGAAGCAGCGCCCGCCTTGGGTGCTCGGCGGCGTGCTGTCGCTGAGGTGGCCTCGGGGCGAGTGCTTGATCTTGGCGGGTGGGGTGACCACCTCACCGCTTATCGCCTCGGCGACGCCGTTGAGTCCGTCACGATGCTCGACCGCATCGGCGATATCCGAGCCGGATCGGGCCAGCGCGACCCCAAAGGGGTCACCAGGCTCGATGCCGGGCCCGAGTCGCTGGTTGATATGGGCCTCGGCCCGTTCGACACGATCGTGTCACTTATTCGCACTCCACTTGTCGCTGACTTCGAACGCTTCTTGCAGACGATTGACGATCTGCTGGCTGAAGATGGTCGACTTCACTTGGTCGAACCCGTCCGTAGAGATGGCCGCCTCGGCCGGCTTCTCGCAGCCACAGGTGTGGTCGGTCGAGCCGTTGGCGGACTCCACCTCGACCGCGATCTGCCCGCGGAGATCCGCAAACACGGGCTCACCGTCACCGACATCACTCGCTTCGAAGTGCCTTCGCTCAGCGCGCCGATGCGGCCCTTCATTCAGGCCGAGGTGCGCCGGTCGGCTAGCTCTCCAGGATCGTCACCGAGTGAATAATCACCTCATCAACGGGAGCATCGCCGACAGTCGTTTCCGTCGTCTCAACCGCGGTCACTACGTCGAGACCGGCTGTCACCTGACCGAAGAGCGAATACTGAGGCGGAAGCGCGGCCCCCTGCTCGCCGGTGATGACAAAGAACTGACTGCCGCTGGTGTTCGGTCCAGAGTTGGCCATAGCCACTGATCCAACCTGGTAATCGCCGGCGCTCGGTAGCTCATCGTCGATCGCGTAGCCCGGATTGCCGGTACCGAGAGGCGTTCCAACGGCATCGCCACCCTGGATCACAAAGCCCGGGATGATTCGGTGCCACGGCGCTCCGTCGTAGTAGCCGTACCTCGCTAGGACGACGAAGTTGTTCACGGTGAGAGGCGCTCTTGATGCGTCGAGTTCGATCGAGAACTCGCCATACGTCGTGTCGACAGTGGCGATGTAGGTTGCTGTTTCGTCGATGCACATGGGCGGTGTTTCAGCGAACGACGTGACACGTTCGGATGAGTTGTCCTCGGCCGGGCACTCGGTCGGCCCGTCAATCGCTTCTCCTGCGGCCGGCGCGACGACACCGGCTAGAAGGATCTCCGGCGCAGCAGTTGTTGCGACCGGAGAGTCGTCCGCAATTACGCCAGCATCTATCGCTTCGTTGGCCGGCGGGGAGTCGTCGTCGTTGTCGGAGAGGAGAATGGACGCACCGACGATGACAAGAACCACAACGGCGGCGAGGCTTCCGTAGGTGACGATGCGGCTACGGACGCGGTCTTTCGCGGCGGTCGCTTCGGCGGCGGCCACGCGATTCGCGCGATTGGCCTTCTGGCGTTCTCGTTTATCAGTGCTCACGGCGGTTGACGATAGCGAATCCAGCGGACTCGTTGGGACCGCGGCTACGAAGCCTTGGCTACGGAGACGGTATCGACGACGAGAATCTCGCTGGCCTGGGGCGCTTCGTACACCGCTTGCACCTCGGAGAGATCGTCGATCATGCCGACCACGGTGTAGCGCGGATCGAGCTCGAGTGTGGCGCCACCGATCTCCTCCATCACAACCATGAGTGCGCCGGCGAGGCCGCCCTCAATGCTGGGGATGGCGAGCACGGACCCGACGGGATAGCGCTCGCCGAATTCGCCGGTCGGTTCGCTTAACGGGATCGTGAAGCCGGCATCGCCGGGGCTCCCCACCCACATCAGGCCTTCGAGCGCCTGGACGGGTGTCTGTTCGTAGGTGCTGTACCAGCCGAACACAGCGGCAAGATTCGCCGCGGTCTCGTTGAGGTTCGGGTCGATGGGCAATGTGAATGCGCCCGCATCGGTGTCGAAGGTGAGCTCGTAGCTGGCGGCGGGGTCGATACAGACCGGCGGCGCCTCGGCGAACTGGGTGGTCCGCTCCGCGGTGCCGTCGGTGGCGGGGCACGGCGTGGCCCCCGTGAGCTCAGCGCCCGCGGCGTCTCCCTGCACCCAGGGGATCGAAACCGGCACGCTCGAAGTGGGCGGGATGGTCGATGGGATTACAGAACTGTCGTTGCTGTTCCCGATCAAACCGGCGGTGAGCGGAGCGATGAGAGCGACTGCCATGAACGCCACAACGCCGCCGGTGATCAACTGTTTGCGGCGTAGTGCCTTGGCCTGCGTGGCCTTCTGACGGTTGTCTTGCTGCTGTGCCGCGACTCGGCGCTTCTGGGTCTCTTGCTGCTTTGCCACCTCGGGAAGCTAACCCGGTTTGTTCGCGTGCCGACGGGCAGGGGAAGAGCCATGTCGCCTGACCCCCATCTCCAGGACCCTGAGGGGCCCAATCCGGAGGACTTGCGCGCCGTCGTTGACCGGCACGCAGCCGCCGTTTACCGCGTCGCGCGCTCGATTGTGCACGACCCGGCTCTCGCTGAGGACGTTGTCCAAGAAACAATGTTGAAGGCCTGGCGTAGCTCGCCGGTGCCGCGCGGGGAGGAGATTCCCCGCAACTGGTTACTGAAGGTGGCCCGCAATACCGCGATCTCGTTGTTGCGGACCCGCCGCGAAGATCTCCACAGTCCGGACACGTTGCCGGAGGGCGGCGGCGGTCCGTCGACCACCCGAACGGTGGAAGGCCGTCACCAGCTCGATGATCTGTGGAAGGCGATGGAGCAGCTCGACGAGGACGCCCGCGCCCTGATCGTTCTCAAGGAAGTCGACGACCTGTCGTATGAGGAGATCGCGCAGACGCTCGATCTTCCGCTTCCCACCGTAAAGACCCGACTCTTTCGCGCCCGTAAGGCGCTGAAAGACGCAATGAAGGAGTGGCGATGAACGCCCGACATCCGAACCGACAGCGGCTGCAGCGCTGGCTCGAAACCGGCGACACGCGCCGCGTGACGAACCACATCGAGCGCTGCTCCCTTTGCCAAGAAACGATGGAAGAGCTTTCAGCTCTCGACGAGGAACTGGTTGCGGATCTGCAGGCCGCCACCTCCCCGCCGGCTGATCTCCGCGAACGCACCCATGGTGGTGTCGGCATGCGGCTTCGCAACGAGGCCGCTGTCGGTGCCTTCCTCGACTTGTTCACCCTTGGTTGGGACTTCGCCCGAACCGTGGTGGATCCCGAACTCACCGACGGTGATGAAGCTCATGACGACGCAAACCCCGCCGACCACAGCAATGGAGGAGAAGCATGATTGATCCCTGGGTTTACGCCGCCGGCGCCGTAATTATCGGACTGTTGTCGGGTGTCGTCGGTGCCGCGCTCGTGCGCTCCATCGTCCTCAAGGGCCGCGAAGACCACCCGGAGATGCACGACGCCGCCCGAGCGACGTCGACTTTCCTCTTCCTGTTTTTCACCGCGCTGGGCGTGATCGTCGCTATTGGCTTCACGAATCCGGAGACCCTCGAACCCATCCCGGCCGACGTACTTCGCAAGTCGCCCCGGATCTTGTCGGCGGGTCTCATCCTGATTGCCGGTCGAGCGATCGCGTTCGCGCTCGGCGGAATGGTCAATTCGGCTTTCGCAGCGTCGACCACCCGGGTCCGTGCCCAAATCGCGACGTCCGGTCGGTTCCTCGTGTACGCGGTGTCGCTCGTGCTGGCGCTCAGCCAGGTCGGCGTGGACACCACCATTCTCAGCGTCATTGCGGCGGCCGTGGTCTTCGGGTTCGCGGGCGCCTTTGCCCTGCTGGTCGGCCTCGGCGGTCGTGAGCTCGGCGGTGAGCTGGCTGCCGGTCGACACCTTGCCCGCATTGTGAGCGTCGGGGATCAGATCGAGATCGACGGCGTATCTGGCGAGATCATCACTCTGCATCCGGCATCGGTCGAAATCGACACCGGCGACGGATCTGTCCATGTCGCCAACACGCGGCTCTCCCGCGGCACGCTGCGGGTGCGGGGCTGAGACATAGGCAGTTCGGCCTAAAACTCAGATTTCGACAGAAATCGCGCGACTCGGGGCCTTTTCGTGCGTAGTACGGGTGAAGCCGCTCGCAAGGCGGCAGCGGATCACCTGTCGGATTGGACTCCTGATTGTGAATCTGGAAATGGACCGCCAAATGGCGGTCCATTTCCCGTTTTGGGGTGTGGTTACTCTGGTGGCATGCGCCGAGCTCTTGCCCTTCTCCTTGTCGTGAGTGCGTGCTCGGTGCAGGACGGCCCCACGGGCACGGCGAATCCAACGTTCACGACCACCACAACCGTTGGGGCGACGACAACCACCGAAGCGCCGCGGTCGACGGCGGTGGTGCTGATCGGCCCGGCTCGCTACGAGCTCGATGCTCTGTGTGCGGCCGGTGGCGCAAGTGAAGTCGAGGTGAGTCTGAGCGGTGAGGACGTCAACGGATTGCCGGTGATTGGTTATGTCCGGGCCTTCCTGGGCGAGCCCTACATCAGCCTCCAGATCGGCACCGGTGATGAAGCGGTGTTATTCGAGCCGCGGCTCGAGGGCACGCTGCCGTTCGATCTCACGGATTCGGGTGTTGTCTTCCCAGAAGTTGATTTCGTGTCGGCCCTCGATCTCGAAACAGGGGAGTTCGTTCCCGCCGGGCTCGGCACCGCCGAGGTTGATTGTCTCGACTATGTCCGGACGTTGCCGCCCGTCCCATTCGACTAGCGCGGCCGTTTAGCCGCAGGGATCGGCTTCGAGCACGAGCGGCACTCGGCCCGAACGCAGCGACTCGACCACACCATCGACCGCGGTGAAGGCCACCCGAAACTCCTGGTCGTTCTCATCGGCGGGAACGAAGATGATGTCTTCGCTGCCCCCTCCCAGGTCGACCTTCTCCAGGCGTTCGCCGAACAAGTCATCGAGCTGTTCGGCGGTGGTGCCGATGCCGGCGCCGGACACGGTGGCGATGGGGCTGTCGCCGACGATGTCGACTCGTTCGATCGTGCCTTCGTGGACGACGAAGCTGATGCCGTTGGGGGCGTCGGCCGGGACCACTCGATAGCAGTTGGTAACCGGGCCGCACGGGTGCATCTCGGTGCCGGCCGCCTGTGTGGCCTGGTTGACGGTCAGGCCGAACGTGACCTCGTCGAGACCGACGGTGCTGATCGAGCTGTTGCGACCGAGGGAGGGGATGAGGGGCACTTCAGGGTCGATCTCGTCGGCCGGCTCTTCGCCTTCATCGAGCGTGGTTGTTGTTGTGGTTGTTGTTGGGCTGGCGTCGGGTGCGGGTTCGGCGGCCGGCTCAGGGGCACAGTCGAGCGGGATCGACGTGGTGACGGGAACGATGGTTGTGGTGGGAGGCGACGTTGTGGATCCGGTTTCGTCGTCGTCGGTTTCGTCGGGCGCGGCCTCGTCGGAGGATGGCGCGTCAGCGGTGGGATTGTCGTCGTCGCCCCAAGAGAGCACGAAGAGGCCGGCGCCGAGAATGGCGATCAAAGCGATGAAGACGGTGGCGATCTGTCGAACAGGCACAGGTTGATCGTATTCGAGAGCCCGCCTTCGGCGCACGCGACGATGACCGTGTGAGTTCCGGCACCGACCGGGAACGCCTGAATCATCGTTAACACTGCCGAATCGGACATCTGAGATGTTCGCCTTCGCGGCGAGGGCTGTTGCGGTTGTGTCAGCGGCGCTCTAGGCGGTGTCTTGCCTGTCTTGGTCCCGTTTTCCAGTGCCTATTCGACGGGGAGGCATAGAACGCGCCATCGTCGACGCCGCAGCGGGAATACCGCAGGTCAGAATTGTGGGCCGCCCGGGACTCGAACCCGGCACCTTGGGATTAAAAGTCCCCTGCTCTAACCCGATGAGCTAGCGGCCCTCCGGTGAGGGTAGCGCTATGACTTGATGGTCGACGCCTGGTTGTCGGCGTCAACTTCGCGAAGATCGACGATGTCGTGTTCGCGGCCGACGGCTCGGGCGTAGATCTCGATGAAGTCATCGGCGACGGTCTCGAGCGAAGCGGCGGTCTGGTGACGGTGAGCACGGGCGAGACGCGACTCGTGATCGTCGTCGGGTAGGGCCGAGGCGATTGCCGCACGGACTACTTCTTCGGGTGTGGTGCACACTCGACCGTCGTCGCTGGCAATGATTTCGGTGCCACCAATCGAGGTGGAGAACACGGGCAGGCCGGTGGCGAGCCCTTCGAGGATGACGAGGCTGAAGCCTTCACCCAGCGACGGAATAACGAGGCCGTCGGCCGCACCCATGAGGCGGGCCACGTCGTTGCGCCAGCCAAGGAGCTGGATGCGGTCGCTGCAAAGGCCTTCGATGTTTTCGCGCAGGGCACCATCACCGATGAAGGCGAGGCGGTCGCGTTCGCCAGCGTGCTTCTTCCACGCGGTGGCCAGTGCCATCTGGTTCTTGCGATGGCTGAGTTCGCCAACGCACACGTGGATACGTTCGTCCTTTGCCCAGCCGAGCTCGAGGCGGATGGAGCGCCGATCGATTTCGCTTATCGGGTGGAAACCGGTGAGATCGACGATCGGGCGAACCCGTTCAGCGGCCCGTGCTCTCGGGGCCTCGGCGGCTTCGTGCTCGCTGAGGGTGAGGAGTGTGTGGGTGCGGCGGTCGAGGCGGCGCTCGATGCTTTGCACGGCCTTCGCCACAATCTTGCGGCGGGTGGAGAGGTGGCCCCAGCCGTGGGGTTGGTAGATCACGGGAACGCCAAGGCGCTTCAGCCGAGCGGCGACGCCAGCAAACGTGGCGTGAGCGTGGACAAGATCGATCTGCTCGTCGCGAACGATCCGCAGGATTTCCTTCGAAACGGCCTTGGCATCGCCCGGTGTGCGCTTCCAGGGCATACGAACGACACGAGTTGGCCAGTCCGCGAAGTCCCAGGTTTGGGCGTCGCTGGTGAGGACGATCTGCTCGATGCCGCGGTCAGCGAGTTCGCTGCCGAGCTTCTCGACGTAGGCGGGCACGCCCGCGATCGCTGGCTCAAGAACATGGAGCACCCGGAGCGGCTCGGTGGACGCGGGACGCAGGTCAATCGGCATGGCGAGTTCGCTCGGGAGTGCATCGTGGCCGAGACCGAAGAAGAGCCCAATGGTGCGGAACACGATTTCGACGTCACGACGGAAGGTGAGGTCACCGACGTATTCGGCGTCGACGTGCACGTTCATGTGTACGTAGCCATTGCGGTACTCGGAGACCTGCCATGGGCCGGTCATGCCGGCGCGGACGTCGTGGCGCGGATGGTCGGTGAGGTCGAAGGCCCGGACGACGGCGGGAAGCTCGGGGCGAGGCCCGATGAGACTCATGTCGCCTCTGAGCACGTTCCACAATTGTGGCAGTTCGTCGAGCGAGAGGCGCCGGATCAACAAGCCGAACCGGGTGTGGCGGGGGTCGTCTTTCGGGGCGTGGTATTGCCCGTCTTCCATCGGCGCTCGTTCCGGCTTCATCGACCGGAACTTCATCATCGTGAACTTCTTTGCGCCCTTGGTGATGCGCACCTGCGAGAAGTGGACGGGACGGCCGAGTGTGGTGGCAACACCGATGGCAACGATCGCGGCGAGGGGAGCGGTGAGAAGCAGAAGTGCGGCGGCACCCACGACGTCGATGACGCGCTTGATGCGGCGTTCATA
Organism: Candidatus Aldehydirespiratoraceae bacterium; assembly: GCA_047639555.1. GTDB lineage: Bacteria > Actinomycetota > Acidimicrobiia > Acidimicrobiales > Aldehydirespiratoraceae > JAJRXC01. The sequence goes on from JBLIOE010000005.1 coordinate 10,886, forward strand.
GAGCGTCTTGGTCCGAGGGCCGGTAACGACGATGTCGTCGACGGCTCGGATTGCGCCCGCTTCTGTGACGGATGTCTCTTCCATTACCTGCTCTACTGAACTTGAGGCCGGTGCATTGTCACTCCCCGACGGAGATATTCTGGCCACCAAGAGTGGTTGAGCGCAATAGCTGGAGCCACGAACTGCGTTTATTGATTCGTACGGCCCACCACAACCGAGAACAGTAGCGACCCCTGGCTACGAGCAGGCCATGCCCGCACACCGTGCCGCCACGCACCAGCGAGGGCCCGAAGTGACGGTTGTTCAGGATCGACCACAGCGAGCGAGGCCGCGGCCCTTTGGGTCGCTTCAGTGCCCGACAGATCGGAAGCGGCCAGCAGACATGCCGCCCGGACCGACCACGCAAGATAGCGACGTCGACGATCGGCGCGGCGACCCACACCCTCGGGCGTCGCGCCCGTGACGGTGCCCTCGTGACGGCGCCAAGAGATGGTCGATTCTCTCAGACACGCCAGGCTGTCTTCATGGGAAGCGACGAGCGCCACCCACCAATCGTGCATCAGCACAACCTCGTCGGTGGCAATCGAACGCGCCTTCCTTCCAAGCGCCGCGGTGCCAAGAAGCGTGGCGCCGATTGCCGCGTTGTTCACCAGTAGATGGCCGAAGGGGACATCACGATTCGCGGGCACGCCTCGTTCTGCGAGCGCGGAGTCAGTCGTGACCACCCCGGCCGCATCCGTGACCGTGGCGTCGGTGTACACCGCAGCGAGGGGGCCAGCCGGAAGCGCCGCGATCGAGTGGGCCAACTTGTCGTCATGCCAGACGTCATCCTGATCACAGAAGGCAAACAGCTCGCGATCATCGCCCTCGTCGGCGGGGAGATGATCGAGCAGCGCCATAAATGATGCTGCCGGTCCGAGGTTTCCGAGGGTGTCGTCGACGAGACGAATCCGTGCGTCTCGGCTTGCCGCCGCCTCGATGATCTGGAGGGTCTGATCGGTGGAACCGTCGTCGCGAACGAGCAACGACCAGCCTGTATGTGTCTGCTTCTCGATCGAAGACAGCAGCGCGGGGAGCCACGTCGCTCCCCCGAAGGTCGACAGCACTATGGTTACATGCGAATCACGGGGGCCGACCACTACGCCAGTTTGGCCCATCCAGCCCAGGGAGTGCCCGATCGACGCACGGCCATCGAAGTTCACGGACCGTTGGCGCTGGCCACGGCGCCGGAGTCGGTTCCCTGGTCGCGGCCGAATTCGCGAACTTGTGAGCGACCCGGTCCCGTGGATTCTTCGCGCTCGACCCAACCGGCTGCGGTCACTCGGACGCCTCTCGGATGGGGAGCGCCTCATCGGTCTGCTGATGATCCGAGACGAAGACGATGTGCTCAACGACACCCTCTTAGCAACGGTGCGTTGGTTTGACCGGATCTACGTGCTCGACGGCACCACTGATCCCCAACGGGTCGAACGTACCGACGCGATCCTCGCCCGGTTCCCGGAGGTCCGGTGGCACACGCGTGACGCCGAGCACTTTCCCACCGGTGTCACCGACGGCGCCCGGCAGGTGCTTCTCGACCGCGTTCGCGACGAGCAAGGCACCGACAACTGGATCGGCGTGCTCCACGCTGACGAGTTCCTCGATCAGGACCCGCGCCCGATGCTTGCCGCCCGGCATCCGTCTGCCAATCCGTCGATTCGTGTGCGGGTCGCGCACACATTCCTCCATGTCGACGACGAGACGAAGTGGGACAGCGACGAGCGCGTGATGCGCGACAAGGTCACCCACCAGATGTGGCCGGGCGTGCCCGAGGCCCGGTTCTTCTTCGACGATGGAAGTCGTGATTTCAACGTCGATAAACACTCGAAGGTCGTACCGCAGTCCCACCGGCCCGGCGAACTCGTCGATGGTTACGTGATCACCCAGTACAACGAGCGAAGTCCAGAACTGCTGGTGGCCCGCGCTCGCCAACGCGCCGCGAGTGGCTGGCAAGTCGGACACTACGCCCGTCTGCTCGGCGATAGTCCGGAGGTGTTCGTGGACTCTCTCGATCGTCCGGATTCGCCCTTTGCTGCGGAATTTGCGAGCGATCCCGAGGGGCCCTTCCGTCCCGCGTTGATCTCCGAGATGCCGCATGGCCCCTGTGCCCGCTCCATTTCGGTCGCGGTCGAAACCGAACTCACCGATGTCGCGGAACTGGCGAACCTGTCGGACGAGGGCCGCGCGTTTCGCCGTTTCGGATGCGTCGCAAAGCCCGGAGGACTTGTGGACCTGGCTGAGCGGGGTACCCGCCGTCAGCAGCGTTTGGCGGTTCGAGGTCTCCGTCGTTCGGTGCGCACCGCCGCGTCGTCGTTCGACCACAGAGCGCCGATCGCCGGTGCTGATGCGCTTCTGCGGCACACGTCTCGTGTCGTTCGCTCCCGGCGAACCACCCAGCAGCAGCGCAGCGTCGCGCTGTCCGAATGTGTGGTGCGGCTCGCCAACGCCGGATCAGGTGACGCCGGCTGGTTTACGATTGTTCCCGCAAATCGGCGTCCCGCCGTGCTGGCCTTCCTTGACCACGCGTGCGTCAACCAACGATCCCTCGACCAACCATCCCTCGACCGCGAGGAGTGTGGATCATGACCATTGTCCCTATTGTCGTGGCGGAGGTCACGCTGGTAGCGTTGTCTTCTCAATGGCTGGGGGAGAGCAGGGGGCCGAGGCGGCAGAGCTGTCTTGTGAGAGTGGTCTCGTGAGACGCGCCTCCCGACTTACGGATGCAAGCGGCATCACCCCGTTTACCGTGGGTGAGGTTCTCGACGTTCCTCAGCTCGGTTCCATCACGGTAGAGAGCTACACGCAGCGCAATTGGTCGCGGGTTGGTGTGGCCAACATGGACGGCCAGCAATTCTTCATCAAACAGTTCGTCGACCGCGTCGGTGGTCGTCACGACAAGGGATATGACGGCGACCGCACAACGCAAGAACTGCTCGGCGATCGCGTCGGGTCCATGCTCCGCGTCGTTCCGATCCTTGGACGGATCGAGGAGCGGCTGATCGCGGTGTCGCCACTGATCCCGATGCAGACCATCGATTCGATCGGCACCGCCACAAAGAAACATCGCGGGCCCGCTGCGAAGGTGGGAGAGGCACTCGCCGAGATTCTTCGCGAACGCGAAGTGAGTGAAGGCCGAGTCGCGGTGTGGAAGGGACTCGATCCCAAAAACATCGGCTGGACCGCCGACGGCGAACTCTGGCTCTTTGACTTCGGCCCGCCCACCGAACTCGAAACCCGCGACGCCGCGGCTCGGGTGATGGCGGCTGGCCTGCTCTCGCGCTGGGTTGCCCGCCCTGGCTTTCACCTTGTTTGGCCCGAGCGCGGCATCCTTCGGGGAGTGTGCGAACCGGTGGCTAACTTCACCGATTACGCGCTCGTCCAGGACGAACTTCGCCAACACGCAGAACTCCGCCGCCGTGAACCGCAGCGGGTTGGTTGGGCGGCCACTGCCACCCGGCTCGGCCTGCAGACGCTTGGACGCATCCATTGGTGGGCCGTCGAGCGTGAGGCGCGGCGGTTGTTCGCCCGGAAATGAACTCGGCGCGCACGCCCGGGCGCGTCTCGGTAGTGGTGCTCAACTGGAACAGCGAGGCGCTCGGCGCCGCGGCGGTGGCATCGGCCCTCGCGCAGACATGGTCCGATGTCGAAGTGGTGGTCGTCGACAACGCGAGCACCGACGATTCACTCGATCAGATTCTCGGAGTTGACCCCGACGCGGTCGTCGTTCGCAACACAACGAACCTCGGATTTGGTGGCGGCATGAACTCGGGGATCGCGGCTGCGACCGGCGAGTTCGTACTTCCGTTGAACTGTGACGCCGAGCTGCACCCCGGCTATGTCACCACCCTGATGCCCGCCTTTGCAGCGGATGACCGGCTTGGCGCGGCTGGTGGTTGTGTCCGGTCCGAGCGAGCGGGTGACACGGGGCCGCAGCGAATCACGCCCGTGATGCGCACTGTCGCCCTGCCGATTGAGACGGCGGGTCCGGCGCAGAAACTGAACGGCGCGTGCCCTCTCTTACGACAAGTGGCCCTCGACGATGTTGCGGCCGTCGCCGGACGCGATCGCGGTCGACCGTACGACGACACCTATTTCGTCTATGGCGAAGACGTGGACCTTGCCCATTCGCTTCACGCCTGCGGTTGGACCCTCCACTTCGACCCCGTGGCGATCGCGGAGCACGTGCGTAGCTTCGGTTCGTCACCCAGGCTCGCCGATCGGCGCGGCCGACTCCGCATCTCGACGCTGCATAACCGTCACCGCAATATCGTCCGGCACGGCCCGGCGCCGTGGCCGGCGGTCGCCGCGTTTGCGTTCTTGCAGGACGCGGGATTTGTTGCGATTCGGGTTGTTCGGGGCGACTTTCGCATTGTGCCGGACATGGCGAAGGCCTGGTGGGGAGTCCCGCGAACGCTGTTGAGCGATGTCACATATCGGCGTCGCCTTCGGCGTCGTGCCGAAATGGGAAATTCTGCTCATTGATCCAGGGCGCGACAGTAGGCCAAGCTTGTGGCATGCACGTATTGATTACCGGCGGCCATGGCCTTATTGGTTCGGGTGTGAATCAGCGACTTCTCGCGGCCGGCCACGAGGTGACCGTGGTTGACCGTGCGCGTCCTGGTGTTTTGGGCCGCGGCCCGAGCCGTGCCGAGGGGTACCGGCTAATTGAAGAGGAGTACCGGCTGATCGAAGCCGACATCCTTGATGTCGATGTGTGGGGCGAGGTTCTCGACGATGTCGATGCGGTGGTGCACACCGCCGGTATCCACCAGGTCGACGAAGTCGCCAACGATGCGGTCCGCCATATCGACGTGAATGTGACGGGCACCTACAAGTTGCTCACTGCCGCCAACGCCCGCGGTGTGGGACGCTTCATCTACCTCTCCAGTGCCAAGGTCTATGGCCATGGCGCGGGCGTGGCCTCAGCCGAAAGCGACCTCGTTGCGCCGGTTGAGTCCTACGCCCTTGGCAAGGTGGTGGCTGAGCACTACTGCGCCCACTTCGCCCGCGAGTTGGGAATGGATACCTGCTCGATCCGGCCGTTCTCCGTATATGGCCCCGGTCAAGACACACATACCGGCTACATCGGCGCGCTGCTCGAATCGCTCCGCCTCGGACATCGGGCGGTGCTTTCCGGTGACCCCGACTTCGTCCGGGACTTTGTCCACATCGACACCGTGGTCGACCTTTGCGTAAGCGCGGCGATCTCCGAGAAAACTCCTCCGCTCATACTCAACGCGGGTTCGGGTGAAGCCACGACACTCGGCCTACTGGTCAAGGCATTTGAGACGGTCACCAACCAGCCGCTCAACGTCACGTTCCGCGTTCCGCGACCCGGTACGCTCCGATTCACGCTCGCTGACACTCAGCAGATGCGGGACTTCTCATGGCCACACATGCACGATCTGGAACAGGGAATTCTGGAGACGGTCACGGCGGAGCTCAGCTCCCGGTGACCCCCACAACCCCGGTAGCCGTTGTGCTCGCCGCAGGAAAGGGAGTCCGGGTTGGCAGCGACATTCCGAAGCAATTTCTTGAGCTCGACGGGCGTCCCGTTGTGGTGCACGCCCTCGAACAGCATGTACGCCTCGGTCACTACGTCGTGCTTGTGGTCAGCTCAGATCGCCGAGCAGAGATCGATGCGATTCTCGATAGACACCTCAATGACGCCGACATTTCCATCGTCGATGGGGGCGCAACGCGGCAGGGTTCGGTTGCTGCTGGGTTTGGGGCGATACCCGCAGTCACCGCCAAGACGAGCGCCGTGATCTTGCACAACGCTGCATCGCCCTTCACGCCGGATGCGCTTGTGTCCGCATGTGTTGCCGGTCTCGCCGACTTCGATGGCATGCAGGGTTACGTTCCATCGAACGAGACCACATTTACCCACGACGGCACCCGGCTCGAACAGCTGATTCCGCGGGCGGCTGCCGGCTTCACCTGTGACCCCACCGTCTACCGCCGAGAGCTGGTCGACAAGATTTCCGATGAGTTGTCGGGTACGGGCGAGACAACACTCGACATCGCGACCCGCCTCGGCGCCCGCATCGGCATCGTCGAAAGTCCGGCCACCAATATCAAGATCACGACTCCGGGCGACTTCGAGCGAGTTGCCGCGGCAATGGGTCTGCCGACGAGCGACGATTAACTAGCGTCGTTCGAGGGCGGCTTCGTGTCGGCTTCGTGTCGGCTTCGTCGTATTGCGGCCGCGGGCATCATTGTGAGGGCTATCACCATCCACCACGTGCGCTGATACATCGCCTCGATCCCTACCGACGCGACAACTATCGCCGTGTGAGACGCCAAGAGCGCCATTGCGAGCTCATGGTCGTAGCGCCGCAGCCGGAGGGCCGCCGACGCCGGGACGATGACCACCGCAAGGAAGAGCAGCAAACCGGGTAGTGACATTTCGGTCACAAGCCAGATGCTGGTGTTGTGAACGATCCGGCCCGTTTCGGCGCGGAAGACGCCAAGTCCCATGCCTAGGCCACGGCTGTCGACCCAGCGGTCGACGGAGATGTCGACGAATCCGCCGCGGCTCTCCACAGTGTCGGGTCGGCGAGTGAAGTCGTCGACGGCGGTATTGACGAAGCCGGTCGCGAAGAGGAAGGCGACGATCACAACGGAAGAAACGAGGTAGCGGACCCAACGCTCGGCGCTGATGTGGTCCACGATCAAGATGACGAGTACTGCGGCGGCGGTTCCGATGTAGGCGCCCCGCGAGAGTGTGAGTCCGAGCCCGATAGCGAACATGATGGTCATGGCGATCCATACCCAACGGCGCGTGAAGACGCGATTGCCGTAGCGCCAGCTCATGAGGAGAGCGACCGAAAACGCGGCTCCGGTGTTGTTGGGGTCGAACTGGAGAGCGCCGAACCGCGATTCCACGTCGACCTCGAGCCATGGGAAGATGTCGGCGACGCGCCAGTCGATGTAGCCGATGATTCCCCAGAACCCGATGCCGTAGAGGAACGCGCGGATGATCCGGACGGCGAACCCTTCATACGCATAGGCCATCGTGACAATTGCCATCACGAGGATGACGACCGAACCGAAGATCTTCACGTTGAGAGCGTGGCTCGTCAGGTAACCCTGGAGTGTGAGTGAGATCACGGCTCCGTAGGCGAGCGTCAAGGGGAGGGCGAGCGGGAGATAACCAAGCGGACGTCGAATCAGGCGAAACGATGCGGGCGCGAGAATTACGGAAAGTGCCAGAAAGAGGTCGCCGGGCGCGAATCGACTCCGAAGCACGGCCCGTACGGCGGGAACCTCCAGCTGCACAGGGATGCAGAAGATCGCCAACAAGAAGAGCTGCACCGAGATGGTGTGGCTCCAACGGGGGCTTCGTTTCGCCTCTGGAGACGCGGCCGCACCAAGGTTTGCTGCGGCCAGCGAAGGATGTGATGAGGCAATGGTGTTGCTCACCGGTAGATCCGATTCTCGGTATGAGCCGTTGTTAGGAAAGCCATTCCATTCCATCGGCAGAACGAGTGCAGGTTCAACGGCGGGCGGGATGACAACGATGGGCTAAATGGCTCTGGTCTTAGGTTATCCACAGAGTGGTAGCGTCGGGGGCTGCGGTACTAGACCCCTCTGGAGAAATGGCGACGTGCGCGAACTCGAAGGTGAGCTTGATCTCGAGGACTATCTTGCCCTTTTTCGGCGACGCTGGCGTTGGGTGGCGGGCTCGGTCCTCATTATCGCTGGTTTCGTGGCCGTCTTCACCCTTACCCGTGACGAGTTGTACCAGTCGCGTACCGAGGTGCAGATTCTGACCGAGGAGAACTCGGGCGGCTTCAATGTCACCGAGGAGCGTTTGTTCCGCGACGCCATTGCTGAGCTGCAGTACATGAACGGTCGCCGTTACCAAGATGCCGTGAGCGAAGCGGCGGGTTACGACGTGGAGAGCGAGTCATCGCTCCGATTTGTCGATTCGTCCGAGAAGTCCGACGGTGTTGGCATCCTCCGGATTTTGGTCAACGAAGCATCACCGGCCCGTGCTGCCCAAGGCGCCGAGGCGGCCGCGGCGGTGTATCTCGATTCTCGTCTTCGTGAAATCACCCGCAACGTCACGAACGAGGGCGACAACAACCAGGCCGCCAAAGATCTGTTGGTCGGCGAGCGCACCGAACTCAACACCGCAATCAGCGAGGCAGAAGCCGATGTGCTCAACGCCTCCACTGACGCCGCCCGCCAGTCTGCGATCCTTGCCGCCGAACTGGTCCGTATCGAACTCAACCCTCGAGTCCAGAGCCTTACCAGCCAGATTGGTCGACTCAACAACGAGATCGCGCAGGGGCAGAGCATTCTCGCGACCCTGAGCGAGGAGGGGTCCACGGCTCGTCTGCTGCAACCGGCCAACACGCCCTCGCAGCCGGTCTCTCCGAATGTCCCGCGCAATCTGATGCTGGGCATGATTCTGGGGTTCGTGGTCGGCCTGATCCTCGCGTTCTTGCGTGATCTTCTCGACACCCGGGCCCGAGACGGCGCGGAGCTGGCGCAGCTCGTCGACATTCCCGTTATGGCCACGATTGGCGAGATTCGTAGCCAGCGCTCAGCGCCGGGTCGAATCCGTCGCTACGCCGACCTCAACGTCGAAGAGTCGAGCGGCTATCAGGTACTGCTCAATTCGTTGTGGCTCAGCAACTCCGATGAACCGCTCCAGAGCATCGTGTTCACCTCTGATCGCCCTGGGGTTGGTAAGACCCAGACGGTCGTCAACCTCGCGCAGGCCGAAGCAGCCCGTGGCACTCGAGTGCTCATCATCGACACCGACTTCGTCAATCCTTCGGTTGCTGGACGCCTTGGCCTCCCGGCATCCAAACTCGGTCTCGCCGACCTTCTTGAAGGAGCCGCGCCGGCCGAGTTGGTGGTCACTGATTCCGAAGTCGAAAACCTCCACATCATCGATGCGCAGGGAAGAACTGGTGCGAGCGAACTCCTTCGGTCCGATCGCCTCGGTGGCGTCTTGGCTGAGCTCTACGCCACTTACGACCTGATCCTTATCGATTCGCCGCCCACGCTGAGCACCTCCGACTCCCGGCTGGTCGCTTCGCAGGCTGACGCTGCTGTGGTCGTTTACGACCCGGCCCAGTCGAGGCGTGAAGAGTTGCAACGAACGATTGACCTTCTCCGGAGCGCCCGTGTCAACCTGATCGGCCTTGTGGCTAATCGGTCACGTTCTTCTCACCCGGTGTACCTGTCTTCGAGGGAACGATGACTAACGAAGGAACGCCGACCTCAGCGGTTGATTCGGACGCTCAGGAAGCGTCTGACAACGTCGAGGCCGGCGAGTGGGGCGTGTTTGTATCGCGGGCGGTGCAGGGCATCCGTCGCGAGCTCGGCGAACAGGCCGCCAACCGGGTCGCCACCTTTTTGCACGACCAAAAATCTGAGGCAATCGACGCGACTCGCGACCAGCTCGTCGCTACCCAGGCCATGCTCGAGCGGACGCTCGGCGAAGTTGCGGAGGCGCGTCGATCACACGAACGTCTTCAGGCCGACCTCGCCCGCATGGAAGCAGGGGTTCGCGACGCAAAGATGGAGGCCGCTCGGATCCGTTCCGAAGCCACCGACCTCGCCACCCGTCGCAAGGCTGATTTCGATGTCGCCGCGGGCGTCGAGGCTGCTTCGCTCGCCGGCGCGTGGGACGAAGTCCGCAACCAGGAGTCGGAAGTAGCGCAGCGGCGATCCGAGCTTCTGGATCTCGACGAACATGCCAATGCTCGCCTCGAAGAGGTGAAGGCTGCGGGCGTAGAACTCGACGCGATGAAAACAGCAGTCGAGAACGACCGGGCGGAAGTCGCTCGGCTTGTCGACGACTCGATCTCCGCGATCGATCAGGCGAAGTTGGTTCAAGTGGCGAAAGACGTTGAGGTCGAATCGGTTCTCGACCTGCGTGGCGAGGCCGTTGATCTCCGTGAGACCGGTCTCAACGATCGCCAAACTGAGCTCGACGAATGGGAAGCCGATCTTGTCGACCGGGCCCGTGGACTCGAAGCGAGAATTGTGGCGATGACACCAACGCGGCCGCCCGCCGGGAGCAATGTGGCTGGTTGGGGCCGACGCGATCGCGGCTAGTTCGCTCCGAGCTCGGCGGCTTCGATCTCGAGCAATCGGTTGAAGTTCGTGCGCAGCTGGTCGCGTCGCCCGCGGTCGTTGGCGAGATTCACGAGCTCGTGGGGGTCGTCGTTGACTTCGTACCACTCGTGGTCTTCGAACGTGGCGTCGACATCGAATAGCTTCGGCTTGCGATTCGGCTTGCCGTCACGCCCAACGCCTCCACTAATGCCGTAGTAACGCGCGTACTTTGTGGTGCCGTCGAAGAAGCCACGGAGCGCATACCGACGATCTTGAATGAGCGACGACTGCGCACTGTCCTGGCTGAAGAACACATAGTCGCGGGGCGCCACGGTTGTGTCAGCCAGCGCGGGCGTGAGATCAACACCAGACAGAGTCGGCGTTTCGTCGAGGTCAACGTCTCCGAGTGAACAGAGGGTCGCCGCGGGGTCGACGTGGGTCGCGAGTGCATCGGTGGTTGTCCCCGGCTGGGTGATGCTGGGAGCCTTGATCACCATGGGGACACCCATGACTTCTCCGTAAACGCACGGCAGTCTCGCTCGGAGTCCGTGCGAACCACACGCATCGCCGTGGTCGGAGGTGTAGGCGATCACTGTGTCGTCGTAGATCCCGAGCTCCTCCGTCGTGCCGACGAAGTGCTCGTGGTTGCGCACCTGGCGCCAGGCTCGTTGAATCTCTGGCTTTGTATGGAGGTGGTCGTGGAAGTTGGCCGGCAGTGTGTCGAAGCGCTCGGCGTCTTCGGGGTGGTCGGCCTGATAGGTCGGGTGATCAATCGGGAACCACATGATGTCGTGCGGGTTTACGAGAGCAACGGTGAGGTGCCAGGGCTCGTCGTCGTGCGCGCTCGCGCAGCCAGTTCATCGCGTCGGCTGCGATAACGGGGTCAAAGAAGCGTCCACTCCATGCTTACCCCGTGTAATGCATGTCGTTCCCGCGGAAGTCTTGGTAGCCGTAGTCGGTCATCACCGGATGTGCTCGTGGCTGAGGTGCCACTTCCCCAGGTAGGACGAGTGGTAACCCTCGTTGTTGAGGAGGCTTCCGATGGTGGGGATCGATGGGTCGAGCGACGCGTGCGCAGGGAACGAAACGTTGTCGATCACGCCGTGCTGCGCCAGGTAGCCGCCCGTGTAGAGGCTGGCCCTCGACGGTGAGCACGGCGATGAGTGGGTGAAATACCGATCGAACGTGAGTCCGTCGGCCGCCAAGCGGTCGTGTGCCGGGAGATCGGCCTTCCCCGAAAGCCAGTCGTTGCGTCGTTCCTCATCGGACACAATCATTAAGATATTGGGCTTCTTCGCCATGCCGCGAACCCCAGATTGCGGCGCTAGCTCTGTTCGTATTCCCGCAGGTAGCGGGTGATGACTTCGCGAGTTTCGGCAATGATCTCTTCGTCGGACTTGCCGTCGATGGTGACAAGTTCGCCGGTGCGTACCTGCACCCGGGCCCGGCCGCGCCAGGGAATACGAGGCCCTTTCCCTCGGCTGGCCCAGATGCTGTCACATCCCATGAGGGCGATAGGCAAGATGTCGGCGTTGGCCGCCCGAGCGATCTCGACGAAACCCGAGCGGGTCTCGCCCATGCCATCAGCCTCGCGCCGGTCGGGGGGCACGATCTTTCCTTCGATCATCACCGCAACCGGGCGGTCGGCGTTGAGGGTGTCGGTCGCAATCTGGATTGACTCGCGCTTCCCGTCACCCGCCGGAATGCAGCCGAGCGCGGTGAGCCAGCGGCCGGCCCCCGGGGTCTCGAAGTACTTGGCCCGCACGAGACACCGAGCGGGGAAGTCGTAGTGATGGAGCGCCTCTATCGCCACGAACACGTCGGCGACGCTTCGATGGTTCGCGACCATCACCACGCCCCGCGGAATATCTGGCGCCATCACCTCGGGCATGTACTCAACCCGACGGAGGAGATGGCCGAGTCGGCGGACTCGAGTGGCCCACTTTGCGAAGCGCTTGAGGTCGGCGGCCTGTTGGGCGGGGTCGACGGGCATGAGTCTGTGTCTACCTCCATTTGTGGCATCTCCCATCACTGCCCATACGGTGCGCCGGTGACCGGTCGGGTATACACACCACGCGTTGTTGCCTTGTTCATGTCGGGCATCGCGTATTTCACCGTGGCGGGTATCTCGTTTCCGGTGCTTCCTCGGCTGGTTGAAGACGAGCTTGGCGGTTCAAAGACCGACATTGGGTTGGCGTTTGGGGTGTTTGCGCTCGGGATGTTGATGGTCCGCCCGATCGCCGGTGTCGTCAGCGATCGTGTTGGCCGCCGGCCGCTCATGATTGTCGGTGCGGTCGGTATTTCGATCTTCCAAGTACTGCACGTGCCGGCCGCCGACACGGGCGAACTGTGGGTGTTGCTGCTGGTTCGCGTCGGAACGGGAGCGTTCTCGTCGTTGATGTATCTGGCGCAGGCGACCATGGCCACGGAGCTTCCGCCCGAACGTCACCGTGCTCGCGTGTTCTCGACCTTCTCGACCGCGGTGTTCGTTGGCTTCGCTCTCGGACCGATTGTTGGCGAGTCCGTTCTCCAGGCGCACGGCTTCACGACGACCTTCCTCGTGGCGGGTGCCTTCGGCGCGCTCTCGGCTGTGATCGCCGTGACGTTGCCAGAGACACGGCCAGCGGAGGTGAAGGCGGCCACGGGCCTTTCGGAGGTTTTCCATCCGATCGCGGCCCGGATCGGCCTGGTCAATCTGTTGATCTTCATCACCTTCATGGGTTTCAACGCGTTTATTCAGCCGTACTCGGAAGAGTTCGGGGTTGAGGAGGCCCGCTACCTCTTACTCACCTACTCGGGCACCACCCTGGTCGTTCGTTTGGGCGGCGGTTGGGTACTGGAGAACTTCGACCGTCGCAATCTGGCCACCGCGGCGCACACCACCGTGGCGATCGGCGCGTTGATTCTCGCCACCGCTGGGGCTCAACCCCAGCTGTACCTCGGCGCTTTTGTCATTGCGTTGGGTATGGCGCTCAACGTGCCGCTCTTGATGATGATCGCGGTGGATTCGGCCACCGATCTCGAACGCTCCAAGGTGGTTGCGACCGTGACGACCTTCGGTGATCTCGCGAATTCGGGTGGTGTCCTATTGCTCGGAGTGGTCGCCGATTTCGCCGACTACGAGGGGATGTATGTGGTGGTCGCGGGCGCGGCGCTCCTTGCGGTGGCGTTGATGCGGAGCCGGTTCATGGCACCGGTCGAAGGCCTACGGCCGCGCGCTCCAACAACGACCGACGCCTAGAGTCGGTAGCCGCCGTCGACGCCGATGACCTGACCCGTCATCGATGCACCGGCGGGAGAGGCAAGCAGGACAGCGAGCGGGCCCAACTCTTCGGGTTCGAGGATTCGACTTTGTGCGTTCTGTGCTTCGGCATCTGCTCGGGCCGCGTCGACTGTGGATCCGGTGCGTGTTGCGATTCGTTCGAAGTCGACCAACGAGGTGTTGGTCCATCCTGGGCACAGACAGTTCACCGTGATGCCATCACCGCCGGTTCGCTGGGCGAGTTGCTTCGTGAAGCCGACGATGCCGTGTTTCGCGGTGGTGTACGCCCATGAGGCACTGGCCCGATTGGAGGCACCAGAGCCGATCGAGATGATACGGCCGTATGACTGCGCGCGCATGTGGGGTAGCGCCGCGCTGGTCGCCCAAAAGGCGGTGGTGAGGTTGAGCGTGAGTGTCGCCTCGATCGCGTCGAGGTCGCCGGCGTAGGGATCGTGATTTCCGGGTGGTGAGCCGCCCACGTTGTTCACGAGGACGTCGACCCGGCCGAAGGCCTCGACCGCCCGCTCGACGGGGCGAATCGCTTCTTCTCGATCCGTTGCGTCAGCGACGACAGCGGTGGCTTCGCCGCCCCGCCCCGCGATCTCCGACACGACCGTGTCGATCTCGCTGGCGGTGCGAGCACTGACGATGACCTTCGCGCCGGCCTCAGCCATCGCCAACGCGAGGGCGCGACCGATGCCGCGCCCCGATCCGGTGACGACGGCGACACGATTGTGGAGCGGATGAACAGACGGCGGCATGGCGAGAGACACTAGATCGCAGTATCTTGCGCGCCAATGAAGCGCATCGATTACGCCGGCAGTGTCCACGACGAGGAAGAGATCCAGGCGGTGGTCGATGTTCTCCGCGGCCCCTCCACAGCGTTGCGGATCGGCCGCAATGTTCGCGAGATGGAACGGCTAGTGGCAGCAACGTTCGCGAAGCGTCAGGGGATAATGGTGAACTCTGGTTCATCGGCCCTCTATCTCGCGATCGAACTCCTTCGACCGGAGCCCGGCGACGAGATCATCACCTCCGCCGTCACGTTCTCGACCGACATCGCTCCGATGGTTCGGTCGGGCGTGCATCCCGTCTTTATTGATGTCACCGAAGACACGTATCAGATCGACGTCGACCAGATCGAGGCCGCAATCACCGATCGAACGACAGCGATCTTGGCGCCCAATCTCATTGGCAACTGTCCCGACTGGGATGTGATTCGAGATATCGCCGACCGCCATAATCTGATGGTCATCGAAGACTCCTGCGACTGCCTCGGCGCCACACTCCACGGCACGCCAACGGGGGCACGAGCAGACATGTCGCTGACCAGCTTCGCGTTGTCCCACATCATCACGGCGGCAGGCACCGGCGGCATGATCTGTCTTGACGATCCGGAACTCATCGATCGCTGTCTCACCTTGCGCCGCTGGGGGCGCAGGAGCGAACCAAAGTTATGGGGCTCGCAGAAGTCTGATGATCGGCGGTTCTTTTCCGACGTCGACGGCCTCGAGTACGACGACCTCTTCATTTTCGACGAGGCCGGCTGGAACTTCGAACCGTCCGAACTCTCGGCCGCGTTCGGTGTTGTGCAGATGGGCAAGCTCGAGTCGAACCTCGATCGCCGGAAGCGAAACTTCTCACTCCTGGCCGACCATCTCGCGGCGACCACAGATGCGTTCGTGCTCCCGCGAATCACCCCCGGGATCGAGACGGGGTGGCACATGTTCCCAATCCTCATCCGGCCGGAGTCGGGCATCGTTCGGGCCGAGTTCCAACAGCACATGGAGCGCAACGGCGTCGATACCCGCATGGTCTGGACCGGCAACGTCACCCGTCAGCCCGCGTTCAAGAACGTTCCCCACCGTGTCGCCGAAGGTGGCCTCGCCAACGCCGACTGCGTGATGGAAACCGGCTTGATCCTGCCGTGCAACCACGGCATCGACGATGACGGCATGGCCTACATCGCTCAGACGATCGACGAGTTTCTCGCCCGAGCCGGAGGCCGTCAGCTGTAGACGGACTCGAGCACACGGATTTCATCGCCATAGATGATCCGCGGCGCGGCCCAGACTGCGAGGGTGATCGCGACGAGCATGACCAGACTGCGCTGAAGACCCGGCTCCGCCCGTGAGCTGAGCAGACCCCCGAGCAGAGAGACAGCCACGGCCGGGAGCCACTTCAGTCGGGCCTGGCGGATGCGGTCGCCGTCGTTGCGGCTCGCGTTCTCAATCTCGGTTTGATGTATCGAACCGCCGTCGCTTGGCCCGACATCCACGAACCCGTCTCGCGCCTCAATCTCAACAACGGTGGCGGCCGCGTTGTCGGTGACGTACCACGTGTAGGCGCCGTCGAGCGCTACGAGAGTGAGTAGGAGCATCCCAATCCGGGTGACGGAGGCTCGAGAGATTGCGCGCATCGGACCCATCAACCGCCGTGGGCAGTGGTGACTGCGTCGATCGTGTCGGTGAAGAAAACGAGTGGGACAAAGAAGGCACCGGCGGCGACCACTATCGACGCCGCCATTGTGTTGCGAGAGAAACCGGGACCTGAGGCGATGGTGAGGGACACGGCGGCGATGAGCGCGATCGCCGCGAGCCAAGTCTTCGTCGCGACGAGATCGCTATCGAGCCGATCACCGTTGGTGTTTGCCGCGACCACGGCTCGGTCGGTTTCGTTCAACAGGGTGCCGGCGTCGTCGATTCCGGTCGGATACCGCTCTGGGTTCGCCGCGACCACGTCGTCGATCGTGTTTTCGGCGTCGGTGGCTTCCAGCCAGGTGAACACACCGTCAAGTGTGATCAGGGTCAGAACGACCATGACAACGCCCAGCGCAATGCTGCGTCGCGGCCCGTCGAGAAGGGACGTCGGCTTCGCCGTCGAGGTCATGTGGCGTAAGGGTAGAACGCGACCGCCCTTTCATCCGGTCATTCGCGGTCGGCTAGCGTCCCGAGAACATGTCGACACCCCCAGTTTCGGAAGACCAAACCGTCAGCCGGGAGGCGTGGATCGCGCTCGGCGTGGCTACCGCGGCGGCATTTCTTGTCGTCATCGATGTCTCGGTGGTCAACGTGGCGCTGCCGTCGATTACGGACGACTTCGGTGTGGATGGCGCCGAACTCTCGTGGATCATCTCGGGCTACAACATCACACTTGCGTCACTGATGCTGCTGGCGGGCCGCCTCGCCGACCGCCGCGGACGGCGACGCATCTTCATCACCGGCGTCGTCGGTTTCCTGATCGGATCGGCGCTCTGCGGGCTGGCTCCGAATGCCCAGTTCTTGATCGGCGCGCGAGTTATTCAGGCCGTGGGCGGTGCCCTGCTCACCCCCGCCTCGTTGGCGATGGTCCTTCCGGCGTTTCCCTTGGCGAAGCGCGGTACCGCCATCGGTGTCTGGGGCGCAATGGGAGCGCTCGGGGCGGCATTCGGCCCAAGCGTCGGCGCATTTCTCATCGAGGCTTGGGACTGGCGGCTGATCTTCTTGATCAATATCCCGTTCGGCATCGCCGTGATCGTTGCGTGCCTGCGGCAGGTCGAGGAGAGCTATGGCGACCGCACCACCGGCCGGCTCGATGTCATCGGTGTGCCGATTGGTGTTGCCGGAATTGCCCTCATCATGTGGGGAATCGTGCGTAGCGAGAGTCAAGGATGGACATCGGGCGGCGTGCTTCTCCCGGTCGTCATTGGTATCGCTCTGATCCCGGCCGTGATCTGGCGGTCGGCTCACCACCCCGCTCCGCTCCTCGATCTCACGCTCTTCCGATATCGGTCGTTCTCGGTGGCCGCCGCTGCAGTGTGGGTCTATTCGCTCGCGTTCACGGCCGGCTTCCTGCTCAACAGCTTCATGCTCCAAAGCTTGTGGGGGATGTCAGTGCTGGCGACTGGTCTCGCACTCACGCCCGGGCCGATTGTCGGGGCGATTTTTTCCACCTTCTTTGGGGGACTGTCGGACCGCATCGGGCATCGGTGGGTTGTCTCGGCTGGTGCGCTGCTGTGCAGTGTTTCGTACCTCTGGGTCCGGCTGCTCGCCGGAGAAGAACAGGAGTTTGTGCGCGTGTTCTTGCCCGCCTCCCTCGTGCTCGGCCTCGGCGTCGGCGCCACGATCGCGGGGCTGCAGTCGGCGGCCATGGCTGAGGTCAGCCCTCACCAGTTTGCGAGTGCGAACGCCACGGTCCGAACCCTGCAGCAACTGGGCTACGCGATCGGTATTTCCGTGGTTGTCACCCTTGCGTCGGGCTTCGATCTCGCCGGATTCCAAGCGGGTTACACGTGGGTGGTTGGCACGTTTCTTGGTGCCGCGATCGTGATCGCCGTCTTCTATCCCTCCGGCAACGCCCAAGAGCGCGCGGCCGCAGCGGCTAAGTGAAGATGTAGTCGTCCGCCTCGGGCGACTTCGTCCACTGTTGATAGTTGTGAATCGGCCAGGGCGAGAGCGTGAAGATCTGACCGTTTGGGTTCTTGAAGTGGGTGTGTTGGATTGACCAATGCGACCACACCATCTGGTGGATCTCTTCGTTGCGTCGGGCCTCGAACGCGTCGTGCACGTCTTGTTTTGGTTCCATCAGCTGATGATCGCCGGCGATGAGCTGCTCGATGCAACCCATGATGTAGGTGATCTGGCACTCCGAGTGGAAGATGAGACTGCCGCCGTGGGCCAAGTTTGTGCCGGGGCCGTACATACAAAAGAGATTCGGAAACTCGGGAACGGTGATGCCGAGATAGGCGGTCGGCTCGTCGCCCCAATGGTCGGCCAGCGTCTTGCCGCTGCGGCCGCGAATGTCCATCGGCCAGAGGAATCGGTTGTGGTGGAAACCCGTGGCGTAACAGATGATGTCGACTTCGTGGAGGACGCCGTCTTCGGTGCGGACGCCATTGGCTTCGACCCGCTCAATCCCCGTTCTCACGAGATCGACGTCGTCGCGCTTCAAGCAGTTGAGCCACGAACCGTTGTCTTGCAGGGTGCGTTTGCCGGTGGCTGGGTAGTCGGGGATCACCTTGTCGAGGAGGTCGGGCGCGTCAGCGAGTTGCTCACGGAGCCAACCCTCGAAGAACCCGCGCGTCGACTGGTTGCGCTGGCTCACGGCAAGGCCATCGCTGTCGTCCCATTCGGGATCGATACGCGAGCCGGAAAGGTCGCCGCCGGAGCCGGGCCAGAACTGGAGGAAGCGGAACCAGCGACCGAAGAATGGGAGGTGGCGGATCGCCCACTTCTGACCTTCGGGCACCTTCTCGTGGTAGTTCGGGTTTGGGAACATCCATTGGGCGGTGCGCTGAAAAACCGTGAGGTGTTCTACGTCGGGAGCGATGGTCGGGGCAATCTGGAAGCCGCTGGCGCCAGCGCCGATGAGCGCGAACTTCTTGCCCGCGTAGTCGACCGACTTGTCCCAACGAGTGGAGTGAAACGACGGCCCTTCGAAGTCGTCGATACCGAGAATGTCGGGGAGCTTGGCGCGATTGAGCGATCCGACAGCGCTGATCACGGCCCGAGCGTAGAGGGTGTCTTCGTTGCCATCAGCGTCGCGGACGACGACGGCCCATCGCCCCGTGGTCTCGTCGAGGGTGGCGGCGACAACCTCCGTGTTGAATCGGCAGTGATCGTCGACCCCGTGGTTCTCCATAACGTTCTGGAAGTAGCGCTGCAGTTCGGGCTGCTGTGAGAAGTACTCGGTCCAGTGGTCGGAGGGTTCGAACGAGTAGCAGTAGAAATGGCTGCCCACATCGACCCGCGCCCCGGGGTAGCTGTTCTCCCACCAGGTGCCGCCCGGGCCGCCGTTCTTCTCGAGAATCGTGAAGGGAATGCCGGCCTCTTGCAGGCGAAGCCCGGCGAGCAGACCGGACTGGCCGCAGCCGATCACGACAACGGGGAAGTCGGCTCGTTTCTCGGGCGACACGTTGGCGGCCCACGCAACCCGGTTCACATCGGTATCCCCGAGTCCCATCTCATCGAGCATCATCGGCACGACGTCATCGGGGATCTCGTCGCAGCCGGCGAAGTTCATCATCTCGTGGAGCAGCGCGGCGTCGGGCTGCTGGGTGGGGAGCACACACCCGCCGTCGCGGTACGCGAGGATTTCCGGCAGGGCCCGTCGGCGTACCTCGGCCTTGGCGTCTTCGTCCATGAAGCCTTGGTACTCGTTGAGGAAAAGCCCCGCAGGACGAAGGTCGCCCCGAACCCAGCTGGGATCGCCCGTGATGTGCACCATTGTGCAGAGGAGGGTGGGAATGCTCACTTCTTCGAGCACCGCGGCGATTGCCTCGTCGCTGTCGGTAAACGGGAGTCCGGCATGGGGGTGACGTTCGGCCATGTGCCACTTTGCCTGCTGGCGCTCTCGGATACCGAATCAGGTCGTTAACCTCTCTCCGATGCACGAGATGAACGCCCCCGAATCCACCGACGGCGCGACGGACCACGATCAGGTCGAGGACGTGCCCGCGCCGACCGAGACAACCGATCCCACACCTACAGGGGCGGCGAAACCAGAACCAGAGGGCGACGCCGTTCTCGACGGGTTCGAGAAGGATCTCGAAGATGTCGCGTTGGCGCTCGATGCACTTGACGCCAACGATCTCGACGCGGCCGAGGCCCTCACCGCCGGACTCGACACGCCGGGCGAACCAGCCGCAACCGAGGACTGACATGGGCCAGAAGGCGGGCCTGTTCGGGCTGGCCTGCGTTGTGGTGGGTGGACTGGCATGGCGACGTCGATCCGTCCACAACCATTCGCCCATCACCGCGTTGACCCGCGGGCAACGGCGGGTCGAAATGGGACGCCTCGTCGCCCGCCGGGCCGCCGACCGCGGGTTCACCAAAGCCCGATCGAAGCTCGCCTCTGATGAGACCCGGCGTCGGCTTCAGGCCGACCTCGAACGCCGCGAAGCCGCCGACGTGGTGGGCGCGCTCGGCGAGATGAAGGGCGCCCTGATGAAGCTCGGCCAGATGGCGAGCTATCTCGACGAAGGTATGCCCGAACCAATGCGTCAGGCTCTCGCCAGCCTTCGCTCGAACGCTCCGCCAATGCCGTCGGATCTCGCCCTCACGGAGATCGAACGGGCGCTCGGCCAGCCGCTCCACGAGCTGTTCTCGTCGATCGACGCTGACCCGATTGCGGCCGCATCGATTGGTCAGGTACACCGCGCCACCACGATCGATGGCCGCGAGGTAGCGGTGAAGGTGCAGTACCCGGGGATCGCGGAGGCCATCGCTTCCGACCTCGACAACTCCGAACGGCTCGCCATGCTCTTAGGGATGGTTTATCCCGGCCTCAATCCGGACGAGCTCGTCGAGGAGCTTCGAGATCGTGTCACCGAGGAGCTCGACTACGAGAACGAGGCGCGCAACCAGCAGCTCTTTGCCGACTACTACGACGGCCACCCGCATGTCTGGGTACCGGCGGTCCATCTCGACCTCTCCACTCGCAATGTGCTCACCACAGAGTTCGTCGTGGGTCGACCGTTCGACGAGATCTACGACGCCGACCGAGCAGAGAAACAACGGGTTGCCGAGATCCTGTATCGCTTCGTCTTCCGAAGCCTGAATCGGCAATACGTTTTCAACGCCGACCCCCATCCCGGCAACTACCTCCTTGGCCACGATGGGCGCCTGGCCTTCCTCGACTTTGGTCTGGTCAAACATTTTGAACCGGGCGAGATCGAACAGTTCACCGAGCTGATCCGGGCGATGATCGATCGCGACCCAGCGCTCTTTCGGCAGAAGGCGGAAGAGGTCGAGGTTCTTCGGCCCAACGCGCCGTTCGACGACCAAGACATCTACGACTGGTTTGCGACCTACTACGAGCTCATCCTCGACGATGCCCCGTTTACGGTGACGACGGACTACAGCGTCGGCCTACTCCACCAAACCTTCGACGCGAAGACCCACGAGATCCTGAGGCATACCAACGTGCCGCCCACGTTCGCGCTGATCCAGCGGATCAACCTCGGACTGTTCTCCATCCTTGGGCAGCTGGGAGCAACCGCGAACTGGCGCTCGATCTCCGAGGAACTCTGGGTATGGACCGACGCGCCCGCGAGCACGCCGCTCGGCCACGAGGAAGGCGGCTGGGCGGCCTCTCGCTAGCCGACGGCGTCGTCGTCGACCGCGGAGAGGTCGGGTGAACCCTCGCCCACTCGATCGATTCGGTCGCTGACAGCCATGAGATAGCCGGTGGCACGTTCGGAGAGCGGATAACGCTCGAGAATCGTGTGGAACGCAGGCGAATGATCGGGCACGATGAGGTGCGCGAGTTCGTGAATGATCACGTGGTCGAGCACCCACGGCGGTACGTCGACCAGGCGATTGGAAATTCGGATGTCGCCGGAATGCACCGAGCACGATCCCCATCGCTGTTGTTGGGTCTTGGACCAACGAATGGAGTCCGGGACCGGCAGCTCGTATTGTTCGGCAAGGCGCTGGGCCCGGGTTTCGAGATCGATCGCGTGAGAGCGACGCTCTTGTTCGATCTTGTGGACGACCTCGCCGACGAACTTCTCCTCGTCGGCCTTCGACATCCACGCTGGGATCCGGACCCGGATCACACCATCGATGATGCGAGCCGAGACGGTCTTCACGCGGCGCTCAGACCGTATGACCTCGACCGGATAACGCGAAGACATCATCAGACGATGTCCTGATTTTCGATGGTGACATTGTCAGGCGCCAGCATCGCTCGGGCGCCGAGTCGCCAGCCGCGGTCGTCGTAGTGGAACCAGCGGGCGCCGAGATTGGCGATGCGGTCGTGGCCCGCGCCGAGCTTTGCTTCGAGGCTGTAAATCACGCCACCGTGCGAGACGACGAGGACATCGCCCGAGCCGATCTCTTCGATGATGCGGCCGAGGGCATCATGCACTCGCGCTTGTACGTCTTCGTCGGGTTCCCAACCAGGAGGCCAGATGCCGGCGTCGAGATTGCCGGGAAACTGCGCCTCGATGTCGTCGCGGGTGAGGCCCTGATATTCACCCGCGTGACGTTCGCGAAAGTCGGCGTCGACCAATACAGGCCCGATTCCGATGCCGTCGGCGATGATCATGGCGGTGGTGAGGGCACGATCGAGGTCGCTTGCGACGATCGCGTCGAAGGCGCCCAGCTGCGAAACGGCGCCAGCTGCCTGGGCGCGGCCGAGATCGGAAAGTGGCGGGTCGGCCTGACCTTGCCACTTCCCCACGGCGTTCCATTCCGACTGCCCGTGACGAGCGATGAGCACATTCAGCATGATCAGCGCCGACCGTACCGGTGCCCACTGACAGTCGGAGGGATGGGTAAGACGACCGTTTCCTCCGCGGCCGATACCGTGGGCGACATGGCCCAGATCCGTTTGTTTGCGTCCGCCCGTGAGGCTGCCGGCACGAAGTCCGATGTCCTCCCAGGCGCAACCGTTGGCGACGTCCTTGACGCCGCCGTGGCCAAATACGGCCTGGTCTTCGCTGGCATTCTCGACACCGCGGCGGTGTGGTGCAACGGTGACGCGGTCGAACGAGACCATGCGGTCACCGACGCCGATGAAGTGGCGGTGTTGCCGCCGGTTTCGGGAGGATCCGACTCGTCGCTCGCATCCCGGTAGGCTTCAGGGTCGTTCCGTAGTGAAGGTCGAGAGAAAAACGATGATCCCAGATCTCCAGCGTGTGCTTGAGCCCGCGTATCTCGAAGGGCTCGGCGACGCCGCGACCGAAGACCTACGGACGAAGCGTGGTGAATGCACCGATCTCGAAAACGGTGCGTCCTACGTTCGGCGCCTCGCCCAGGGCCGCCTCGATGTCATCTCGGCCGAGATCAACTATCGCGCCGAGGGTGGTGGCGGCGATCTTGCCGATCTGGTGGCCCGTTTGCCCGAACTGCTGAGCGATGGCGTTCGCGCCCCGGGCTCTGGCCGCATTGATCAAGAACTCGATCCGCCTGAGGACGTTGTCGTTCCGCTGAATGAGCTGCTCGACAATGTGGTTGGTCCGTCGATCATGACCGAGGTCGCAACTCTGGGCGACGACGATCTGTCTGCGGCCGTCATTGCGCTGCGTAACTTCGAAGAAAAGCTCTCCTCGAGTCGTCGCTCACTGCACGATGGGATCGATACGATCAATGACGAGCTCGCCCGACGTATCGCCGGCGGAGAGTCACCCACCGCTCCCGCATGACGATCGCCCGTGCCTCCGTTCGCTTCGGCAGGGAATGTTCTTTGTCACAAGAGCGTTGGAACATCTCGTGAGCCGTGTCGCCGTTCTGTCTCTTCATACTTCGCCCCTTGTCCAGCCCGGGCTTGGTGATGCGGGTGGCATGAATGTCTATATCCGCGAGCTGGTTTCCTCGCTGGCGCAGGCTGGCGCCGAGGCCACTGTCTACGTGCGCCGCTGGACTCATGATCTTCCCGATGTGGTTGAGGTCGAACCCGGCTTCCGGGTGGTTCACGTTGATGCCGGTCCGATCGATCTTGCCAAGGAAGATCTCCCGGAGATCGTCGATGAATACACCGAACGGGTTGGTCAGCTTCTCGCCGAGCAGCCGGCCGATGTGATCCATGCCAACTACTGGCTCTCGGGTGTGGCCGGCCACCGGCTCAAACATCAGCTCGATCTCCCGCTTGTCACCACCTTCCACACGCTGGCCCGAGTCAAAGCCGAAACGGGCGACGCCGAACCACAACGGCGCATCGATGCCGAAGCGGAGGTCATCCGCTGCGCCGATGTGATCACCGCCAATTCGATCACCGAGCTCCACGAGCTCGTCAATCACTATGGGGCCGATCCCGACCGAGTCGAAGTCGTGCCTCCAGGGGTTGACCACGCATTCTTTTCGCCCGGCACC
This sequence comes from Candidatus Aldehydirespiratoraceae bacterium, assembly GCA_047639555.1. Lineage (GTDB taxonomy): Bacteria > Actinomycetota > Acidimicrobiia > Acidimicrobiales > Aldehydirespiratoraceae > JAJRXC01. The sequence continues at coordinate 35,060 of JBLIOE010000005.1, forward strand.
CAAGATGGTGCTCGCCAGGCGCTGGGGCTCGGCCCCGCACCAATCCTGCTCTTCGTGGGCCGCATCCAACCACTCAAGGGTGTCGATGTCGCCGTTGAAGCGCTGGCCGAACTCGGCCTCGCCGAGGCTCGCCTGCTGATTGTGGGCGGATCCAGCGGTCTCGAAGGCGACGACGAGGTGCACAAGATCGAAAAGCTCATCGCCGATCGTGGTCTCGTCGATCGGGTCACGATGATTCCGCCGCAGCCGCACCATGTGCTGTCCACCTACTATCGCGCCGCCGATGTCTGCCTGGTGCCGTCGCGCAGTGAGTCGTTTGGGCTCGTAGCGCTCGAGGCCGCCGCCTGTGGTACGCCAGTGGTTGCTTCCGATGTTGGTGGGCTTCGCACGCTCATCGAAGAGGGCCGCACGGGTTTCCGGATCTCCGGGCGCGACCCGGGAGACTTTGCGGCGGCCAGTCGCCGCATCCTCGACTCGCCTCTCCTGGCCGACGAGCTCTCACGCAACGCGGCCGCCTCGGCCCAGTCCTACACGTGGACAACCATGGCGGCCCGCCTGCGTCGCGTTTACGACGACCTGAGCTTGCGCGAGCCGGTCGACTGTCTCGCCTAGCGCTGTGCAATCGCCGCCCGCTTCCGCGGAAGAACTCGCTGCGCTCGAAGCGCACATAGATGCCTGGTTGGCGGCCGAACAAGAAGCCAACCCGGCTATCGAGGCGGTCGAGCGGTCCGACGACGACCTCACTCGTTGGTTCATCCGGTTGCGGGGCGAAGAGAAAGACGTGTGGACCGCCTGGTGGACGCTTGGCCAGCGCACGCTCTCGTTTGAGACCTATCTGATGCCGTCGCCGGAGGAGAACCGGCTCGAAGTCTTCGAGCACCTCCTTCGTCGCAATCGCAAGCTCACTGGTTTACAGCTCGAGATCGGGGAGGAAGAGGGCATCTTTGTTCGCGGCTCACTTCCGGTTGCTGCGGTCACTGATGCGGAGCTCGATCGAATCTTGGGCTCGATGTGGGCCGCGGTTGAGTTGGTGTTTCGTCCCGCGATGCGCCTCGGGTACGGCGACCGATTCAAGGGGTAAGGTCGGCCTGGTGAAGTTTAGTTGACTTTCATATCGTCTCATGTAGATTCATTCTCGAACCCGATGGGGGCGCGGCGCTCGGGGAAGTGTGCCGGTCTTGCCTTCATCGGGTTTTCTGACTCGCGGCGCGATCTCGGCGGAATACTGTGCTGTTGTGACGAAACTTCAGATCATTGGTGGCGGCAAGATGGCCGAGGCACTCCTTGGCGGTCTCCTCGCCAACTCGTGGGCCCAGGCCGACGAGGTACACGTCGTCGAACCGGTGGCCGTGCGGCGCGACGAACTTGCGGCCGCCTACCCAGGCCTCTCGGTTGGTGAGGCCTCGGTCCCGAGCGCCGATGCGGTGCTCGCGGTAAAGCCCAACATCGTGCCGCTCATCCTCGAGGGTCTCGCCAAAGCGGGAGTGTCGCGAGTGCTCTCGATCGCCGCGGGTGTTCGCACCAACGCGATCGAGGCCGGACTCGCCGCCGGCGCCGCCGTCATTCGGGCGATGCCCAACACCCCCGCCCTCGTCGGTCAGGGCGCCGCAGGGATTGCCGGAGGGGCGGCCGCCAACCGCGCCGACATCGAGTGGGCGGCGGGCATTCTGTCGGCCGTTGGTCATGTCGAAGTCGTCTCCGAAGCGGATCTCGACGCCGTCACTGGTCTCTCCGGTTCCGGCCCCGCGTATGTGTTCCATCTTGCCGAGGGTCTGATCGCGGCGGGTATCGCTGAAGGTCTCGATCCCGCCACTGCCGACGCCCTTGCTCGTCAAACCCTGTTGGGCGCGGCCATGCTGCTGTCGCAGTCCGGCGAGGATCCCGGCACCCTGCGCGAGAACGTCACCTCGCCCAACGGCACAACTGCGGCGGGACTCGCCGTCTTCGCCGAACACGACTTCGTGGGATTGGTCGGCAAGGTCGTCCACGCCGCCGCCGAGCGATCACGAGAACTCGGCGCCTGACCCGCCTACGTCGGTGATCCATCGCACCGGTAGCGTCCTTGGTGTGACCGGCCGCTTCGACACTGTCTCCTTCCTTTCCGACTTCGGACACGGCGATGAATTCGTCGGAGTTGTGCACTCCGTGGTCCGTTCGATTGCGCCGCACGCGGCGGTGGTCGACATCACCCACGGGATCGCCCCCTATGACACGCGCGCCGGCGGACTCGCGCTGGCGCGTGCGGCGAACTATCTGTGCCCCGGCGTAGTCATCGCCGTGGTCGATCCCGGTGTCGGCACCGATCGACGACCGATCGCAATCGAGGTGGGCGACGGTGCTTCATATCTTGTCGGCCCTGACAACGGTCTGCTCGCTCCGGCCGTTGGTCTGGTTGGCGGCGCCACCCGCGCCGTCGAGCTCAGCAATCCCGATTTCCGTCTCGAAGCGGCCGGCGGCGCAACGTTCGACGGACGCGACGTGTTCGCGCCCGCCGCGGCCCATCTGTGCAACGGCGTGCCCCTCACCGACCTTGGCCCCGAGATCGAACCGGCCGGTCTGGTTCCGGGCATCTTGCCGGTCAGCCAGTTCCAGGACGGCCGCCTCGTCGCCGAGGTGCTTTGGGTTGATCGTTTCGGCAACTGCCAGCTCAACGTCGACCCGGTCGACCTGGCTCAGCTCGGCGATCAGCTGGCCGTGACCGTCTCCGGCGACGAGCGCATGGGGCTGCTTGCGGCTGCCTATGACCAGATCCCCATCGGCCGTGTCGGGCTCGTCGTCGATTCCAGCGGCCTGTTGTCAATCGCCGTCGCTCGGTCGTCGGCCGCTCTCGAATTTGGTTTGTCCGAGGGCGATGAGATCACCATCTCCACCCTTGAGGGCAATCCCAATCCGGGAGTCGTCACTCCGGTTGAACTTGGAAGGCGCGACGCATGAGAAGCGGCACCACCCTGGTTATCGCGATCTTGTTGATGGCAATTCTGCTCGCTGGCGCGCTGCAGTTTTATCTGCTCGCTCGCTGATCTCAACTGTTGCCGGCTATCCGGTCGCGGGTGAATCGGGCCGCACCGCGCCATACGAGAAGGAGCGCAAGGATCCAGATTGCCGCGCCGATTCCGAGCGCGATGGGCACGTCGACGAGTAGCAGTCCGGTCGATTGGCCGATCGCCGCGAACACCAGCGGCAAGATCACCGCACCACCGAGCTGATTGGCTTCTTGCGTCGTACGGCATCGCGCCGACACCCGAACCATGATCCCAAGTCCGAACGTGGCGACCGCAGGGGCAACCCAGAAGATCACCACGAGCCAAAGCTTGTTGGGCACGAGGAGGCCGTCGACGATCCCGAACGACACAAGGTTGGCGACCACGCAAAAACAGGCGAAGCCAATCCACGACACGGCGACCGCCGGAATGAAACAGGTGAGGAACTTTGCGATGAACAGGTCGCGATCGCTGACCGGCAGGTGGAGCAAGGTCTCCATCGTGCGGCGTTCTTTCTCGCCGGCGAATGCGTCCGCCGCGATTACAGCCGAGACCATAAGCGGCACGATCAGGAAGAGCGGCGCAAGCAGGAACCCCAGAACGAGCGTCAGCAACTGCTCCTCGGGCGGGAGCGCCAGGATCGGTTCGGCGAGGCCAGATGGCAGCGAGTCGAGAAATTCGATGCGCCCGCCGGTGCGGCTGGCCTGACGAGCAGCGAAGCCGACGACGAGCGGGAGCACGACCATGAGCAGTGTCGGTACCGCCAGCATCGGGATGACGACGGCCTTGCTCCGGCGCACCGCTCGGAGGTCACGGGCGATAATCGCCCGTATCGCAAGGATGTTGGGAGAGCGGTCGCTTTCGGCCGCGGTCTCGGCCGGGGGCGCAGCCAGCGTGGTCACGTTCGCTCCGCCGCGAAGCCCGACTCGAGAGCGAAGTAGACGTCCTCCATCGAGGCCTCGCGAATCGTCGCACCGAACACGTCGATGTCGCGATCAGCGAGCGAGCGAAGGACGAGAGCCATGGTCTGCCGTTCGTGAATCGCGATCGTGGCGCCAGCGGCGCGGCCTTCGGCTCGCAAGACACCGGAGATCGATTCAATAAAGTCCAACACGGCCTGAGAGACCGGGCCGCCGAGATCGATGTCGGCGGGCACGCCGTCCCAGAGTTCTGCCGCGAGGGCGTCGGGTTTACCGATTGCTCGCAGGCGACCACGATCGAGGACGGCCATACGGTCGGCGACGCGTCCGGCCTCACCGAGAAAGTGGGTCGCGAGGAGAACGGTGCGTCCTTCTTCGCGCGCCAGCGTGCCGATGAGGTCGGTGACCTCTCGGGTCGCGGCGGGGTCGAGTCCGGAGGTCGGCTCGTCGAGGAACAGGATCTCCGGCTCGTGCAGCAAGGCGCGGGCGAGGGCGAGACGCTTGCGTTGGCCCGTGGAAGAACCAACGGTGCGGAGGTCGGCCATCTCGTTCATAGCGAACCGGTCGAGGTGATCGCCAACGCGTCGACGGGCCTCGGCGATAGTCATGCCTCGCATTCGAGCCGTGTACTCGAGGTTCTCGCGGGCGGTGAGGCGATCGTCGAGTCCGGCGTTCTCGGTGAGTACGCCCGTGAGTCGTCTCAGCTCATTGCCGTGAGTCGCGGGATCGAGGCCGAGCACCGTGGCGCGTCCGCGGTCAGGAGTGAGGACTCCGTTGAGCATGCGGACTGTCGTGGTCTTTCCGGCTCCGTTCGGTCCGAGAAGCGCGAGCACTTCGCCGCGCTGGACATCAAGGTCGAGTCCATCGACGGCGATGCGGCCGTCGAATGACCGCGAGAGCGACCGGGCGGAGATCGTTACGTCCGAGACCATGTCAGGTCCCAATCGCGTCGAGCATCTCTAACAACGCCACGACACGCCCGGCGGTGATCGCGGGGGCCGGAAGTGGAGGGATCGTGGTGGTTGTTGGTGCCGGGGGCGCGGTCACGGGCGGCACCGGGGGAGCGGTAGTCGTCGGCGGGGCAGTCACGGGTGGCGCCGTGGGGGTGGGGGGAGCCGTGGTTGCCGGAACGGCACCAGGAAGTTGGAGGAATCGATGTGTGGTGTAGAGCGCAGAGTCTCTCCACACGACACCGACGCCGACCTGGGTGAACGACGGATCAATGATGTTGGCGAAGTGGCCGGAACTGGCGATGAAGGCGTCGACCAACACGTTGACGTTGGCGCCGACACCGACGTTCTCGCCGAGCTTGGCCCACGAGCCGCTGTAGCCCGAACTGATGGGGCTGGCGTGGAAGATCTCGCCCGCATCCGCCATGACCTGAGAGTGGCCCCGAGACAGCGTCGAGAGCTCGGAGTTCACACTGAAAGCCGGAAGACCGTTGGCAGCGCGAACCCCATTGAGTGCAGCGACAAAGGCGGCCTCGTCGTTTGCCGTCGCGGCCGCCGGCTCGTCCGCGTGCGCCACGAGGGAACCGAGCGCCGCTAGGGCGGCGATAACAACGAAGACGGCGCGCCGAATATGACGCTGTCGACGAGTGTCCGGGGCGCGATTCATGACGTCCTTCCCATCGGCTGGTTGGGGGCAATCCTTAAGGCCCAGACGGCGATCTCCCGAGAGTCGTGGCATCATCAGCGGGTGAACTTGGCCACGCTTCTCGAAGACCACCCCGGTGACCGGACGGCAATCGTCGCGGCCGGTGATCGCATTGGCTATGGCCGACTTCGCGACGAGATCGACGCGACACGCGGGGTGCTGTCCAGTCTGGGCCTCGAGCAAGGCGATCGCATCGCGATTTTGTGTGGCACGAACCCTCGTTTTGTTCGCGCCTGGTTTGCCATCATTGGTGCCGGTTTTGTTGCTGTGCCGTTGAATCCGCAGGCACCGGGCCCAGAGATTGAACGGGAGTTGGCCGCCGTCAACGCCCGAGCCGTGATCGCCGGTCCGGCCGGCATCGCGCCGCTGCGAGACCTCGACCGCTCAGCAGTTCCCCACCTTCAACACGTGCTCGTGCCCACTGGCACAGACCTCGAAGGGGCGGTTGACCTTGACGAAGCAATGGAGTTCGATAGCGGGTCCCCCATCGTCGAACGCAGCGAAGACGACCTTTGTGCGCTGCTGTTCACGAGCGGCACGGCCGGCAGTCCGAAGGCGGCGATGCTGTCACACGGCAATTTCGCGTCGAACATTCGCCAGATGTTGTCTCGGCCGGACCAGGTCACGCGTCCCGACGACGTTTCCATCTGTGTCGTGCCCATGTTCCACGTGCTGGGGCTCAACTCGATTCTCAATCTCTCGATGTGGGTCGGCAGCACGCTGGTGCTCGTCGAACGATTCGATCCGGCCTCGATGGTCGATCTGATCGAACACGAGAAGGTCACTGTGCTCGCCGGACCTCCCACTATGTGGTCGGCGCTCACCCTGGTTGATGGCATCGGTACCGAGTCCTTCGCCTCGCTGCGACTGGCGGTGTCGGGTGCCGCGGCGATCCCTGACCGCGTCGTGCGTGACGCTGAGGAACGGCTCGGCTTTCGTATCTATGAGGGTTACGGCCTGACCGAGGCGAGCCCCTCGGTCACCATTTCGTCGGGCGCCGATTCCCCGATTGGGTCGATTGGTCGTCCCATTCCTGGTGTCGAGGTGCGGTTGGTCGACACCGACGGCGACGATGTCTATATCGGCGACGCGGGCGAGCTTCTAGTCAGCGGTCCAAACGTGTTCCAGGGTTACCTGAACGACCCCGACACCACCGCCCGCGTGATCGATACCGATGGGTGGCTCCACACCGGCGACATGGCGGTCGTCGACGACGACGGATTCCTGTTCCTCGTTGATCGCTCCAAGGACCTCATCATCGTGAGCGGCTTCAATGTTTACCCCGCTGAGGTTGAGCGCGTCCTCGTCACCCACCCGTCGGTCGAAGATGCCGGCGTGGTCGGCGTGCCCCATCCCCATAGTGGTGAAGCCGTGAAGGCCTTCGTAGTCGCCGCCGAAGAACGGACCGTAGAAGAGGACGAGCTCATCGAGTGGTGCGCCACCGAGCTCGCCCGTTACAAGTGCCCGACCAAGGTCGATGTGGTCGACGAGATCCCGCGCGGCATGGGCGGCAAGGTGCTCCGCCGCGAACTCCGCTAGCTACTCACGGCGCGTGCGCGTTCGTCCGCTTGTGTGTTCGTCCGCTTGTGCGCTTGTCTGCTTGTGAAAGTGATCACGAATTCCGTACTGTGGGGTCGTGGCAAGTGGACACATCCCCGAAGCAACGGTTGCTCGTCTCCCGGTTTACCTCCGGAGTCTGAGTGAACTTGCCGCGTCTGGGGCGACCACGACCTCTTCTGATGTGGTGGCCGAACTTGCGGGTGTCAATGCTGCGAAGGTGCGCAAGGACCTCAGCTACCTCGGCACACATGGCACTCGCGGTGTGGGCTACGACGTTCGCCATCTGGTGTTTGAGGTCAGTCGGGCTCTCGGCGTCGCCAACACGTGGCCGGTCGTCGTGTGCGGCTTAGGCAACCTTGGCCGAGCGCTGGCGACACATACGGGGTTCACCGAGCGTGGCTTTCCGGTGGTTGCGGCGATTGATGTCAATCCGGAGATCGTCGGTACAACCGTCGACGGGGTGCCCGTCCACTCGCCCGATGCGCTCGCCCAAATTGTCCCGAGCCTCGGCATCGCGATTGGAGTTGTCGCCACGCCAGCGGTGGCCGCCCAGGAAACCGCGGACCTGCTCGTCGCCGCCGGAATCCGTTCGATTCTTGATTTCAGCCCCGCCGTTTTGAGCGTTCCGGACTATGTCGAGGTTCGCGCCGTGGACCTATCGACCGAGCTTCAGATCCTCGGCTTCCATCTCCAACGAGATTTGCCACCACTGCCGCCGGTGTGACGCTCGTCCCGTCGCGGGCCTAGGGGTTGGCAAAACCCCCCTCCGTCCTCCAGTCTGGAGGTTGTGTCAATCGTCGCTATTGGGTGCAACCATCGGTCAACGCCGCTTGCCAAGCTTGAGCGGATGACGGTCGCGCCCGACGACATGGGCAAAGCACTCTCCGGTCTGGGTGAAGCCGACAACCTTTCCGAGGTCGTCGTACTGTCCACCTGCAACCGCATCGAGGTCTACGCCTTCGCTGAACGATTCCATGGCGGCTACCAAGACGTGCGCGAGTTTCTCGCCCGTCACGCCGGCCTTGCTCCCGAGGAAGTCGCCGACCACCTCTACGCCCACCACGACACCGAGGCGGTGCGCCACCTCTTCTCTGTCGCCGCGGGCCTCGATTCCGCGGTCGTGGGTGAACACGAAATCCTCGGTCAGGTGCGCGACTCGTGGACTCGTGGGGTCGACGAAGGCACCGTCGGCACATCGCTGGGCGGCCTGTTTCGCCACGCGGTCGAAACCGGCAAACGAGCCCGCACCGAAACCTCCATCGCTCGCGGCATCGCCTCCGTCTCGCAGGCCGCCGTCGCCCTGGCCGACGATCGGATCGACGGTCTCAAGGGCCGCACCGTCCTCGTGATTGGTGCCGGCGAAATGGCCGAGGGCACCGTGAAGTCTCTGGCCAAGGCCGGCGCCGCCGAAGTCCTCGTCGCCAATCGAACCTGGGAACGGGCCGTCTCGCTCGCCGCGGCTTGCAACGGTGAAGCTGTGCGCCTCGATCAACTCGGCGACGCGCTCCGCCGCGTCGATGTCTTGGTCACCACCACAGGCGCGCAAAACCTCATTCTCGAAGCAGCCGATATCTCTGGGCTCGCCGCCGATCGCGGCGGCCGCAATCTGGTCATCGTCGACGTGGCCGTTCCCCGCGACGTAGACCCCACTGCCCGCCAGATTCCGGGCGTCACACTGCTCGATATGGATGACATCGGCGCCTTCATTGACAAGGGCCTCGAGAGTCGTGGCGGCGAAGTCGAAAGCGTCCGGGCGATCGTCGATGCTGAAGTTGACCGCTACCAGGCGATGGTCTCGGCCCGTGAAGTCGCGCCGCTCATTTCTGGGCTGCGGTCAAAGGCGGAGAACCTTCGCCAGACCGAGCTCGCCCGTCACGAAGCCAAGCTGGCGGGTCTCGATGATGCGCAGCGCGAAGCGGTTGAAGCACTCACCAAGGGCATCGTCAACAAGTTGTTGCACGACCCAACAGTACGACTCAAGGATGCCGCGGGCCGCCCTCGGGGCGACCGACTCGCAGAGTCGTTGCGCGATCTCTTCGATCTCTGAGACAGCTGCGATGACTTTGCGCGCCGCCACCCGAGGAAGCGCCCTGGCGCGCTGGCAGACCCAACACGTGGCTACGTTGATGGCCGCCTCGCCGAGCGCCTCTGTGGTGGAGGAAGTGATTGTCTCCACGGTTGGCGATCGCGACACAACTACACCTATCCACGCAATGGGCGGCAAGGGCGTGTTTGTGAAAGAGGTGCAGGCGGCGGTGCTCGATGGACGCGCCGACCTTGCCGTGCACTCCGGCAAGGACCTGCCTGCGGAGACGCCCGATGGTCTTGTCGTTGTTGCGGTGCCACAACGCGCTGATGCGCGGGATGCGTTGATCGGCGCCTCATGGGAAACCCTTCGGACCGGCGCCCACATCGCCACCGGCTCGGTGCGCCGTCGCGCCCAGCTCGCCTGGCATCGCCCCGACCTTCGCTTCTCCGAACTCCGGGGCAATATCGCGACGCGCCTTGAGAAAGCCGCCGACTTCGACGCGATTGTCATGGCTGCCGCGGCCCTCGATCGTCTCGAACTCACGGTCGCTCACGTCGATCGTCTCGACCCGGCAGTGATGGTGCCGCAAGTGGCCCAGGGTGCGTTGGCGATCGAATGTCGGGCCGATGATGTCGACACGATCGCGGCGCTGCGCACAATCGAACACGGTCCGAGTCGCCGAGTTTTTGACGCCGAGCGGGCGTTCTTGTCAGAACTTGGCGGCGACTGCGACCTTCCCGCCGGCGCTCATGCGGTCCTGGCCGACGATGGCTCGATCGAGCTCGTGGGCATGTTGTCGTCGCTCGACGGACGAGTACTGATTCGCGAGCGGCGGGTCGGCGACCACCCCGACTCGCTCGGACGCGGAATCGCCCGGTTCCTCCTCGATGACGCCGGCGGCACCGACCTCCTCGCCGATTCCCGATGACCACGCGGCGGCTGGCCGGCGTTCGGGTGGTCGTTACCCGCACCCGCGAACAGTCCGCCAGCCTCGTTGATGCCCTGGAAGCAGAGGGGGCCGCGGTGATCGCCGTGCCGGTAATCGAGATCGTCGACCCGGCCGACGGCGGCGCGGCCCTACGCTCCGGGTTGGCCAGCCTTCTCCGTGGCGACTGGGTCGTTATTTCGAGCCCGAACGGTGCCACCCGCGTTGGTGCAGTTCTCGCCGACCACCCACTCGCTCCGGGTGTCGCCGTTGCGGTTATCGGACCGGGCACCAAAGCTCGCGCCGAAGCGGCCGGCATCACTGTCGACCTCATCCCGAAGGCATCGATCGCCGAAGGCCTGCTCGAGGTCCTCCCTGGCCCGAATGTGAGCGGCGGCACGATGTTGTTGGCCCGCGCCGAAGAAGGTCGCAACCTTCTCCCGGAGGGGCTGCGGGAGCGAGGCTGGAAAGTGCTCGACGTCGCCGCGTATCGCACGATCGCGGTCGAGGTCAGCGACGAGGATCGCGAACATTGCCGTCACGCTGATGTTGCCGCGTTCACCTCAGCTTCTACCGTGCGCCATCTTCACGCCGGAGCGGGAGTCGACCATCTCCCACCCGTGCTCGCCGCCATCGGCCCAGCCACTGCCCATCAGGCCGCCGCGCTCGGGCTTGAGGTCGATATCACCGCCACCGAACATTCAATCCCTGGTTTGGTCGATGCTCTCTGTCGTTCAGTTCCAGACATGGTGTTGATTCGTCCTGAGGACGCCACCGCTGCAGAGTCACAGTGGATGCTCGATCGCGGCGCGTCGCTCACGTCCGATCCCGATGCAGTCAACCCCCCGAACGGGCTCTTCCTTGTCGCTCGGCTCAACGGAGATCCGGTGGGATGTGGTGTTCTCAAGGTCGTCGAACCGGGTGTCGCCGATATCAAGCGCATGTGGATCAGCGACAAGGTGCGCGGCCGCGAGGTTGGGCGCCAACTCCTCGATCGTCTTGCCGAAGAAGCGCGCATTCTCGGACTCCGACCGGTGGAGCGGGAAACGAACCGGCCACTCGAATTCGACTAGTTGCCGCTGCGTTGGGCGCAGCATGGGCCACTCTGGAGCGATGGACCGCCTCGACCCGTCGCCGGAGCGGCAAGAGATCTTGCGAGTTCTCGCCGAGCTGGTGTCCTTTCTTCGCACCTGGGGCGAGGCCGACCACGTCGCCTTGCTCGATGCCGCCGGCCGTCAACTGGCCGACGGCCATCCCGATGCGCTGGGGCGGTTGACTGGCGTGTTCGGGGGCCGGAGCAACCTTCGCGAGCTGGTGATCAGCAAAGACAACGGCCACGACATCGAGGACATACGCGTGGGATCGGTGAATGGCCGCCTGCGACTGCTCCGCAGCGCGGCGATCGCTGGGATCGCTGCCCTCCAAGCCGAAACCCCCCGCACGGATGATTAACGCCATCGTCTTCGACTTCGATGGCACCATCGCCGACACGGAGTGGCCGATCTACGAGGTCGCTCGTGATGCGTTTCAGGCGCACGGGTTGGACTTCGCCCTCACCGACTGGGTGAAGGGCATCGGCCTCGCCGACAACAAGTCGCTGCCTGAGCTGCTGGCCGATGCGTTGGGCCACCCGCCCGACGACGCGATCGTGGCTGAAGCGGCCCGCACCCGGGAAAGCTGGAACGCCAGGATGGACACCTTCCCCGGTGTCATGGCCGTGATTACGGCGGCCAACGTGGCGGGCGTCCCGCTCGCGGTGGCGAGCAGCTCGCCGACCGCATGGGTCGAGCCCCACCTGCGTCGGCTGGGTCTGATCGAACACTTCGTCGCCGTGCGCACCCGCGACCATGTCGATCGCGGCAAACCGGCGCCGGACCTTTTTCTCGCGGCCGCCGCAGCGCTCGACATCGACCCCGCGGGCGCGGTGGCGATCGAAGACTCCAAACACGGCTGTGCGTCAGCCAAAGCCGCAGGCATGACCTGTGTGGTCGTCCCGAACCGAATCACGGCCCTCGACAAGCCCACCAACGCCGACCTCATCCTCGACTCCCTCACCGACTTCCCGTTCGAACGTTTCGGCCTCCCCCGCGATGTTCTGTGAACGGAAACCGGCGCCCTGCGCCGGTTTCCGTTCACAGAACGTGAAACGGGGGCGCGAAATGGGCTCGGGACTGGTGATGGGTAGCCTTACGGGGTGAGCTTTCCTCAACGGCGTCTGCGCCGACTCCGACGGACCCCCGCCTTACGCCGGATGGTCAGCGAAACCCGCCTCCATCCCGACGACCTGATTGCGCCGCTCTTCGTGCGCGAGGGCATCGACGAACGCCAGCCGATTGAGTCGCTGCCGGGCCAGTTCCAGCACTCTCGCGCCTCGTTGCGTGAAGAGGTGCGCCAACTGAAGGACCTCGGCGTTCCGTCCGTCATTCTTTTTGGTGTGCCGGAGCGCAAGGATGCCCACGGTTCCGAAGCCTGGAACCCGGATGGCATCGTCCAGCTCGCCCTACAGGATCTCCGCGATGACCATGGCGACGACCTGGTCTTGTGTGCCGATCTCTGCGTCGATGAATACACCGACCACGGACACTGTGGAGTGCTCGACGGATCGGGTCAGCCCGACAACGACGCCACGCTCGAGCTCTACGAGCAAATTGCCGTGGCCCAGGCCAAGGCCGGTGCGGACATCGTGGCGCCCAGCGGGATGATGGACGGCCAGGTCTTCGCCATTCGTGAAGCCCTCGATGAAGAAGGATTCGACGACATCGCGATCCTGGCGTATGCCGCCAAGTACGCCACCGCCCTTTACGGCCCGTTCCGCGATGCGGTCGACGTCACAATCGTCGACGGTGGCGACCGGAAGGGCTACCAACAAGATGTCGCCAACGCCCGCGAAGCGATGGAAGAGATCCGCGAAGACATTGCCGAAGGCGCCGACATTGTCATGGTGAAGCCAGCGATGCCCTATCTCGACGTGATCGCTCGAGCTCGGGCCGAAGTCGACATCCCGATTGCGGCGTACCACGTGAGCGGCGAATACGCGATGGTCCATGCGGGCGCCGAGCGCGGCTGGATCGATCTCGAGGCCGTCGCCTTCGAACACACGCTGGCCATCAAGCGGGCCGGCGCCGACCTGATTCTCACCTACTTCGCTCGGCTACTCGCCGAGGGAATGCAGTAGGAGCCTTCATGAGCAACACCAACGAATCCCTCTTCGAGCGGGCCCAAGCTGTCATCCCGGGTGGGGTCAACTCCCCGGTGCGGGCCTTTGGCTCCGTCGGCGGCACGCCCTACTTCGTGGCGAAAGCGGAGGGTGCCTATATCGAAGACGTCGAGGGCACTCGTTATATCGACTACGTGATGAGTTATGGACCGGGCATTCTCGGCCACGCCCATCCCGCGATCACGGCCGCCGTTCAGGACGCCGCCCTCCGGGGCACGAGCTATGGCGCCCCGACCGAAGGCGAGGTCTTGCTCGCCGAGGAGATCTGTCGCCGGATCGACGGCATCGACATGGTGCGCATGGTGTCTTCGGGCACCGAAGCAACCATGACCGCCATTCGTTTGGCGCGTGGTGCCACAGGTCGCGATCGAATTGTGAAATTCGCGGGCAACTATCACGGCCACTCCGACGCCCTTCTCGTTGCCGGCGGCTCAGGCGTCGCTCAGCAGGGCCTGAAGGGCTCCGAAGGGGTTACCGCTGGTGCGGTGGCTGACACCACCGTGGCGCCCTACAACGTGATCCCCGAGCTCGATGACACCGTTGCCTGCGTGATCGTCGAGCCGGTCGCCGCCAATATGGGACTGATCGAGCCCGCCCCCGGGTTCCTCCAGGGCCTGCGCGATGCCTGCGACGAAGTGGGCGCGCTGCTGATGTTCGATGAGGTCATCACCGGCTTTCGTTTGGCCTTCGGCGGCGCCGCCGAATGGTCCGGTGTGCAACCCGACATTTGGTGCTTCGGCAAAGTGATTGGTGGCGGTCTCCCGGTCGGCGCCTTCGGCGCTTCTCGCGAGATCATGTCGAATCTCGCGCCGCTCGGTCCGGTCTACCAAGCCGGCACGCTCTCGGGAAACCCGCTCGCGATGGCGGCCGGCCTGGCCCAACTCGAACAGCTCACTCCCGCGGCCTATGCCCAACTCGAAGCCACGGCCGCTGAGCTGCAGGCCGGTTTGGCTGCCGCCTTTGGGGACGCCGGTGTCGCGGCCACGGTGCCGCGGGTCGGGCCCCTCGTCGGCCTCTTCTTCGGCGCCACGTTGCCGACGAACTTCGATGAGGCGAAGGCCATCTGTGAGAACGGCGTCTACGAACGTTTCTTCCACGGAATGCTCGATGCCGGGGTCGCGCTCGCCCCTGGTGCCTACGAGGCGCTGTTTCCGTCGCTTGCCCACGGCAAGGACGAAATCGCGGCGACAATCGATGCGGCGCGTTCTGTCGCAAAAAATCTGTGATTTCTTGCCAAAGTAGCGAACCGCAGCGGTTGAATTCACGAATAGGCGTATGACGAATCTCTCAAGGAGCAACGATGAACAAGAAGTATCTACTCGGTGGCGGAATTGTGGGCGTGGTGATCCTCGCCGTCGCCGTTTGGTTCCTTTTCCTGAAGGGCGACGCCCCCGAAGCGGCCAACAGCGCAGCGGCGAACGACGACCTCGATCAGGTCCTCGCCGAAGAGACGCCGGCCGACGAAACACCAGCTGATGACGCGCCGGTCGACGATACGCCAGCCGACGATGTTCCTGAGGTGACGACGGCCCCTACCGTGCCGGTCGACGGCATCAATGGTGTGTGGACGGTCGACTCTGAGATCGGCAACTTCGACTTCGAAACCGCAAGCGGCAGTTTCGCCGGCTTTCGGGTCGAGGAAGAACTGGTGACCGGTGACACCACCGCCGTAGGTCGTTCAGGCGGCGTTACCGGCTCGGTCGCGATTGAAGGCGACCAGCTGAGTGGCGCGGAGATCACTGTCGACATGACATCGATCTCGTCGAACAACGGCGGGCGTGAGAACGCTATCCGGAGTGCCATTGGTGCTTCTGAATTCCCCACGTCCACGTTCACCTTTGATGGTGGTGTGGATCTCTCCGGCCTAGAGGTCGGCGGTGCCGCTCAGACCTTCTCGATCGAAGGTGACCTCACGGTTGCTGGTGTGACCAATCCGGTCACTTTCAGCATCGATGCCAACGTCCGTGACGATGGCTTTGGTGTGATCGTCGGCAGCACCAAGATTGTTTGGCAAGACTTCGGCATCACGCCGCCGTCAGCGTCGATCGTTGTATCTGTCGCTGATGAGGGCATCGTCGAATTCCAGCTCATCGTCGCTCGCTAAACCGCGACGAACTATTCAGAACGACGGTGCGCGAGTTCGCGTCGCTATTCAGCGGCCTCGCATCGCTCGGTAGCGGCTGATGAGGGCGTTGGTCGACGCGTCATGGGTGAGGGTGGGCAGGACGGCGTCGGCGACCTCAGGCACGATCGCGGCGGCCAATACCTTGCCGAGCTCGACGCCCCATTGATCGAACGAGTTCAGGCCCCACACGACCCCTTGGGTGAGGACCTGATGCTCGTAGAGGGCAATGAGTTGGCCCAGTACGGCCGGCGTGAGAGCGGGCGCCATGATCGTTGTCGACGGACGGTTTCCCGGGAACGTGCGGTGCGAGATGAGTTCGGGATTGGTCTCGGTTTCGGCGACTTCAGCGGCCGTCTTTCCAAACGCGAGGGCTTCGGACTGAGCGAAGCAGTTTGCGGCGAGTAGGTCGTGGTGCGCGCCGAGATCAGGGAAGTCTTCGTCTACATGGTCGGGGGCGCCCATCACGATGAAGTCGGTCGGCACGATAGTGGTGCCCTGGTGAAGGAGCTGATGGAACGAGTGCTGGCCGTTCGTGCCCGGCTCACCCCACACGATGGGTCCGGTCTCGTAGGTGACCGGTTCGCCGTCGGCGCGGACCCGCTTGCCGTTGCTTTCCATATCGAGCTGTTGGAGGTAGGCCGGGAATCGATGGAGGTAGCGCGAGTAGGGGAGGACGGCCCGCGTCGGCAGCTTGTTAAAGGTCCGGTACCAAACTTCGATGAGGCCGAGGAGGGCAGGGACATTCCGGTCGAGCGGGGCCGACACGAAGTGTTCGTCGACGGTTCGAAAGCCGCCGAGGAATTCGTCGAACGCTTCGGCGCCGATCGACAGCATCAGCGATAGCCCGATGGCGCTGTCGACCGAGTAGCGACCGCCGACCCAATCCCAGAAACCAAACATGTTTGCGGTGTCGATACCGAACGCTTCGACCGCATCGGCGTTGGTCGAAACAGCAACGAAGTGTTTCGCGACCGCGTCGATGCCGAGCGCATTGACGAGCCATGTGCGAGCTGAATGGGCGTTGGTCAGGGTCTCCTGCGTGGTGAAGGTCTTCGAGGAGATCACGACGAGCGTGGTGGCGGGATCCAGTTCGGCGAGCGCGGCAACGATGTCACTGCCGTCGACGTTGGAGACGAACGTGCAGCGCAGGCGCGGGTGGCGGAACGCGGCGAGTGTTTCGTAGGCCATCACCGGGCCGAGGTCGGAGCCACCGATCCCGATGTTGACAATGTTCGTGATGGCGAGACCGGTGTGCCCGGTCCAGTCGCCGTCTCGTACCCGGTCGGTGAACGCCGCCATTCGGCGCAACACATCGTGGACGTCAGCGACCACGTTGTGTTTGGTGCCATCGGGACCGTCGATCTCCACCACCCGGTCTTTCGTGGCGCGTAGTGCGGTGTGGAGCACGGCCCGGTCTTCGGTGCCGTTGATCTTGTCGCCGCGCAGCATCGCCTCGACGCGGTCGGGGAGCCCGGCGCACTCGGCCAACGCAACGAGGTCGGCGAGGACAGGCGCCGTCACCCGATGCTTCGACATGTCGACCACAAGATCGCCGACCGACAAGGTCATAGCGTCGGCGCGACGGGGGTCGTCGGCGAACAGTTGTCGCAGGTCGATCCCGTCGAATCCTGTCGCATGGGCCTCGATCGCGGCCCACTCTTGCGTCGTTGTGATGTCCACCCTGTTCGCCTCCGAAGGAAAGAATCGCCAGCCTCAGTCTCGCGGCTGGAGCGGCGGGACTGGTGCCAACCTGCGGACGAGCGGGATGAGTGGGCCGGACGACTCATGGAGAAGAGGGCCGCGCAGTCTCTATTCTCCGTAGTGAACGGAGAACATGCTCAGCAGACGCGCTCGGATCACTGGACTTGTGGCAGGTGTTGGGCTTGCCGCGGCCGTGAACATTGCCGCTCCGTGGGATGACGACGTGCCGGCGACGCAGCTCGGCACCGCCGGCGTGGAGCTCGGCGACGACACCGCCCGCATTGTTGAGCGCGTCACCTACCGCCAAGAGGTTGAACGGGTTGGGGATGTGGTGATCGTCAACGGCGAGCCCCGCGACGAACTCACTGATGAGCTCGCGGCGATGTGGGCCATCGTCGATGCCTCCTGGCCCGCGGACCAACGCCATCGACTCGCCCAACTCTCCATTGTTCGCGAAGAGTCACGCGGCCTTGTTGGTGTGGTTCACCCCTCGTCCACCGGCGGCTGGGTCCTCAGCCTCGACATCGCCGACATCGACGATCGCCCCCTCATCGAAGAGACGATCGTCCACGAGCTCTCCCACGCCATCACGCTCGATCGCGACGTATTCACGTTTGGTGAGGTCGACGCGTGTTCGGGTGTCGAGATCTCGTTGGGGTGTGCCGAGGCCGACACGATCCTCACGCGATTCGTCGAGCAGTTCTGGCCCGACGATGCGGCGAGCACCCTCGTCAACGATTTCGTCAACGACTACGCATCGACCGCAGCCCACGAAGACCTTGCCGAAACGTTCACCGCGTGGGTGCTCGGATGGCCGATCGAGGACGCGGTAGTGGAAGCGAAGATCGAAATGTTGTCGAGCGATCCGGAGCTAGCGGCTTTGGCCGAAACGCTCCGAGAACGATTTACGCTTCGTCGTTGACCTTGGCGCGAGCAACCTGAAGAAGATCGTGGATCTCGGTTTCGCTCATGCCCAAGAAGGTTTCGATACCTTCTTCTTCGGCGACATGTATAAGTTCTTCGAGAACTTCCAGCTCTTCGATCACCTGGTCGGCGTTGATGAGTTCGCCGCCGAACTGGGCGCGTTCGTGGAAAACAACGGCAGCGACACCTTCAAGTCCGAGTGAACCAAACGCGCCCATGGCCCCGTTAGCGCCGAACACGTGGGCGCCATTCTCGCGATCGGGGTCGCCGTAAGTGTTGCCTTCGGCGAAGGCGCGGGTGCCCTCAGTGCCGTTGGCAACCCAGGAAATGTGGCCGGCGAGACCGTCGTAACCGCCCTCTTCAAATGTGGGGAAGGTGCGAAGCACCTCGCCGTCGTTGAGCTGACGGCCGGTGCCGCCACCGCCGCCACCGCCGTGGCAGCCGGCACAACCGCCGGTGACGGTGTAGACCTCGGTGCCTTCGAAGGCGAGGCCTCCGGTAACAGGCGGGTTCTCAAGATAGCCGACGTAGTAGATCGCCCAGATCGGCAGGAACAACAGCACGGGCATGACCCACACCGGGATGGTCTTGCGCGATTTGGCCGCCGCTACCAACTCGTTGTCGGGGATCAGCTTCGGCTTCGGCTCCGGCTCGGCCGGCAGCGCTGCGGCTGCCGGTACAGGGGAGGTGGACGCCGGAGCAGCCACGGCTGCAGGGGCGTCGTCGCTGCCCGCAGTGTCGCCGCCCACGCCGGTAAGGCGGAGTCGGGCTGCTGCGGACATCTTGAGCAGGTGCTCGGGTACTTCGGTCACCGTCGTCTCCGGTGCGGGGTCAGGGCTAGAAAGAGTTGTGCCCGACGCAGAACGGATCTACGCGGCCACAGACCGTGTGAGGATAGAGGCAGTGTCCCACGTTGGAACAACTTGGGGACGGAACCTGTCGGTGTGTCTGAATTCTCTCCCGCCGGATTGGGTTCCCTGACATTTTCGCGTGGTAAACCTAGGCCCAACCCGAGGGCCATGCCGCTCCGGGTCTACACTTGTGCGTGGATTCACGAAGTCCTTGAATCCGCGACTGCCTCAGGAGCCGATCGTGGTCGCCTTCAGCCTTTCTGTCATCATCACCGCCCTACTCGTATGGGGCATCGTCGCGTATTCGAAGCGGCGCCCAGTTGGTCAACCCCACACTTGGGGCGAGGCCATGATTGGCGCGTTCGTTGTGTTCTTCCTCATGTTCTGGGCGTACGGCGTTGTGCCTCACCAGTGGCTTGTGTGGGCCGAAAACGAACTCAACTGGCGAACCGACAAGTTCCTGCACGGCCCCGGCGGCTTCTTGAAGCCCCAGACCGAGGGCGGCTGGAGCCCGGTCACCCTCAACTACCAAGTGATTGAGCACCTGATCGCGGTCGGCATCTATGGCGTCATGCTCGGTGGCAACATCTGGCTGTGGGGCGTCTGGCAGAATCGTGGCAAGGCGCAAGAAGAGAAGGTGCCCGCTCGTTCGGCCTTCGGTCGTCCTCTGGTGAAGGAAGGAAGTTCGTCGTGACAACTACCGATGCAAACCCGCCCATGCCGGAGTTCCGCGACGATTACATCCTTCAGGAAGTTGACGCGGCTTGGCTGAGTCAAGCGGTAAAGCCCAAGCAGTTCATTCATATCGACCAAGCCGAATGCATTATGTGCGAAGGCTGCGTCGACATTTGCCCGTGGAAGTGCATCTTCATGGTGCGCCCCGATGCGATCGATGAAGCGATCGGTACGGAGCTGCCCGGGCTCGACCCCAACGATCATGTGATCTTTACGATCGACGACGACGTCTGCACTCGTTGCGCACTCTGCGTTGATCGTTGCCCCACTGGTGTGATCATTCTCGGCAAGATCGGCGATCCCGCCGCTGCCGGCGATTCACACCAGCGGACCAACACCCACGGCTACGGATACGGAATGCGCCTCGGCTAGCGCCGGGCACCGCAGGAGAACTGACGCATCATGGCGAATGACACCGACGACGAAATTCAAAAACCGCTCCCGCAGCGGATGCAGGACTCCATGTCCCAAATCGGCGAAAATATCGTTTCCAGCCAGGCCTGGAACTCAATCTTTCGTCCGGGCTCAGTCTTCCGGAAGGGTTACACCGATAGCCCTCGTAACCGCTCGTACGTGATCATGAACTCGGTCATGTACCACCTCCACCCGGTCAAGGTGAAGCGCCACGCAGTGAAGGTGTCGTACACCCTCTGCCTCGGCGGGCTGAGCTTCTTCCTCTTCATTTTGCTCACGGTTACCGGTATCTTCTTGATGTTCTTCTACCGCCCCACCGCAGCTGCGGCTTGGGACGACATCTACACGTTGCAGACCTCCGTCACCTTCGGACTGCTGGTGCGAAACATGCATCGCTGGGGTGCGCACCTCATGGTGCTCACGGTGTTCTTGCACATGGCACGCGTCTTCTACCACGGCGCCTACAAGCCGCCGCGTGAATTCAACTGGGTGATCGGCGTCATCTTGTTGATGCTCACCCTTCTGCTCTCGTTCACCGGCTACCTGCTGCCATGGGATCAGCTCGCACTTTGGGCGGTAACCGTGGGAACGAACATGATGGGTTACACCCCTGTCTTTGGTGATCAAGTGAGATTCGTGCTGCTTGGCGGCGTCGAAATCGGCACTGACACTTTGTTGCGTTGGTACGTGCTCCACGTCCTCATGCTCCCGTTTGTGCTCGTCATCTTTCTGGCGATTCACTTCTGGCGAGTGCGTAAGGACGGCGGAATCTCGGGTCCTCTGTAGGGCCTGGATCGAAAGCGAGATCACGACATGACTGAAGTACCAGAACACCTCCGCAAGCGAGCCGAAGAGGCCCGGGCCAAGGCCGCGGCCGCGAAAGAAACCGAAGCCGCCCCCGCATCCGCCGAAGGCGGCGACAGCAACGAAGCAGAACTCTCGCCTGAGCAGGAGAAGGCCGAGTCAAAGATTCCGGCGCACTTGCTCGAACGTTCGAAGGCTGCGAAAGCAAAGGCCGACGGCGACGCCGGCAGTGCCGTGGCCACCGCCACCGCCGCCCCGGCTGCGGCACCCGCGTCCGCTGCGGCCGCCCCGCTTGTCACCGGTCCCGGCGGACACACCCAGCGCCTTCTCACTGTCGTGAAGTCGGGCTCGATTCAAGACGTCAAGTCGAAGCCGATGGACAAGGTCCATGTCTGGCCTCATCTTCTTGTCATCGAGTTCGCCGCCGCCCTCTTCATCACGGCCTTCACGCTGATTTTCTCGATCTTCGTCAACGCTCCATTGCTCGAGCTCGCCAACTTCAACGAGACCCCAAACCCGTCGAAGGCCCCCTGGTACTTCCTTGGTTTGCAGGAATTGCTCACAATGTTCCATCCGATGGTCGCCGGCGTGACCATTCCCGGCATGGGTCTGTTTGTGCTGATCCTGGCGCCGTATATTGACAAGAACCCGTCGAATAAGCCGGAAGATCGCAAATTTGCGGTCTCCCTTATGACGATTCACCTGATGTTCTGGGCAGTGCTCGTCATGATTGGTTCGTTCTTCCGTGGACCCGGATTCAACTTCGTCTTCCCTTGGGAAGCCGGACTCTTCTTCGAGCTGTGATGGAAAACCGAGGAGGCAACTAAATGGAACTCACAATCGGAATCATCATTATCGCCGTGCTGGCGGTTGTGGCCGTGGGCGCTGTCATGCGCTCGCGTCAGACCGACGAAGCCGTCGGAATGCTCTCCCGTGAGACGCAGAAGCGCGACGCAGCCAGTGCCGCGCTCGGGTCCGACGCCGAACTCACCGGTAAGCAGGTTGAGAAGGCTGCCGTTCTCGAACGCAAGAACGTCTCGAAGGAACTGGTGCTTGCCGCCCAGGGTCCTCCGCCCGCCCCGTTTGTACCTCTCGATCCCGAGCAAATCGGCGTCACGCGCCGGCAGTTCTTCAATCGCTCGATCGTGCTCATGTTCGCCCTTGGTCTCAGCGGCTTTGGTGCGGCCTGTATTGCCTTCTTGTGGCCGCAACTTGGTGGCGGTTTCGGCTCGGCAATCAAGGTCGGCCAAATCCCCGATCTACTCGGTCAAATCCGGGCGAACAACGGCTTCTTGTATCGAGCCGACGGTCGCCTCTGGCTCACCGAGTACCCCAACGGCTCCATCGAAAAGGCCGAGTCCGTCTATTCCGGCCCCGAGCTTTCCGGTATGACCGTCGGTCCCAGGCTTGGTCTCGACGGTGGCATCGTTGCCCTCTACCAGAAGTGCCCTCACCTGGGTTGCCGCGTGCCGAGCTGCGACACTTCCCAGTGGTTCGAGTGCCCCTGCCACGGTTCGCAATACAACCAGGTGGGCGAAAAGCGAGGCGGCCCGGCCCCTCGCGGTATGGATCGCTTCGCAATGACCGTCGGTGCCGACGGTTCACTTACTGTGGACACCGGCACCATCATCCAAGGTCCCGCAATTGGTACCAACACGACTGGGCAGGAGGCCGAAGGGCCGAACTGCATCGGTCAATCCACCCACTAGTAACCTCCTTCCGTTCCCGTCCAGACACTCTCGAGACTCATTTCTTCGCGCATGCTGCTTGCCGCTTCTACACAACGAACCCTTGGCCTCGTCATTTTGGCGATCGTCTTCCTCGGTGGGATCGCCTACATCTTCTTCAACATCCGTTCGGCGAAAGCCGAAGTCGGGTCGGAGATCGAGTTGGCGGCCAACCGCAGCCCTGCGCTGCTCGACGAGGACCTCGAAGGCCGACGTCTCGATCTCGCGCTTATGGCCAACCTGGTCATGCTCACGATCATCGCGGTCGCCTTGCCGTTCTATTGGCTGGGCGAACCCGGTCGTGAAGTAGGACGCAACGACGACACCGCTCGCATCTTCACCAATCGTGGCGAGAGCATCTACACCGAAGGCGCTCAGTGCGTGAACTGCCACGGTGCGGGTGGCGTCGGCGGCTCGGTCACCACCTCGCTCACCGACGACGACGGCGGTTTCATCGCTCAGGTTGTGTGGAAAGCACCCGCCCTCAACACGGTGATGTCGCGTTTTTCCGACGACGAGATTCTTCACACGCTCAACTTCGGACGAAACGGTGTCATGCCCGCCTGGGGCGCGGGCGGCGGCGGTCCGCTCACCGACCAGCAACTCGAAGAAGTGATGTTCTACCTCCGCGATATCGCGCTCGATGGCGAGTCGATCGCCGCGGAAGTCTCCAGCGGCGTGGTCACGCTGACCGAAGACCATGTCATCAACGGCACCGATGACGCTGGCGGCTTTGTCTTTGCGGGATCCCATCTCGACGCGATTCGCAACGCCGACGCGGCCCAATTGGAAGCCACGCTCGCAGTCGAGGGTCCCGATGTCGACTGTGACGACTATCCCGGCGTGCCCGCCGAGGATGCCAACGAGGCCACGATCACCGAGCGTTCCGAATTCGAAGCAGGGGCCGACGCGAAAGCGCAGGAAGAACTCGCCCTCTGCGACACTCTCGACGCGGCCGACGCGGCCGTTTCGGCCGCGTTCCTTGCGGGCGGCGATCAGGTCAGCGCCGATGCCGCCGAATGGTTAGCCGAAGCGCAGGCCACGGCCGAGACCGCCACGATGATGGCGCTCGACGCCACTCCTTCGCTGGCCGCCGAAGGCCAGGAGGACGCCCTTCGTTGGGCGGCACTCACCATGCTCTCGGACTCCGAGAGCACAGTGCCCAACGTCGAGAACTACCGCATCTACGGCCGTTTCTTGTTCAACAACCCGGCCGCCGCAGGCACCTACAGCTGTGCCCGCTGCCACACGTACGGCTTCAGCTTCGGTGCGGCCGAACGCTTCACCGTTCGAGCGAATGGCACCACCGAGTCAGTCCTACCCGACGGCTATGTCGACGGCGGCGGCTTCTTTGGTGAACGCCTCACCGGTGAATCCACCCGCGATCAATTCTTGACGGCTCGCACTCACGCCCAGTTCATCGAGAACGGCCAGGCCATTGGTCAACCGTTTGGTCGTGGCGGTTCCGGTGGCAACGGCCAGATGCCCGGCTGGGCCGCTCGTAGCGAGTCCGCGGCTGTCGGCCCGGGCATCGCCAACGATGCTGAAGCCTTCTACCCCGCTCTACTCACCTCTGGTCAGATCGATGCCATCGTGGCGTTCGAGAGGAACCTCTGATGCAGATGCTCAACCTCATCGCCGGTCTCGCATGGGACCCTGAAATTCGCGGCTTCATGGCTGTCCTCACGGGCATTGTTGTCCTTATGGGCTCGGTGTGGCTGATCCTTTCGACGAACTCCGGCCCCCGTCTCGGCACGCTGATCTCGGGCGCCGCCTTCTTCGGCTGGATGGCGATCATGGGATCCGTCTGGTGGATCTATGGCATCGGCTACGCCGGTGACCGCCCCGTCTTCGAAGAACTAGAGATCGTCGACGCCCGCGACGGCATCCATCTTGATCTCGCGGCCAACGACGTTGCCGAACAACTGCAATCGGAGCACTTGCCGGTCGCCTTTGATCTCGTGGTTGAGGCGCACGAAGCGCTGATTGGCGAGTTCGGCGAAAACGTATTCGCTCGCGACGGTTGGGAAGTCGGGGTGCCGGCCAGCGATCTCGGCCGAGTGATCAACATCCGCACGGCGTGGCTCGACTTTGGTGTGGTCACGGTCGACGACCTGACTGAAGATCAGAAGCAGGGCCGGTCTGCCGTCGAATTGACGGCGTTTGCCGCTGAAGAGGACGCCAAGAATCGAGTGACGACTCTCTCCGAGTTGGCTGCGGTCGCGCCAAATCTGATCCCCTACGAGAGCGAGTTCCTCGGGCCTTGGCGTCTGCTTTCCACCGCCGAGATGGGCGAGGCTCAAGCCTCGGCCACCGCAGAGATCCTCGCAAGTGGCGACTACGACTTCGGCGGGCAGGGTGAGTTCCGTATCCTCAACGGTTATGCGTCGGGCGGTAAGAACGGTCTGCCCGACAACCCAAGCCGCTGGGACCGCATCTCACAACAGGTCACTTCGGCGCTCACGATCAAACACCCGACGGGTTACGCGATCATCCAATTGCAGGCTGTCACCACCGACTCGCTGGACAATTTGCCTGGCCAGGCGCCGCAGCGAGCCGTTGTTGATAGCGACGAACCGATCGTCTCTGTCGTGATGATTCGCAACCTCGGCAACCTTCGCCAGGTTCCCGCCTTCATCACTATTGGTTCACTCCTGATCTTCCTGGCCTTCTGCTACATGCTCCACGAGCGTGACAAGGTCTCGATGGCGCGCCGAGCCGAGCTCGACGGGGCCCAGTAGCCCATGCTCGGCCAGTACCTCCCGCTGCTGGCGCTCTTTGTTCTCGCTGCGGCATTTGCCGCCGGGAGCTTCTTAGCGTCCGGTCTCCTCGCTCCGCGAGATCCGTCCGAAGCCAAACAAGCGCCTTACGAGTGCGGCATCGTCCCCACCCGCGAGGCCCCCGAACGTTTCCCCGTGCGGTTCTTCCTTGTTGCGATGATCTTCATTGTCTTCGACATTGAAATCATATTCTTCTACCCCTGGGCCGTTGCCTATGGCGGCCTCGGAATCTTCGGCCTGGTGTTGATCCTGATCTTCTCGTTCGCCGTGTTCGAGTCGTTCATCTACCTCATCGGCAACGGGGCCCTCGAATGGGGTCCAATGAAGCAGGTAAATGCACCTTCGGGAATGCTGTCGTCCGAGCGCACGACCGAGACGACGATTCGCCGAGTCGGCCTTGAAGACCGCGGCCCGGCCCCGATGGCCGACGACGCCGACGAAGTCGAAGCTGGAGAAGCTGCCTGATGCCGCGCTTACCAATCATCGGCGACACCGCCGATATCGCCAGTGACGGCCTCGAGGGTCTCGAACACAACTTCATCACTGGCAATGTCGAATCGCTGATCCAGTGGGCCCGAAAGCGCAGCCTTTGGCCCGCCACCTTCGGTCTCGCCTGTTGCGCGCTGGAAATGATGGCCAGTGGCGCTGCGCATTACGACATCGGCCGCTACGGCATGGAAACCTTCCGGGCTTCGCCTCGTCAGGCCGATCTCATGATCGTGGCCGGTCGTGTGTCGCAGAAGATGGCGCCGATCCTTCGTCAGGTATACGACCAGATGATGGAACCCAAGTGGGTCATCTCCATGGGTGTGTGCGCCTCCAGCGGCGGCATGTTCAACAACTACGCCATCGTGCAAGGCGTTGACCAGATCGTCCCGGTCGATGTTTATGCCCCCGGATGCCCGCCTGGTCCCGAAACGCTCATGCACGCGATCTTCACGCTGCACGAGCAGATCGGCACTGGCGAAATTCTTCACCGTCGCGAGGCGACGGGCGGCGGCGCCGGACTCGTCATCGAACAGCGCGACGGCCAGAGCGCCGGCCTCACCATCGGAGGCTGAGGGTGAGCGACGAAGACAACACGGCAGAAGACGCCGCCACCGACGCAGCAGCAGCCGCCACCGGTCCCGATCACGCACTCCGCTACGGCGCCATCGTTGATGCCGCCTCCGCCGATGTTGTGCTGCACTGCAGCCGCGAGTCCTATCTCGCTACGGCCGCCGCGGCCGAAGCCGACGGCTTTGATCAACTCATTGATCTCACCGCAGTCGACTATCTCACCTTCGCCGCTCCTCGAGCCCTGCCTGCTGGTGTCGCGGTCGAGCGGTTCGAGATTGTCACCCAGCTGATCAACCACACCACCGGCGAGCGCATCCGCCTCCGCGTGCAGGTGCCGGTCGACGACACCGTCGTCGCTTCGCTCTTCGATTTCTGGCCCGGTTCCGAGGCGCTCGAGCGCGAGGTGTTCGACATGTTCGGCATCGAGTTCGCCGAGCACCCCGACATGAGCCGCATCCTGATGCCGGAAGACTGGGTGGGCCACCCGCTTCGGAAGGACTACGCCGTGGGTTCGATCCCCGTTCAGTTCAAGGCTGCGAGCAACATCCGATGAGCCGCACGGTGCGAAGCCAGAAGGCGAGAGTTCAGCCATGACCGCCGAACGCGTCCGCCGCCGCGGTGATGATTCCGCGGTCCTTCGTCTCTCTGAAGCTGAAGCGGCCGAGATCGGCAACAACCCCGACACCACGGCCGACGACGAGCGGGTCCTGCTCAACATGGGCCCGTCGCACCCGTCCACCCACGGTGTGCTTCGCCTCATGCTCGAGATGGAAGGCGAAACCGTTCTTCGGTCCAAGCCGGTCATCGGTTATCTCCACACTGGTATGGAGAAGCAGGCCGAGCAGCTCACCTATCTTCAGGGCGGCACCAACGTCACCCGCATGGACTACGCCGCCCCGCTCTTTAGTGAGCTGGCGTTCTCGCTTGCGACGGAGAAGCTCCTTGGCATCGAGGTGCCCGAACGGGCCACCTGGATCCGGATGTTGATGTGCGAGCTCAACCGCATGTCGTCGCACCTCCTCTTCATGGCCACCAACGGCATGGACCTCGGCGCCGTGTCGATGATGATCTATGGCTGGCGTGAACGCGAAGAGGTCCTGCGCTTCTTCGAGATGGTCACGGGTCTGCGGATGAACCACAACTACATCCGGCCCGGCGGCGTTGCTGCCGATCTGCCTGATGGGTGGGAAGACGAAGTTCAGCGCATCCTCGACATCACCGAGCCCCGGCTCGCCGAATACGACATCTTGATGACCGGTCAGCCCATCTGGCGTGAGCGGCTCCAGGGTGTTGGTGCGATGAACGCCGACGAGGCCCTCGCCCTCTCGGCCACTGGTCCGCTGCTGCGGTCCACCGGCTACGCCTGGGACCTCCGTCGCGACGAGCCCTATCTCGCCTACGACCAGCTCGAATTCGACGTCATCGTTGGTACCTACGGCGACTGCTACGACCGCTTCGCGATTCGTCTCAACGAGATCCGCGAGTCCATGAAGATCGTGGCTCAGATACTCGCGAAGATGCCGTCGGGCGACTATCGGGTGCAAGACAAGAAGGTCACCCCGCCACCGCGAGTGCGCATCGATCAGTCGATGGAAGCACTCATCCATCACTTCAAGATCTTCACCGAGGGTTTCAAGGTTCCGGTCGGCGAGGCGTACGCCTGTGTCGAGTCGCCTCGAGGTGAGCTAGGTGTCTACATCGTGAGCGATGGCAGCTCCACCCCGTACCGCATGCACGTCCGCGGTCCGTCGTTCATCAATCTGCAGACGATGCCTCACCTGATGAAGGACGGTCTTGTGGCCGACGGCGTCGCAATTATTTCATCGGTTGATCCGATCATGGGAGAGGTTGATCGCTGATGTCACGTTTCTCTGATGCCAACGTTGCGATCGCCGCGGAGATCATCTCCCGGTATCCGCGCCCGAAGTCGGCTCTGATCCCGCTGCTGCATCTTGCCCAAGAGCAGGACGGCTGGGTTACCGACGACGCGATGCGCCAAATTGCCGAACTCACCGACACCACTCCGGCGGAGGTGAAGGGCACGGGCACTTTCTACGAGATGTTCAAGTTTCATCCCGTTGGCAAATACGTCGTCAACGTGTGCACCAACCTCTCGTGCCAGTTGCTCGGCGGCGAAGAACTCCTCGCTCATGCCGAGAAGACCCTCGGCGTGAAGGCGGGCGGTACCACCGCCGACGGCATGTTCACCGTCGAAGACGTCGAGTGCATCGCCGCCTGCACTGAGGCGCCCTGTCTGTCGGTCAACTATCGCTACCGCCTGCGTGTCACTGACTCCGACTTCGACTCGCTCATCGACGACATCCGTCACGGCCGCACCGACGACATTCCCGAACACGGCACTCTCGGTGCGGTGCGGCAGACGATCCCCGCCGATCGCCTCGCTGGAATCGTTCCGCCGGAACAAGCAACCGAGGAGCCGATCTGGCTGGCTCGAAATCGCGCCGATGCGGCTGTGGGGTCCGCCGACGACGGCGACAACAAAGAAGGCGACGCCTGATGCCCACGCACGCCTACGTCCCTCACGCTCCCGGTTATGTCGACAACGACGGGCCGAAAATCGTCACCTCGCGATTCCCGCACGAGGATTCCTTCACTCTCGAACGGGCCGAAGCGACGGGCGCCTACGACGGTCTCCGTAGTGCCCTCGACCGCACCCCGGCCGCCGTGCATCAAGAAGTGCGCGAGGCCACGGTGCTCGGTCGAGGCGGCGCCGGTTTCCCCGCGGGTGTCAAGTGGGGCTTCATGCCTCCCGGCAAGTTCCCGTACTACCTCGTGGTCAACGGCGATGAGTCCGAACCGGGCACTTACAAGGATCGCCTCCTCATGGAGCGCGACCCCCACCAGCTCATCGAAGGCTGCCTGATCGCTTGTTACGCGCTTGGCCTCGCCCAGTGTTTCCTCTATGTCCGAGGCGAGATGGCCTTGGCGCAGGAACGCATAGCGATCGCTCTCAATGAGGCGTACGCCAAGGGTTATGTCGGCAAGAACATCTTGGGCACCGAGTTCAGCGTCGATATCACCCTCACCTGGGGCGCGGGCGCCTACATCGTCGGCGAAGAAACGGCGCTCATCGAGTCGCTTGAAGGCAACCGGGGCATGCCTCGTCTCAAGCCGCCTTACTTCCCGGCCGCGATTGGCCTCTACGGCCAACCGACGATCGTCAACAATGTCGAGACCCTGGCCAACCTTCCATGGCTCATGAACAATGGCGCCGACCAGTACAAGACCTACGGCTCCGAGGCGTCGCCCGGCACTCGTATGATCGCGGTCTCGGGCCATGTGAACCGGCCCGGTGTCTACGAGATCGAGCAGGGTGTCACCACCTTCCGCGACCTCTTCTACGGCGACAATTTTTGCCAAGGCATCCGCGACGGTCACGAGCTCAAGATGTTTGTGCCCGGCGGCGGATCGGCACCCTGGTTCTTCCCCGAACAGGTTGACCTGCCCCTTGAGGCCCGCGCCGTTGGTGCGGCCGGTTCGATGCTGGGCTCGGGCGCCATTATTGTCATGGACGAGACCACCGACGCGGTGAAGGCCGCGTTGCGTCTGGTTCGTTTCTATGCCCGCGAGTCGTGTGGCAAGTGCACTCCGTGTCGTGAAGGAACCACCTGGCTCGAGCGGGTGATGCAACGGGTCGCCGACGGCGAGGGTCGTCCGAGCGATATCGACATGCTGCTTGATATCGGCGACAACATTTCGCCCGGCCCCTACCCCAACGCGGCCGATCCCAACCAGGATCTCGAAGCGATTCCGTTCCCGCCGAAGCAGACCACCATCTGCCCACTGGGCCCATCGGCGGTCGCGCCGATCACATCGACAATCCGTCGCTTCCGCCACGAGTACGAAGCGAAAATCACCAAGCGCGACACCATCGCCGTGTCCGCCGCCCCTGTGATGGCTCAGACAATCCGTTCTGAAACAATGGAGCGCGAAGCGTGACCGATACCCACGAACCCGATTCTCTCGAGGCAATCTCGACCGTCACGGTCACGGTCAACGGCATCGAAATCGCCGCGAACCCCGATGAATTGCTGATCGAGGCTTGCGAGCGCACCGGTACCTACATTCCGCGCTTCTGCCACCACTCCCGCATGAACCCAGTGGGTATGTGTCGTATGTGCCTGGTTGAGGTCGACACTGGCCGCGGTCCAGCCCTCCAGCCGAGCTGCATGCTTCCCGTCACCGAGGGCATGACGGTTGAAACCGAGACCGAGGTGACGAAGAAGGCGCAAGACGGGGTCCTCGAGTTCCTGCTCATCAACCACCCGCTCGACTGCCCGGTCTGTGACAAGGGTGGCGAATGCCCGCTCCAGGATCAGACCATGGCCTACGGCCCGGGCGAGTCCCGGATGGTTGAAGAGAAGCGTCACTACGAGAAGCCGATCGCCATCAGCGACACGGTGTACCTCGATCGTGAACGCTGCATCCTTTGCGATCGCTGCACTCGGTTCGCTGATGAAGTGGCCGGCGACCCGCTGATCCACTTCATGGATCGCGGCAACAACACCCAGGTCAATACTTTCCCCGACGAGCCCTTCGCGTCCTACTTCTCGGGCAACACCGTGCAGATCTGCCCGGTGGGTGCGCTTACCGCGAAGCCCTACCGCTTCAAGGCACGCCCCTGGGATCTCGAAGAAACAATCTCCACTGCGTGGACCGACTCTGTGGGCTCGCGTATCACCGTGCAGTCGTCACGCAACCAGGTGCTCCGAGTGCTCGGCGTCGATGCCGACCCGGTCAACTGGGGTTGGCTATCGGACAAGGAACGCTTCTCGTTCGAGGCACTCAACTCTGAAGCTCGTTTCGTTGCGCCGATGACCCGCGACACCGTCACTGGCGATCTTGTGGCTACCGGTTGGGCGGGTGTGCTCGGCCAGGTTGTCGATGCGTTCACCGATGTCGACCCGAATCGGGTTGCCGTTCTCGGTGGCGCTCGAATGACCAACGAGGCGCAATACGCCTGGGCCAAGCTCATGAAGGGTGTCGTCGGCACCGATCATGTCGATGCCCAACTCGGCGATGGCCTCCCTCCCGAGGTTGTCCTCGGCCTGCCTCGCGCCACGATCGACGACGCCTGCCGCGCCGGTGGCACGATCATCCTGGTCGGCCCTGATCCGAAGGAAGAGCTCGGCGCCCTCTACCTCCGTCTCCGTCACGCAGTGGTGGAAGACGGGGCAACGCTCATTGAGATCACGCCGCAACGGGGTGGCCTGAGTCGCATCGCCACTCACTCGCTCCACGCTCGTCCCGGTGAAGCCGGCGATGTCGCGGCGGCTCTTTGTGGTGCCACCAATGGCGTCGCGGTCGAAGCCAGCGGAATCACGGCCGACGCCATTGCCGCGGCCGCTGCTTCGATCTCTGGTCCCGTCACTGTGGTGCTCGGCCGAGCCTCGCTCGCTGAGTCCGCCGATGCGGCACTCGCCGCGGCCAACGCCCTTTCCGGTCTCGCCGACGTGAAGTTCTTGTCAGCCCTGCGCCGCGGCAACATCCACGGCGCCCTCGACATGGGCCTGTCTCCCGGTCTTCTGCCGGGGCGCACCACGTTGGCCGCGGGCAGTGCTCGCTTCGCCGATGCCTGGCCATCTGTTCCGAGCACCGCTGGCCTCGATGCCGCTGGCATCCTGGCGGCCGCCAAGGCGGGCGAGATCGATGTTCTCGTGCTCCTCGGCACGGACCCCCTCAACGACTTCCCCGATGCCGAACTCGCGGCGGCCGGACTGTCCGGAGCGAACACCGTGATCTCGGTGGATCTCCTGCCCAACGATTCGGCCACCTCGTATGCGGACGTGATCCTGGCCGCAGCCGCTCCCACCGAGTCGAGCGGCACCTTCACGAACCTCGAAGGTCGCGTGAGTGTGATGGAACAGAAGGTCACGCCGGCCGGCACGTCCCGTCCCGATTGGATGATCGCCGCCGAGATCGCTTTGCGACTCGGTGCCGACCTCGGCGTCGATTCGCCGGAAGCCATTCGGGCCGAGCTGGCCGCCGTCTCCACGGTCCACGCCGACCTCACCGAAGAAGCCCTCGACGCCGGCCGCGTCGACGGTGTCTTGATCTCCGGCCGTGGCGATATCAGCGCTCCCGATGCGGCGGCGGCCAATGGTCCATCCAACGACGCCTACTCGTTGCGGCTCGTTGCGGCTCGTCGCATGTACGACGATGGTGTCGCGCTGCGACACAGCCCGGCTAGCGCCGGCCTCGCTCGCTCGATTCAGGTGCGGCTCAATCCGGTTGACTTCGACAAGATTGGTGTCGAGTCCGGCACCGTCGTCAAGATCGAATCGAGCCGAGGTCATCTCCTCGCTCCCGTCGCGAGCGATGCGGGTGTCCCCGTCGGCTCCGCAGCGATTCCGTTCACCGTCGATGGCTGGGCGGCCAACACGCTGATCGACAGCTCGAGTGTGGTCACCGACGTTCGGGTGGAGCGGCCATGATCTTCGCGCTGGATCCGCTCTTCACCGATGGTCTGGACCTCGGCGACTTCGGCTGGGTGATCGTGAAGGCCGTTGTGGCTTTCGTGTTCCTGCTCGTGGCCGTGATGCTGAATATCTGGTTCTTGCGGAAAGTCATTGCCGACTTCCAGAACCGCATCGGTCCGAGCATGGCGGGCAAGTGGGGCATCCTCCAGTCGCTCGCCGATGGCATCAAACTCTTCATGAAGGAAGACCTGATTCCGGACAAGTCCGACCGGTTTGTCTTCAAGCTTGCTCCCTACCTCTCACTCATTCCTGCGTTCCTCGTCTTCGCGATCGTGCCGCTCGGCGGCAATTTCAACGAGAGCCGAGTGATGGAAGACGGCACCACTCAGACCGGCGTGTTCGGCTGGGGCGACAACTTCACGTACCTGCAGGTCGCGGATCCGCCTGTCGGCATCCTCTTCTTCCTCGCGATGTCGTCGCTGGCGATCTACGGCATCATGCTCGCGGGCTGGGGTTCGGGATCGAAGTACCCGCTGCTCGGAGCGGTTCGGGCTTCGGCTCAGATGATCTCCTACGAGGCGGCTCTCGGCCTGGCGATCGCCTCGGTTGTTCTCTTCTCCGGAAGCCTCTCCACCCACGACATCGTGGCCCAACAAGCGGGCGAAGGCTTCGGCGGAATCATCCCCAACTGGAACCTCGTCCTCACCGGCGTCATACCATTCATCATCTTTCTTATTGCTGGCACCGCCGAGCTGAACCATCCGCCCTTCGACCTCGTCGAAGCGGAGCAGGAACTCGTCGGCGGTTTCCACACGGAGTACTCCTCGATCCGGTTCGCCCTCTTCTTCCTGGCGGAGTTCATGAACCAGATCACGATGTCGGCGATCGCGGTCACGCTCTTCCTCGGCGGTCCAGCCGGACCGGTGCTGTTCGGCCCCGACTCTGTTGCGTGGGTCTGGGGCATTGTCTGGTTCTTCCTGAAACTGATGTTCTTCCTCTGGGCTTTGGTCTGGGTGCGAGCCACCTTGCCCCGGTTCCGCTACGACCAGCTCATGGATTTGGGCTGGAAGGTTCTCATCCCGGCGGCGCTCGGCTGGTTCCTGGTTCTTGCCGGCCTTCGAGTCGGCGACGCCAACAATTGGGATGGCGGCCAAACCGCAATCTTCCTGATCGCCTGCGCCGTAGTTGGCCTCGTCCTCTGGAATCTCCTCATGTTGGCGGTGCGTACGGCCCGCCAAGAACGCCTCGAACGAGAAGGGGTTGACCATGGCTGACCCGCTTGACTACTTCCGCGGCTTCGCGGTCACGTTGAAGAAGCTCTTCAAAGACAGTGATTCGGGCAAGACGGTCACCGTCGACTATCGAGGCGGCTTCGGCAACGAAGGCGCACCCGATGAGAAGCGCGAAAAGACGGAGCGACTACATGGTCGCCACGTCCTCAATCGCTACGAAGATGGCATGGAGAAGTGCATCGGCTGTGAGCTGTGCGCTGGTGTATGCCCGGCCGATTGCATCTATGTGCGCGGCGCCGACAACGATCCCGATGAACCCACTTCACCGGGCGAACGCTTCGGCTACGTCTATGAGATCAACTATCTGCGGTGTATCCACTGCGACCTCTGTGTTGAGGCCTGCCCCACGCAAGCGATCACCGAGTCGAAGCTCTTCGAGTTCTCGTTCACCAATCGTGACGACGCGATCTATACCAAGAACGAACTCCTCGTGGGCGACGATGGCATGCCCCAGAAGCTTCCGTGGGAAGACTGGCGCCTCGGCGACGACGAAATGACATCGGGTTGGATGCGCGCCACCTCATCGGCTGGTGATCATCGCTACGAAGGTGTTGTCCACTGGGCGGCCGAACTCGGCTACGGCGTTCGTGCCCCGGAGACGGGCCAGTCGGCGAGCGCAGAGGACGAGTCGTGACCGGTCAAACCATCACGTTCATCTTCGGCGCTGTCATCATTCTCACTGGCGGCATCGGCGTGGTCGCCTCCAAGAACCCCGTGCACTCGGCGCTCTTCTTGGTGCAAACACTGATGGGTGTTGCCCTGCTCTTCGTGGTGCAGGAAGCCCACTTCCTCGCGGCTGTCCAGATCATCGTCTACGCCGGCGCCATCGTCATTCTGTTCCTTTTCGTGATCATGCTGCTCGGCGTTGATCAGTCTGAGGAGTGGCAACTCAAAGAGTCCATCGCGGGCCAGCAGCCCCTCGCCGCGATCATCGGCGCTTCGCTGCTCGGTTTGGGTGTGGTGGTCGTCGCGATTGCCACCGACACCCTCACCGGCCGGGTGCAGGTGTCGGGCGAACGAGCGCTCGACAACCAGTTCACCGATATCGAACGGATTGGCCGCGTCCTCTTCAGCGACTACGCCATGTCGTTCGAGATCACTGCCGGCCTTCTCACGATCGCCGTGATCGCCGCCGTGGTTCTCACCCGTACGATCGGCCATGACGAACTGCTTCCCGACCTTGAGCCTGCGTCTATGGCGCTGCCCGATGCGGCGCCGTATGGCGGCAATGATTCCGACCATGCTGAAGCTTCGGATGCCGCAGGGTCGGTTGCGGCCGAAGACGGCGAGGGACCCGGACCGGAAGTGTCCGGGGAAGGTACAGACTGATGGAAGTCTCCACCGACTGGTATCTCATTCTGTCCGCCGTGTTGTTCTCGATCGGCACAACTGGTCTCTTGATCCGGCGTAATCCGCTGGTGATGTTCATGTGTGTTGAGTTGATGCTCAACGCGGTCAATATTTCGTTCGTGGCGATTGGCACCGAGCTCAACGATGTGAGCGGCCAAATCGCCGTCTTCTTCGTGCTGGTAGTCGCCGCCGTTGAGGTCGTGGTTGGTCTGGCGCTTGTTGTCGCGATCAACCGTCGCCGCCACGGCGCCACGGCCGACGACATTTCGGTACTGAGGGGTTAGGGCCATGGTCGAAGCAGCTTGGCTGATCCCCGCGTTCCCGCTAGCCGGGTTCCTCATACTTCTGTTGGTAGGCCCGAAGCTCGGTGAACCGCGGTCGGGCTGGATCGCTACCGCCGCTATGGGCGGCTCGTTCGCGGCCGCTGTCACCACCTACATCGGTCTCCTCGGCCTCGATGCCCACGGCGATGCCGACAACGATCGCCAGTTCGTCCAGACCCTCTTCGAGTGGGTGCCGGCCGGCGACTTCCAGGTCGACGTTGGGTTCCTGGTTGATCCGCTCTCGGTCACGATGACGCTCTTCATCACCGGTGTTGGTGCCCTCATTCATCTGTACTCGATCGGGTACATGCACGGTGATCCGAAGTTCTCGAAGTTCTTCCTCTACCTGAACCTCTTCGCCTTCTCGATGCTCATGCTCGTGCTGGGCGACAACATGTTGCTCACCTTCCTTGGTTGGGAAGGTGTGGGTGCGTGTTCCTACTTCCTGATCGCCTTCTGGTTCGACGACGAGGCCAACGCTTCCGCCGGCAAGAAGGCCTTCGTTACCAACCGCATTGGTGACTGGGGATTCATGGTCGCCATGTTCCTGATGTTCACCACGATCGGGTCGATCCAATACACCGACATCTTCGCCAACGCCGCCGGTATTTCAGAGTCGACGGCTACGGCTATCACCCTGCTGCTGCTGGTCGGCGCGGTTGGTAAGTCGGCGCAGATCCCGCTCTTCGTTTGGCTGCCGGATGCCATGGCCGGTCCGACTCCGGTTTCCGCCCTCATCCACGCCGCCACGATGGTCACCTCCGGCGTCTACCTACTCACCCGAATGAACGGCGTGATCGACGTCTCGGCCTCCTGGGCGCCAACCACCATTGCGTGGGTTGGCGCCGCGACCGCCTTGTTCGCGGCCACGATCGCGGTGGCCCAAAACGATATCAAGAAGGTGCTGGCCTATTCGACGGTCAGCCAACTCGGCTACATGTTCCTGGCTATCGGCACGGGTGCATACGTTGCGGCGATCTTCCACATGATCACCCACGCCTTCTTCAAGGCGTTGCTCTTCCTTGGTTCTGGTTCGGTCATTCACGGCATGGACAACGACCAGGACATGCGCCACTACGGCGCGCTGCGCAAGCTCATGCCGATCACTTCGGCCACGTTCATCATTGGCTGGCTCGCCATCGCCGGCGTGCCCCCATTTGCGGGCTTTTGGTCGAAGGACGAAATCCTTGCCTTCGCCTGGGAAGAGAACAAGCTCCTCTGGGCCGTCGGCTTTATCACGGCAATTCTCACGGCGTTCTACATGAGCCGCCAGGTCTTCATGACCTTCTTCGGCCGGTACCGGTTTGCCGATGTGCGGGCCGAAGAGCTCGAAGAGCTCGCCGCCATGAAGGTCGCCGCCGCGGAAACCGCCGTCACTGAGGCCGAGGCCGGTATCGGTGATGCCGAAGCCGCCGTCGCGAAGGCCACGGAGAAGCTCGAGAAGGCCAGCGAGAAGCTGGTCACCCGCGAAACGGAAATGGCCGACGCTGATCCAGCCGACGAGAAGGCCACGGAGAAAGCCACGAAGAACCTCGACAAGGCCCGCGATGGTGTCGAGAAGGCCCAGGTTGCGGCCGACGAAGCCACCACGGCCGTTGAGGCCGCCCGCAGGGCCGTGTCGGCGGCGCAGGCGAAAGTCGCCCATGTTGCGGCTGCCTCGATGGGTTCGGGCTCCGTTGAGTTCGATCTCTTTACGGCGCCCGACCTCGGCGATATTGCCGACGAGGACCTGCCGGAAGCGGCTCGCGCTCGACGCGAGTACCACCCCCACGAGTCGCCCTGGACAATGACGCTCCCCCTCGTGATCTTGGCGGGCGCCGCGATCGTTGCGGGTGGCATGAACCTGCCGTTCACAAGTGATCTGCACTTCCTCGACCACTGGCTCGAGCCCACGCTCGTCCACCCCGCCCACCTCACCAGCTCTGCGAGCGTGAAGTGGATCCTGGCGATCGTGGCGGTCATTGGCGGCGCCATCGGTATCGCGGCTGCGGTGATGATCTACCTCAAGGGCCGTTTCCCGGCTTCGAAGGTGGAGCTCCCGATCATGGAGAAGGGCTGGCGCTACGATGAGTCGATCGCCAAGTTCATGGGCGGCCCGGGCCGTAAGGGCTTCGACTTGGTCGCCTGGTTCGATGCCACGTTCGTCGACGGTGCCGTCAACGGCGTTGGTCGAGTAGTCCGAGAAGGTGGCGGCCAGCTCCGTCGTCTTCAGTCGGGTCTGGTGCGCTCCTACGCCGCAATGGTGGCGATCGGTGCCATTGGGTTGATTATTTGGTTCCTCTCGAGGGCGAGCTTTTAAGATGTCTGCACTACTCCTCGCCACTGAGGCGGCCGGCAACGAAGCCGCGGCATCATTCCCGGTGCTCTCCGCACTCGTTGTTCTGCCGATCCTCGGTGCCCTGCTTCTACTGCTTCTGCCGAATAGCCGGCCGGAATACTTCAAGCAGGTCGCATTCCTTGTCTCTGGCGCGGTTGGCGGTATGGCAATTTGGGTGCTCACCGATTTCCAGACCGGTGTGCACGCTGCTGAATTCCAGCTGCAGAACTCCCATACCTGGATCGAGAGCATGGGGATCTCCTGGCATCTCGGCATCGACGGGATCTCGCTGTGGTTGGTCGTTCTCACCGGGCTGATCTTCCCAATCGCGATCATTGCGATCGACGCCGAGCATGAGCCCAAGGCCTATTACGGCTGGCTTCTTGTTCTCGAGGCGGGCTGTATGGGTGTCTTCTTGGCGCTCGACCTCTTCGCCTTCTTCGTCTTCTTCGAAATCGTCCTCGTGCCGATGTACTTCCTCATCGGCAAGTGGGGCCACGGCGAGCGGGCCTACGCAGCCACGAAGTTCTTCATCTACACGATGTTCGGTTCGGCATTGATGCTCGTGGGCATTTTGTCGCTCGCCTTCCTGAACGAAGCCGAGACCGGAATCCTCACCTTCAATCTGGTGGAACTCGCCGAGTCGCAAGCCATCGCCACCACCACCGCTCGCTGGATATTCCTGTCGTTCGCCCTCGCGTTCGCCGTGAAGGTGCCGCTGTTCCCGGTGCACACCTGGCTGCCCGACGCCCACACCAATGCCCCCACCGCCGGCTCCGTAATCCTGGCGGCGGTCATGTTGAAGCTCGGTACCTACGGGTTCCTGCGCTTCGGCGTTTACCTGTTCCCCGAGGCCGCGGTGTTCTTCGCTCCGCTTCTGGTCACCTTGGGCGTCATCGGCATCATCTATGGCGCCATCGCGGCCACGATGCAGCGCGACCTCAAACGACTCGTTGCCTACTCATCAGTCGCTCACCTCGGCTTCATCGTGATCGGCATCTTCTCGCTGAACACCGAAGGCATCGAGGGCGGCATCCTGCAGATGGTCAACCACGGTCTCTCGACCGGTGCGTTGTTTCTTCTCGTCGGCTGGATCTACGACCGACTCCATACGCGTCAGATCAGCGAGCTCGGTGGCTTGCAGAAGCCGGCGCCGATCTTCGCGGGCGTCTTCATGGTCGTCATGCTGTCGTCGATCGGCCTCCCGGGCCTGAACGGTTTTGTCGGCGAGTTCCTCATCCTTCTGGGTGCCTTCTCCGCCCATCGCTGGTGGGCCGTCGTCGCCGCAACTGGCGTCATCATCGCGGCGCTCTATCTGCTGTGGGCCTACCAACGGGTCTTCCATGGTCCCGTTGAGGGCGACAACGCCAAGATGCAAGACCTCACCCTTCGCGAGGGTCTGATCATGCTGCCGTTCTTGGTAGGCATCGTATTCATGGGCGTCTATCCCAAGCCGGTAATCGAACGTATGGAACCGGCCGTGGACGCACTCATCCAGCATGTCGAAGACCACGTCGAGGACTTCGACGAGCCGGTCGCCAATATTGGGGTGGTCGTTGAAGACCACAGCGAAGACGAGACGGAGGGCGATCACTGATGCCCGTGCAAGAACTCGTCGACCCGCCCGTTGTCACCCCCGACATCGTTTGGTCCGCCCTCGCCCCGGTGATCACGCTGGCCATTGGCGCCATCCTGCTGATCATGTTCCGCTCCGTTGTGAAGCGGATGCCGGAGGAATACAACTCGATCGCCACCATCGCCGTGGGCCCGGTCACCGTGCTCGGCATGTGGATCGTTGGCGGCCTCGTCGGCAATGACGTGCCGCTCGCCGGTGTTCGAGACGACATTGGTGAGCCACTCTTCTACCTCGGCCTCATTGCTGTTCTTTTCTTGTCGGGTGCGTTCGTGCGATCGCTGGAGATCGGCTTCGACGCGGCCTTCACCGTCGGCATCGGCCTTGTCTCCTTCGTCAGCTCCGTCGAACTCTGGTCCGACAGCTTCCGCGTGCCTCTGCCTACTGTCACTGATCAGGGCGAGGTGCTTATCACCCAGGGTGGTGCGCCGATCGCCGCGATCGGCAACCAGTACGGCATCGATGGATTCTCGCTGGTCTTCGGCGGCGTGATCGCCCTGGCCGTTGTGCTCACAGCGCTCCTGCTCGACGCCTATCTCCGTCGTGAAGGCATCGACGGCCCCGAGATGTACGTGCTGTTGATGCTCTCCGCCACCGGTGGCGTGATCATGTCCGGCGCCAACGATCTCATCGTGCTCTTCCTCGGCCTCGAGACACTCTCGATCGCCGTCTATGTGATGGCGGCCATGCACAGTCGTCGGGCCGAGTCGCTTGAGGCGGGCCTGAAGTACTTCGTCCTCGGTGCCTTCTCTTCGGCGTTCCTGCTCTACGGCATGGCGCTCGTCTACGGCGCCACAGGATCACTAAACCTTCTTGAGATTCGGCTCTACCTCGAGCAGGTGGTCATCCTCGATAACGCGATGCTGCTCGCCGGCTTCGCCATGCTCCTGGTCGGCTTCGGGTTCAAGGTCGGCGCGGTGCCGTTCCACGCCTGGACACCCGACGTCTATCAGGGCGCGCCCACACCGGTCGTCGCATTCATGGCCTCGGCGGTCAAGGCCGCGGGGTTCGCCGCGCTTGTCCGGGTGTTCTACGTCAGCTTCATCGACTACGCCCCGGACTGGCAGCCAGCCGTCTACGCCCTGGCCGTGCTCACCCTCATCGTTGGTGCCGTTCTTGCTGTCGTGCAGCGCGATGCCAAGCGCATGCTCGCCTACTCATCGATCTCCCACGCCGGCTTCATCCTTGTCGGAGTGCAGGCCGCTTCGACCCGAGGCATTTCTTCGGTCGTGTTCTATACGGCGGCCTACACCTTCATGGTTATTGGTTCGTTCGGTGTGCTCTCCGTAGTGAGCGGCAAGGGCGACCGTGGCACCGGCCTCGATGACCTCAACGGCCTCGGTTCTCGCAACCCGGGACTCGCCTTCGCTCTCACCATCTTCCTTCTTGGCCAGGCCGGCGTGCCGCTGACGACTGGCTTCGTGGCCAAGTTCGAAGTCATCGGCGCCGCCGTTGAAGCTCGCTCGTTCTGGCTGGCCATCATCGCGATGATCACCGCCGTGATCTCGGCCTTCCTGTACCTACGCATCGTGCTCTCGATGTACCTGGGTACCGCGGCTGAAGACGACAACGAGAAGATCGCGGTGCACCCCACCGCCGCACT
Organism: Candidatus Aldehydirespiratoraceae bacterium; assembly: GCA_047639555.1. Lineage (GTDB taxonomy): Bacteria > Actinomycetota > Acidimicrobiia > Acidimicrobiales > Aldehydirespiratoraceae > JAJRXC01. The sequence goes on from JBLIOE010000005.1 coordinate 76,426, forward strand.
GGCGATTGGTGTGGCTCTGGCGCTCACGATCGGCTTTGGTCTGGTGCCCGGTCCGATCGACCAGTTGGCCAACGACGCCTTGCTCACCCTGGTCGGCTGATCGGTGTCTCATCCCGGGCCGAATGAGCGCGGTCTGGACCTTGTCCCCTGGGACGAAGCGCGAGAGGTTGTCGTCGTCGTTCTCACGCTTTGCGCCGCGTCGATGGTGCTGGCACCGATCTTGTTTAGTCTGGTTGACGGACAATATGATCGCGCCGGTTTCGCCTCATCGCTGAGCGGCCTTCGTCCACTCACGGGGTTTGTCGTCCTCGGCGCAGCGACGTTGATCGCCACGACCCCGGCTGCCGATGTTGTCCCCCGACTTCGTTCGGCCGTCGCTGGTGTGGCCACGCTGATCATGGTGATTGGGGTTCTCTCGATCTTTGAGATTCTCTTCTCGGATTCGGCCGGTGGCGTCCGAAGGTTCTTCCTTCGTTTCCCAACGATCCTCACGTTCAAGGGCCCGGCGACGTTGATGGCAGGCTGTGCCGCCTGGCTGGCCCGCCGCGTCATCCCGTTCCCGGGCGGCTGATGTGCGGCGCTTCCTTCTCGCCTTCGTGGTGGTGCTCCTTCTCGCCCCACCCGTTGCCGCGCAGGACGAAGTGCCGTCCGTCGATGCGGCCACCTACCTCTCGCTCTTCGATGACGCGACGTTGCGGGGCGTCGAGCGTCCGGCCGATGAGGTCTACGACCTGTTCATCGATATCACGGGCAATGCCGATACCGACCGACGGATTCGAATGGCGGCGGAGGATCGCGGGTACCGGCGTCAACCGATTGCGACTGCTTCGCTCGTGCCGGTCGATGGTCGTGAGCTCCAGGCTCCGGCAGCCGAGGCATGGCTGGCGATGAAGGCACAGGCGCAGGCCGAAGGGGTGTCGCTCATCCTGACCTCGGCGTTCCGGGACCTCGACGGTCAGGCTCAGCTCTTTCGTGGTCGCCTCGCCGGGCAAACGTCGGATTTCGGTATCGAGTCCGCTCTGCAGTTCTCCGCTCCTCCCGGCTACTCCCGGCACCACTCCGGCTTCGCGATCGATATTGGACAGGCCGGCGAAACCCGCGGTGGCTTCATCAATACTCAGGCGTATGCGTGGCTATCGGCCGACGACTTTGCGGCGGCGAAAGCCTTCGGGTTCATCCCGTCGTACCCCGAGGACGGCACCTTGATGGGCCCCGATCCCGAACCCTGGGAACTGGTGTGGGTCGGCACTGGTCGTATTGCGTGTGCTGTCGGTGCGAACTTCCTGACTGGATTTTGTGATGTGGTGCCGGGTGAGCGATCCGATGATGTGGCGTGGCTGGTCGATCTCGGCGTGACTGTCGGATGCGCCCCCGAGCGATATTGCCCCGACGATGCGGTGCGTCGCGGCGAGGCCGCGTCGATGTTGTGGCGGCTCCACGGAGCGCCCGAGACTGATCTTTCGGCTCCCTTCCTCGATGTCTATCCCGAGGACCATTTCGCCGAAGCGGTGGCGTGGCTCTGGTCAGTTGATGTCGTGCAGGGCACCAGCGACGACACGTTCTCGCCCGATGAGCTCCTCGCCCCCGAGGAAGCATTCGCGCTCGTTATCCGGCTGAAAGCACTTGGATTGACCCCGCACGGCGTTGATCGCCCGGTTGCTGACTTCGCGGCGGCGCCGTTGGTGATCGGTGATCTCGGCGCGCAGGTCAGTCGCGGCGAGTTCGCCTCGGTGCTTCGCGCCGTTGTTGCGGCCTGAACTACCCTCGACGAAATCGCGACAAGGATGGTCTGATGCCTGATCTCCCCCTCCCCCTCTCCCTCTCTGCCCTCACCCCGGAGTTCATCTCCGAACGTTTGGCCGTAGGCGGTCGAGATGTCGACGTGGCCTCGGTGTCGGTCGAACCGTTAGGTGGATTTTCCGGCTTGATGGGAGAGGTCGCCAACATCGAGCTCACCTATTCCGGTGATGTCGATCTCCCCACGACGATGATCGGGAAGTGCCCGCTCGATGACGACATGGCGCGGATGTACAACCAGGTCATGAACTCCTACAAGCGAGAGAACGGGTTCTACCGTGACCTCGCCGATCAGGTGCCGATGACAGTGCCCGACGCGTTCGTCAACGAATACGACGAGGAGACTGGTCGGGGTGTCCTCCTTATCGAGAAGATCGAGGGGACGGCGGGAGATATTCTCGACTGTCCCGATGTCGGTATGTACGAAACCCTCGTCACGCAGCTCGGCACAATGCACGGCCAGTTCTGGCTGTCGCCGGTCTATCGCGATCTCGACTGGGCGATCGACTGGACGTTGCCGTCGCTGCGCCTCGGCATCCCGATCATTCAGGAGGCGTGGCCCGGTATGCGCGCCAAACAGCCCGACATGGCGCCGGTCGAGATTCTCGATTTCTTTGAGCGCACCTGGGTCTACGACACCGAGATGTGGCTCGAGATTGTCGCGGAGCGCCCGTGGACGATGATCCACGGCGACTATGAATTCGACAACATCGTCTTTGGTGCTGACGGGCCGGTCGTTCTGGATTGGCAGACACCAATGATGAGCATGGCCGGCGGTGACCTCGCCTGGTTCCTGGGGCTCGGCGCCTCCGACGAGTCGATCGCCGAAGAAGACGCATTGCTCGACGCCTACCTCGCCGCGTTCACCGGTGCCGGTGGCCCAGCCTGGAGTCGTGACGAGCTGCTCGACGATGCGGCCGCGAGCCTGCAGTTCCACTGCACCTCTGCGGCCGCAACTTTGAACAGCATGATCGACGGCGGCCTACCGCCCGAAGATCGCGGTCGTCGCCGGTTCGAGAAGATGCTGAGCGGGATGATGGGCTGCGCAGTTCGTTGGAACGTGCTCGACCGCGTGACCGAGCCCTAGCTCCGGGTCCGAGATGACTGCTGACCGGACCGGTCAGCTCGTGATTTCTCAAGTGCAGCCGTTGGCGTGGCCGTCAACGTGTTCAGAAACCCCGAGATCGTTCACGGTGACAAATGCCGTGGCCGATCCGGGTTGAATACCGGCCCAGCGGCCATGCAATGAGATGAGTGGGCGGCGGAGATTCGATCGAGACGACACGTACCAGTCGGACTCGGTCGGATGATCGGCGTCGCCCGGTTCGATTCGATCGCCCGCTCCGTCGGTGTAGACCAAGTCCCACACATCGCGCTCGCCGTGATCGGCGGCCAGCACTTGCACGGCGGTCAGGCCGACCGTCCGGATCTCGTGTTCCACCGGGGTGCGTTCGCTGACCGTTTCGGTGGCGCTATCACCCCAGTCGATCACCATGTCGGGTTCGGCCGCGATGCTGCACGAGATTGTTTGGCCGTAGGTCGCAGTGTCGGGACAGTCGATGTGGGCCGGCGCCGCGGTCCGTGGAGTCGAACGTCCCCGCCGACCAGAGCAGAGCCGTGAGCAACGCCGTGAGTCCGGCCGCGCCCACCCACCACGTGAAGCGAGGTGCGATGGCCGACCGCATAACGCCAGGGTACGGTCTTTCGCAGAACCGATGAAGAGCAGCCAGGGGGGTGTTGTGAAGCAAATATTTCGAAAGCGACGAACCCCCGACAAGCCGCCTGGTCGAATCGACAATTTCCTGACCGAGTACTTTGCTCGCCGCCGCGGTCGCCAGGCCTTGCTCGGGGCGGGCACCCCGACCGACAATCTGCGCCGAACTCTGCGCCACGTTGGCGGCTACTACATCCCGATCCCGACATCGCGCCTCATGAACGCGATCGAGGAAGGAAGCGAGGCGTTCAACCGCTCCTTGTCCGACCCGCATCTTCCGCCGTCCACTCACATCTCGCACAATGACGTGATCCGTCGAGGAATGGTCATCCCGGTCAGTGAGCGCTGCATCGAAGACTGGGACGCCGAACCGCTTGAGCCGGTTGTGTTCGACGACTAGTTCTTCGTTGGCGGTTTTGGAGCGCAGTGCGATGGGGCGGCAGAATCGTGCCTATGCCCCTGAGCCCTGGCGATGACTTCCTGATCCACCAGTTCCCCGAACCGATCGACACGGTGTTCACCGGTGATCGACAGTTCTACGACCGGTACTACTTCAACATGCACGGGTCCGACGATTCGTTGTTCATGGTGTTCGGCATGGGCCAGTACCCAAACCTTGGAGTGACGGATGCGTTCGTCACGGTCGCCCACGGCGACCATCAGGTGACGGTGCGGGCATCACGCGAGCTCGGGTCGGACCGGATGGACACCAGTGTCGGCCCGCTCAAGGTTGAGGTGCTCGAAGGCCTTCGGGATTTGCGCCTCACCTGTGATGAGAACGAGTGGGGTCTGTCGTGTGATGTCACGTTCCGGGCGACCACCGAGGCCTTGGCCGAACCGAAGTCCTACACCTACGTCGGGCAACGCCAGACGCAGAACACCTATCGACTCGCCCATGTCGGCTCGTATGAAGGCTGGCTCGAAGTCGACGGCGTTCGTTACGACATCACTCCTGATCGTTGGCTGGGGGCGCGCGACCACAGCTGGGGGGTGCGCCATGGAGTCGGCGATCCGGAGCCGAAGGGCATCGGCGCCAAGATCCATCCCGACATGTCGATGGGGTTCTTCCACAACTGGCTGCCGATCCAATTCGACGATCACATGGTCAAGGTCACGATCGACAACGATCATGCGGGCCGCCGTATTCTCGAAGAAGCCGTGAAGCTCTACAACCTTGGCGATGAGCGACCGCCCGAACATCTCGGCCGCCCTGAGATCGACATCACCTACTTCCCCGGCACCCGTGAGATCGAGAAGGCGGAGCTGTGGTTCAGCGGCGACGGCGCCTCGGATCTGCGGATCACCACCACACCGCTGAAGACCGTCTACCTCAAGGCCGGGTCTGGCTATATGCACGACGGCTATTGGGGCCACGGGGTCTGGCAGGGGGCCGATCTCAAGGTTGAAGGTGTCGACACGCCGATCGGGGAGCCGACCGAACGACTCGACATCGCGTTCCTTAACGAAACGTTGTGCCGGCACGAGACCAACGACGGTCGGGTTGGCTACGGCATGCACGAGAATCTGGCCGCGGGGCTCTACATCCCGTTCGGTTGGAAGTCGCCCGACGCGGTTGCGGACTAGATCATCAACTACGGGGGCCAGTCATGAGGATCGATGTAGGCGACGTTCGGCTGTTTGTCGACATTGATGGCGCGGAGTTTGTGCCCGATGGTCCGCAGATGGTCCGTCGTCCAACGGTCGTGGTTCTGCATGGCGGCCCGGGTATGGACCACAGCCCCTTCAAGGCCGAGCTCGCCTCACTTCGAGAGATCGCCCAGGTTGTCTATCTCGACCATCGAGGCAATGGCCGCAGCGACGCCGGGTCCCCCGACAAATGGACACTTGACCAGTGGGGCGACGATGTTCGCTCGGTCTGTGATGTGCTCGGCATCGAACGCCCCATCGTGATGGGTCAGAGCTTCGGCGGCATGGTGGCCATGGCGTATGCCGCTCGGCATCCGGGTCATGCCGCAGGTCTGATCCTTTCCAGCACCAGTGCTCGGAAGAACGAGGAGCGCAACTTGGCCGTCTTCGAAAGGCTCGGCGGGCCGTCCGTCCGAGAGATTGCGCGGGCGTTCTACGCCGATCCAGGCGATGAGACGCTGGGTCCGTTCATGGCCGAAGCGATGCCTCTGTACAACCAGCGTCCCGGCGATCCCAACGGCTCGTCGCGCACGATCTACCGACTCGAGGTGCTCTACGACTTTTTCCGAGGCGAATACCAAACCTTCGATCTGCTACCCGGCCTGGCCCGGGTCGAATGCCCGACTCTTGTGCTTGGTGGCGAAGACGACCCGACCACGCCGATCGAAGATCAGGTAGAGATCGCGGCGGCCCTTCCTGATGGCCTGGCCGAATTCCATCGGTTCGCTGATTGTGGCCATGGGGCCTATCGAGATCGGGCCGAGACGGCGCTGCCGATCATGCGCGAATTCATCCTTCGCGGTCGCGATTCGCCGGTAACAAAGGGATTGGCCGATGGGTGAATTGAGAACCGATGGTGAGTACGTCGTCAGCGAAGAAGAGCGGGCGCACTTCCTTAAGTCTGGTTATGTCCATCTCTGCGGCTTGCTGACCGAAGCCGAGGTCGCAACTCTCGAAGTCGACTATGACCGATTCTTGCGCCGTGAGATTGAAGTGCCAGGCAAGGACTTCTGCGACATGGCGGGCGACTACGGACGGTCGCCCGACGACTACTCGATCGTAAACGTGATGTTGCCTCGGAGGTACTTTCCGCCTTGGCAGAACAACGTGTACGAGCGGCGGGCGGCCTCGGTTGCGCGCCAGCTTTGTGGCGATGGCATGCAGCTCGACTATGACCAGCTGCTCGCAAAGCAGCCACACAAACACGATGCGGTATTCGCATGGCATCAGGACATGGCCTATTGGCCGGACACACCCGACACCCGAACGGCCACCACATGGTTGGCCATCGATGACTCGACCATTGATAACGGCTGTATGCGTTTCGTACCGGGGACGAACCATGAGGGTTCGCTCCGGCCGCACGTGCCCCAGTTTGGTGAGCGAGGCGAATCGCATGCTCTCGGTACCGATCTTCTGGCAACCGATGACGCCCAGAATGTGCCGATCCTTCGCGGCGACGTGACGGTTCACAACGAGCGGGTGATGCACGGTTCGGGCGGAAATATGACCGACGGTTTCCGGCGGGCATACATCCTTGCGTTCCGCTCGGAGGAGACCGTGAAGATCGAACGCCAGCTGGGGTTCACCCATAGCCACAACGACCACGACGACGTCCTCGATTCGGTCGGTGTTGAGGGTCAGACCCGCTGAACTACGGCCTCGAAATCGACACTTCGATGGTTCCAGCGAACATTGCGGCCTCCAGAATCCTGGATTGCCTGTCAAAGCGCGGTTGATCCCGCTTGAACTCACCCCCGGGCGGTAGATTCTGGCGGCCGGGAACGTATCTCTCCCCGGCTTTGTTCTGCCCGGAATACGCTCGCTAGGCTCTCTCTTCGTGTCGGATTTTCTCCGTAGTTACCTCACCGTCGGGATCTTTGGTCTCGTTGGCGTCACGCTCGTTGCCGTTTTCCTCGGCCTCGGCTCAATCCTGCGACCCTCGAATCCCACGGTCCAAAAGCTCGAAACCTATGAGTCGGGTGTTGACCCCACCGGCGATATGTGGTCGCAGGCCAATATTCGCTATTACGTGTTCGCTTTGCTCTTCGTCATGTTCGACGTCGAGGCCGTCTTCATCTTCCCGTGGGCCACGCGCCTCGAGGTCTATGGAGTCTTTGGCCTCATCGAAATGGCGATCTTCATCTACATCTTGCTGCTTGGGCTGCTTTACGCCTGGCGCAAGGGAATGCTCAGGTGGGTCTGATGGGTCTCGTCGAATCGGGCAAGCTGCCGAAGGGCATCACCAGCCTTCTCAACATGTCCCGCAAGTACAGCCTTTGGGTGTACCAGTGGGGCCTCGCGTGTTGCGCGATCGAGATGGGCGCCGCGTTCGGATCCGCTCGTTACGACGTCATGCGTCTCGGCGTCATTCCGCTGCCGGCGAGCCCCCGCCAGGCCGACCTCGTTGTGGTGTCCGGCACCGTCACCGACAAGATGGCGCCCGCGATTCGCCGCCTCTACGAGCAGATGCCCGAACCGAAGTACGTGATCTCTATGGGTTCGTGCGCCAACTGCGGCGGCCCCTACTGGGATTCCTACTCGGTCACAAAGGGTGTCGATCAGATCATCCCGGTCGATATCTACGTTCCGGGTTGCCCGCCGCGTCCCGAAGCACTCCTCGAGGGCATCGTCATGCTCCAGGAGCGCATCCAAAACGAGGACATGGCGCAGCGTTGGAAGGGTGAAGCGATTGTCGTCGACTGACACCCCCGCCGAAGAAATCACCGCAGAAGCCTCCGATACGGTCCGCGAAGCAATGCTCGAGGAGCTCTCGGGCGAGCTGGGCGATGCCCTGGTTGGTAGCCATCTCGAACCCGGCATCGACCTCACGATCCGTGTCACTGCCGCCGCCTGGGCCGACACTGCTGCGTTCCTGCGCAACGGTATGGGCTTTGCGTACTTCAACTTCGTGAGCGCCATCGACTGGATGCCGTCGCCGTTCGGCCGCGACATGGATTCCCAAGTCGACCTCACCCTCGACGGAACGGATCCGAAGGATCCGGCTCCGATGGAACAGGGCACGACGGGTGGCGACACTCGTTTCCAGGTATTCGCTCGGGTCAACGACATCGTGAATCACCGCGGCATCACCATCAAGGCTGATGTGCCGGAAGATTCCCTCACGGTCCCCACGTGGGTCGGCACCTACAGCGGCGCCAACTGGCACGAGCGCGAGGCCTGGGAGATGTTCGGCATCTCCTTCGAAGGCCACCCGGGGCTCCGCCACATCTACCTGCCTGGCGAGTTCGAGGGGAACCCGCTACGCAAGGACTATCCGTTGCTGGCCCGCCGCGTGAAGCCGTGGCCGGGCATCGTCGACGTTGAGGCAATGCCGGGCGACGACGAAGAGGCTGAAGGAGAAGCCAGCGATGACTGACATCTCTGATCGCCAACAACTCAGCTACATCGCGGCGCAGGCCGCTGATGCCCGGGTCAACCTGGAGCTCGAAACCGAGGGTATGACCCTCAACATTGGTCCGCAGCACCCAGCCACCCACGGCACCCTTCGTATCATCGCCAAGCTCGACGGTGAGCAGGTGATCGCGGCCGATCCGGTCATGGGCTACATGCACCGGGGCTACGAAAAGCTCACTGAGGTGCGCACCTACCCGCAGGTGACCACGCTCATCAACCGCATTGACTGGCTCGGCAGCTTCGCCAACGAAGTGCCGTTCATTCTTGCCGCTGAGCGACTGATGGAAGTTGAGGCGCCGCCTCGCGCTCAGTCGATCCGCACGATCCTCTTCGAGATGAGCCGCATCGCCAACGTGGTTTTGTTCCTTGGTGATATGGCCGTGCAGGTTGGTGCTGTCACTCCGGTGTTCTTCGCCTTCCGCGATCGCGAGCACATTCTCAACCAGATCGAAGCCGTCACTGGTGGCCGCTTCCATCCCAACTTCGACCGCATTGGCGGCCTCAAAGACGACCTTCCCGCCGGTTGGATCAATGAGACCAAACAAGTCATGAAGAAGATGCGGTCCTTCTGCGACGAGATTGAAACCCTCGTCCTCGGCAACGAGATCTTCCAGGCCCGTACCCGCGGTATCGGCGTGATTCCGGCCGATGTCGGGCTCAGCTATGGCCTCTCGGGTGCCAATATTCGTGCGTCAGGCGTGGACTGGGATGTCCGTCGTGACAACCCGTGCGGCCTTTCCTATGACCAGGTCGACTGGAAAGTTTGGACCCACCCCGACGGCGATTCGTTCAGCCGTTTCTGGGTACGCCTCCAGGAGGTCCGCGAATCCACCAAGATCGTCGACCAACTTCTTGAGACCATTCCGGCCGGCCCGATCATGGCCAAGGTGCCCCGCATCATCAAGGTGCCCGCAGGCGAAGCGTTCGTTGAGACCGAGAACCCGCTTGGCGTCATGGGTTACTACATCGTCTCGAAGGGCGAACTCGTTCCGTATCGCGTGAAGATTCGCTCGGCGTCGTTCAACAACATGTCCATCTCGCCGTGGCTCTTGAAGGGTGTCTACGTCCCCGACATCATCACCATCCTCGCGTCGCTCTACTTCATTCTTGGAGACATCGACCGGTGAGCATGCTCGCGGAACTGTCCTATTGGCAGATCACCAGCTTGCGCGTTGCGGGTGGCCTCGGTGGCGTCTTGCTCGTCGCGGGCACGCTCGTGTATCTGCACCTCTTCAAGATGGTGTCGTTTATGCAGAGCCGGCTCGGCCCAATGGAAGCGGGTCCCTTCGGCTCGCTCCAGCTGCTGGCTGAAGTCGGCAAGCACCTGCAAAAAGAAGACATCTTCCCGCGTAAGGCTGACAAGTTCGTCTTTGGCGCCGCGCCGTTTGTCATCCTCGCCAGCACCTTCTTGCTGGTCGTGGTGGTGCCCGCCGGTCCCGACGCTTGGTTCGTCGACGTCGACACCGGGATCTACCTCGCCATGGCCGTGTCTTCGGTATCGGTCATCGGCATTCTCATGGCGGGCTGGGGTTCAGCCAACAAGTACTCGATGATGGGTGGCCTCCGAGCCACCGGCCAGCTCATCGCCTACGAACTGCCGCTGATTCTTGCGGTTGTTGGTGTGGTCATCCAGGCCGGCACGATGAACATGCAGGGCATCGTCTCCGCCCAGGCCAACGGTGAGATCTTTGGCTGGGGCGGAATTGGCAACCCCTACATTCTCACCCAGGGTGTCGCCTTTCTTGTCTTCATGATCGCGATGCAGGCCGAGCTCACCCAGGCCCCGTTCGATATGCCGATCGCAGAATCGGAGCTCGTCTCCGGTTATCTCACCGAGTACTCGGGTATGCGATTCCTTCTCTTCTTCATCGGTGAGTTCGCCACCGCTGGTGTCTTCGCGTCGATTGCTGCGGTCCTCTTCCTCGGCGGCTGGTGGGCGCCGATCCCCGGCCTCGCGTTCGACGACAATGTGTGGAACCTGCTCGGACCTCTCTTGCTCATCGGCAAGATCGTCATCCTCACGTTCATCGTCTTCTGGGTTCGTTTCACCTTCCCCCGCTTCCGTGAAGATCAACTCCAGCGGATTGCCTGGAAATTCCTCATCCCCATCGCCCTCGCCAATATCGTGGTGACGGCCCTCTTCAAGGTCTGGTTCTGACATGGGTCTCGTCCCCGGACTGATCAAAGGCCTCGGCGTCACCGGCGGCACCATCCTTCGCACCGTCTTCCCCGACGGTCTAAAGAAGCCGATCCCGGCGCCCTCCCGTGGTGCCGAGACCGTGCAGTACCCGCACGAGAAGGAAGCTCCGCCGACCCGGGCCCGTGGCGTCATTGCGCTGCACGAAGAGAACTGCACCTCGTGCATGCTCTGCGCCCGCGAGTGCCCCGATTGGTGCATCTACATTGAGGGCCACAAGGAAAAGGCGCCGCCGCGCCGCGCTGGCGGCAAGCCCCGCAAGCGCAACGAACTCGACCGTTTCGATATCGATTTCGCGCTCTGTATGTTCTGCGGCATCTGCGTCGAGGTTTGCCCGTTCGATGCCCTCTTCTGGAGCCCGGAGTACGAATTCTCCGAGCCCCGTATTGCTGATCTTCTCCACGACAAGTCGCGTTTGTCGGAGTGGATGGAAACCGTGCCGGAATTCGAGGACTACGAAGCGGGTTCGGAGGCGAAGAAGCTGAAGGTGCCGCCAACATGAGCAATCTTCTCGCGGCGATTTCTAGCGACTCGGATCTCTTCTTCGCTCAGAACGTCTTCTTCGGCATCTTCGCCGTCACAATGTTATTCGGCGCGGTCAAGGTCGTTACCACCAGCAACGTCGTCCACGCGGCCCTATGGCTCGTGGTCGTGCTTTCTGGTGTTGCGTGCCAGTTCATTCTGCTCGGCGCCGAGTTCGTCGCCGTCACCCAGGTGCTTGTTTACATCGGCGCTGTGGTTGTGCTCTTCCTCTTCGGTGTGATGCTCACTCGAGCGTCCATGGGCGACGACGAATCCGTCGCCGATGAAAAGCGCACGATCGCCAGCATCGTTGGTGTGCTGCTCTTTTCGGTGATGGCCCTCGCCCTAATCGACACGTGGAGCGACGACCGGATCGTCATCGACGAACCGCAGACAGTCGCCGAAGTCAGCGACTCGATCTTCTCGCAATACATCGTCCCGTTCGAAGCCGTCTCGGTGCTGCTCCTCGCGGCGCTGATCGGTGCCATCGTCGTGGCCCGGAAAGACTGAGAGGGACCTGATCACATGCTGCTGAACCAGTTCCTGCTCCTCGCCGCCGCATTGTTTTGCATCGGCGTCTACGGCGTGCTCGCTCGCAAGAGCGGCATGCTCGTGCTGATGTCCGTTGAGCTGATCCTCAACGCCGTGAACATCAACCTCGTCGCGTTTGGTGCCCTCACCGAAGATGTCGGTGGTGAGGTGTTCGCGCTCTTCACGATCGCCGTCGCCGCCGCCGAAGTCGGCATTGGCCTCGCCATCGTCTTGCTCATGTACCGCAACCGCCGAAGCATCGACCTCTCCGAGGCCGATCTCATGAAGGGCTGAGGCGCTGCTCATGTCTGTATCCGCAACCCTCGCCACGCTGGCGCCGTTTGTTACCGAAGGTCCGTCCGAGATTTCTTCGGTCACCCGCGACGCCAACTGGTTCCTGACCAACGCGTGGATCATTCCGTTGATCCCGGCGATCTCGTTCTTCATCATTTTGTTCTTCGGCAAACGTCTGCCGAAGAAGGGTGCCGAGGTCGGCATCGCCGCCGTCGGCATCGCCTTCATCCTCGCCATCCTCACGGGTGTCTCGTGGGTAGACCATCGCGACAACTTCGACGGCGAACTCAGTGAGTCGCCCTCCGTTGTCGCCCACGACGAATCTCACGCCGGCGATTCCCACGGGGATGAGCCTGACGCTCACGAAGCTGACACTCACACCGAAGAAGCCGACGACGGTTACGACGAAGAAGCCCTGGGCATCGACGTCACTGACGAATCCGGCACCTCGAGCGACTCCGTTGTTCTGACCACCGAGTCCGGCGACGAAGCCGCAGGCGACGATGGCTACGGCGAAGAGGCGCACCCCTACGTCGCCGTGCAGAACAGTGTCCCGTGGTTCCAGTCCGGCGGCATCGAATTCAGCGCCGGCATTTTGGTTGACGGCCTCTCCGTGATGATGCTCTTCGTCGTTACCTTGATCTCGCTGCTGGTCCACATCTACTCGACGGACTATGTCGGCGGCGATCGCCGCTACACCCACTACTTCGCCTTCCTTTCGCTTTTCACCGCGTCAATGCTCTTCTTTGTCCTCAGCGACAACATCTTGCAGATGATTGTTGGTTGGGAGCTCGTGGGCGTCTGCTCCTTCGCGTTGATCGGCCATTGGTGGGAAGAGAAGCCCAACAGTGATGCCGCGCTAAAGGCGTTTCTCACCAACCGCGTCGGCGACATCGGCCTGCTGATCGGCATGATCACCCTCTTCTTCGCGGCGGGCGGCGGGCAAACATTCGACACGCTGGCCATCAACAACGCGATCAACCAGGGCGGCGTCAGCCACACCGCCCTCGTAGTTGCGGCCGCCTGTCTCATGGCCGCGGTGGCATCGAAGTCCGGTCAGTTCGTGCTGCACACTTGGCTGCCCGACGCTATGGCGGGACCCACCCCGGTCTCTGCCCTCATCCACGCAGCCACCATGGTTGTGGCGGGCATATTCATGGTCGCCCGCCTCTACCCGGTGTTCTTCGAAGGGATGTCGATCGGCGGCTCGAGTATCAACCTGCTCTCCACGATCGGTGCAGTCACGCTGGTCTTTGCCGGGCTGCTCGCCTTCGTTCAGACCGACATCAAGAAGGTGCTGGCCTACTCCACGGTCTCGCAACTCGGCTACATGGCCATGGCTCTCGGCGTCGGTGCCTGGGGTGCGGCCGTCTTCCATCTCTTCACCCACGCCTTCTTCAAGGCCAACCTCTTCCTCGGCTCCGGCTCGGTCGCTCACGCGGTCCACAGCTTCGACATGAAGAAAGACATGGGCGGCATGAAGAAGTTCATGCCGCAGACCTACAAGACCTTCATCATCGGTGCGGTTGCTCTCGCCGGCGTGTTCCCGCTGGCCGGCTTCTGGTCGAAGGACGAGATCCTTGTCGGCACCGGTGGCTGGGGCTTCTTCGGGGGCACCGGCGGCAATGGCGCCTACACGTTCCATCTCACGATGGGCATGATTGGCGCCGCTCTCACCGCGGCCTACATGACCCGCTGCATCTACCTCACGTTCCACGGTGAGTACCGCGGCAACGACCACCCCGATGATCACGCCCCCGTCGATGCCCACGACGCAGACGGTGTCGCGGTCTCGGCGCACACCGACGAAAGCCACGATCCGCACGAATCCGGGCCCCGCATCCTGTGGCCGCTTTACATCCTTTCGGGATTCTCGCTGGTCATTGGTTTCGTCAACTTGCCTCCAGGATTCTTCGAGAGTTCGAAGGTGCTCAGCTTCTTGCCCGACGGATGGGAGGAGCGCTTCTTGCACTTCGTCGAACCCGAAGGTGCTTCGTACTTCCCGGGGATCGGCCACGGCACGCCGAGTTGGTCGCTCGCCGTCGTCTCCAGCCTGATTGCTTTCGCCGGCGCCGGCCTCGCTTACCGGTACTACTTCGTGAAGGTCGACGGGTTGGCGAAGTCCACCGGACAACACCTCACCGAACTGCCCAACGGTCCCGTCACCACCAACAAGTGGGCCCGAGCGGGCCACACCGTGCTCGTCGAGAAGTACTACCTCGATCACCTCTACACCGGCATCATCGCGGGGGCCACCAAGGGCCCGATCGCCCGAGCCGTCAACTGGGTCAACCAGAACATCATCGACGGTGCGGTCAACACCGCCGGCGAAACCGCAGTGATGGTAGGCAAGGGTGTCTACAGCAAGATCGATCAGGGTGTGATCGAAGGCGTCGTCAACGGATCCGGCCGGGTCTCCGACGCCACCGGCGAAGAGCTTCGCCACATCAACTCCGGCAAGGTCCAGAACTACGCCGCCATCATGTTCGCCGGCGCCGCCCTCTTGGCCGGTGCCTTCATCATCATTCTCGCCCTCTAGGAATCCCGGAAAAATGGACACACTAGATACCAACAACTGGCTGCTCACCGCCCTGGTCTTCGCCCCGCTCGCCGGCGCGTTGCTCATGGTCCTCATCCCCGAGAAGGAAGAGGACGCCCAGAAGCAGTGGGCGATCTTCACCTCTCTCGTCACGCTCGGACTCGGCGTATGGCTGCTGTTCGACTTCGACTACGACCAGGCCGGCGCCCTGCAGTACTTCGTCGACAAGGACTGGATCGAAGTCATCGGGGCCGGTTACACGATGGGCGTCGACGGCATGTCGCTGCCGCTCATCGCTCTCACCGTCTTTGTGATGCCGCTGGTTTTCATCTACTCGTGGAACCACATTCCGAGCCCGGGGAACGCGAAGGCGTTCCTCATGCTGATGCTCATCCTCGAGACGGGAATGATCGGCACCTTCGTTGCCCAGGACCTCATCCTCTTCTTCGTCTTCTTCGAGGTCGTCCTGCTCCCGATGTTCTTCATGATTGCGGTCTGGGGTGGCGAGGATCGCCGCTACGCCTCGCTGAAGTTCTTCCTCTACACCCTCTTCGGCTCGGCCCTCATGCTGCTGTCGTTCCTCGCGCTGTTCTTCCTCACGACGGATCCGGCCACCGGCGAGCACACCTTCAACATGCTGGTGCTTTCGGAGAACGCCGGAGACGGCATTGTCCGATCTACGCAGCTCCTGATCTTTGGCGGCATGTTTGTCGGCTTCGGCGTGAAAGTGCCGATGTTCCCGTTCCACACCTGGCTGCCCGACGCTCACACGCAGGCGCCTACGCAGGGATCGGTGATCCTGGCCGCCGTTCTCCTCAAGCTCGGTGCCTACGGATTTATCCGTATCGCGATACCGATGTTGCCGGAAGCCGCTGAGGCCTGGGCCCCTTGGATCGGCCTACTCGCCGTCATTGGCATCATCTATGGCGCCCTCGGTTGTCTCGCTCAAACCGATATGAAGCGCTTGATCGCTTTCTCTTCGGTGGCGCACATGGGCTTCGTGATGCTCGGCATCTCGACCCTCACCGACTTCGGCATCAATGCGGCCATCTACGGCATGGTCGCTCACGGACTCATCACCGGCATGCTCTTCTTCGTCGCCGGTGCCGTGAAGGAGCGTTACCACACCCTCGAGATCGACCGTCTCGGTGGCATGTTGCTGCAAGCGCCGAAGCTCGGCTGGATCCTTGGTTTCACCGTCATGGCTTCCCTCGGTCTTCCGGGCCTCGCCGGCTTCTGGGGTGAGTTCCCCGCCATCCTTTCGGCCTATAACCCGGCTGCGGGCCTGGCCGAGGAGACCTTCCGTGGCTACATGGTCGTCGCCGCGATCGGCACCGTTCTGGCCGCCGGTTATCTGTTGTGGCTCTTGCAACGCACGGCGATGGGCGAGCCGTCTGAGGAGTTCGCGAATGATCCGGAGATCACCGACGTCACCATGATCGAGTGGATCGCGTGGACCCCCTTCCTCGTGCTAATCCTCGTCTTCGGTATTGCCCCTGGCCTCATCTTCGATATCACCGATCCCGCCGTTGTCGAGTCGCTTCGAGGTTGTCTCGAGACAGGTTGCGAAGCAGCCCGTACCGCGGCTGAGGCCGCCGGAGGCTGAGCATGTTCGCTGTACTCGCTGCCGCCGGGGAGGAATTTGTCCGTCCCTCGATCGATTGGCACGCCGCCGCGCCGGAGCTCACGCTCCTCGCCTTTGGCGCGTTGATCACGATGATGGACATCGGCTGGCTCGAACGCGGCCGCAAGGCCACGCCCGCCATCGCCTCGCTCGCCCTCCTCGCCACGATGATTCCGATCATCACGCTGGCCAACGACGGAGTCGATCGTTCGATGTTTGGCGGCGCGTTCGTCGTCGACAACTACTCGCTGATCATGAAGGCGATGTTTGTCCTCGCTGGTTATGTGGTCGTCTTGTTGTCGGCGAACTACATCGCCGAAGGCGACTATTGGGAGAACGAGTACTACGGCCTTCTCCTCAGCTCCATTCTTGGCATGGTGCTCATGGCCTCCGCTCGTGATCTCATCACAATCTTCATCGCCCTTGAGCTGCTGTCCATCCCGGCCTACATGTTGGCCACCTGGCGCAAACGAGACCTCAAGAGCAACGAGGCGGGGATGAAGTATTACCTCATGGGTGTGTTCGCCTCTGCGGTAATGCTCTACGGAATGTCGCTGCTCTACGGCAGCACCGGCTCCACGCTGCTCACCGATATCAATGCGGCCGTCAGCGCCAGCGCCGACCCGAGCGCAGTTGTTGTGCTCGGCATCGTCTTTGTGGTGGTTGGCTTCGCCTTTAAGGTCTCGGCCTTCCCGTTCCACACCTGGGCCCCCGACACCTACGAGGGTGCACCCACGCCGGTCACCGCTTTCCTGTCGGTTGCGTCAAAGGCCGCCGGTTTCGTGGCGCTGATGAACATCGTGTTTGTTGGTCTGCTCGGACGAGCCGATGTGGTTGAGCCGCTCATGTGGGTCCTCGCTGCGGCGTCGATGACTGTCGGCAACCTGATCGCGCTTCGTCAAACCAACATCGTGCGAATGCTCGCCTACTCCGGTGTTGCCCAAGCGGGCTACATGCTCGCCCCGCTGGCCGTGGTTGGTGATGTCCCCGACACGGCGCTCGGTGCGGTCGTCACCTATCTCGTGATCTACGCGGCGATGAACCTCGGCGCCTTCGGCGTAGTCATCGCGGTTGCTCGGAAGACCCGCTCTGCGGAGATCGGGGACTTCCGTGGTCTCTTCCATTACGCCCCCGGCCTCACCGTCGCCATGACGATCTTTCTGTTCGCGCTGGCCGGCATTCCTCCGCTCGGCGGCTGGTTTGCGAAGTTCCGAGTGATGGAAGCGCTCATCGATGCCAACAACGCTTCTGGCGTGGTGCTCGGTGTGGTGGTGGCCGTCAATTCGGTGATCGCTCTCTACTACTACGCCCGTATCGGCCTCAGCATGTGGGGCGATGAAGCGCCCGATGGCGATCTCGCTCGAGTCGACGTGCCCGTATCGTTGATCGCCGCGATTGGTATCACCGGCATCGTCACGATCGCCTTCGGTCTCGGCCTCGTGGTCGGCGACTTCACCGACCTCAGCCTCTTGCCTGCGCTCGCCGCAGGCGGCTGATCACGTCGACTGTCGCGCGACGACATCCGGTCCTGGTCGAATGAGTTCCGTGCCCGGTGACTCACTCGCCGCTCGGCTCGATCGACAGATTGCCGAGCGGGGTTCGATCCCGGTCTCGGAGTATGTGGCGCAGGCGCTCTACGACCCGGACGAAGGGTTCTACGCGGTCAGCGGTCAAGCCGGTCGTCGTGGCGATTTCCTGACCGCGCCTGAAGTTGGCCCGCTCTTTGGCGCAGTCATCGCTCAGGCCGTTGACGAATGGTGGACCGAAGCCGGTCGACCGGCGATGTTCACGATCGAGGAGTGGGGAGCGGGCCCGGGCACCCTCGCTCGGGCCGTCGTCGCCGCTGCGCCTGTGGTGCTGACTGCGGGCGCATTGCGCTGGACGCAGGTAGAAGTGTCGGCCGCCCAGCGGGCCCAACACCTGACTCACCCAAACCTGGCGTCGCTGGCTCCCGACGATCTCACGCCGAGCGAAAACGGGCGGGTCGACCTGGTCTTCGCCAATGAACTGCTCGACAATCTGCCGTTCGATGTTGCGACATTCGACGGAGTGACCTGGCACGAGCTGCGCGTTGGCCCTCGCCGCGACGGTGCTGCCTACTCGCTCGAAGTGAGGGAGCCGCTCGACGCCGTCACCGTTGCTCACCACCACCTGCCACTCGATCTTGCGGCTGGTTCGCGGCTTCCTCTCCTTCGCGAGGCCCAACGATGGGTGCAGGCGGCTCGCGCCCGGGCACCGCGCGTAGTGGTCGCCGACTATGGCGCCGACTCATCTACTCTCGCGGCCCGCGACGGCGGTTGGTTGCGCACCCATGTCGGGCACCAGGGCCGCGCCGACTGGCTGAGCGCTCCAGGTTCGTGCGACATCACCACCGATCTCGCGATCGAGCAGGTGCTCGACGACGGCGTCGTGCTCTCGCAGGCGGACTGGTTGCGGCGTCACGGTATCGATGAGCTGGTCGATGCCGGACGGGCGATTTGGGAGGCCTCGGCCGGTATCGGTGATCTTGCCGCATTGAAGGGGCGGAGCCGGATCCGAGAAGCGGAGGCCCTCCTTGATCCGGCGGGAATGGGCGGCTTCCTGTTCCTGGAGTGGATGTCGGCCTAGGCCCGCAGCACCGTCGGCCCAGACCGGGTCATGGGTCGCAAATGAGTCGGTCGCCTCATATTCGAGCCGCCGTTGTGCAGTTACCTGGGTGCTCGTGGCCTCTATCGAAACCCCAGCCGTCCTCGGCGATCAAACCTTGCATGTCGATCACTTCGGCCTCAGCATTGGTTTGGTCTCTGTTGGGCTTCCGCTCTCCTGCACCCCGGACGATGTGTACCGGCGCTATCTCGACCTCATGCGACTTATGCAACGTGGTCCGATCGACAAGTTCGAAGCGCCGAGTGCTGATCTACAGGCCCTTTCCGACGCGACGTTCGCCGACTGCACCTATGTCGCTCGGCGCCTCATCGCGCTTCAGGCCTCGTAGTGGTCCAACGGGCCTGACCCTCGATCCGGACCGAGCCGGGTCGACAACCTACACTTGGCTTCGTGCTCGAGACCGAACGTCAACCGCTGACCCGACGGCGTATTGCCGATGCGGCTCTGCAGATGATCGACGAACTTGGTCTCGACGCACTCAGCATGCGCAAACTGGGCGGCGAACTC
The DNA here is from genome assembly GCA_047639555.1 of Candidatus Aldehydirespiratoraceae bacterium. GTDB lineage: Bacteria > Actinomycetota > Acidimicrobiia > Acidimicrobiales > Aldehydirespiratoraceae > JAJRXC01. The sequence continues at coordinate 95,861 of JBLIOE010000005.1, forward strand.
GGCGTGGAAGCGATGTCGCTCTACAACTACGTCACGAACAAGGCCGACTTGCTCGATGCGGTCGCCGACCGTCTGTATGGCGATGTGCTCGATGCCTACGGTCATCCCGACGGCGATTGGAAGGTTCACGCTCGGGCCTTGTCACACGCCTATGTCGATGTTGCCGCGGCGCATCCGCGCGCGGTGAGCCTCTTGATCTCGCCGGCGAGCGGATCCGCAAACGCCGAAGAATTCGACGCTCGTATTGTGGGCGCCGCCCAGCTCATGACCTCGGATCCGCGAACGGGGGCGCTGGCCTTTTCGACCGTCGCCTGTTGGGTGATTGGCACGATCGTGCAGGAGCACGGTCTGATACAGACCCCAACACCGCGTGTTTCTGATTCTGATGTGGCCGAACACATGGCTACCTTCCGGTCTGCCGCCGAGTCGCTTTCCACCGCGGACCGGTTCAACGAGGGTCTGGAAACCGTGCTCGCGGGCCTCGAAGCCCGCTACTTCCCGAGCTGATCGCTACTCGGCGAGCAGGTCGTGCCAACCCGCCGCGATGTGCTCTAGCCACCACTGGGGCGCGTTGTCGAGCAGGTTCGACATGTTGGAGTAGTCGTGCCAGCGATGGATCAATCCGTCGTTCGTGAGCTCCATCACGGAGACGAACGGATGCATCACCCGTTCGCCGGTTTTGAAGACCCACTCTTCCTTGTGTTCGGTGACCACCCGGTCGCCGTCGGCCATAATGACCGGCTCATGATGGAGGTGCTCGGGGACCGGCTCTAGGCCGAGCCGGAGGCGAGCGACGATCTGGGCGGGACCGTGGGCGCCGCCCCCGGCTTCACCGATGCCGACGTCGACATAGTTTGCGTCGGCCGTGAAGAACGACGCGATGCCATCCCAGTCGTGGGCGTAGAGCGCATCCCAGTAACGGGTGACGATCTCGCGATTGCGGGCCGTGTTGTCTGACGGAGTGCTCATCGAGGAAGCGTAGGCGGCTACGGCCCGGGCGGGCGAGAGCCAGCGTGACCGCCCGGCGTGCGCCAACACCGAGAGTGTCGGTGGTGGCACAGGCCAGGTGGTCAGCTCCCCTCCAGGGGTCTATTCCGCCGATGGCGGAGGCGGCGTGCCCGAACCGGTAGTGGCGGCGGCGGCGGTGTACGCCTCGACGTAGGCCGCTCGGGCCTCAGCCCGTTCCCGGTTCTTGGTCGTGAGCTTGCGGGTGGCCCAAGCGCCGATCAGGAGCAGCGGAATGAACGGCAGGACGGCACCGAGGACCAGCAGCAGGATGCTGACAACTCGCACCATGGCATTCCAACCGCCGGAGAAGGAGTCGCCGAATCCGGGCAAAGGATCGTCAACATCGGTCGAGATGAAGACCGTGTCGACGCCGGTCAGTTCGGCGTTTTCCGTCGTCTCCGGAATCGCAGTAACTGTCACCGCGATCTGGAGTCCGTTCGATGCATCGACCCTCGAAATGAATCCTCCGTCGGCTTCGAGCTCAACGGAAGCAAGCAGCTCCTCGCCCGGCTGCAGTGCATCGAGCGTGCCGTCGCCCTCGACCGTGAAGTCGCCGACGCGGAGTCGGAATGGAGTGCTCTGAATGTCGATACTAGTGAGGACGTCTTCGCCGGTGTTGTGGATGTTGACGCAGAGCACCGCCTTGTCATCGGCGCCGATGCTGAGGTCGGACACGCCGGGGCATGCCTCGCCGCGATCATCGCCGAGCCAGGTGACAACTTCGAGGTCGGACGTCTTGCGGTCGGGATTGAGCTCGACGATCGTCAGGTTGATCGTGGAGAGCGCGATCTGATCACCGATCGTTTCGCGTTGACCGCGAAGCCTTTCGAGATTCGCCTGCCGGGTGGCGACCTCTTCTTCGAGCGTGAAGATCGTGTTGAGATCGTTGGCCGCGTCGAGCCGTTCTTGCACTCGGGCCACGCTGGACTCGGCCGCAGAAATTCGCGCGTCGAGATCGATCACCACGTCGGTGACATCGTCGGAGGTGGTGCTCTGGCTCACGAGGCCGACACCGTCGGTTTGGGTGAGGGCGGCGAGCAGGCCGTCGAACTGCAACGGCGGGACGCGGATGACGAGTTCGGCTCGCGGTTCGGGGTCGGTCTGTGTCTCTTGACCCCAGATGGCGCCGCCGTTGGCGAAGACGGTCGCGATGATGTCTTTGGTGGTCTGGGCGACGTCGGGTGCCTCGAGCACCACTTCGCCCGTCTTGATGATCTGGAGTCCGACAAACAATGCCGTCGCGTCGGCGGGAATGGGTGTCTCTTCGCCCGGGTCCCGGGCGACGGCGCCGACCAGTGACTCGGCTCCTTCGCGCTCGACGGCCGAGTCGTAGTCGAGGCCCTCCTCGGATACGGCTGCAGGTTCGTCGGCGGGAGCGTCGTCGTCGGCCGACGTTTCGCTGTCGGGCTGCGACTCGTCGCCATCGCTGATATCGGTCGGAGCGTCATTGGCGGGAGCGTCGTCGGCCGATACCACCCGCGGGTCGCTTGACGACTCGCTGGTGGCGCTGTCGGAGTCGCCGCCGCCGCAGGCTGCAAGCAGCAATGTGAATGCGACGAGCAACGCGACAAGCCGCGAGAGACCGAAACGAGGTTGGTGTTTGGTGGACAGGATCTGGGACATGGCAGGAACCCCCCTGAGAGATGAAGCCGAGAGTTTGACGCACCCGGAGCGACTTGAGTTCCCGTGTCGCGAGAATGTGTGCGTTTCGTCATGCCGTCGTATTGTTCGACATCTACCCATATGAACGGGGTTCGCCAGCAATCCGAGCACCGTTGTGACACAACATGACGGGAAAACTCGATGAGTACCAGTCCGACCAAAGACCGCCGTATCCACATCCGTACATGTCATCTTTGCGAAGCGATGTGCGGCCTCGAAGTACACGTGGAAGCCGATGACGAAGGCCACGAATCGGTGAAGCTGATTCGGCCCAACCGCGACGATGTCTGGTCGAAGGGCTACATCTGTCCCAAGGGCACCACACTCGGGCACCTCCATCACGACCCGGATCGGCTGCGGGTGCCGATGATCAAAGACGAGAACGGGGTCCATCAGGAGGCCACCTGGGACGAGGCGTTCGCTCGGGCGGAGGAATTGATGGCCGGCGTGATCGCCGAGCACGGCAAGGAAGCGGTCACCATCTACATCGGCAATCCGGCGGCCCACAACTATTCGATCTCGCGTTATACGGGCCTCATGATGGGCTTGGCGGCCTTGCCGGGCCCGATCTATTCAGCGGGCACCATCGACCAGTGGCCCAAGAACCTCACGTGCTGGACGATGTACGGCAATCAGTGGCGCATCCCGGCCCCCGATCTACCGAACACCAACTTCATCGTGGTCATGGGGGCCAATCCGCACGCCAGCCAGGGGTCGCTCCTGGCGTGTCCGGATGTGCTCGGAGAGCTCGACCGCGTGCGCGAACGCGGCAAGGTGGTCGTCATCGACCCGCGCCGCACCGGCACCGTCGATCACGCCGATCAGTGGCTGCCGATCTTCCCGGGCACCGATGCGGCGCTGATGCTCGCCGTCGGCCATGTGCTCTTTGAGGAAGGCCTCGTCGACCTGGGGCATCTTCACGATCGGCTCAAGAACGTGGCGGAAGTCGAACGGGTCGCCAAGGAGTTCCCGCCCGAGCGGGTGGCTGCGACATGTGGTGTTTCGGCCGACGAGATCCGCACCCTCGCGCGTGAGTTCGCCGCGGCCGATAAGGCCGTCTGGTATGCCCGCATCGGCACGTGCAATCAGGAGTTCGGCACCTTGGCCTCGTGGCTGCCGGATGTGCTCAACGCGCTCACCGGCAACCTCGACACCGAGGGCGGACTGATGTGGGGGAAGCCGATTGCCTGGTCCGCCACGCTGAAGGACCGCGGTGAGCCGATCGAGTTTGGTCGCTTCCACAGCCGCGTTCGTGGAGCACCGGAAGTGATGGGCCAGTTCCCGGTTTCGTGTATGGCCGAGGAAATCGCCGCGCCCGGCGAAGGCCAGCTGAAAGCCCTCGTGACGGTGGCCGGCAATCCGGTGATCTCGGCGCCCGAGGCCGACAAGCTCGACGAGGCGCTTCCGCTTCTCGACTGCATGATCTCGATCGACAACGCCCTCAACGAAACGACGCGCCACGCCGACGTCATCTTCCCCGGGCTCTCGCCGCTTGAGCAGCCGCACTACGACGAGCTGTTGTGGGCATGGGCCGTGCGTTCGGCCGGAAAGTGGTCGCCCCCGCTCTTCGAGCCCGAAGACGGCCGACCGGGAGAATGGGAAGTCATGATCCGCGTCGGCGCAATGATGGGCGGCATTCCCCAGGAACACGTGGACATCAAAGCCATCGACGATGGCTACTTCTCCGCTTTTGCCGAGATGGGCGGCGCCGACCCGGCGGTGGCCCTCGCCGCGTGCCCTGAGCCGGGCCCGGAGCGACTCAACGAAAACGCCATCCGCACCGGCCCGTGGGGCGATCAGTACGGCGCCAACCCCGACGGCCTCACGCTCGACCACTTCAAGAACGCACCCAACGGCATCGACATGGGGCCGATGGTGCCACGTCTGGATGAGGTCGTGGCGCACGAAGACGGCATGGTCGATCTCGCGCCGCCCTACGTGATTGCCGACATCCCCCGGCTCACCGCGCGGCTCGACCGCGACCCCGACGGACTTCTGCTAATTAGCCGTCGCCACGTGCGTTCGAACAACTCCTGGATGCACAACATCAAGGTGTTGGTAAAGGGCAAGGACCGCTGCACCTTGCTGATCCATCCCGATGATGCGGCGCAGGCCGGTGTTGTTGATGGTGGGATCGCCCGCGTCAGTTCCGAAGCGGGTTCACTCGAAGTGCCGGTGGAAGTGAGCGACGAGATGCGCCCCGGTGTGGTGTCGCTGCCTCACGGCTGGGGTCACGACAAGCCGGGCACCCGGATGTCGGTGGCTCGCGAACATGCCGGGGTGAACAACAATGTGCTCGCGCCGGGCACCTTTGTCGACGTGCCATCGGGCAACGCCGCCGTGAACGGCATTCCGGTCGAGGTGGTACCCGCCTAACCCGGCGGTCAGCCGCCCCGCATTCCGCCCTTGGCCTCTTCGCGGTCCATCTCGCGCTTCTTGTCGTCAGCATCGCGCACCCGTTCGGCCTCTGTGCCAAAGGTGGACTTCGGGCGTGGTTCGGGCGAACGGCCGTTCCCAAGCAAGGAGTCGATCTTGTTCTTCAGCCAGTCGAGCATGCCCAACCGTAGAGGACGGGGGTGTTTGGGCGCGGTCGGGGTCGCGTCAGCGAATGATCGCGAGCGAATCCGCCGTTCGGGCAGGAGCGCCGATCGCCCCGAGGTCGAAGGCGTAGACCGACTGCGTGGCCGGGTCGAAGATCTGGAGCAGTGGTTCGGTGTCGCCGGGTTGGAACCATGCGGCGACGGCGCCGTCGGGCGACCAGGCAAGGTCGATGGGGATGGCGACCGTGAGTTGGGTGACGTTCTGCGTCTCGGTCTCGTATAGCCGCGGCGGCTCGGTGGTCTGTGGGTCATCGGAGAGCAGCCATCGGCCGTTGGGCGAGAGCGAGATGTCTCGCCCATAGTGAGTGAAGTCGCTAGGGAGTTCTACCGCTTCGCCGGTCTCTCGGTCGACGAGAAGGTTCACACAGTCGAGCGGCTCGGCACAGCGCACCTCGACATGGTGGGTGGGTGTAGCTGCCACAATCAGACCGTCGCTGAGCTGCTCGAGCCGCCCCGGCTTCGCCAAGTAGGACGTTCCCGCCGCAGAAGTAACGATGACCCCAAAGTTGTCGACGGGTAGAAGCGTCGATCCGGCGGGCAGGTCGATACCGCTGAGCAAGAGGGCGGTACCCGTGATGAGGAGCTTTCTGACCACACCGTCGGGGTCGGCGACGGCCGCGAATCCGCCCTTGCCGTCGGGCACTAATCGTCCGCTGGTCGACAGCACGACGGCCTCACTTGGCCGCAGGGTCAGGCCGATGGTGCGTCCTCCATCGTGAAGGAGTTCGTAACCCTCGGTGGCCGCGAAGTAGGAGTTGGAGCCCCCGATACGGGTGGGCACTTCGAGCACCGGAAGCGCAGCCCGTGGGTCGATGACGATCACCGCGCCGGTGGTCAGGTAGGCGAACCGGTGTTGTTGGAGGAGTTCGGTGAGTTCACTGGCGGTTGGAGCCACGACTTCACCGAGGGGATCGCTTCTGCTCAGCGTGTCATCGGCACCGGGAGTGTCCACGAAGTCATCGACCGAAGCCGAGGGGTCGGGTTCGGAAACCGGGTCAGGTTCGGAATTGTCTCGACTGAGTAAAGCGACGATTGCGATCACGACAAACAAGGCCACCGCAGCGCTCGCGAACAACGAAGGGCGAGAGCCGCCCGGGCCGGAGGACGCCGGTGTCGTTGCCGTATGCGTGTGGTCGTCGTGGCCGAGGTCAAGAACGGGCAACGATTGGCCACAGACCGTGCATCGATCGTGCATCAAGGACTCAGCCCAAGCCAGTGCTCTCTGTCGTGCTCGGCGTCGGCCATCAACACGTTGTATCACCGCGCCGGCCTTGAGAGCTGGGCGTGGTCGCGCTATTCGGTGTGGACGACCTTGAACGATTCCACGGCCCGGCCCTCGAAGCCCGCCATCGCGGCATTGCCGTGGGCCCATTCGCGAATCATCGTGGGCAGACCGTCAGCCCGATCATCGTTCTGCGAGTGGTGGGCGATGAGCGCTTCGATCTTGCGGTCGATCGAGTCGGTGATGTCGACATGGAGATTGTTGTCGTTGCCGGCCATGAGCCACACGCGGGGCACGGCATGGGGTGCGTGTCCCTCGTTGAGTAGCTCAGGGAACGAATGACCATTGCGGGCGTCGGGGTAGACGGCACAGACCGTGGCCTCGCCCGCGGCCAGGTGATCGGGATGGGCGGCATAGATTCGTTCGAGGTTGCGCACCGGTGTTTGGGTGATCACCAGGTCGGGCTGGACGATACGAATCAGTCGCGAGATCGCTTTACGGAGCTCAAGGTTCGCCACGAGATGCCCGTCGGGGAACCCCAACCAGTGCAGTTCGCTGACGCCCACGATCGCCGCCGCCGCGGCCTGTTCGCTTTGTCGGATTTCGGTCAGTTCCTCGGGCGAGAGGTGTGCGGGCTCGCCGGCCTGGCCGCTGGTGACGAGGCCGTAGACAACCTCAACGCCGTGATCGGTGAGCATTGCGACAGTGCCGGCCGCGCCAAAGTCGATGTCGTCGGGGTGCGCGACGATGAGCAACGCTTTGGTCGGCACGAAGTTGTCATCGGAGTGAAGGAGGTCAGCGAGCGCCATCACGCCAGCCTACGGAACCCGCTACAGCGGCACGCCGTCGCTGATCAGGTCTTGTTCGCTGTCGTCCCAGAAGTAGAGGTAGACGGCGTTGCCACCGTCGGCCTTGCCGGGCTCGAATGAGGTTGGTCCGCTCCCGGGAAGGTCGAACTCGCCGAGGGCGTAGGCGCCCGCCACAAACGTGGCGTAGGTGAGTTCTGGTCCGGCTGCCGCCGCGATTCGAGCGAACAGCTCTACTTCTTGGCAGGCGGCATAGACCGAGACAAGATTCTCCGGTTCGTCCGGCGGACGGGTGTACGGGTTGAAGATCTCAAGGCCGGGGTTGGCCCCCTCGATGAGTTCCACACACTTCTGAATCTCCGGGTCGTCCCACCAGATTCGCTGCTCGGCGATGCCGCCCAGCACCGCGCCCTCGAGCACGCTGAGATCCCGGACCGTTTCGTCGCGGATATAGCCACGGGCGGTATTGAGGGCGTTGCCAACGATTCGCGGCCGGTAGTCGATCAGTTCGAGACCGCGTAGGACATTGAGGATCACGCCGTCGACCGTCAGGACGGTATCGACGCCGTCGACGCGGAACCGCTCTGACATCGTTTCGACGAGCGGGTTGATCACGAGCGGGTCGTTGCTTGAGGTGTCGAGGACGGCCTCGCTGGCGATTCCTATTCCGGCGGCAGCAAGAATCGGCTTCACGACATCATCGAGCACGGCCTGGTCAGCTCCCGAAACGACAACGCCGAGGGTTGCGTCGTCGAATTCGCCACCGGCGATGAGCGCGGCGACCGTGGCACCCGCTTCGCGTTCGGACGATATTCCCGGCGTGAACCATGGGGCCGTGGCGCGGGCGGCACGATTGCTGTTCACGACACCACCAACAAACGCCATGTCGCTCAGTTCGACGTAACACAGCACCTGGTCTTCGAACGGTCGGCCGACGACGGCGAACAGTTCGTGGTCGTCGACCAGGGTGACGCAAGCGTTGTCGGCCGCGATTGGATCGATTGGGTTGACCCCGATTACGACGGTTTCGATCTGGCGCCCGTTGATGCCGCCTTCGTCATTGATGGCATCGACTACCAGTTGGTACGCGTCGCCGTAGTCGCCGTGGTCGATGTTGATGAGGTCTCGAATCGCTTCGAGATCGGGATAGAGCAAACCGATCCGAATCGTGTCGGGCGTGACGCCTTGATACGAGGCGGTGAGCTCCACCGGGTCAGGGTCGCCCTCGTCGGCCGGTTCCGCCACTGGCTCCTCGCCGTCGTTGTTGGTCACCTCCGCTGGTGATGGATTGAGGTTCGGCTCCTCGGAGGTGTCGTTGTCGGGCCCGCAACTCACCGCGATGAGAGCGAATATGGCGAGAAGGAATACGAAGCGGCGCACGAGTTGACCTCAGGTTCGACAGTGCCGCACTGTATTCCCGCACCGGTCCCAGAGCGAGACGCCGCGGGTGAGCGGTCAGGCGGCGACATGGCATCGATCTCAAAGAATCTGAGGTGGGAGATGTGCGGCAGAGTCAGAACGCTGTTGGTTCCGAACCCGAGATCGTGCGTGACGACGCCGTCGACCTTTGGGTCGGGTCAGACGTCGGGGATGCCCATATCGAGGTTGCTGCCGGTGATGCCGCCGTCGACGCCGAGGAACTGGCCGGTTGTGTAAGCGGCGGCGGGGCAGGCGAAGTAGAGGGCCGCGGCTGCGATCTCTTCGGGGAGCCCGAGGCGGCCCAGCGGGGTGGCATCGTTCATGGCCTGCTCGAGCTCGGGTGTTTGCAACACGATGTCGAGCGCGGAGGTAGCGATCGATCCTGGGCAGACCGCGTTGACTCGAATTTTAGGCGCCAGGTCCTGCGCCAGCGCTCGGGTGAGATGGATCAGCGCGGCCTTGGCCGTGCCGTAGGCGGCGAAGCCGCGGCTGGCGAACAGGCCGGCCGTTGAGGCGATGTTGACGATATTGGCGCCGGGTCGATCGATCATGTGGGGGACGGCGAGCTGGGTCAGATTGAAACTTGTGGTGACGTTCCAGCGCATGGCGCCGTCGAACGCCTTCTCGCTGGTGTCCATGAACGCTTGCGGCATCGAGCCGCCCACATTGTTTACGACGACATCGATTCCGCCGCACTCCGCGACCGCAGCATCGACGAGTGTGGCCAGGCCTTCGCGCTGCGAGAGATCACCCGCGATCGGTATTGCCGTGCCGCCCGCGTCGCGAATTGTGGCGGCAACCACGTCGAGTTGTTGGGCTGTACGCGCGCCGATCACAACGGTTGCACCGGCCTCCGCGAGGGCGATTGCGGTAGCGGCACCGATGCCTCGTCCGGCGCCGGTGACGATGGCCATCTTGTCATCAAGTCGAAATTGGTCGAGTCCCATGCGATGGGACCGTAGACTTTCGGGGCGATGGATACGACTTCGACCACCACCGAGCATGCGGACGCCCTGACCGCGATCCTGATGGCCGACGACGTGTCGGCTTCACTGTGGGCCGCCGTCGACAGCGGCCGCGCCGAGATCCTCGTTCCCGAGCTCCCGGCGCTGCGCATGGAGCAGGATCCAATTCATCGGCACAAGGACGTGCTGTCGCACACCATCGCCGTTGTCTCGAAGACGCCGGAAGACGCAATCGTGCGCCTGGCTGCGCTCTTCCACGACATCGCGAAGCCGAAGACGAGAAGTTTTGAGCATGGCGGGGTCACCTTCCGTCACCATGAAGTTGTGGGCGCTCGTATGACGCGCAAGCGGATGACTGCTCTCGGCTACGACCAGGCCACGATCGACGAAGTCAGCGAACTCGTGCGGCTGAGCGGCCGCTTCAAGGGGTATGCCGAGGGTTGGTCCGACAGCGCTGTGCGTCGATACGCCCGCGACGCCGGCCCGCTTCTCGGTCGGCTCAATGCACTCATTCGCTCCGACTGCACCACTCGCAATAAACAGAAGGCCGCCGATCTCCAGGGCGCGATCGACGACCTCGAACGCCGCATTGCCGATCTCGCCGAGGAAGAACGCGTCGCCGCCGAGCGGCCCCAGATCGACGGGCAGGCCGTCATGACCCATCTCGGCACGGGCGGTGGTCGTCACGTCGGCGACATCTTGACCATGTTGCTTGAGGTCAAGCGAACCGAGGGTGAACTCGCCGACGACGAGCTGTATCGGCGCGTCGATGCCTGGTGGGCCACCAACGCGGAGCGTTACAGCTAACCGAAGTCGTCGGGTTCTTCACTACCCCAGCCGGCAGTCCCCCGAGGCGTACCCTCGTTGACGTCGAGTTGGTCGGCGATGTGGGCCATCGAGAGCTGCATGGCCCGACGGGCGTCTTCCTCGTCTTTGCGGCGCAGGCGCCAGACGCGGAGTTGGTTGAGCACGAAGGTAATGAGGCCGGCGAAGATCGCCGCGATCAGCAACGGTCGGGCCCGAGCGAGCGTCTTTGGCCATGATCTTGCTGGGCCGGTTTGTGCTCGGGCTCTTCGGCGAGAACTACTCGAACGCGGGCTGTGCCCTCCTGATCTCGCTCGTCATCAGCGCCGGGCTGGACGCCACCACCAACGTGTAGGTCGCCCGGTGGCGCGTGCTCGGGTGGATTTCCCACACGGCGATCGCTGATGTTGGTATGGCCGTAATTGCCTTTGTTTACACCTGAGGGAAGGTGCCCACGATGGGCATCGAGGCGGCAGGCTGGGGACGGATCATCTCCCAGAGGATCGGCACGTTCTACACATTCGCGGTCGAGGGTTGCCACGGGTGGCGCGGCGGGCGTTCCACCCGAGCCGTCCAACCTTCGACCAACCTCCCCCTTTCATCGGAGGTCTCTCTGCCGACGGAGCAGCCATGGAGAACTCATGAGAATCTTGACCCTGGCCGAGTTTTACCCTCCGGTGATCGGCGGGTTGGAGAAGCACGCCCAACGGCTCACGCACGAGTTGCGCCTCCAAGGACACGAGGTCGCGGTGGCGACCCTGTCGGTACCCGGCGAGCCCGACCATGGCAACGACGACGGCATCCCCGTGACCCGAATCGATGGATGGCGCAAGGCCCTCGACCGCTTCTACGAGGAAGGTGGACGCGGCTTTCATCCGACTGCGCCGGACCCGGGTTTGCAGAAGAAGCTCGATGTGATCATCGAGGACTTCCAGCCCGACATTTTGCACGTCCATGGCTGGATCCTCTACAGCGCATTGACGAAGCGACATAGCGACGAACACGCAGTCGTCTGCACGATGCACGACTTCGGCTTGGCGTGTCCGAAGCGCAACTACCTCCACATGGGGAAGTCGTTGTGTTCGGGCCCAGGAGCCGTGAAGTGCTACCGGTGCGCAATTCCGCATTACGGCCTGGTCAAGGGTGTTGGACTCACCACCGGGCTCAAGGTCTCGAGCCGAATGCATCGGCACGCGGATCGTTTCATCGCTGTGTCGTCGGCGGTTCGTAACGCCGTGGTGGATTCGGGCGCCAACCGTGACGTCCCCGTCGAAGTGATCCCGGACTTCTTTGATCCGGCTGGTGCCAGCGGCGCGATTGATGCCCCGCGGCCCGACTGTGTGCCCGCGACCGGCGACTATGTCCTCTTCGTGGGTGCGCTCAACGAGTTCAAGGGGGTGCACCTCCTCAACGACATCTGGAAGGAGCGCCGTCCGGCGGCACCACTCGTACTCCTCGGCAACCCCCAGGCCGACACGCCCGCCGAACGAGACCTTCCCGAAGGTGTCACCATGGTCCAGAACGTTCCTCACGCCGAGGTGATGGCGGCCTTTGCTAACTGCACAATCGCCGTCTCTCCAAGCCTTGGGCCCGACGCATGCCCGACTGCGGTCCTCGAGGCAATGGCCCTGGGCAAGCCGGTCATCGGCACCGACATCGGTGGTATCCCTGACCTGGTGCTTGACGGCAAGACCGGCATCATCGTGCCTCCCCGCGATCGCGACGCTTTCGGCGACGCGATCGATCAGCTTCTCGCGGCCCCGAGCCTTGCCGGCCAGTACGGCGCCGCCGGGCGAGACCACGCCACCGGCTTCACCGTGGAGGCCGTCGCCCGACGTCTTGATGGCGCCTTCGCCCGAGCGATCGCCCGGCGCCGCAACAACGGCGCCGAACCGGCGACAACCCGTACTCCTCAGGCCGACGGCTCGGCGGCCGACAGGACAAACGACCCACTGACCGTGAGGTAGCCACATGGCCGCAGTCGCAATACCCGTGCTCAAAGAGCAACCCGTCTACACGCCGACAACGATCTCCGTGATCGTGTGCGCGTACACCGATGAACGGTGGGACGACATTGTTTCCGGGATTGAGTCCCTTGAGGCTCAGACCCGACGGCCAAGCCAGATCGTGCTCGTCATCGATCACAATGACGAACTCCTCGAACGCACCGCGGACTTCATGGCCGCCCGCGACAGCGGTATCCAGATCGACGTGGTGAGCAACACGCTCAGGCAGGGTCTGAGCGGCGCTCGCAACACCGGAGTGTCGTGGTGCGACGGCGACATTGTCGCCTTCCTCGACGACGATGCCCGCGCCAACGACGTCTACTGGATCGCCACGATGATGGAGGACTACGCCGACCCGCAGGTTGCCGGTGTCGGCGGCGGCGCCACGCCGAACTGGGACGGCTTCGAACCGCCGGCCTGGTTCCCGAAAGAGTTCGGCTGGGTGATCGGCTGTTCGTACACCGGGCTCCCCACCGACGCCGAAGAGGTGCGCAACTTCATTGGTTGCAACATGTCGTTCCGTCGCGAAGTGTTCGACGAGATCGGTGGCTTTAACGACGGGATCGGTCGCGTCGGCGAGAAGCCGATCGGCTGTGAAGAGACCGAGTACTGCATCCGACTGCGCCAGCGCTTCGGTGATGCTCGTCTCGTATTCGATCCTGACCTCGACGTGTTTCGCCGAGTGACGCCCGACCAGCGCGAGTTCAAATACTTCCGACTGCGCTGCTGGAGCGAGGGTCTCTCAAAGGCCGTCGTCGCCCGTCGGGTTGGTGGCCAAGATAGCCGCGCCTCCGAGCGGACGTACACCACGAAGGTGTTGCCGCTTGGTGTCCTGCGCGGCATTGGCGATGGAATGCGTGGCCGTATCAGTGGCTTCCAACGAGCTGGCGCGATCGTGGTTGGTCTGCTTTGGACCGCCGCTGGCTACGCCCGCGGGCGGATCGCTCGCAGCACCACCGTGTGACCTGCCAGCAGCCACAGGCTTTCTCGTCGAGCCACCCGTCACGTTGCCGGCGCGGTCCCACGCCTCAGGGTTCTGGCCGCTCCTCGATCAGCATTGCGTGTAGGAGTCGTGGTCCCTTGAGTTCGCCCGTCGGAAGGATCCGAGTCCCGTCGGATGTGGTGATCCGGATGAGCGGCTGGGTCGGCGACACCTCGCCGTAAGGAGCGCCCGCCTGGCGAACGTTGGGGGAGGGCTCGGGGGAACCGGGCCGCGTCGTGACAGATTCCGGACTGGCGAACATGGCCAGCAGCGCAACGGAGGCGATGAGTAGAGCGACGGTGAGAACGACCACTCGGCCCTTCAGCGGCGCGGACGGATCAGCGGGGGGCTCAGCACCGAGTATTTCGATCGTCGTCATAACCTGCGAGACCGGCGAGGCGCGGCGACGCGCTACAGACGAGGCGGAATTTCTTTCCGGTCAACAGCGAATGGTGCTGTCGCTGACGAACACGGCGAGCGGAAAGTGGTCCTCGGAGTTGTGGACAACTGACATATCGATCTCGAACCGGGGCCGACAGGAGTCCTCCATCGCCCCGCCCGTGGTGCTACCAATAAGGCTCTCGCCCGACTTCGACGCAACGACGTTACCGGTGCACTCGGGTCCGTCCTTGATGGCGGAACGGACTTCGTACTCCTGTGTGCTCACCGTCTGGTTGTCGACGCGGAAGGTGACCGTCACATAGCGCGCTGGGTCGGCGGGAACACCGCGAGCGGTGAACTCCATGTGCCCTCAAGGGCACATGGCGTTGAAGTCGTCTGGCGCCTTGCGAGGGAAGACGGAGAGACTGGCCAACGCAATCAGCATCGAGAGCAGGACCGCGCCGAACGGGACAACAAGTTCGGCGAGCTGGAGCCGGCGACCGACCCGTGGCGCGCCCGACTCAAGATCGTTCGCGTTGGTGAGAGCCTCGTGTCGCTCGCGGCGCCACACGATCCCGGCACAGCCGGTACAGAGAACGAAGGTGCCGAGCGACACCACAGTGGCGGTGAGCCCAAAGCCGAGCACCGATGCCGTGAGCGCAACGAGGGGCAGGCGACGAGGGTCAGCGACGCACTCAAGCCGGCTCGGCGGAATCCGCCGAAGTCCAGGTGTTTGCCGAAGATCACGCTCACAATCGCGTGGCCCGGGACGATCATGGACGACGGCCACCTGCCTCAACGCACCGAGTTGGGAGGGACGGAACCGCCGACAGCGAGGATCGTTCCGAGAACGAGGATCACGATCGCGGAGTTCAGCGTCAGAATTGTTCGGGCCCGCAGTGGGGGCGGGGCGCCCGGGTCAACGCCGGCGGCGGTGTCGCGTGAGATGTAGGTGGTCACGACGCCTTCTTCCCGATGCCGGCATCGATGTTCCTTACCTGTCGAAAGGTCGTGTCGAACGCGGAGGAGTCGAGGCGATAGATGATCATCTCGTCGCTCCGGAGCGCGTAGTCGAGCTCGTCTCACTTCGTCAGCGAGCGATCGGATACCGGTTCTTCCCGTTCGGTTGCGGGCGGTTCCCGTTGATCGAGATAGAAGCCGGTCATGAGGACATCGTCCGCCTGGCGCTTGTCGATCACGAGGAAGCGGAGATCCCCTTGTTCGGCGCGATCGAGCAGGTTCTCGCCCGGGGGCATCCTCGTCGATCACGAAGTCCCACAACGGGTAAGCGTCATCGGGAATGCGGAGCAGCGCGTGGGCGCGATCGTGAAAGACGATCTGCGACGAACGGTCGCCTTCTGGTTCGTGCCCTGGGTATCAACGAGCCATTCGGCAAAATAGTGGATCTTGTTGGTGACCGAGCGGGCGTCGGATCCATAGACGAAACGTCCGGAGAATCGATACACCTCGTTCATGCCCGCGGCGAGGTTGCGCACCATCAGGATCATGAACGCGGCGACCACCGCCCACATGCCGTGCACCCGCCGCGTTCGTTTCTCCCACAGGGAGATGAGCTGGATGCCGGTTGCCGCAAGCACGGCAAGGCCCGCGCGGGCGAACGACCAACTTCGGAGCGCGCCTTCTGCCCCCGTTTCGGACAACATCATTGGATAGGCCGCGAAGTACACGTTGGCGGCAAGTGTCATTGCGAGCGCGGCCGGCACAGGGGTGAGGGAGGACAGGATGATCCCGTGGAGCGCGATGGTTGAGCCGGCGAAGAGATCACGCTGCTCGCCCGCTTCCTCGCCTGCTCCGACGGCGTCGCCCGAGTCGCCGCAGATACCGAACGTCTCCGTCAGACCGCCCTCGACGTAGGGGAGAAGGTATTCCTTGGTGTTCGGTGCCTGGTTCAAGAACCACCATGTCACGAAGGCGAACGTGATGACGAAGACCAGCCCCTCACAAGAGTTCACGGAGAGTTCCTTGCGGCCTAGGGCCAAGAATCCGGACGCTGCTACGAACGAGCCGAGCACGATCAGGCTCGCGTAGCTCGACAAGTGATGGGCACCAGCGAGCGTGAATGCCGACGATCAACCAGGCGGTGCGGACCCATGCAATAGGAGCGCTCATCTGGAGATGCACCCGCGCGACACAGGACCAGACACACAGCACGATCGCGAACGATTCGTGCGCAAAAATGGTGTTGAAGCCACAGAAGCCACAAGACAGCGCCGAGATGCCGATCATGGTGATGACGTGGAGCACCATCACGGTGAGGATCGCGGTGGTGTAGGTGTTGAGTCCAGTGAGGTGACGGATCGACGCGGCGCACGCGTGCATGACCGGAACTTTGGGAAATAGCTGAAGATGCCAACTGCGATCGGCAGGAGTGAGCGGTCGAGGTCACGTCTGTGCTGGCTGAGGAGCTTCCACCTAGCGGGGACGATGAAGGGGAAAATTCCCAGCCAAAACACGTGGTAGTGCGTCTGCTCGCCCTCAAGTGCTCGGCTCGCCATCAAGTGCGAATACGAGACGATCACCGATGCCAGCACCATGGAGACCCAGGTGAGTTGCATCGATACGGGGGCGCGCTGCGGATCACTCGGTTCCAGGAGGAGCGGCGCTTGCCTCGCGGAGGATCGGAGGATCGGAGGATCGGCACGATTTATGAGGGGCGACAAACCATGGAAATCCAGCGGTTCTCGCCGCTTCTCCAATCGGCCGAAACTGACCGGTTGAGAGGGATCAGCGCCGCTATCCTGATCGGCATGCACGTAGGAATTGTTGGCGCCACCGGTCAGGTTGGCAGGGTCGTGTTGACCCTGCTGGCAGAACGCAACTTTCCGGTCGACACGCTGCGGTTGTTCGCTTCCGCCCGTTCGGCGGGCAAAACGATCGAGTGGCAGGGCACCGACATCACGATTGAGGAAGCCGCCACTGCGGACTTCAGCGGTCTCGACATCGTGATCTTCTCCGCCGGCGCCACCACGTCTCGTGCGCTGGCGCCCGAGGTCGCCGCGGCTGGTGGCCTCGTGATCGACAACTCGTCGGCGTGGCGGATGGACCCAGATGTGCCGCTTGTGGTGCCCGAGGCCAACGCCGATGCCCTCCTCAACATCCCCAAGGGCATCATCGCCAATCCCAACTGCACCACCATGGCGGCGATCCCCGTCCTCAAGCCGTTGGCCGACGAAGCCGGGCTCGAAGCCCTGGTTATCTCGACATACCAAGCCGTCTCCGGTGCGGGCCTTTCCGGTGTCGACGAGCTCGATGAACAGCTCCAGATGGTCGGCGCCAACGGCCCCAGCCTCACCTTCGATGGCCGCGCCGTGCCGCTTGAAGCGGGCGCGAACTTTGCCGAACCGATCGCCTGCAATGTCATTCCGTTTGCTGGTGGCATCGTGGATGACGGTCTCCAAGAGACAAGCGAAGAGCAGAAGCTGCGCTTCGAAAGCCGCAAGATCCTTGGCCTGCCGGACCTTCAGGTCGCAGGCACCTGTGTGCGAGTGCCGGTATTTACCGGCCACTCGCTTTCAATCAACGCCCGGTTCTCGCGGCCGCTGTCACCTGAACGGGCGGCCGAAGTCCTGGCCGACGCCCCCGGTGTTTCGTTGACTGAGATCCCCACGCCGCTGAAGGCGGCCGGTGACGACGTGTCCCTTGTTGGTCGACTCCGCATCGACCCCACCGTCGAAAACGGCCTCATGCTCTTCGTCTCGGGCGACAACCTCCGCAAGGGTGCGGCCCTCAACACCATCCACATCGCCGAGTCCCTCCTCGCCCAAGGCCTCATCTAAACGTTCTGTGAACGGAAACCGGCGCATACCGCCGGTTTCCGTTCACAGAACATGAGAATTAGGGCGGGTTGGTGACGTAGCGCTGCATGGCGTCGTCGAGGGAGATGTCGAGCTGGTTGGCGAGGGATGCCACCCAGGCGAGGACATCGCCGAATTCGTGCAGCTGTTGCTCTCGGGTGCCTTTACGCACGGCTTGCGCGAGCTCTCCGAGCTCTTCGCACAGCCATGCGACGGTGGACGGCACACCGCGCTCGCGGTCTCTTGCTCCGTAGAGCTCGTCCATCAATCGTTGTACTTCGGCCAGATCCATGGCCGGACCCTATTGGGTGCGGCCTGCCTCCGCCGCGGCCGGATGTTCGCCCAGCGCCCAGCCGAGCGTCCGCATGAGAATCGTGGCGGCGGGCCGGATCGCAAACGGTTCGGCGAGCGGGGCCACCGGAAGTCGGAGCCGCCACCGAGCCCACGTGGGCAACATCGACGCGGCCGCGGCGAAGAGCAGGCCGTAGCTCGGGCGTGTCGCGAGCGGCAGCGGCGGCCACGCGAGAAACCGAATCGTCTCGCGCGCTTGTGCTCCGACATGGAATTCGGGCCGATAGGCGTCGAGCACCGCGTTGAGATCGTCCCGGCTTCGAGGAGCTCGGAGCACGCCGAGACCTTCGGCGATCACGGCCATCTCTTCGACGTAGAGGTCGGGGGTGGACGGGCGCAACGACGTGGCGCCATAGCGCTCGCGGGCCCGCAGGAAGCTGTCGACTTCGGTGCAATGCACGAACTGCAGCAGGTGCGGGTCGGTCGCCTCGTAGCGACGACCGTCGGGTGCAACACCCTGTACCCGTTCGTGCACCTTGCGGACGACTCGTATTGCTCGTTTGGCGTCGTCGGTGGTGCCGAAGGTGGTGGTGCCAACGAAACCACCGGTGCGGTGAAGTCGTCCGAGCGGATCGCTGCGGTAGTTGGAATGATCGGCAACACCCGCCATCGCGAGCGGATGCATCGTCTGCAGGAGTAGTGCCCGAATCCCGCCGATGATCATCGAGGCGTCGCCATGGACTTCCCATGTGGCGCTGCCGGGGCCGAAGAGACCCGGGTCCTTGTCGAACGATGCGGCCCGTTCGGGCATCTGGTCGGTGCCCGACAACACGCGACGAATGCCGCGGCCGAACTGGGTTCGGAGTTCGTCAAAGGGTGTTGGGGCGGAGATCACGCAGTCTCAGCTTAGAAGCGTGACCCCCACTGGCCGAATCGGGCGGTTCAGCGGCGCCCCGGGGAGCATCAACACTGGGCGCCGTTCGTGTATTTGCACCGTACGAAATCCGAGCAGACGCGTCGAATGAATTTGATGCCCGATGGGTCGCGGCGGTGAGCGCGAGCTAGCGACTGGCGAAGAAGGGGCGGCGGAGCGGGGTGTCGCCGCGACCGGCGGTGACCGGTTCGCGCCGCGGATCCTCAAACACGCGGCAGTCACACCACATGCAGGCTTGGTTGCTGAAGCCGTGACAGTGCGAACCCTCGTGGTGGCCACATGAACAGTGGCGTTCCGGCTCAAAGAGCGCATCGATGAACGAACTCACCCCCACCCATCGGCCCCCAAGTTGGGAAATCAAATAGGGCGCTATTTGGTGGGCTATTTAGATTGGATGGTGACGTCGGACGTGACGCTCCCGTCGAGACCGATGGGGCTCTCATCGATGCCGAAGACGAAACGGAAGAAGCCGGTGGTGGCTTGATGAATTCCCGGCCACACCTCTTGGACCGGACGGTTTGGGTCCTCACAACCATCGGTGCCGAGGCGGCGAATGCCGTCGTTCAGGAAATCAGCGAGTCCGGCCGCGTCGGCGAGGTCGATCAGCGTCGCATCGCCGTCGCCGACGGCACAGAGATCGCTGAACGCGAGGTGGCCGCTGTCGGCGAACTCGAGGTACCAGCTTGGGGCGGGCGCGGCGCTGAAGGCATCGGCGGTGCGTCCCGGTTCGACGATCGTGTCGATTTCGCCGGCCATGAACAATGAAGGAACGTCGGGTAACGGCTCATCACTGAACGCTCCCGATGCGTAGCTGACATAGCCGGCGATATCGCCGGCGCTCGCCACGGCGAGGGTGGTGCCGCCGCCGGCCGAGTGACCGCTCATCCCTACTCGGGACTCATCGATAATCGGGCCGAAGGTTTCGTCGGCGAGAACGAGTTCCCGCATCGCGAAGACGTCTTCGGTGGACGGTCGAGCGTCCTCGGGGGGAGCGAGCATGTTGATGAGCGCCCGCGATGGATGGTCAGTCGATGAGACGACCATGCCCCAAGAGGCGAGATGGTGGACGAGTCGCGAGGACTGCAATCGAAATGCGGTTGAGCCATGGCTGAACATCACAAGGGGGAAGGGACCGTCGGTTGCCGTCGTTGCATCCCGCCCGGCCGCGATCGTGAGCCGGTCGTTGATGTCATCGGGAACGAGGTCACGCATGATCGTCGGTGTGAAGTCGCGAACTGCGTAGGTGTCGGTCTGCCCAATCGCGTCGTCGCCCGCCGGGTACCAGATCTCGACGAGTTCGCCCGATGCCAGCTCACGAGTGGTAATGCCGACGGGGTAGGGGCCGACCTCCGCAAGCTCCTCGGCGGTCACCGCGGTGTCAGGCGCCTCGGTCGTGGTTGTTGTGGTTTCGACGTCGTCGGCCGGTGTCGAGGTCGGAGCGGTAGGAGCAGGGTCTTCGTCTCCACATCCCGAGGCGAAAATGGCGATGGCGAAGAGGCTGACAAGAACACGGCGCATCCGCGAAACTTAGGTCGACCGGCCCGGCTCTGCCAAGATCTCGCATTCGGCGCGTAGATGTGTTCGACTCGGGTCCGCCGAACGAATGCCGCCAAGGAGCAACGATGGACATCAGAGAAGCGCTGTACACGACCCGAGCAATGCGTCGTGTGAAGCCCGACCCGGTGCCGAATGAAGTGCAGGCCCGCATGCTCGATGCCGCGATCCGTGCCCCGACCGGCGGCAACGCGCAGGGTTGGCGCTTCCTTCTCGTTGACGACAAGGACCAGATCGCAAAGATCGCCGCTCTCTACGCCGAGTGCATCGACATGCTCTTCACCACGATCTACAAGGACCAAGCCGAGCACGCTGAATCCTCCAACGATTCCGAGGCCGTCCAGTTCAAGACGATGATGAACTCCGTGCGCTGGGCGCAGGAAAACTTCGCGTCGTATCCGCTGCTGCTCTTCGCGTTCGATCAATTCGACACCACCGGTGGTTCGATCTTCCCGGCGGTTTGGAGCGCGATGCTGCAGGCCCGGGCCGATGGTGTCGGTTCGTCGCTGACGAGCGTGCTGCTCTTCAAGAACGACGAGACACTCGACGTCTTGGACGTGCCCAAGGAAGAGGGCTGGAAAATGTCGTGCTGCGTGCCCTTCGGCTACCCGACGGGCAAGTGGGGAGTGCCGAAGCGGCGCCCGGCCCATGAGGTCTCGTATCGCAACACGTGGGGCGGGCCGCTGGGCCTCGAGATCGACGAGCCGCTCTGGCCGTAGCCACGCGGCTTGGCTAGTCCCAGGTCCACTTTGTTGCGGCGCGCTCGAATTCTTCGGCTGTTTCGATGAGACCGAACGCCCGCTTCGGGACAATCTCGAAGCATGCGTTCGTCTGGAGAAACTCCACCATGGTTTCTGGTTCGATCAGCGGTTCGTCTTTGTATTTCTCGGCGTAGAGCACGGCCATGGCCAGCAGCGCGTCGCCCGAGATCTCCTTGGCGACACCCTCGATCGACACCACATGGACGGCGTCGTCGTTGGTCACGACCACCTGGTCGTTCGCCGCGAGGTTGCGAACTTTTCGGGCGGACTTCGCGCAACTGAAGCCGAATCGCTCCCGGTCAGGCATCCATACACCCCACACCGGCATCGAGTGCGGGCGGCCTGCCGCGTTGACCGTTACGAGCCAATAATTGCGAGATTCGCCGAGCCGTTCTTCGGCCCAACTCCACGGCATAGCGCCGTCGAGCTCTTTGGGAACGCCGTAGTCGGCCATGTCTGGACGAGAAATGTTCGGCATCGGGCGAGACTAGGGGCAGAATGTGCCGATGTCCGAGGCCCGTACGGTGTTCGTTGGTGTGGATACGGGTGGCACCTACACGGATGCGGTCGTCTACGACGAGCAGGCGGGCGAAGTGCTCGCGAAGGCGAAGTCGCCGACGACACACGACGATCTCGCGATCGGCATCCGCGGCGCAATCGAGGCGGTGCTCGAACTCGTCGACATAGACGTCGACGCGATTGGCCTGGTGTCGCTCTCCACCACGCTGGCCACCAACGCGCTGGTGGAAGGTATGGGCCGCCCCGCGTGTCTCGTCATGATCGGGTTCGGTGACGAGGCGCTCGACCGAGGCGGGCTGCGGGAGGCACTCGGCGCCGATGCGGTGATCACCCTCGATGGCGGCCACACATCTCACGGCACGCCGCAGGCCGATCTCGATGTCGATGCCCTGCGGGTGGCGCTTGACGCGTTGCCTTCGGACGTCGAAGGGTTTGCCGTCACCGCCCAGTTCGGCGTTCGCAATCCCGAACACGAGCTTGCGGCCCGTGACCTCATCCGAGAGATCACGGGGTTGCCGGTCACGTGCAGCCATGAGCTGTCCGATGGCCTCAACGGGCCAAAACGATCGGTCACCGCGCTGCTCAACGCCCGCCTGATCGCGATGATCGAAGAGCTTGTCGCGACCACGGCCGCGGTCCTTGTCGACTGCGGCATCGATGCGCCGATCATGGTGGTCCGGGGGAACGGCAGCCTGGTGTCGGCTGACTTCGTGCGTGACCGGCCGGTCGAGACGATCCTGTCGGGTCCGGCCGCGAGTCTGGTCGGCGCGTCCCATCTCGCCGCGCTCGACGATGCGATCATTTCCGACATCGGCGGCACCACCACCGATATCGCCGTGCTCCGCGGTGGGCTGCCTGAGTTCGGCTCCCAGGGCGCCACGGTTGGCGGCCATCAGACGATGGTGGAAGCGGTGCTGATGCACACCCATGGCATCGGCGGGGATAGTGAGATCACCTTGGCGGATCGCGCCGCAGGTGCACAGTTGGTTGTTGGTCCGCGCCGAGTGGTTCCGATCGCTCTCTCGGCGGAGACCGATTCGGACATCATCGAATCGACGCTGACCCGACAGATCCACTCGGATACGCCGCCGGCCGAATCTGCGGGCGTCTTCGTCCGCGTCACCGCACGGGCGGTTGGCGCTTCCCTTGACCGAACTGAGTCGGCGGTGATCGCGGCAATAGGCGACCGGCTGGCGGCCATGGACCTCGTGGTAGCGACGAGTCTCGAAACGCGGGCCCTGCGTCGACTGGTGTCGCGGGGCTTCGTACGGCTGTCGTCGTTCACGCCGACCGACGCGAGTCATGTGCTGGGTGACCAGTCCACTCACGACGCGCGCTTGTCGACCATGGCCGCATCGCTGTTTGCGCAGCGCCGTGATCGCTACGGCAACCCGATCGCCGCATCGGCCAAGGAGTTCTCGACCGCCGTCGTCGATCACCTCGTGCGCCGGTCGGCCGAAGCGCTTCTCGAAGCCGCGCTTATCCGCGACGGTCTTCCTCCGGAATCGATCGACAGCGCGCTCGTGGACGCGGCGTTCGCTGGCACCCCATCGACCACCCGCATCGATGTCGGGCTGGCCGTGCCCCTTGTTGGTCTTGGTGCGCCAGCGGCCACCTACTATCCGGCGATCGGTGCCCTTCTCGGCACCCGCGTCGAGATCCCCGAGCACGCCGATGTCGCGAACGCCATCGGCGCCGTTGTCGGCAAGGTGCGTATTCGCCGACAAGTGACCGTCACCGCGCCTCGCCGTGGGATCTTCCGCATCCATGCTGGAACCGAGATCGAGACGGTCTACGAACAAGCTGATGCGCAGGCGCGTGCGCTCGAAGTAGGCCGGGAAGCCGTTGCTCGCGAAATGGTGTTGGCCGGCGCGCCGGAGTTCGAAGTCGAGACCCACTGGCACGCGAAGTCAGCCGAAGTCGATGGCCGCGAATTGTTCGTCGAAGGCACGGCGACAGTGATCGCCAGCGGCCGACCGAAGCTCGATTGAATCGACCACTACCGTCGCGGCATGCAGGACAAGTTTGCTGGGGGCGATCCCGAGTACATCCGCATGACCCGATACGGCACTACCGAGAAGCTGGCGGCCCAGGCGCACCTTCACGGACCTCGGTGTCGGAACGGCGGTCTTTGACGGGACCGTGTCGGGATTCGGCCTGGAGAACGGTCCCGCGATGCTTGAGGCGGTCTTCGAAGAGGTTGAGCTCCGTCGCTTCCCGGATCGGTTACTTGTTGCCGAGCCAAATGATGTTCTCGCGTATGCCGTCTCGTATCCGCCCGGCGAGGATGCGATACCCGAGCAGGTCAAGCATCTTGAGGCCGAGATTTCCGCCGCGTTTGTTCGGGGCGACGGCGCGCTCGAGGTTGTGAAAGATGTCGGGCTCTTCCTCTGCCAAGGGCCACGATTTGGCTGACCAGCGGCGCCGCGATCAGGCCGAACCGAAGCCCGGATCGGTATCGCACGCGCCGCGTGGTGGGGTGCGTGGCCAAACGAGGTAGTCGTCGACGAAGAGGCCGAACGTTGCGCCGGGGCGGGGGTTGCCCACGACTGTGCCGAAGCCTTCCGTGCCGAGGTGTTCGAATTCATCGAGGCTGATCTGTGTGACACAAATCGGGCGGGCGCCGCGTAACACACTTGGTGAGTAGACCGCGAGAAGTGGTGTCCCACCGAACTTCTGGGGTTCGTGGTTTGTTGGTGACACGGCCGCCATCAGCGCGACACCTCCAGTGAAGCTGGCGGCGAGGGCCGCGAATTCGCGGGCGAGTCCGAACGCCAGAAGGAGTGAGACGACGACGGCGCCGGTCACCAGGACGACCATCAGGCGTTCGGAGCGGCTCGAGTGTCGATCGTCGATGACCGTGGCCGCGCCGACGAAGGTGCGGTAGGGCCGAAGGGCGAGGTCTGGATCCTGGTCAATCAGAACGCGCGCCTGGAAGGCCCGTTGCTCTTCCTGCCAGCGCAAATCCATGGCCGCGAAGCTACGCCGCCGGGTGCGTCGCGTGCGAGTCGCGCGAGACTCAGGGCGTCCCGAACAACGGCTCCGGTCGACCCTGAATCCCTACATCGATCGACATCAGGTCTCCCGGCGAAAACCCATCGCGGCCCGGTTCAGGCGCGGTGGACCCGGCGGCGCCGATCGAGGTGACGTAGAGCGTCGACAGGTCAGGACCTCCGAAGGCCGGCATGGTCGGCTTCGAAACCGGCAGTTCGACGCGGCGGTCGATGACACCGTTCGGCGTGATCCGGATCACGGCCCAGTCGTAGATGGCGGCTGACCAATAGCAACCGTCGGCATCGAGACAAGCCCCGTCGGGTTTGCCGGGAAGCTGCCGATAGTTGAAGAACTCGCGGACATTGCTGCGCTGGCCCGTCTCCGCGTTGTAGTCGGCGACAAGCACGATGCGGGTGGGGGTGTCGGCGAAATACATGAGGCCGCGCTCGGCATCGAACGCGGTGCCGTTGGGAACACCAACCTCGCTCAGCAGCGTGTCGACCGTGCCGTCGGGCCCGATCCGGTAGAGCGCACCGTCACGGCGAAGGGCCTTGGTGTCAGGCCACATCGTGCCGCTCACCATGTGACCGGCGGGATCGACACGGCCGTCGTTGAAACGGTTGAGCCCGGGCTCTTCGATCACCAGCCAGGGTGTGGTGATGCCCGATGGCCAGTCGAACCAGACCGCTTCGTGCTCACTGCAGAGGAGGAGCCGGCCCGGTTCGGTGGTGAGGGCGATTGACCCCGGCCGTCCGGGTGTCGCCCGGAATTCGTTGAGGCCCGTGGCCGAGTCGAGCCGGTGGATTCGGCGCTGATCGATATCGATCCAGTACAGGACTTGCTCGCTCTCGCTCCAGAGCGGACATTCGCCGAGCAGCGTGTCGCCGTGATGGGCGAGTTCGACGGTGGGCTCACTCACGCGGCGGCTCTTCATTCGCCGCACGTTATGTGGCTGCTGCTGGTTGCGGCAACCAGTGCTCGTCGCAACCACTTGCGGCTTGCGTTCTCGGTGGCGAACCAGTTCAGTGTCCCCATGAGAGCCACCGCCTTCCTCGCCGCTGCCGCGATCGTCCTTACAGCCTGCGGAGGTGGCGCGTCAGAAACGGATACTGCGACCTCGCCGGGGTTCGTCGAGCAGGGGGTAACCGTCGCCGAAGACGATGTCATCCCTACCACCACGACGGTTGCCCCCGTCGAGGGTGCGGTGGGCGCGTCGGAAGGCGTGGTCGACGATGATTCGACGGCCGATCCCGACGCCAACCCGACCGGCACCACGTTGCCGCAAAACGAGCAGTCGCAGGAGGAAAATGTCGATGACTTGTTCGTGGCAATGCGCACGTTCAACTCATGCCTCGAGGAGCGGGGCCGGCCTTTCATCGGCTTCGACGCAAATGCGCCCGAGGACGATCCCCGAAATGATCCGAGCTATCTCGAAGCGCTCGGCGACTGTGCCGCCATCAGCCGAATTCAGGATGCCCTAGCGGCCGCTGATCTTGGGTCGGAAGGGAAGACTCCTGAGGAGATCGAGGAACAGAATCGAGGGCTGATCCGATTCCAGACCTGTCTGCGCGGCCGTGGGTGGAACGTTGTCGATCCCGTGCCCGATGAGAACGGCCTGTTGGAGTTTGGCGATCTGGGTGCGCCCGACGGCGAGAACATCTTGGAGAGCGACGACCTGAACGAGTGTCGCGGTGAGGCAACGGCAGACGAAGACGAATAACCCCGGCGAAGGAATCGTTGTAGTGGGCGTCTCGACGACGCCGGCCAGGATTGAGTCGAGCCAGTTCACCTGGTCTTGGAACACGCTCAGCCCCGGCGACACCTCGGTGGTCAGCAGGTTGAATCCATGGCCCGCGCCCTCCTTTGTGAAGAGTTTGTAGGGGTGGCCGATGGCATCGGCTTGGTCGACGATGTCTTGAGTGAACGAGTACGGAGCGGTTGGGTCGGCGGTGCCGCCGAGGAACACGGAGCCGCCGGGCGCTCCTGCGAATCCACCCCAGTTGTCGATCACCGCGGAGACGGGCGGTCGCTCGATCCCGAAGTTGTCGAGAGCGAACCCGACATACAGCGCGGTGATCGCGCCAGCCGAGCTGCCGGTGAGCACGGTCTGCCATTGCTCGACGCCGGGCCGTGCGTGCAGAAGTTCAACGTGTTCACGGAGTCGTCCATGGCGGCGATCCCGGCCCGGGTTTGAGCGGGCGCGTTCGCCCCGCCGAGTAGAGCAAGGATCGGTTGAAAGTCGGCGGACGGCACGGCGTTGTCGCCCACGAGGCGATAGTCAATAGACGCCACGATGTAGCCGCGGCTTGCGAACTCCTACGACCAGGACACCATGTTTCCCTGCGACTTACTGCCGCGGGTAAACCCACCGCCGTGGATCACGACGACAAGGGGATACTTGTCCTGTCCGGCCACCTATGGGAGGTAGAGGTCCAGAAGCATGTCGTTGAACGTGTCGCCGCCATCCACTTCGCGCTGGGCGTAGACGACATCGCCGACAACCGTGACGTTGTAGGTGCTGGTGAGCTCGGGCTTTCAGCAGGACGTGGCGATCAGCGCGAGGGGGCGGTGATCGCGAACGGACGAATCCAGCAGCGGAGCATGCGATTGAAAGTATCGGTCAACGGTGAAATCGCAAAGTGCGGAAGGGCCTGCCGTAACCTGCGCTCATGAGTGATGCCGCCCGTCCCCGCCTCGCCTTCGTCCAGTCCATGTGGCACGACGACATTGTTGATCGGGCCAAGGATGGTTTTACCGAGGTCGCGGGATCGGTGGCCGACATCGAGTATTTCGAGGTGCCTGGTGCGTTCGAGATCCCGCTCTTCGTGCAGTCGCTCGCGGCGACCGGACGATTCGACGGCGTGATTGCTGCCGGCTTCGTGGTCGACGGCGGCGTCTATCGCCACGAGTTTGTTGCCGACGCAGTGATCTCGGGCCTGATGCGCGTCCAACTCGACTCCAGCGTGCCGGTGTTCTCGTGTGTGCTCACCCCGCAGCAGTTTCACGAGCACGAAGATCACATTCGGTTCTTTACCGAGCACATGATCGGCAAGGGTCGCGACGTCGCTCGTTCGGCCCTGGCCACGTTGGCCGCCCGCGCCGACCTGTCGTAGCCGTGTTGCAGATTGCCGACCTCTTTCAGCCCGAGCTCACTGAGCTAAACCGCCTGCCTTCGCGAGCGCCGCTGGTGCCGTATCGCTCGGTCGAGGATGCTCGCGTCGATGGCGCGTCACCCTGGCGCCGCTCCCTCGACGGCGACTGGCGGTTCCGGCTTGTGGGCCGTCCCGATGCTGCGCCCGCCCGATGGATGCATCCGGCCACGAGTGACGATCGGTGGGACGCAATCACCGTGCCGGGGGTTTGGACTCGTCAGGGTCAGTCCGATCTCCCGCACTACACAAACATCGTGATGCCGTGGCCGGATCTGGATCCGCCGCAGGTGCCGGCCGAGAACCCGACGGGGCTCTACCGCATCACCTTCCGCGTGCCGCGTTCGTGGAGCTCTCGGCGAATCGTTGTTCATCTCGGCGGCGTCGAAAGCCTGGCCGTGGTGTGGTGCAACGGGGCCTTCGTCGGAATGGGGAAGGACTCTCGCCTCCCGTCGGAGTTCGATCTCACGCCGCATTTGGTCGAGGGCGACAATCTGCTGGCCGTGATGGCGATTCGTTATTGCGACGCGACATGGATCGAAGATCAGGATCACTGGTGGCACGCCGGGATCCATCGCTCGTGTTTCATCGAGGCGCGTGGCCAGTCGCGGATCGATGATCTCGTGGTGGCGGCTGACTTCGACCCGGAGACGAAGACCGGCTCATTGCGCGTGATGGCCGATGTTGCCGGTGCGGCGGGCGCGGTTCGGATCTCTCTCGAGACCGAACGCGGCCGGAAGCTCGCCGGCCCCACAGAGGCAGCGCTTGGAAGCCGCCCCGCTCCGGATCACCTCTCGCAACTGGTGGCGGCCTACGGATCGACCGCCGGTGTCACCGGTGCTCGCCTTCACGACCTTGACGTTGAGCCGTGGAGTTCGGATTCGCCCGTTCGGTATCGGGTTATCACGGAGCTGCTCGATGCTCGCGGCAAGGTGCTCGAGGCGCACGCCACGCTCACAGGGTTCCGTCGGGTGGAGGTCAGCGGCCGCCGCTTGCGGATCAATGGTCAACCAATCGTGATCAATGGTGTGAACCGTCACGACCACCATCACGAGACCGGGAAGACCCTCACCGTCGACGAGCTTCGGGCTGATCTCGTCACGATGAAGCGGCACAACATCAATGCCGTTCGGACCGCCCACTACCCCAATGACCACCGCCTGCTCGACCTCTGCGATGAGCTCGGCCTCTATGTGGTCGATGAGGCCAACGTCGAGAGTCACGCCCGGCTGTCGTCGCTCACCCAAGACCCTCGTTGGCATCACGCGGTGATCGAACGGACGCAGCGGATGGTGTTGCGCGATCGCAACCACCCGAGCGTGATCGGCTGGTCGCTGGGTAATGAGTCCGGCCATGGCGCTTGTCACGATGCCGCTGCAGCGTGGGTGCGTCGCGTTGACCCGACCCGGTTCGTGCAGTACGAGGGGGCGATCTCTGAGCGGTTCAGCGTCAACCAGCTGCGCAACAGCGGCCGTACTCGGGAAGCGCCGAACCCCAGCGAACGGTCGACGACCGACGTGGTGTGCCCGATGTACACACCAATCAACGTCATCGTTGAGTGGGCTCGCTGGGCCGAGCGAACCGAGCTTGATGATCGACCGCTCATCCTGTGCGAGTACTCCCACGCCATGGGCAACTCCAACGGGTCCATCGCCGAGTACATGGATGTGTTCCACGCCGAGCCCGCGCTGGGCGGCGGCTTCGTGTGGGATTGGCGCGATCAAGGTCTGGCCGAGACCGATGACGCGGGCCGTTTCTACTGGGCCTACGGCGGACACTTTGGCGACGAACCGAACGACGTGAACTTCTGTATCAACGGCTTGGTCGGTCCCGATGGGGCCCCGCATCCGGCGTTGAGCGAACTGGCGTGGGCGGCTCGCCCGGTGGTGGTTGAGCCGATCTCCGGGCGTCGCGTACGCATCACGAATCGGCGACCGTTCACGTCGACTGGCGATCTGCGTCTGCGTTGGTCGCTGGAGGTCGACGGTGCCGCCGTCGACGAAGGTGTCCTCGACATCGATCTCGCCGCGGGCAAGTCCACCACAATTCGAGTCCCGAGCACCGCCAAGGTTCCGGTCGGATCGACGGGCTCGCTCATGTTCCGCTGGGCCACCCGTCGAGCATCGGCCTGGGCCGACCGTGGGCATCTGGTGGCCTGGGACCAGGTGCTCCTCGCCGAGCCCAAGCCGCGGGCGAAGCGGACGGCCCTGCGCCCCGTGTCGGTCGCCATTGGTGAGTCCGGCATCGAGGGGGTGTCGATCGGCGACCGTCTCGTGGTGGTCGGCGACATCGTGGCTTCGTTCTGGCGGGCACCCACCGACAACGACGGCCTGTCGCAAGGCTGGATGAGTGAGGTGCAAGGGGTTCGCCGCCAGTGGTTGGGCTGGGGTCTCGACCGATTATCTGTCTACGTCGACGACCTGCGAGACCGCACCACCGACGCCGGTCGAGAGATCACGCTGCGACGACGTCTCGTGGGCACCGACGCCGAAGCCACGCATCGAACCGTGATCACCATCGACGAACATGGTGTGTCTTTTGCCGAACACATCGTGGTGCCGAAGGCGTGGACCGACATCGCTCGCGTCGGCGTACGTTTCGAAGCGCCGGCCGGCCTGGCCCGGCTGGAATGGTTTGGCCGTGGCCCTCACGAGACATACCCCGACCGGCGGGTGAGCGGATTGATCAGCCGATGGCGGTCAACGATCGCCGAGCAGTACCACCCCTATGTGGTCCCGCAGGAACACGGTGCCCATGCCGACACGCGCTGGTTCTCACTCGTTGACGGTCGCGGGCGCGGCCTTCGTGTCGACGCGGAAACGCCGGTGTCTTTCTCGGCCCGCGCCCACCACGATGCCGATCTCGCTGCCGCGGGCACGCTCGCCCCACTGTCGCCCTCGGACACTACTGAGGTGCATATCGACATCACGAGCCGAGGACTGGGCACGGCCGCATGCGGTCCTGACACTCTTCCCGAGTACCGGGTGAGGTCTGGCCCGTACGCCTGGACCTGGAGCATCTCCGCCCCGGGCGACTGAGTGTCAGCCCGTCTTTGGCGGAAAGAGTCGGGTAGGCGGGATTTGAACCCACGACCTCCTCGTCCCGAACGAGGCGCGCTACCAACCTGCGCTACTACCCGTATTGCAGAAGCATGAGGTTAGCGCCCACTTCCCCCAACCGGTCGCGGTTCTGTGACGAGTTACCCGTCTACCAGGCGGGTAACTCGTCACAGAACCAAAGAGGGTGGGGGTTAGGAGGCGGCTTCGGTGGGGACGTTGCCGGCGAGGGCGTTTTCGACGGCGCGGAGGGTGCGGAACGCGTCGAGGGGCTTGACCAGCCAGCCGTCGGCCTTCGCTTCCCGAGCGAGGAAAACGTCGACCTCTCGGTCGAGCAGCAACATCACGGGGCGGTCTTCGAGATCGCCCATTCCCACTCGTTGTTTCACAGCGATGCAGGCGGCGATGCCACCCATATTGCCGATCTGGAGGTCGAGCAGGACGAGCGCCGGGTCGACCTGTGTGATCGCGGGAACCACGTCGGCACCAGACCGCACTCGATGGATGAGGTGGGAGCCGCCCAAAGCGGCTTCGATATCGTCGACAAGCCAGTCAGCGTCGGTAGCGAGAAGAATGTCCGTCACGAGGGCGAATCGTACACGTCGACAGGCTTCGGTCCCATGTTGGGGGAGGCCATCGGGGCTGCCGCGTGTGGGCAGTGAAGCGAAGGGGTTACCATGCGCCGGTGCTTGAGATCACCGCCAACCGATCCGACGACGGAACTCAGGTCGACCTCTGCCCCGATGGCGAGCTCGATGCCTACTCCGTCGCTCAGTTCCGTGAGGCCTTCGCCGAGCTGGCCGAGGAACCCCGCGTCATCGTCAACCTCTCCGGCGTGCAGTTCATGGACTCTGCTGGTCTCGGCGCGCTGATCGGCGGCATCCGCCGAATCCGCGAGTCCGAGGGTCGGGTTGTGATCTTCAGTGATCGCGAGGCCATCACCAAGCTTCTCCATACCACCGGCTTCGATCGCATCGTCCCGGTGAAAAATATCTACGCCGAGGCCATCAGCGCCCTCGACGAAGACCCCGACGCTTAACCCACGTTCTCGCTATTCATCGCCTGCGAGCAGCAGGTCGGCAATCTGCTGCAAGGTGTCGACATCGTGCACGTCGCCCGAGAGCAGCGGCACCCGAACGACCAGTGCGTCTGGTGCACTCTCGAGGAGCTGTCCTACTCGTTCATCGTCGCCCGCAGCCGCGGCGGCGTGATCCGCAAGCGCAACGGCCGCGCCGGCTGACGGGGTGTCGAGCAGGTCATCACGGATCTCGTTGGCCCGAGCCGGGGACACCGTGAGCGCGGGAAGCATCCGATTCACGATGACGGCCGCCGCGTCGAGGTCGGCCTGGCCGAGGCGGTCGAGAAAGTACTTCGCCTCGGCGAGAGTGTCGGCCCGAGGCGAGGCAACGAGGACGAAGGCGGTCGGCTCGGCGGACAACAAGGCGAGTGTGGTCTCGGCCCGCTCGCGAAAGCCGTCTTCCATCCCCTGGAAGAGTTGGAAGAACTCGATGGCATCGTCGACGACCTCGGCCCCAACGACCCGAGACAACTGACGAACCACGGTGCCCGCCGCTCGGTTTACGGCGCGAAGCAGACCTTGGCTCGGCGAGATCAGCAGCTTGTAGATCGGGTTGTCGAGCAGGCGGGTGAGGAGCTTCGGTGCTTCGAGAAACGCCAGCGCATCGCGCGTAGGTGGGGTGTCGACCACCACGAGATCCCATTCGCCTGATGCATGCAACTCCGCCAGCTTCTCGACCGCCATGTAGTCCTGTGTGCCAGAGAGCGTCTCGGAAATGTTGCGATAAAAGCGGTTGGCGAGGATCTGCTCGGCCTGTTTGTCGCTCGTTGCGTGGTGACGGACGACATCGTCGAAGGTTGCCTTCGTGTCGAGCATGAGCGCGGCCAGCGTGCCGTCCCACGGTCCGTCGATAATCGTTGGGTCGTTGCTGAGCGCGGCGATGCCGAGCGCATCAGCGAGGCGCTTGGCCGGGTCGATCGTGACTACGACGGCCCGACGGCCCATCGCGGCGGCGGCCATCGCAGTGGCCGCCGCGGTCGTGGTCTTGCCGACGCCACCGGTGCCGCAGCACACGATGACCGACCGTTCGGCCGCAAGCGTGCGATAGGTGCTCATGCCCAGTCCTTCAGCGCCTCGATCGAACCGACGGCGGCCTGGGCGAGGGAGTGCAACTCCTCGAGACCGATCTCGGTCGTGAAGAGTTGTGGGAGGCGTATCTGGGGGAGAGGGAGCTCGTGGTGTAGGCGATCGAGTTGGGTGGCTTGCAGGTTGAGGCGGGATCGACGGAGTTCTGCCGCCAATGCGATGTCGCGGGCTTCGGCCGATGGCAGCCCGCTTTCGTTCGCGGTGAGGTCGTCGATGGGCGGAAGGATGCCGTTGATGACAACCGGGCCGAGCGCGAGGCCCACCTCGTCCTCAACCGCGAAAGCGGTCTCGGTGAGTTCGTTGATTGGCGTCTCTTCCGGAATGCTCACGAGCATGGCGCGGCAACGGCGGGAATCTTCGAGCATCTCCAGGACTTCAATCGCTTGACGGTGTAAGACGCCGGTGCGGGCGGCTTCCTTCACGCCGGCGGGCGCTTGGAGGAATTGGATGGCGTGACCGGAGGAGGGGGCATCCACAATGATGAGGTCGGCTGCGCCCTGTGATTCGAGCGCCTTCACTCGTCCGAGCACGAGAAGGTCTTTGATACCGGGTGTCGCGGTGGCCACGATTTCCAGCAATCCGCTCTTCGCCATCCGCTTCGCGATGCGGGCGAAGCCATGGCTCGAGAGCCACTCAACGAGCGCGGCATCTGGCGTGATCGAACGGATTTTCACTGAGCCGCCGTCCGCCTCGTCGTAAACGGTGGTCTCCTCGTAGCCTTGTGCCTCGGCACCAAACATTGGTGCCGTTGCCGACCGGCCGGCCACCTCCACAAGGAGAACCGAGCGGCCGGTCTGGGCTGCAGCCAAGGCCAGGGTTGCGGAGGCTGTGGTCTTCCCGACACCACCCTTTCCTGCCACGATGAGGACCCGCGACGATGCAAAAAACTGACCGGGATCCATTCTCCTCCTCGGAGCGGGTGCACACAGTGCGTCAACGGCTCACGCTAGCGCTCACGTTCATCGGCCTGGCAGCGGGCATGCTTGCCTTCATCCCGCCCGCCGGTGCCCAGGACGAGCGCCAGCAAGCCGCCGTCTTCGACATCATTCAGGTTTCGGGCTTCGTTGATGAGATCGTGGCCGACTTCATCGAGCAATCGATCGCGGGGGCCGAAGAGTCTGGCGCCGGCGGCATCATTCTCCAGATCAATAGTTCGGCCTCCGTGGTCGACGATGAGCGTCTGCTCGGGTTGGCGCAGCTCATCACCGAATCATCGGTGCCCGTGTACAGCTGGGTGGGCCCGTCGGGCGCTTCGGCCGAAGGCGGCATCACCCAACTGATGGCGGTGACCGACGAGATCGGCGTGGCCTTCGGTGCCAAGTTCGGCAACACCGGCGAACTCATCGTTGCGGACTTCATTTCCGACGAACGAGCCGCGCTACTCGCCGGACTCGAGAACACCACCGTCGACGAGACCGAAGCACTGGCGCTTGGTCTGATCGAACACGAAGCGCCCACGCTCGCATTCTTTGCCCTTGGACCGCAGATTGGCGACGAGCTCCCCGGCTTCGAGTCGGTGATTGATACGACGACAGGCGACGAGCCGCTCCGGCAGATCGCGTCGCCCGTTCGCTTGCGCAAACTCTCCCTCTTCAAGGGCTGGATGCACAGTGTTGCCAGCCCGGCCATGGCCTATCTGCTCTTCATCATCGGCGCCGCCCTGCTTGTGTTCGAGCTGTACACCGCCGGTATCGGCATCGCCGGTGTTGTCGGTGCGGTCTGTTTCATCCTGGGTTGTTACGGACTCGATGTTCTTCCCACCCGCCTGTGGGCCGTCGCGTTGTTGGTGATCGCGATGCTCGGATATTGCGTCGACATCCAAACCGGAGTGCCGCGGGCGTGGTCGGTTATCGCCACCGCCTGTCTCGTGGTCGGATCGCTCTTCCTCTATGAGGGCCACTCGATCTCGTGGATCACGCTTCTGGTTGGCATCCTTGGTTTGGCCACCTCGATGATCAACGGCATGCCGGCGATGGTTCGTACCCGTTTCGGCACCCCAACGATCGGCCGAGAGTGGATGGTTGGGATGATGGGTGAGGCCGTTACTGAGGTGAAGAAGGACGGTGTCGTCATGATCGACGGCGCGCCGTGGCGAGCCATGGTCAACCGAACTACGCCGATTGCCGCGGGTGATCCGGTCCGTGTCGTCGCGATCGAGGGTCTCTATCTCGAGATCGAACCGGAAGAAGGTGGGGCTCGCGACTATCGCGAGATGCGTCCGTCCTCTGATGAAGACGCGGCCACACTTCCCGCGGCGGACTAACTCCCCGTCAGACGACGCTCCAGCATCTCGGTGAGTTCATCCACCGGGCCACCGAGTTCCTCGAGCATCTCGTGGCACTGCTGCATCGCTCGGTGGGCCGCAGCCCGGTCGCCCCGCTGAAGATGCCCGGCCACGAGCGAACGGTGCGCCGCTTCTGACCACGGCTCAATCTGGATCGTGCGAGAAGCGAGCGCGATCGCATCGTCGGTTCGATCGTGGGCCAGCATGAGTTCGGCGCCGCGAACGGCGGCGGAAACGAACCGCACATGAAGCCGCTGCCGTTCAACGTGGAGCCATTCGCCTTCCACAATGCCGGCGAGGAGATCGCCGCGGTAGAGATCGATTGCTTCGCTGAGGCAGTCGAGGGCGAGGCTGGGCGCGCCGTCGGTTTCGAGCTGCTTGGCCTCATCGAGCAAAGAATCGAAGCGCCACAGGTCGACGTCGAGACGGTCGTGTCCGGCGAGGCGAACCCGGTTGCCATCGGCCCGCACGAAGTAGGCGGCGTCGCCACCGGTGCGACCTTCCTCCAACACCCCGAGCAGGAGGTTGAGGGTGGAGCGCAGGCTTCGCCGCGCCGCTTCTTCGGTGGCTTCGGGCCAGAGTGCGGTCATCACCGCGTCGCGGGTGGCGTCGGGGTGAACGACGAGGTAACCAAGTAGAGAGCGCACCCGCTCGCGCCGCCAATCGTCGTGTTCGCTGGTCTCCCCGCCAATCTCGAGTCGTTCACTACCGAGGAGGCGAAGGTGGCGGACTTCGGTGGGGGGCAGCGGCACGGCGGCGAGGATCTCTTTGGCCGCCATGGCAACGGCTTCGATTGGGTGCTCCGTCCAGTCGCGGAAGCGCTGACGGGCCGGATCGCCGAGCGTGTCGAGCAACCATTCGGCGGTGGGTTTGGCTTCGGGGCGGCCGGCGGCCCACCCCGCGCATACGAACTCGCAACTCGTCCGGAGGAAGAGCGAGGACACAAGCATCCCGGGATTGTCGGGCCACTTCACGGTCCGAAAGACACGGACCGAAGCAGTTGCGTCGAGTTCGCGAAGGGCCTCGCCGAGATCGACATCTCGGGCGGGCATCGGCACGTTCAACCCTTCGAGGCGCGCGGGTTGATGTCGGGCGATGAGGGCCGCCGAACCGTTATAGGAGAGCCGGGTATTGGGGGCGATGGGAATGCGGTCGAGCAGCGCAACAAGCATTTCGTGGGCGCCGTCGAGGTCGCCGCGTTCGTGTCGAATGAGGAGCTCGGGAAGGCCGAGGGTGATCTCTACTTGTGGTGCGCCCCGTTCGCCGGCGTAGCGCGCCGCGAGCGACCAGTGTTGGTCGGCCTCATCCACTCGACCGCTACCGGCGAGTACGGCGGACATCCAGGCGTGGCACAGGAAGCGAGCGCGTTGCGAACCAGTGCGGGCTTTCCAAGCATCGGGATCGTTGAGGAGTTCCTCCAGTCGTCCCGCTCGCCACCGTGCAGAGATTGCAATCACTTCAGTGCCGCGTATGCCGCCGGCGCCATCGAGATAACGGTCCGCGAGTTCGACATCGGTGTCGCCGAGAAACTCGCGGGCCTGGAACTCGAGCCAGTCCGTGATGGCTCGGAATCGCCCAGTCATCGGCGCGGTGCGGGCTCGTCGCACGGCCGTGAGAATTGCTTCGGGATCACCTTGGGCGATTCCCATGAATGCCCGCGTCACGTCGGTGTAGGGGATGGCGGCCGCCACACCAAGATCGGCCAGCTCCTGCATACGAAGGGCCACCTCCAGCAGACCGGCGGTGTCTCGCTGAATGTGGAACCAGAAGCCGACCTCGGCCATGGCGCTGACGACACCCAGGTTCTCGCCGAGGGCCTCGAATCCATCCGCGGCCTTCCGGAACAGTTCGAGGCATCGCTCGGTTGTGGGATCGGTGGCCTGTTCGATCAGCCCCTCGATGTGGAGCGAGAGCGGGTGGCGCCGGACTTCTTCGGGGAGCATCGGGAGCCACCGGCCAAGGACGTCGATGTCCTCAACGTGACCATCGATGATGGCCTGGTGCAGAGCACGGATGACAAGGTCATGTTGGTCGGTGCGGCACGCGAGCTCGACGGCTCGGCCCGGTCGACCGGAGGACAGTAGGTGCTCGATCGCCCCTCTTTGGTGCGTCTCCCGAGCGATCTCGATGGCTTCGCCGGTGAAGACTTGCGACCAGAGCTGATGAGCCTCGTACCAGCCGTCGACCTGCTGAATCATCGGGAGCTCGTCGATTGCTCTCACGGCGTCGATGCCGGTGAGTGCGGTGAGGAGTGAGTCATCGGCTCCGCCGAGCGCAACAAGAAGGGCGAGAACATCGCGTTGGTCGTGGTCGAGAGTGGCGATGACTTCTTCATCGAGGAAGTCACGAACGGGGCCGGATCGGAGGCCGAGCGCAACCAGCGCGGGCCAGCCGCCGAGATGGCTGATTTCGTCGGCGGTCCGCCCGGCTCGCGACGCAAGTTCGGTGAGTTCTGCTCGATCGAGCGTGAGGTCGCTTTCGGTCAACGTCTCGACCCGGCCTTGGGCGGCGAGACGGGCCAGGTTTACCGGTGGGTCGAGTCGCCCGGCCAGCACCACGTGCCCGTTCGCGGGTAGATCGGCCACGAGTTGGGTGAGGAGTTCGGCTCCGGTCGAACCCTCGGAGATCTCGTGCACGTCATCGAAGACCAAACACACCTGCGCGGGCGAGAGCGCGACGACGGCGCTACCGATCGATTCGAGCGTTGCGGCGGGGTCGAGTGCGAGCGATTCGGCGATGCCTCGTTGGAGGTGGGCGCCGTCGATGTCGCCCGGTTCGCAACCCACCCAGACATCGCGGCCTCGGGGAGCCAACAGGTTCTGGCGAACCGCTTGCGACAGCGCGGTCGTCTTGCCGAATCCGGCCGATGCCCGAACGACGACCACCCTCGCCTCGAACCTGATCAGGAGTCGACGCAGCACGCCGGGGCGCAGCAGCGCGCCGGCGAGTTCGGGGGGCTGGGCGCGAAACGGCCTACTCATCGCGGTGTCCATGTGGGTGCGACGGTACCTCTCACACCTCGGAGGCTGCCGGTTGAGTGTCATCAGACCGTCACCCGAACAAGGTTCGGAAAGATTTTCTCAGGAAATATTCTGGCGAGTCGATACCAAGAAATTGGGGCCTACCGGCAAAAATTCGGGAAACGTCACGCGCAGTGGTCGGTTTTGAGAAACGACCGCGATGAGCGGTTGTGACATTCGTCTCACTTCTAGTAAGCCAGCGACTGGAGAAGGGGACAAATTATGGGTGTGGGCAACGGAATAGTGCATTGGCAGCTGAAGGCGGCATGCCGGGGGCCGCAGGCGGCGGTGTTTTTCCCGCCGACGAGTCCGGAGCGCAGGGACGAGAAACGGTTCCGCGAACGCAACGCCAAGGCGATCTGCGAAATGTGCTCGGTGCGGTCCGACTGCTTGTCGTACGCGCTCACCATCCGAGAGCAACACGGCATCTGGGGCGGGCTCAGTGAGAGCGAACGCCGAGAGCTTCAGACAGTCTGAAGCGCGGCTCGTACTCAGTCGAGTGCGGGAAGTCGAGGACCGGCAACGCGCAAGTCGTCGCGCCGTCGAGTGACGCCGTTGTTGTCGAGGTGGGTTACCAACGGAATCGCAAACTTGCGGCTCGTGCCCCACGCGTCGCGGATCTCCGCCACCGTCACACCCTCGGGCTGATCTCTCAAAAGTTCGGCCACGACACGAGCGGCGGCATCCACCGCCGCGGCGGCGAAGTAGACACCCTCGGCCTCAACCACGTTGCCTCGGCGCACGAGTTCGCGGAGCTCGGCCCGATCGAAGCCGTCGGAATCCGGCGGCGCGAACGGCGCCGCTTCAAGGGCTGAGACAAACGGATGATCGGCGAGCGGGTCGACCGCATCGGCCACGCGAATATGGCCACCGTCGAGTTCGTACCCGTCGAGGCCATCGAGCACCGCCCGTTCGAACTCGTCGAGTCCGGCGACGTCGAGACCGAGCGGCCCCGCCTCAAGGATCGCCGCCTCAACTGAGGCCGTTGTGGCCGCGAGGACTTCGGGGGCAACCGCCCAGCGGCCGACATCGGCGGCGCGCTTCTCGCCTGTGAGTCGGAAGAGGTGGTCGATGTCGACACGGCCGCGTTCGGCGATCACCCGGTTGACGGAGCGTTCGGGTTCGGCTTTCGCCGCAGCGACGACCGGATCGATGTCGAGGATCTCACCACCGCCGAGTGTCTCGCCGCGTCCGGATTCCCGGAGAATGAACCGATCACCGGGCAGGAGCGGCAACCCGACGGGGAGATGGACCCGGACAGCGCCGCGCACGCCGGGCGCGATCTCTGATGGTCCGAGCACTCGAACCCGCACCGGGTATTCGCCCGACCCGATGTAGGCGACGTGGGCCCCGCGCCGCGTGACGGGATGGTCGAGCGCCTGGAGCACCTGGAGCTGGCCATCGAATCGGTGGGTGACATGCCACTGGTCAGCCTTCACCAGCACGTCGCCGCGTCGGAGCTGGTCGTGGCTCACGCCGGTGAGGTTCACGGCCACGCGATTGCCCGGGCCGACCTTGGTGCGCTCGGCGTGGAGGCTCTGCAGCGCCCGGATGCGGACGGAGTGGTGGCCGGGCAAGACGTCGAGTTCGTCGTCGACGCGGATGAGGCCGCCGGTGAGTGTGCCCGTCACGACGGTTCCGGAGCCCTTCGCCGCGAACACGCGGTCGATCCACAGGCGGGGCCGTTTGTGGTCAGCCGCCGTGGGTGTGGTGTCGAGCATGGTGTCGAGCGCCCGCTGCAGGTCATCGATGCCGACCCCGTCAAGTGCGTCGACTTCCACGATCGGCGCATCCTCCAGGAAGGTGCCGGCGACGCGATCGGCGATCTCGAGGGCGGCCAGTTCGCGGAGTTCCTCGTCGGCCAGGCCGGTCTTCGTGAGCGCGATCAAGCCGTGCTGAATACCGAGCAGGGAAAGGATGCGGAGGTGCTCTTCAGACTGCGGCTTCCAACCCTCGGTGGCCGCGACAACGAAGATGCAGGCATCGACACTGCCGACACCGGCCAGCATGTTCTTGAGGAAACGAACATGGCCGGGCACGTCGATAAAGGCGACACCGCGCCCCGATGGCAACCCGGCCGACGCAAAGCCGAGGTCGATCGTGAGGCCTCGCTCCTTCTCTTCGGCGAGACGATCAGGGTCGGTGCCGGTGAGGGCCTTGACGAGGGTGGACTTGCCGTGGTCGACATGGCCGGCAGTGGCAATGACGTGCATCAGCAGGCAGCCAGTGCGGCAGCGACCTCGGCATCGTCGTGAGGATCGACGGTTCGGAGATCGACGATTGTCCGACCTTCGGAGACGCGCGCCACGAGCGGCCGGTCCCGATCTCGAAGCATGGAGCGATGATCGCCGGGGATCGTAATACCCACCGAGGCGAAGCCAACTTCGGGCAGCGTGCCGCCACCGGGCGTCGATTCGATGTCGACCACGGTGCCAACGCCGAGCGCTTCGGCCCGGCTGCGCAGGCTGTCGACCGAGCGACCGACCATTTGCCAGAAGGGGATCGCGTCGCCGTCGGCGTCGAGATAGGCGAGCGCGGTGGCTTGGAGCGCACCGAGCACGAGCGAGCCGGGCCGCAGCGCCCGGGCCAGCGGGTGACGCGAGATCGTGGCGATGAGATCGGCGCGACCCGCGATGATGCCGGCCTGAGGGCCGCCGAAGAGTTTGTCGCCGGAGAAGGTGACAATGTCGGCCCCGGCCTCGAGGGTCTGCCGCGCCGCCGGTTCGTCGGCCAGCCAGCCGGGTGGGCCCCCGTCGAGCCACGGGCAGCGCGAGTCGAGCAGACCCGATCCGATGTCGGCGACGAGCGGTCGATCGAGTTCGGCCAACTGAGCGGTTCGCGGGGCCTCGGTGAAGCCGATGATCTTGTAGTTGGACTGGTGGACCTGCAGGAGGAGCGCGGCATCGTCGCCGTGTTCGTCGATTGCTCGTTGAAAGTCGGCGACGCGGGTGCGGTTGGTCGTGCCGACTTCGATGAGTCGAGCGCCCGAACGTTCCATCACCTCCGGCACGCGGAAGCCGCCGCCGATTTCGACGAGCTCGCTCCGGCTGACCACCACACCCTTGCCCTCGGCCAGTGCGGCGAGTGTGAGCATTACGGCGGCGGCGCAATTGTTTACGACAATCGCCGCTTCCGCCCCGCAGGCCTTGGCGATCAGTGCGGGGGCGGTCGCCATACGCGATCCGCGTTCGCCGGTGGTCAGGTCGAGTTCGAGGTTTGAGTAGGTCGCGTCTTGGGTCCACGCCATTGGCGCTCTCCCAAGGTTGGTGTGAAGCAACGTGCCGGTGCCGTTGATCACCGGGGTGAGGAGACGACGGGCCGTCGATTGGGCGATTCGGCGGGCATCGTCGGGAGACCCCAAAGCGATGGCTTCACGAGCGGCGTCCACCAATAGCGGGTGCGGGAGGCCGACGTCAGCGATCGAACGCGCCAGCTTATCGACCGAGGGTGGACGGTCTGGGGAAACGGCGTCGGGGGGGTTTGTCACGGTCACCTCAGCCTAGGAGGGAGACGTGGTCGGCGACCGCGTTGAGACCTCGTTCAGCATTTCGGCGGAGGAATTTGGCGCCCCGTTCGTCGGCCGGCTCCACGACCGCGATCGCACTCACCGGATTCGGGAGGTTAAGCATGTGGCCGAGTCGATAGTCACGCCACAGTTCGTCGAGCTCGACGTCAACGCCGCCGACTGCCAGTTCGTCTCGATAGCGCTCGATCAACGCGGGCTCAAGCCGGCGGCGATTGTCGGTAGTCAGAGATCCCGCGGCGAAGAACGCCACGTCGTAGACACCTCGGCTGTGGGTCGCGAGTTGGAAGTCGAGAAGCACCGCACCAGTCGGGCCGAAGCGGAGATTGTCGAGTCGGGCGTCGCCGTGGACGAGTGTGCGATTGCCCACAGCGAACTCATCGATCGCCTGATCGAACCACGGCCGCGCCAGCGCGACGGCCTCGGCGATCTCTGGGCTCACACCACCGAGCCGGTCGACGCACATGTCCCAGGTCATGTCGAGAATCATTCCGTAGCCCGCGACCGCGGGGTGGTGGGTGTCGGGGAGCCAGTGCAAGTCACCGAGCCGACCATTATTCCAGTACGCCGCGTGCCACTGGGCGAGCGCGGCGACCGCTGCGAAGGCTTGCTCGTCGGTCGCCCCCTCGACACCGTCGCCGGCAGTGAGGTGGCTGAGGTCCTCCAGAAGAAGCCAGCCCCGGCCTGTGGCGTCGTCCCACTCTTGGGCCAACGCCCTCGGCGCAGAGGCGTGCGCCCACGGCCGGAGGTCTCGATACACACCGGCCTCTCGTCGGTCATAACCGAACTGGTCGACGATGTCCTGGTTGGCGGGAATCGTGGTGGGCAGCTTGGCGACAACGGAGGTTGGTCCTTCGCCGCCGCTCCATTTCAGGCGAACACGGGCGATCGTTCCGAGGAAGCCGGCCGCGTCGTCGATGGCTTCGACGGTGGCTTCACTGACGTGTCCGGAGGCTTCGCCGGCGGCGACGAGCACCTCGGTGAGCACATCGGCCTGAAGGTCGGCGAGGTCGCGGAACATGGGAGCGAGCCTAGGATGCGAGCGTGTTCGGGTTCCTGCTCCTCCTCTTTAGTGTTGTGACGATCACCGAGATTTGGTTGATCGTGCAGGTCACCTCCGTCATGGGTGGTTGGGAAACCTTCGGACTTCTCATCCTCGACAGCGCGATCGGTGCGTGGCTGGTTCGCCGGGAAGGTATGTCGATTCTCGGCAAGATCCAGGGCGAACTCAACCAAGGGAAACTCCCCACCAACCCGTTGATCGATGGCGCCCTTGTTCTCGTGGCGGGCGCCCTCATGCTCACGCCCGGATTCCTGACCGATGGCCTCGGTCTGCTGCTGCTGTTGCCGCCTACACGCGCGATTGTCCGCAACATCTTGAAGAAGCGTTTCGCGGGCCGAGTCTCCGTTGGTGGCGGTTCCTTCGGTGCGTCGTTCGGTGGATTCGGCCCGACCGGTCAGCCCGGTAGCGGTGTCACCGACGTGCGGTGGAGCGACGCCACCCACGACGACGATCCGCCGTCCGACGCGATCGAGCTCGGGCCGACGAGCGAATAGCCCGACCGCGGGTTAGTTCGCAGCAACGATGCTCCGAAGCTGGGCCGCGTCTACGGGGGGCGAGATCAGATAACCCTGAGCGAAGCAGCAGCCGAGTTCTTCGACGACGGCCATGTCGTCTTCAGTCTCGACGCCGACCGCACAAACATCGATCGAACGATCGAGGATGCCGCTGACGACGAGTTCAGCGCGAGCCCGGCCCCGCTCGCCGTGCACACCGTGCACGAGGCGCTTGTCGAGCTTGACGAGATCCACACCGTCGGGGAGCACAAGATCGGAGTCAGAGGCCCCGACGAACTCGTCGATGGCGACGATGACACCGAGCGCTCGGAGCTGTGTCACGAGACGAATGGCGGCGCCCTTGCTGTCGAACACCGATCGGTTGACCTCGAGGTGGAGCAGCTCGGCCGCGAAGCCGGCATCGTTGAGCGTGCGGGCGAGGGCGAGCGGGAAGCGACTGTCGGTAAGCTGACGGTCGGAGACGTTCACCGACAAGAAGAGCGGCTCGTCGCTTTGGGGGAGCGTCTGCATTGTCTCGATGGCTCGCTGGAGCACAGTCTCTTCGATCCGACGGATGAGGCCACCGTCCTCCGCAGCCTCAACGAGCTCGCGAGGATTGAGCTGTTGACCGTCGACCCCGACGATTCGCAGTAGTGCTTCCACGCCGACGATTCGGCGCGTCG
Source organism: Candidatus Aldehydirespiratoraceae bacterium (assembly GCA_047639555.1). Lineage (GTDB taxonomy): Bacteria > Actinomycetota > Acidimicrobiia > Acidimicrobiales > Aldehydirespiratoraceae > JAJRXC01. Next base: position 140,020 of record JBLIOE010000005.1, read on the forward strand.
CGGTCTCGACAATCGGTTGGTAGTGCACCTGGATGCCGTCTTTGTCGAGTGCTCGGCGGAGTTGTTGGTCGACCGTGATCCGCCGTTCGGCCCGAGTCCGGAGTTCGTCGTCGAAGACTTCACAGCGATCGCGTCCAAGACCCTTGGCTTGATACAGCGCGGTCTCGGCTTCGCTCATCATGTCTTCGCCGCCGCGATCGGCCCGCCCGATAGCGACGCCAACGGAGACGGTGAGGCCGGCGAGCGGACTCTCGACTGTGGCTTCGCGGCATAGGGCGCGGAACCGTTCGGCCAGGGTCATCGCTTCAGCGATGCCGAAGACCTCAGGGCAGATGATCGTGAACTCGTCGCCGCTCAGACGGGCGAGCGTGTCGTCGGGCCGAAGTAGCGCTTCGAGGCCGGCGCCAAGACAGCGGAGTGCTTCATTGCCGGCACGAAATCCGCGAGTGTCGTTCACGGTCTTGAAGCGATCGACGTCGATGGAGAACACGCCGACGCTGTGTTTGGCATGGAGCGACGCCTGGAGGGCGTGGTCGAGCGCGTCGAGGGCGAAGTCGCGTCCGGGGAGGCCGGTGAGTGGGTCGACCACGATCTCGTCCTCGGCATCGGCGACCAGCGTGGTGGCGGCCCCTTCATTTCCAAGAATGACAATGCGGACATTTCGGGTCGAACCGTCGGTTTCGGAGACTCGGGCGAGAACCGTTGTCCCGAATCCAATACCCCGTGACTCGGCGACCCGCAACAGCGTGGCGACGGCGACGATGTCGTCGGGGTGCATGCCGGTGGGAAGGCCAAGGGCTCGGAGGCGTTCTTCGATGGCATCGGGTTCGCCGCCTTCGCGTACGCGAGTAGCTGCAGCGACTCGACGGTTCCAGGCCGTCATGCGTCAATCCCGTTCCGGTACACACCTTTCAATCGGCAGAAACCGGGGGAATATTGAGGTCGTTCGCCCCTAGACGCTTTCGGGGTGATGGGCGCCCGCGCCGGCCGACTCTTCGAGGTCCAGCGCATCAAGCGCGGCCGCGGCGGCGTCGAGCATACGAGCGCTGCATCCCGCCATTTCGATCGGCGGAATGTGTTCTTCCGCGATTGCTCGGGCGATCTCTCGGAGCGCCTCAGCTGCTGCGCTGTCACCCAAAACCGCGGGTTCGCCGGTGTCGCCGCCCTCGCTGACGAGCGGCTCAATGGGGATCGAACCGAGGAGCGGCACGCCGACGTCGTTCGCGAGTGCCGCGCCGCCGCCGGCACCGAAGAGCGCATGGCGGCTCCCATCGGGAGCGACGAACTCGGTCATGTTTTCGATCACGCCGACGATGCGGAGATAGTTCTTTCGGCCCATGTCGGCGACCCGAGCGGCCACTTTTTGGGCATTGCCCGCGGGGGTGGTGACGATGATCATCTCGGACCGCGGCAGCATTTTGGCGAGACCCATTTGCACGTCGCCCGTGCCCGGGGGCATGTCGATCAGCAGATAGTCGAGGTCGTCTGACCACGACACGTCTTGGCAGAAGTGCTGCACGGCTCGATTGAGCATCAGGCCGCGCCACATCAGCGCAGAGTCCTGCTGATCAACCAGGAAACCCATCGACACGATTTCGAGGCGACCGTCGCCGATCTTTCGGATCAGCGGAGCGATCTTGCCCTCGTGGGCGATGAGGTCGCCATCGACACCGAGCATCCTCGGCACCGAGAACCCCCAAATGTCGGCATCCATCACCCCGACGGCGTAACCCATCTCGGCGAGCGCGGCCGCGAGGTTGGTGGTGATTGACGATTTCCCGACGCCGCCCTTGCCTGAGGCGATCATGATCACCTTCGTAGTGGGTGGCACCGCAGTGGAAGGGGCATCTTTGCTGACGTTGAATCGGGCCTTCGACATCGCTTCGGCCCGCTCGTCTTGCGAGAGCTCGCCCCAGCTGATGGTGACACGGGTGACACCCGGAAGGGTCGTGATCCGGCTGCGAATGTCTTTCTGAATCTGCGCTCGCAGCGGACAACCGCTGGTGGTGAGCGCCACGTCGAGATGGATGTGGCCATCGTCGGTGACCGTGGCTCCCTTGGCCATTCCCAGTTCGACAATGTCGCTGCCGAGCTCGGGATCGATCACGCCGCGTAAGAGCCCCATCACATAGTCGGCGGTCGGAAGAGCAGGAGCGGCCACGGCTGAAGGATACCGGCTGGGCGATGATCCCCAGAGCGCCGGGTGCGCTCGTTGAGCTACATATGTGCGCAGGGAATACCGACAGGTACACTGACCTTCATTCGTTCGTACCGCTATGTACTGGAGACACCGAGATGATTACCCTCACCGAAAATGCTGTCAGCAAGGTTGACGAACTCATCACTGCCGAAGGTGAAGCCGGTCTCGCGCTGCGTGTGGCCGTGCGCCCCGGTGGCTGCTCCGGCTTCTCCTACGAAATGTACTTCGATACCGACCGTGCGGCTGACGACATGATCAAGGCCTACGGCGGCGTTGAAGTTGTTATCGACCCCTCGTCGGCTCAGCTGCTCGAAGGCGCCACGCTCGACTACAAAGACGGCCTTCAAGACTCCGGATTTGCGATCGACAACCCCAACGCCCAGAAGACCTGCGGCTGCGGTCAGAGCTTTAGCTGACCCACCCCACTGATCACTAGGGTCGCGTTCCATGACCGAGCGCGCCTTTGATCCAGAACTTCTCGACGTTGTCGC
>JBLIOE010000006.1:0-126750 GCA_047639555.1 Candidatus Aldehydirespiratoraceae bacterium
ACCCCGGTAAGGGCTTCGAGCTCTTGATGATCCAGTTGAGCCGCCTGGCTTCGCCCGTCGATTCGAACGGCTCGGATCGTGACGTCGATCGACTGGTCGTGGACGGCGGTGTCGAGGAATCGGGCCAGGTCCGGTTGCACGGCGTCGGCCACGAGTCGGCGAGCCGCCATGTCGATGGGGCTCACGACCTGATCAGCGCCGGCCAACCGCATCTTGCTGGCTGAGTGCGCATCGCTGGCCCGGGTAACGATCCTCAGGTCAGCGTTGGCGGCGCGGGCCGACAGCACCGTCGAGATGGCGTCACTGTCATTGGCCAAGCAAACAATGAGCACCTCGGCTCGGTCGATGCCTGCCTGGTGCAGCGTTTCGTCGTGTGTGCAGTCGGCCTGCAGGACTGTCCATCCGGCTCGCTCGGCGGCGGCCGCTCGGTCCGAGTCATGTTCGACGAGTCCGACGACGACTTCCGGCGGGAGCAGCTCCAGGACAGCCTCTCCGGTGCGGCCGTAGCCACAGACCACAGTGTGCTTACTTAGGCGATCCAAGGTTCTCCCCCGTCTACGGAAACTGAGTTGATCTAAGGCCGATTCAAGCAAGAGTTCGGCGAATGATGCCAGAGCGAAGGTAATCGCCCCCACGCCCACGACGATGAGGCCGATCGTAAATAGCTGGCCACTGGTGTCGAGTGGCTCGATTTCGCCGAACCCGACGGTCGAGACCGTGATCACCGACTGATATAGAGCGTCAACGACGCCAAACCCCTCGACCAACGCATACCAGATTGCACCGAGGCCGGTCACAACCGCGACCAGGGCCACGCCGACGATCGCTCGCCACGAACGACCGCGGCTCATGATGTGTCGACGACCCAATTGGGGCGACGCCGGGTGGGGTCAGTTGGACGTAGGAGAATCGAAGTCACAAGCGAGAACGATCGTAGCCAACTCAGTGTGTCGACTGGGCCTTGGCGCCGTCAGCTGCTGGCTTTGGGTGTCACCCGCTTGAGGAGCTTCCACTCAGCGCCCTTGGCCAACCACGAGAGGCCAAACGCCCAGGAGGCGACCCACTCCGTGATGAAGAGTGCGTAGCGGTCGGGAAGCGGGGTCAGAGTGAACAGCAGGCATCCGGCAACGGCGACCAGGATGGTCCACGCCATGGCGGCGTGGAACATGCCCCACTGTTGTGGGGTCCATCTCTGCTGCGCCTGTAGCGCCTTCGGTCGGGCCGACGCCGGCCCTTCGGCATGAGCGAAATAGAACGAGATGTAGGCGAGGGCCAGAATGAACGAGGCGGCCGAGCTGTAGTGCACGTATTTCACGATGTCTTCGGTGAGGAAATCCTGAATCGGGCCGAGCACGATGCGATCGTGGGGTCGATTGGTTGGGAAGAACGCGATCGCGATGGCGGCGATGCCGGCAAACGTCGTGACGGTGCTCTCCCTGCGGGCCGCGGCACCGCGGTCGCGGCTCTGGATCTTGTAGCCGATCAGGAACACGCCGATCACGCACAACACGCCCACGAAAAGATCCCGGGCGCCGGTGTAGTAGTAGGCGCTCATCGAACCACGGGTTGCCGGGTTACTTCCTTCGATGATGTCGACTACAGCAACGAGGAGTAGCGGGAGTGCCATGGCCAGCGCGCCGATGGCGAGGCGCATAACCAGATACGAACGCACATAGGCCGCCGCCCAGCCGTCGTCTCGGCTCGCGGGCCTCGTCGCCAAGGCATTGATGGTTGGGATTTGCATGAGTCCGCCTTCGTCTGTGCGGGCCCCAGTCTTTCAGGCTGACGTCCAGGTGTCGCCTGTATGGTTTCGAGGCCGATCCGACGACGCTGATAGGGCGCCTGCCGCCCAACTCTGAGCTTGACCATGACCTCCTCCGACCAACCCAACGACGAGGATCTCCGAGCGCGGCTGCTCGAAGCGACTGAGCTACTCCGCACCGTCGCGGACTCGAAGGATCTACTCGACGGCCTTTCTGTCGAGGAGCGAACCGCGTTGCTCACCGCGGCCGGAGATGTCTTCTGTCGTGACCCGGAGGAGCGTCGGCTACGCGTCAAGGCTCGTCGTCGGAAGCAACGGGCCGAGAAGCTTCAGCGCGATGAAGAGGTCCTCGATGAAACCGGGATCCGCACGCTGCGAGACAAGCCGGTGTTCACTACGCCAAACGTGTTCGTGCCAGAAGGTTTCGAGCAGAGTGATGTCGACGACCCGTTCTTTCGTGAGACGGTCGAGCCGCAGCATTGTTATGTCTGCAAGGTGAAGTACCGGCGTGTGCATCACTTCTACGACCAGCTCTGCCCGGATTGCGCCGCCTTCAATTTCGACAAACGCAGCGAGACCGCCGATCTATCGGGGATGACCGCGCTGCTCACCGGCGGCCGAGTGAAGATCGGCTACCAGGCCGGAATCAAGCTCCTGCGTTGTGGTGCGGATCTGATCGTCGCCACCCGCTTCGCCCGCGACGCAGCCGCTCGTTACGCGGCCGAGCCCGACTTCGCCGAGTGGGGTGATCGGCTCGAAATCTTCGGGCTCGATCTCCGCCACACGCCGAGTGTTGAAGCCTTCTGCCAGCACGTGGTCAGCACCCGCGACCGTCTCGACTTCATCGTCAACAATGCGTGCCAGACCGTTCGTCGGCCGCCCGACTTCTACCAACACATGATGGCGGGGGAGTCCGCCGCACTCGACACGCTTGCGCCCGATGTCCTTCGCCTGGTGGGCGCCTACGAAGGGCTGCGCGGCTATGACATGTTGCCGGCCGAGGCGTCCGGGGTTGCGCTGGTGTCGGGCGACGAAATCGCGGAATCGGCGCCCGGGTTAACGCAGGCGGCCGAGATGTCGCAGGTGCCTCTCTTGCCGGAGGAACACGCTTCGTCCCCCGAGGCTCAGTCCGGTCTCTTTCCCGAAGGACGACTTGATCAGGACCTTCAGCAGGTTGATCTCCGCGACCGCAACTCGTGGCGCTTGCTCCTGCACGAGGTGTCGTCGGTCGAATTGCTCGAAACCCAGCTGGTGAATGCGGTGGCGCCGTTCGTGATCAACGCTCGACTGCGGCCGCTCATGGAGGCGACGCCGGGCGCCCACAAACACGTGGTCAACGTGTCGGCGGTTGAAGGCCAGTTCTATCGACGGTTCAAGACCACTCGCCACCCGCACACGAACATGGCGAAGGCGGCGCTTAACATGATGACCCGCACCTCGGCCACCGACTATCAGCTCGCCGGGATCCACATGAACGCCGTCGACACCGGTTGGGTGTCTGACGAAGATCCGCGGGAGAAAGCCAGCGAGAAGCGGGCCGAGCATCGCTTTCACCCGCCGCTCGACATCGTCGATGGCGCGGCGCGAATCGTGGACCCGATCATCGACGGTGTGAACACGAGTGCCCACGTGTGGGGCCAGTTCTTGAAGGACTACCGCCCGACTGATTGGTAGTCGTCTCTCGCTCCGCGGGAGAGGTTCGCGAGCGTGCCGATGCCTTCGATCGTGGAGGTCACGAGGCATTGCTTCGAGACGGGGTTGGGATACCCGGGTTGTATGGTCGAACGATAAAAGTTATGACCGGATGATGATGCATGAAGCCATGATCGACAGCGGCCGCCTCGCATGGCTCGTCGTGCCGATGCGCTTGTCGCCCTTTTTCTTTGCCCGAAAGGCACGAAATGACTGACTACGCCGACCGTCAAAACTGGGACCTCGACTCCTGGCCCGAGATGTACGACTCGCTGAAACAGCTACAGGCGCTCGTCTTTCTCAGCCCCCCGGGTATTGAACTCAACATGATGGTCTTCACCGTTGCGAGCCTGTCGGCTGGATGTCGACATTGCCAGGCCCATGGCTCTTATGGCCTCGACAAGATGGGTGTCCCCCTCGAGAAGATCCGGGCGCTGTGGTCGTTCCAAACTTCTGATCTCTTTGACGACCGAGAGCGAGCGGCACTGAATTTCGCGGTGGCCGCTGGTTCCGTGCCAAGCGCGGTCGATGCGTCCCACCATGAAGCGCTGCGCGCGAACTTCAGCGACGAAGAGGCGCGCTCACTGTTCGCAACTGTCGCCGTCGGCGGCTTCATGAATCGGTACAACGATGCGCTTGCCTCGGTCACCGATCAAGAGTCGATCGACTGGGCGCAAGAGAATCTTGGGCCGTTGGGCTGGGACATTGGTCGCCACGCAGGCGCGTCTCACGAACAGCGCTCTGGCCCACCCGGGTCCTGATACTCAATACGAATCTACGGAGACAGCATGTTCGCTGCGGCTGCATTAGCCAGCGTCGTCGCCTTGATGGTCACGCTTTCGGGGTCGCCACGCTTGTCGAACACCCGAAGGTCATCGACAACATGGGCCATGTGAAGTTGCCGCCGGCGAGGCTGCCGCCGAGTTCGCGGGCGTAATCGGAATGATTCTTGGCCTGTTTGTGCTGCCCTGGCTCCGGTCTTGTCGTTGTGGTGGGTGATGTTGACTCCGAGAACCGCGGCGGTGAGAAGCTGATAGCGCGAGGTGCTGATGTTCGCGTGACTCTCCCCGGATGCGGGGCCCCGTTCGAGGGCAGCGCGAAAGCCGTCTTCGAGGCGCTTGAGGCGACGGTCGGCGGATTAGTGGTCGACATCAGCGGGAATGTCGTTGACGATGCAGCAGTCTTGCGGGTTGTTGCGGGGTCGGTCAGTTGTCGAGGGCCTGGTTGAACTCGGCTACGGCGAGATCATCGACCATGAGGTGGTCATTCGTTGACGTGCGGTGCACGGCACGGAAAAGCAGATGCACGCCGACCGGCAGAGTCAGGATCATCGCCGCACTCGCGATCGCGAGGTACGCGCTACCCGCAGCCCCCAGCTGTATCGCTGCGCCGATTGAGGCGACGAGAAACGCGACCGGGCTGGCTTTGCTCGCCGCGTGAAACCGGGCGTACGAGCTGGAGAACTTCAGAACGCCGACACCCGCAAGGATGGCGATCAGCCCGCCGAAGAGCATCAGTATGTTCGCCAGCGTCGTCATGGTGTGGCCTCTGAAGTCTGGCGATGTTCGTGTTCGATGAACTTGCTGGCCGCGACGGTGGCGGTGAACCCGATGATGGCGATGACAACAAGGAGCACGAGGTAGGTGGTGTCGTCGCGTCGGGCGGAGTCGACGGCGATTGCGCCCATGAGCGAGATGAGGGTGAGGTCGAGGCCCATGACGCGGTCGGCGAGGTCGGGCCCGATCAGGAGCCGGTAGGTCCCGCAGAGCCCGGCGATTCCGAAGCAGTAGATGGCGGCGGTGATCATCGGGCGGCGGTCCTGGTTGCGATGGGGAGGGCGTCGCACGCGAGGCGAGTCAGTTGTCCAACGTGTTCGATCGTCGCGGCTCGTCGGTCGTTGTGTAGAAGATGGAGATAGAGCGTGCCGGTGTCGGGGTCGGCGTCGACCACTGCGGTGCCGGGAGTAAGGGTGATCGCCACGATCAATAGCAGAAGGTGATCGCGGCTCTCCGGGGCGACGGTGACGGCGATGATCGACTCGTCGGTCCGGTCGGTTGGGGTGAGGATCTCGACCGCCACGCTGATTGCCGACTTCACGAGGTCGACCGTAACAACCCAGAGCAGGTGCAGGAGCGGAACGATGCGGATGCCGCCGCGTCCTGCGGTACCCACGCCGAGAACGATAACGATCAGACCCAGAACAAGTCCGGCGCCAACATTAGGCACGGTCACTTCTCCCCACAGCCCGCACCAGATCAAGGTGAGGAGCAGGAGTCCGACGATTCGGCGAGGACCGAGGTGGCTTCTCACGGCGCGACCTCGATGGTGTACGCCGATGATCGAAGGTCGTCAGCGGCGCGCTCGCTGAGATCAAAGACCTGCCCTGCGAAGAGGGAAATGGCCAGCGTGCCGGCGACCGCCAGGCCCGTCGCCGCGAGCATGGTCGTGCGATTTCCCGGCGCATCGCGCTCGGGTCCGTCATCTTCCGGGGGCGCTCCCCAGAAGACGCCGAGCCAGATTTTGGTCATCGAGAGCAACGTGAGCGCGCCGGCGATAAGCGCGATGACCACGATTGGGGTGGCGGCTTGCTCAATTCCGGCGGAGATGACCGCAAACTTGGCGACAAATCCAGAGAACGGCGGCAGCCCCGCGAGGCTCAACGCCGGTATGGCGAAGAAGACGGCAATCCAAGGGCGACGGCTAGCGAGGCCACCGGATCGATCGAGATTGCTGGTGCCGCGTTCGTTTTCGATGAGCCCGCCGACGAGGAACAGGACCGTCTTGACCGGCATGTGGTGGATCAGGAACATGATCGCGCCCGCCGTTCCTGCGGCAGAGAACAGGCCGAGACCCATAAGCATGTAGCCGATCTGGCTAATGATGTGGAACGATAGAATCCGCTTCACGTCAGACTGGGCCAGGGCGCCGAGTGCGCCGATGATCATCGTCGCTCCCGCGATGATCAACATGAGTGGCCCGAGTTCGTCCATACCGGTAAGGGTGTGGAACCGGATCATGGCGTAGATGCCGATCTTTGTGAGTAGGCCGGCAAAGACCGCGGTGATCGTGGTTGGGGCGGTGGGGTAGGAGTCAGGCAGCCAAGAGAACAACGGGAAGATGGCAGCCTTCGTGCCAAACACGACGAAGAACCAAGCGCCGATCCCGAGGCGCACGCCATCGGAGAGTTCCGGGATTCGTTCGGCGAGGAGTGCGATGTTGACCGTGCCGGTTGCGGCGTACACGAATGCCAGACCGAAGAGGAACAGCGTGGACGACAAGAGGTTCATGACGACATAGGTCATGCCAGCACGGACTTGGCCTCGTCGGCCCTGATGGGTCAGCAACACATAGCTCGAGACGAGGATGAGTTCGAAAGCTACGAAGAGGGTGAACAAGTCGCCGGTGAGGATGGCGAGGGAAACTCCGGCGGTGAGTACTCCGAGGAGCGGCCCCGCGAGTTCTGGGTTCGCTCCCCACGCGGTCCGCCGCTGGCCAGTGGCGAAGATCTCGACGACGAAGATGATCACCAGCGCGACGGGAAGAACGAGCACGGCGAAGAGGTCGGCCACGAGGACGATGCCGAGTTCGGCGTCCCAACCGCCAACGTGGGCGACGTGGGTGCCTTCGTTGGCGACGCGAACGAGCAGCGCGACCGCGGCCGCGGCGGCGGTACCGATTCCGGCGATCGTGACGGCGTCGCGAAGGAAGTTCGACTTGGTGAGCAGCCCGGCTGCCGCGCCAAGCAGCGGCGCGATGATCGTGGCGGCGATGAGTGCGTTCACGATTGGGTCTCGGTGTTGCCGGCGTCGGTTCGGGCGATTCGCTGGTCTTCGAGGTCGTCCTCGACGAGGTCGTCGCCGGTGAGTTGGTGTTGCCGACTCGCGAGCGCCAGCAGAAAGAGGGTGAGTCCGAATGAGATCACGATTGCGGTGAGGGCCAATGCCTGCGGGAGTGGGTTGGCGATTGGTTCGTCGCTCACGCCGACGATCGGCGCGGCCCCGGGCGGACCACCGGCGGTCAGTAAAGCGATCACTGCGGCGTGACCAAGAATCGCGAAGCCGAGAATGATTCGGCTGAGTGAACGCGCAGTAATCAGGTACAACCCGACGGTGGTGAGCCCGCCCACTGTTGCCAACAACGCAATGCTCATTGGTCAACCCCTTGTCGGGTGTGGTTCGGCTTGTCGAGTTCGCTGGCGTCGAGTCCGTCGAGTAGCGCCACGACGAGGCCGACGACGATCGCCGTGACGCCAATATCGAAGGGCAACGCGGTCCCGGTCTTTACCTTGCCGAGGAAGGGAAGCGTGGTGGACACAATCTCCTGATCGAGGAAGGTGTTTCCCCACAGGAGTGGTGCGAGAGCCACGAGGCAGACGACAACAATGCCGCCGGTGATCAGGCCCGTGGCGTGGGTTGGTCGTTGCATCCCGGCAACGGTTCGCAACGTGATGACGGCGCTGTAGACGAGGCCGGCGGCGAAGCCGCCGCCAGGGTTGTTGTGGCCCGCGAACAGCAGGTAGGTACCGACCATCAGGGCCAACGGTGTTGCGGCGCGCACGCCAACTCGCACGATGGGCGAACGTGACCCGATCATGTCGGGGCTTCCTGGCGCCGGATCTTGGCGAGCGCAAGGATTCCGACCGCGACGGTTGCGAGCACCACGACCTCGCCGAGCGTGTCGAGGGCACGAATGTCGGTGAGTACAACATTGACAACATTGCTGCCTCCGCCTTCAGCGACGGCCGCCTCGGTGAGCCTTTCGACGGGGGCTCGACCCGAAGGATCTGATCCCGCGACCGCCAGGGCAGTGGTGACCGCGATGCCGCCCGCGACTGCGACCAAGCCTCGGACGGTGCGCCACGTCACGTCGGTCCGAGGAAATCGGCGCCCGAGTTGCCCGAGCCCGATGACGAATCCGACGACGACGACGGTTTCAACGAGGAGTTGGGTGAGGGCGAGGTCCGGTGCGCCATGGACAACGAAGAGACCGGAGACGCCCGTGCCCACGGCCCCGAGTGTGAGCGCCGCTCCGAGTCGGGAACGAACGAAGGCGCCAGCCGCTGCTGCCGCGACGATCGCGACGGCAAGTGCGGCCTGCATGGGCTGGTCCCACCAGGTGAGGTGATCGGTCGAAAGTTCGGTGAAGAACGGAGCGGTCGCGAGAGCCGCGGCTGCGGCCAGGGTGGTGAGGTACACCGGAAGTGACCCGTGTTGAATGCGGGCGGTGACGCGCGGCGCGGCGTTGAGCACTGAGTCGATCATTCGGTCGGCGGCACTCGCGCCCAGCGGCAGCGGCACCGTCGACGAAATTCGGACTATGAGGCCTCCGAGCGCACAGCCCGCCGCCAGGATCGCCATCGAGGTGACAAATGCGGACGTGAGGCCTGGCCAACGGATGAGTTCGTAGACGCTCGCCTTCTCGTTCAGTTCAATCGCGGCCGCCGAGACGATGCTGTTACTTGCCCCGACTGCGAAATAGCCCACAACGCCCGCCGTACCGAGGACCATGATCGGGCCGGTCATGAACGCTCGACGGTTCGCAACCGGGGTCGCCGGGCCCGGGCCGAACACCGTGATGAGAAAGCGCACGGTGTACGCGACCGTGAGTACGGAACCGCCGACGACCGCCATAATCGCGATGACCGCTTCGGGGCCCGACAGTTTCAAGACCGCTTCGATCGCTGCCTCCTTCGCCATGAAACCGAGCAACGGCGGCGCGCCCGCCATCGAAAGGCCAGCGAGGACAGCCACCGTGAAGGTCACAGGCATCGAGCGCCAAAGGCCACCCAGCTCGTCGATGTCGCGAGTGCCGGTCCGGATATCGATCTCACCCACTACAAGGAACAACGCCGCCTTGAAGAGCGCGTGGGCGAACAGAATTGATACCCCGGCGAAGATCGCTTTTGGCGTGCCGAGAGAGAACAACGTGATGAGGAGACCGAGCTGGGAGACCGTGCCCCAAGCGAGGATCAACTTGGCATCACGATGCCGTAATGCCCCGATCGCTCCCCAGAACATCGACGCGATTCCGAAGCAAAGGCCGACGGCTTTCCATGCGCCGACACCGGTGAAGGCGGGGCCGGTAACCGCAACGAGTAGAACTCCAGCCTTGACCATGGTCGCCGAGTGCAAATAGGCGCTGACCGGTGTTGGTGCCGCCATTGCACCGGGCAGCCACACGTGAAATGGGACCTGCGCCGACTTGGTGGCGGCTCCAATCAGGACCAGAACAGCGGCCACCGTGCCGCTGGTCCCGGAGATCGGCGCGAGGTTCGTGAGTGAGGACGACCCGGTCCGGTCGGCCAGGATCATGAGGCCGGCGAGGAGGGCGAGTCCGCCACCGCCGGTGATCAGCAACGCCCGTCGGGCGGCGGCTCGAACGCTGGCGTCGACGTGTTTGTGCCCCACCAGCAGGAACGACGTGACCGAGGTTAGCTCCCAGAAGATGAAGAGTGTCCAGACCGAATCGGACAAGACGAGGCCGAGCATCGATGTCGAGAATGCGAGGAGCGAGGCGGGAAATCGAACCCCTCCCTCTGCCGCCGGTGTGAAGTAGCCCACCGCGTAAACGAACACGAGCGCTCCGATGCCGGACACCAGCAGGACCATCATCAGTGCGAGAGAATCGGTGCGGAAACGAATCGCAAGATCGAGACCCTCGACCCAAACGAGCTCATGGGTTGTTGCCTCGTGCTCGCCGACGAGTCGCGATGTGGCCCAGACGGCGGTGGCGATCGGGGCGACGGCCGCAGTGAGAAGACCCGATCGCATCGAGGTTCGTCCCGCCAGCGCAGCCGCAACCACACCCATGAGATGCGCGACGAACAACCACCAGATCATTCGGACATTATAAAGAAACCACTTGACAAAATAGGCGCATTACAGAATAGGTATTATGGATAGTGTGTTTCGGGCTCCTTGATAAAGCCGACGATTTGAAACCGGTACTCTGATGACGATGTTGATGGCCCCTGAACCTGACCTGCCGCGGTGGACGTTTCTCACGAATCACGCTCACGTTCTGATTGCGATTAGCCGCCACCCCGAGGCCCGACAAAAGGACATCGCATTTGCCGTGGGCGTGACCGTCGGTGCAGTGCAACGAATCATTCATGACCTCGAACATGAGGGATACCTCACAAGCGAGCGAGTTGGCCGCCGAAACCGCTACGTCATCATCGATGACCGGCCGCTTCGTCACCCCCTTGAGAACCAGCACGAGATTCGAGACCTGATCACTTCGCTCGAGCAGTAGGGGTGGCTGAGCGTGCCATCGAACTAGCGCGAGAGGTCTCGTTCTGGCGAGCCGAGGCCGGGAAAACCGGCGTAGGCGGGCAGAGCGGGTTGACCACCGAGGTGGCAATACAAGACCCGGGATCCTGGCGGAATCTCACCGGAACGGATCATCCCGATCAGCCCGGCCATCGACTTTCCTTCATAGACCGGATCGGTGAGCATGCCTTCGCTGCGGGCGGTGAGGTGGATTGCCTCGACGGTTCCCGCGTCGGGCACGCCGTAGGCGGGGCCTTCGTAGCCGGCGATGACGCTGATTTCATCGTCGCGTAGCGTTCGGCCGAGCCCGATCTTGTCGGCGGTGTTGGCCGCGATGCGCGTGACTTGTGCGACGGTTTGGTCGAGTGTTCCCGAGGCGTCGATGCCGACGATCTTTCGGCCCGGACGGTCGGAGAGGGCGAATCCAGCGATCATTCCGGCGTGGCTCGAACCCGTCACGGTGCACACGATGACGTAGTCGAAGAAGACGTCAAGGTCCGCTTCTTGGACTTCGGTTTCCACTGCCCAGTTCGCGAATCCGAGGCCGCCGAGCGGGTGATCAGACGCTCCGGCTGGAATGGCGTAGGGCTTTCCGCCGGCTTGTACCACCGACTCCAGCGCCTGCTTCCAGCTGTCTCGAATGCCGATATCAAAACCGGCAGGATCGACGCGAACGTCGCCGCCCATTATTCGGGTCAGCTGGATGTTGCCGACCTTGTCGTAGTTCATGTCGTTGTAGTCCACCCATCCTTCTTGCACCGTCACTGCCTTGAGGCCCAGATGGCACGCGACGCCGGTCACTTGGCGTGTGTGGTTCGACTGGATACCGCCGATCGAAACCAGCGTGTCGCACCCGGTATCGAGGGCCTCGGCGACCAGGTATTCGAGTTTGCGGACCTTGTTGCCGCCGAACGCGATTCCCGAATTGCAGTCCTCTCGTTTGGCCCAAATCTCGACCTCTCCACCGAGCGCGGCGCTGAGGCGTGGGAGTGGGTGTATTGGTGAGGGCCCGAAGAGCAGCGATTCACGACGAAAGTCAGCAAGAGACATTCTTCCGACCCTAATCGGGGCCCGGAACCAGATCCGTAGAGCGGGACGAGTCCTACACCATGTCCGTTGGTTTCAGCGGGAAGCCCAACGCGACGCGGCCGGCGAGTTCGGTTGTGCGGTCCCAGTCGAAGATGACGTGGCCCTTCAGCACTTCTACGTCGCGTTGGAGGCGTTGGAAAGGCGAGGAGTCGAAGTAGACGCTCGCGCCCGCCCCTTCCGCGATCGAGTTGATGATCGACCGGGCGCCTCGGACCGTCGTGGCTGCGGCGAGGCGCAACGCGGTGCGGCGTTCGAGCGTTACCTCGCCTCGACCGACATAGGTGGCTAACTCATCGATGGCGGAGTCCCACAGTGTGCGGATCGAGTCGAGCTCGCTCATGACGGACCCGAGTCGCATCTGCGCCGAGGGTTGCTCGACGGCCTTCTCGCCGAGCGAATAGGCGAGAACTCTCTCGTTGATCCGTTCGCGGTAGAGCTCCACCGCTCGCTCTGCCGCGCCGAGGGCGGGCGCCGCCGCAACGAGTGCGAGCACCTGCGGCACCGGGAGCTGGGCCATGCCGTCGTCTTCGAGAAGTTCGCCGCCGAACATCATCTCCTCGCCGGTCACCGTTCGATGGCTCGGCACGAACACGTTGTCGAGAACGACCGTGTCGCTCCCGGTCGCTCGCATTCCGGAGGTGTACCAAACATCTTCAATCGCGGCCGCGGCGACGGGGACGACGACGAACCGGGTAGTGGATTCGGGGTCGGTTTGGATGGCGTGGACCATCAACCAGCGGCCGTGGTGCACGCCGGTCGCCCATTCCCATCGACCGCTGACGATGTATCCACCGTCAGCGGGGATCAAAGTGCCCGTCGGCGCCAAGGGGGCGGGGGAGAGTGCCCACGGCTGGTCGGGGGAGAAGAGTTCGGCTTGGGCTGCCGGAGGGAACTTGCTCAGCAGCCAGCTGTGCATGATCAGGAACGAGGCGGTCCACGCCGAGGCCACGCAGCCTTGACCGAGGATGCGGGTGCTCTGAGCCAGCGATTCGATGCCCAGGCCGTGGCCGCCAAGCGATTTCGGCACCACCATCGGGAAGAAGCCGCGTTCGACAAGATCGTCGACGGTCGCGGCGGGAAGGCGACGCAGGGACTCGGCTTCTTCAGCTCGGCCTGCGAGGGCGATAGAGAGCCGCTCGGATCGGCGCAGAATCTCGTCGTGCGTGAGCGTCATGATTGCGAGAATAGCCTTGAGTAGCGGTGTCACAGCCACAGTCGATGAGCGCTAGCTTCGACGTGATGCCTTGGCTCTCACACCCGCCCGCCGGATTGATCGTGACCCCTGGGGCCAGCGCCGACCGTGACCACGCCACTCTGGTTGCGATCGAAGATGCGCTTCCTGAGCTCGCCGTTGAGCGGCTTACGCTGGCGACTACCAGC
Source organism: Candidatus Aldehydirespiratoraceae bacterium (assembly GCA_047639555.1). Classification (GTDB taxonomy): domain Bacteria; phylum Actinomycetota; class Acidimicrobiia; order Acidimicrobiales; family Aldehydirespiratoraceae; genus JAJRXC01. The sequence goes on from JBLIOE010000006.1 coordinate 13,195, forward strand.
GTGAACAACGCGGTCAAGAAGATCGTGGCCGCGAGCGAAGCGCTGGCGCAACGCCTGGGTGTCGAGCCAACAGAGATCGCCTTTGGTGGACGAAGCTTCGGTGGCCGGGCCTGCTCGGTGGCGGTGGCCGAGGGGCTTCCGGCGGCTGCCCTCGTGCTCCTGAGCTACCCGCTCCATCCTCCGGGCAAACCCGAGAACCTTCGCGTGGACCACTTCGACAAGATCAAGCTGCCGACGTTATTCGTGTCGGGCGAGCGCGATCCGTTCGGATCGCCCGACGAATTCGCACAACACATTCCGTCAATCGCCGGTCCAGTCGAGGTCGAATGGGTGCCGGGTAATCACTCGCCCAAAGGGCAGGATTCTGCGATCTGTGCGCTGATTCGCACCTTCCTCGGCGTGGCCGGGAACGCCCCACCAGTCAACCTTGGTGCCGTCTTCGCGGACCGTTGAGCTTCGCTCCGTCTCTGGCGGCAGCGTGGTTGGGAAAGCGAACCCGGCGCCCGAGACTCGGCCACAACTACCTGACTCATGTCCTGCCAGGTACCGCCCGGGAAGGCATCGTTCTCAATGAAGGCCTCTTGGTCGGCGACGAGCCACGGGAAGGACGTAGTTGATGATGTTGCCGTCGTCGTTGTCGACGGGAATCTCGCCGGCCATCGTCATCGAGAAGCCCGTGTACATCGAGTCCGAGGTCGGAGGCGAAGTGCTTCACACCTTTGACGCGTTCGGCTTAGCGAGCGAGAGCAGACCGGCGACGAGTACGTCGACGACGGACTCGAAGGTGGCGGTGGGGTCGGGGCCAATGAGCTGCGAAAGTTCGAGATGGGCGAAGCCGTGGAGGCCGCTGCGCAGGGCGCGGCCGGCATCGGCCAGGCGCTCGTCGGGAATGCCGAGTGTGGACAGGACGGCACCGGCAGGAATGGTCATCCCGGCCGCGACGGCTCGGTGCTCGTCATTGCGATGGGGAACGGCTCGCAACGTCGCCTGATAACGAGCCGGATATTCGGTGACGTAGGCGCGCCACGCGTGGGCGTAGGCGCGGACCGCGTCTTCGCCGATCCGAGCGACCACCGAGTCACGCAGTGCGCCGGCAAAGTCGGCGGTAGTCGCGAGGGAGAGTTCGTCGAGCAGATCGTCGAGTCCGTTGACATGGTTGTAGAGAGAAGGCGGCTTGCAGCCCGCGACGTCGGCCACGTTGGCGAGACTCACGGCGGCGAGGCCGCGCGCGTCGGCGAGGCCGAGGGCGATCTGAACGATGGATGCCCGCGAATGGCGACGGGTGGTGCTGGTCACCGGCCATACCGTAGTACCGACGAAGCATAGGCAGAAACTATGGAGCATAGTTTTTGGTTGCTAGTGTCCGACCATGAGATTTCCTCCTTCTGGCGCATTCGGTGATGAACGAGAGATCGAGGCGGTTGTTGCCGTGATGCGCAACAACCCCACCCTCGATATTGGCGAGGCCACGGAGGAGTTGGAGCGACGCACCGCCGAGCTGTTGTCGAAGAAGTACGGCCTAATGGTGAACTCGGGGTCCTCGGCCCTGCGGATCGCGATCGATCTCCTTCACCTCGAGCGCGGCGACGAGATCATCACCTCGCCCCTGTGCTTCTCGACCGACATTGCCCCGATGGTGCAGTCCGGCATCGTGCCGGTGTTCGCCGACATCACGCCGAACACCTATCAGATCGACGTCGACGCCATCGAGGCGATGATCGGACCCCGCACGAAGGCCATTCTCGTGCCCAACCTTTGTGGCAACTGTCCCGACTGGGACGCCATCCGGGCCATCGCCGACCGGCACGATCTTCTCGTGGTGGAAGACTCCGCCGATGTGCTCGATAGTTGGCAACGGGGCAGCCGTACCGGCACCCGCAGCGACATCACCATTACGAGCTTCGCCCGTTCCCACGCCATGACGGCGGCTGGCACCGGCGGCCTGGTCGGCGTCGACGACCCCGATCTGTTCGACGAGGCACTCTCACTTCGACGGTGGGGCCGGCGTTCGGAGCGGTACCTCTTCGGATCCGAGAAGCGAGCGGGCGATGCGCGATCGGAGGAAGACGGCCAGGCGGGCAAGCTCGAACGTTTCGGCGAGCTGGCCGATGGCACCCCCTACGACCTGATCTTCACGTTCGACACGGTGGGCTACAACTTCGAGCCCAACGAGCTGGGCTCGGCCTACGGACTCGTCCAGCTCGAAAAGTTGCCGGGCTTCAATGAACAACGCACCGCCAACTGGTCGAAGCTCAACGACTTCTTTGGCACTCGCGACGGATTCACCGGCGGCGACACGACACCCGACACCGATACCACCTGGATGCGCTTCTGCTTCACCCTCGACGACGACTTCGCGTGGGGCCGAAACGAAGTCCAAGCCTTCCTCGACGATCGCGGTGTCAGCACCCGCATGGTGTGGACGGGCAACATCTTGCGACAGCCCGCGTTCGTCAACATCGAACATCGCCAGCCCGAGGGTGGCCTCCCGAACTGTGACCGCATGATGGACCGGTCGCTCTCGCTGCCGATCTACCACGCGCTCAACGCCGACCACATGGGCTATATCTGTGAGCAAGTCGACGCACTTCTCTCGGAGGTCTCTTGATGCCCGTTGCCCTCGTTACCGGTGCCAGCCGTGGGATCGGCGCCGGGCTTGCCCAGCGCCTCGCTGCTGAAGGCTGCGCAGTCGCTTGCGTGGCTCGCACGATGACCGATGCCGACTCACATCTCAACGGGTCGCTGATGGCGACCGTCGAGAAGCTGCGCGCCGCCGGCGCCACTGCTCACCCGATCGCGGCTGACCTGTCGAGCCCAAGCTTCGACGCGGCCGCGGTAATCGCGGAGGCCGAAGACGTTCTTGGCCCGATCGATTATCTCGTCAACAATGCGGCTGCCGCGTTCTACCCGACGTATATCGAGATGCCGCGCAAGCGCATGGAGATCTCGTTCCGGGTCAACGTGATGGCGCCCTGGCTTCTCGCCCAAGAGGTGCTGCCGTCGATGATCGAACGAGGGAGTGGATCCGTGCTCAACCTCACCTCGCAAACGGGAGAGATGCCCGAGGGTCCGCCCTTCGTGGTGAGCCCGCAGATTCAGGGCGCCACCGCCTATGGCGGCTCGAAGGCGTGGCTGAATCGCGCCACCGTCGGCGCCGCCTCTGAGCTCTACGGCACCGGCGTTTCGCTGAATTGTTTGGCCCCCGATGTCGCGGTGGCGACTGAGGGCAGCACGGCGCTCATCGATCTGTCGCAGCATCTCTGCGAGCCGATCGACACGATGGCGGAGGCCGCGTGGGCCCTTCTCACGGCCGACCCGGAGGAATTCACCGGACGAATCGAATACAGCCTCTCTCTGCTCCACCGGCTGAACCGTCCGGTCCGCAATCTGGCCAGCGATGGCCTCCTCGAGGGTTGGCAACCCGACGACTTCCCGGTTGATCAGCTTCAAGCGCCGCGGGTCGACTGAGCATGACCACCGACGCGACTGACGTCCCGCCAATCGAAGACTGGAATCGCCTCCTCGAAGGGAAGGTGGCCGTCGTGACCGGGGGCGGGGCCGAAGGAATCGGTGGCGGAATCACCGAACTCTTTGCCGAGCATGGGGCGATTGTCGAGGTGGCGGAGATCGACCCCGATCGGGCCGCCGCAGTGGTCGAGTCCGTGACCGCGGGTGGTGGCAAGGCTCGGGCCCATGTGGTCGATGTGAGCACCGAAGAAGGAGTCGCCGCTCTCGCTTCCGCCGTGCTCGACGAACACGGTGGCATCGACGTTCTCGTCAACAATGTTGGCGACTATCGCCCGCTCGTTCGCTTCGAAGTCTCGAACCCCGAGTCGTGGGAGGCCATGTACCGGATCAACCTCTGGCACATGTTTGCCGTCACGCAGGCCTTCCTCACCCCGATGATCGAGCGGGGCGGCGGTTCGATCGTCAACGTGCACTCCGTCGAGGGCATGCGGGGGTTCCCCGGAGAACCGGTTTATGCGGCGATGAAGGCGGCGGCCGGTCACTTCACCACCTCGCTCGCGGCCGGGTATGGACGAAAAGGCATCCGAGCTAACGGCATTGGTGTTGATCTCACCCAAACTCCGCAGGTCAACTACAAGGCCGGTTTCGAGGAGCACGAAAACCTGTGGGAGTCGTGGGCGCCGGTCGGACGACTGGGGTGGCCCGCGGATCAGGCTCGGGTGGCGCTCTTTCTCGCCTCGGACATGTCGGCCTTCGTGACGGGCCACAACGTGCCGGTCGATGGCGGCACGAAGGCGGGCGGCGGCTGGTTCTTCAGCCCCACGGCCGAGCGCTTCGTGAACCGCCCGAAGAATCTGTAGCGGCTCCGGGCGAACGCACCAGCCCGCCGCTCGTTCTCTGCCGCGCCCGCCGGCTCGTCTACCGTCGACACATGAGTTCGTATCTTGTTCATGGTCTGACCCGCTCGTACTTCACGCGCAAGGTGACCGGCTATCTCGACTACACCGACCGTCCCTGGCGGCTTGAGCCGGGCCTCATGGACCACGAGGCGGCGACGAACGCCGGGTGGAACGGCGGCATCCCGGTTGTGAGTACTCCCGATGGTGTGCCGATGTGGGACTCCACGACGATCATCGAGCATCTCGACCAGGCGACCGCCGAGCCTCGCTCGGTCTTGCCCGGCGACCCGACGCTCCGATTCCTCGACTACTTGCTCGATGACTTCTCCGACGAGTGGTTCTACCGGCCCGCAGTCGGCAGTCGCTGGAGTTACCCCGCCAACACGGAGACCGCCGGATGGCAGATCGCTCAAGAGTTGGCGACGGGTGCGCCGCTCCCGGCCGCTGCCGTCCGTTCGATGGTGATTGACGCGATGACGGGCAGTCTTCCGGCGCTTGGTGTGCACCCCGGAAGCATCGACGCGTGGATGAGCGAAGTTGTGGTGCCCTGGTTCCAAACGCTGGAGCCGCATTTGGCCGACGGCGGCTACCTCTTGGGTGCCCGCCCCGGCCTCGCCGACTTTGCGGTGTTCGGTGCCAACGAAGCCCACTTTGTTGGTGACCCGTATTGCCGAGATCTGGCCGATGAACACGGGCCTGCGGTTGTTGCGCACACCATCCGCCTTCTCATGCCCCAGCAACATGAATTCGGCGAGTGGTTCGATCCTGCGGACCTTCCGGCGTCGCTCATCGCGGTGATCGCTCAGGCCGGGCGGCACTATCTGCCGTGGGTGGCGAAGGCAACGGTGGACGGTTCCGCGTCGGTCGAACTCGCCGACGGTGTGGACGTCGAGATCACCGCCTCTGCATTCCTGCAAGACGCCCGTGGTGTGATGCTTGCTCGTTATATCGAAGCTCGTTCACCGGAGCTCGACGCGATTCTTGAGCACGCCGGCGTGTTGTCGTACTTTGCCGACTACGTCAACTATGCGACGACGGTTCCGGATGTGAGCGAGCGAGCCCAACCCTCGGACAACCGGCCCTACAAGGTTGGCTAGAGACCGAGGTTGACGGGTCAGCCTTCAGGGACGGCACGAGCCCTTCCGACCACGAACCCGAGCTTTCCCTCGACAAGCTCGATGTCGAAGTATTCGCCCTGGGTATCGGTCGTGAGGATTTGAAAGAATCCAGGTTCGACGACTGTCGACCCGTCGACTGTCCAGCCGAGGGCGGCAGCCGCACTCTCATAGAATTCGAAGAGCGATACGACATCGAGGGCAGTCGAACCGCGGGCGCTCGTGATCTCGTCGACGGCAATGAACGTCTCGAAGGAGAAGTCGTCTGGCAGCGGCAGTGCTGAAGGAAACCAGTCGGGGGCGCCAAGATCAGAGCCGGTCGTGAATGAACCGGCGTCGTCTTCAATGGTGATGGACTCGGTGTCGGGGTCGACCGAAACATCGCCGTCGCCCGCGATCTGGTCTTCGACCAGTTGCTCGAATTCGCGAGCTTCTCGATTTTCGACGGCGCCGCACCCCGTCATCGAAATGACGAGGAGCAGCGCGCACCCGCCACGGACTGTGCCGCGACGCATCTGAGGAATCAGACGCCCGGGTGATTCTTGTTGAAGATGTCGGTTGCTTCCCAGCCGTCGTAGACCGGGAGCCAGACGTGTAGGAGCCACGTATCGCCCGAGTCGACGTTGGTGCCGCCGCGGGCAGCACAGAGTGCATCGGAGATGTTGTCACCAACGATGAACGGGCCGTCGGTGTAACAAAGGACCTGATGGCCGTGCCAGTGGTCGTTGTCGCCGAAGAACCCCTCCGGAGGCGCATGCCCGGAAGTCACTGTCCAGACCATTCCGGTCAGCTGAGAGTTGTTGTTGTTGCCGTCGTACATCAGCATCGTCGGGCCGGAGGCGTCGAAGGTGGTGGGCACGCCCGTATCGCGGACGTGGTGGGTGCCCTGACCGGAAATATATGGCGCCAGATAATGCCAGCCGTTGGCTTCCGCGATCCCCTTCGTCGGGTACAGGGCAGCTTCAGCGGCACCGCGCTCAATAAGGAATGCGTTCAATGCGCAGTCCTGCCAGCTCAAGGGTCCCTTGGGTTCGGTGTAGGGGAAGTGGGCGGCGTGGCCACCGCCGCCATGACCGTCGTTGAGCTCGGTATCGGTCGGATCGCACCATGCTCGGCGTTCATCGCCGCCCGCACTCCAATCGACCGATGGGTTGCATGCAACCGCGAAAAAGGCGAATGCGGAAACAACCGCGACGACTCGTACAAACCTGCGCATATGGACCCCTTAGCTTGGTGTGACAATCCTCTCACCCGGAATGAATCGTCGCAAACGAAACGGTTATCTGACGGGCTGGAACTGCTCGGTGTCGGCATTGAATTCTCCGAGTTCACCGACCGTGTCGTTGAGGTCCCACTTGCCTTCACCAAGCGAAGCGGCGGCGAGATTGGTCACCGTGATCGGGCCAAATGCTTCGGCCGCAGCGGCGAAGGTTTCGGTCGTGAGGTTCACGCCGGCAGATTCGGCAATTTGCGTGAAGATGTCGAAGACCTGGCAGGCCACCATGGTCGGGCCGAGATTGTTGCGCGACTCGTCGAGGGCGACGGCCTCGCCCGACGCAGCTTCGAAGTTGTCGACACATTCGCGGACGCCGTGTTCGCCGGTTTCGTACTTCATCGCGGGGCTGGCGCCGTCAACCAGGGCAATGGCAAGTTCGAACGGCTCGAGACTGAGTCCAAGCGTGTTCCGCAGAATTGACGGGGGGACCGTGATGCCTTCGGGAAGAAGCATCGGCAACTGGGAGCGAGAGCTTTCATAGGCGATCAGGAGCGCTTGTGCGGCAAGAGGGAACGAGCCAAGAACAGCCTCGGCCCCGTTCGCGTTCCACGTCTCGGCGATGACCGTCAACTCGTTAGTGAGCGCCACGGTGTCCTGCCCGTCGGCGAGCGACAGGCGCTCGGTAACAACGTCGACACCGGCGGCGTCGAGCGCATTGAGGTAGGCTTGGTGGCTGGCTTCGGCCGCGTCGGCGCCGAGCACAGCGACCTTCATGCCGGGTGAGAGAGCGCCGCCGTCGACCAGGGCCTGAACGCGATCGGCAACGAGTCGATCCGAATGGGCCAGAAGGGTGATGCCCGGCGCCGTGTAGCCCGCCATCTGGGTGGGGCCAATTTCGAACGTGTTGATCACGATGGTGTCGTTCAGTCCTGCGTAGCAATCAGAGTTCGTGCGCGGCAGAAGTCCGACAACCGCGAAGACCTCAATGTCCTCGACCATTTCGACACATGTCGCGTCGAAGTCGAGGTCATCGAGCGGGTTCACGAGACTGATATGGAGTTCGAGTACACGTCCGTTGATGCCACCGGCTTCGTTGATCGCATCAGCCACCGTTGTGAATTTTGCTTCGACGTCGCCGGGGTCGCGACCAATGAGCGTTATGTCGGGGAAGACCACGCCGACTCGGATGACCTTGCCCGTCACCCCGGTGTCGGTGTCGATCGGTTCGGTCGGCTCGGGATTGTCGGCTGGCTCGGGGTTGTCCGCGCGGGCATCGTCGGTCGGCTCGCCCTCGACGGGCGGGTTGTCGCTTGCCGGGACATCGACGGATGGCGTCTCTTCCGGATCGGCGCTGCTGTCGTTGCCGCAGGCGGCCGCGATCAGCGCGAGCACGAGAAGCAGGGCGAGCAGACGGGCGGTCCGGTTCGTTCGTTGTCTGTTCATCGTGCTTCTTCCCGGTGAAGTGCTCCGAACGTAGCAAGTGCTAGTTGAACTGCCAATTGTGTGAGAGGGGTGCCGTTGTGAGGTCCGCCCGACAGCTGCACACTGCAGGGGTGAATATCTCGGTCACCTATCCGGCCGACCTGCCGATCGCAGAACGGCGTGTCGAGCTACTTGCGGCGATCCGTGAGAACCAGGTGATCGTTGTCGCGGGCGAGACGGGGTCGGGCAAGAGCACCCAGCTCCCGAAGATGTGTGTCGAGCTTGGGCTCCACGAACACGGATGGATCGGCCACACGCAGCCTCGTCGAATCGCGGCCCGGTCAATCGCCGAGCGGGTGGCCGAAGAACTCGGCGACGAGGTCGGCGGGCTCGTTGGCTACAAGGTGCGCTTCACCGACAAGGTCTCCAAGCGGACAGCCATCAAGGCAATGACCGACGGCATTCTGCTGGCCGAGATGCAACACGACCGCGACCTGGCGGCCTATAGCGCGATCATCGTCGACGAAGCTCACGAGCGCAGTTTGAACATCGACTTTCTGCTCGGCTACTTACGTCAGCTGCTTCCGAAGCGGCCCGATCTCAAGATCATCATTACGTCGGCCACGATCGATACGAAGCGGTTCTCCGAGCACTTCGACAACGCGCCGATCATCGAGGTGTCGGGTCGGACCTACCCGGTCGACGTTCGCTATCGACCTCAGGAAGACCCTGACACCGGCGAGGCGTTGTCGCAGCCCGAGGCCATTGTCGATGCAGTAAACGAACTCGAGCTCGAGGGTTCCGGTGACGTGCTCGTCTTCTGTAGTGGCGAGCGCGAGATCCGTGAGGCAAGCGAGGCGCTGGCCGAAGCGCGGCTTCGCAACACCGAAATCGTTCCCCTCTTCGGGCGTCTCTCGGCGGCCGAACAACACCGGGTCTTCGATCGGTCACGACGCGACAATCGCCGGATCGTGGTGGCCACGAACGTGGCCGAAACATCGCTGACCGTTCCCGGTATTCGCTATGTGGTCGATCCAGGCACGGCCCGTATCAGCCGCTACAGCAATCGCACCAAGGTGCAGCGAATTCCGATTGAGGAGATATCGCAGGCGAGCGCCAACCAGCGTTCCGGGCGGTGCGGCCGCGTGGCGCCGGGCATCGCGATCCGCCTGTACGCCGAAGAGAACTTTGCGAGTCGGCCCGAGTTCACCGAACCCGAGATCACCCGCACCAGCCTGGCGTCGGTGATTTTGCAGATGGCGTCGCTGGGTTTGGGCGACATCGAGAGCTTCCCCTTCGTCGATCCACCGGAGCTTCGCAACATCCGCGATGGCGTCGCACTCCTCGAAGAACTTGACGCGGTCGAGCCTGGCCTCGAGGGAACGAAGAACTGGCTCACGCCGATCGGTCGCCAGCTGGCTCGGATGCCGATCGACCCCCGTTTCGGCCGAATGGTGATCGAGGCCGCGGCCAGCGGTTGTCTCCGTGAGGTGATGATCATCACGGCGGCGATGTCGGTGCAGGATCCGCGTGAGCGCCCGGCCGAGAAGCGCGAACAGGCGGGCCAACTCCACGCGAGGTTCAACGACCCCGCGTCGGACTTCCTCACCTGGCTGAAGCTCTGGGACTATCTCGAAGAGGAGCGCAAGGCCCGAACGAGCAGCGCCTTCCGGCGTATGTGTAAGAAAGAGTTCCTCAACCACAATCGCATCCGCGAGTGGTCCGACATCATCCGTCAACTCGAACGCACCGCCAAGTCGCTTCGCTGGACAGTCAACGCCGAGGAGGCGAAGGGCGACACGATTCATCAGTGTCTGATCACGGGCCTGCTGTCACAGATCGGGCTCAAGGACACCAACGGCGCCGAGTTCACGGGCGGCCGCAATGCTCGTTTCGTGCTCAGTCGCAGCTCTGCGCTGGGTAAGAAGCCGCCGAACTGGGTCATGGCTGGCGAGCTCATCGAGACGAATCGCCTCTGGGCGCACAGCGCGGCCCGAATCCAACCCGAGTGGGCGGAGCGAGCCGGCGAGCACATCATCAAACGAACCTATGAGGAACCGGATTGGGACGCCGAGAAGGGTTCGGCGATGACCATCGAGCGGGCCACGCTCTATGGCGTGCCCCTGGTGGCCGGTCGGCGGGTGCACTATCGCCGCGTCGACCCCGCCGTTGCCCGCGAGCTCTTCATCCACCACGCGCTGATCGAGGGTGAGTGGGAGACCCACCACGCTTTCTTCGCGCAGAACGAGGGTGTCCTCGATGAGGTTCGGCGGCTTGGTGCCCGGCAACGTCGCGACGTGTTCGTCGAATACGACGTGCTGTTCGAGTTCTACGATCGTCGAGTCGGGGATCAGGTCACGTCCGGGGCCGATTTTGACCGCTGGTGGAACCAGCGGCGCAAGGGTGAGCCGCGCTTGCTCGACCTGCGCCTTGAAGAAATCTTCGATGCAGGCGACGACGCTGACGACGAACAGTTCCCCGACGCCTGGCAGGCCGGCGAAGTTGAATTCGCGCTCGACTACGAATTCGACGAGACCTCAGCCCACGACGGCGTGACGGTCACGGTGCCGATCGCCTTACTGAACCGTGTCGACGCGGGCGCATTCGCGTGGAACGTGCCCGGGCTGCGCGAAGAGTTGGTCACGGCCCTCCTGCGGTCAATGCCGAAGGACGTTCGCAAAATGTTCGTTCCCATCCCCGACACCGTCGCCCGAATCCTGCCCAGCCTGTCGGCCTCGACCGGCGATCTGATCGAAGCGGTTCGTCAATCGCTGCGAGAGCTGTCCGAGGAGCCGCTTCCGGTCGATGCGTTGAGGCTCGACCGGCTCCCCAACCATCTACGGCCGATTTATCGCGTGCTCACCGAGGAGGGCGAACTCCTGGCGCAGGGTCGCGACCTCACCGAGATTCGCGCCCAGCTTCACGCCGAGGTCAGTGAGGTGTTGTCCGAGGGCACGCACCCGCTCGTGACCAGCGGCGAGACCCACTGGGTCTTCGGCGACCTGCCCCAGAAGGTGCAGACCACGGCGGCGGGCCACGAGGTGAAGGCATTCCCCGCGCTGGTTGACGAGGGCGAAACCATCGGCGTGCAGCTGCTGCCCGATACCGACGAGCAATACGAAGCCATGTGGCTTGGAACCCGCCGCCTGTTGCGGTTGAACATCGGTGGGTCAGCGCGACTGCTGAACGACCTCCTCGACAACCGATCCAATCTGGCGCTCGCTTCGAACCCCCACGGCTCGAAACTGGCGTGGGTGAACGACGCCGCTGACAGTATCTTCTCGCATCTCTTGGGCGAGGCCGGCGGACCTGTTTGGACCGCTGCAGAATTTGATGAATTGGCGGCTTACGTGCGGGCCGAGTTGCCGGGCGCAGTCGATCGCATTGGCCGACAAGCGGTCGCCATCCTGCTCGACGTCGCGGCGCTCAAGGCCGACCTCGCGGCACCTGTCGCTTCTGCTCTCCATCCCGCCTATCGCAACATGCAGGCGCACATGGACCGGCTCGTCTATCCCCAGCATCTTTCGGGGGTTGGCGCCCATCGCCTCGGCGATGTCTCGCGCTACCTCCAGGGCATCCGGATGCGCCTTGAAAAGCTGCCGGCCCGAGTGCCCCAAGATCACAAGATGATGTCCACCTGCTCATCGCTCGAACGTGATTTCGACGACTATGCCGAACGCCTCCCGCCATCGACGGAGCTCGAAGAGCTGAATTGGCAGCTCGAAGAGTTCCGGCTCGCCACCTTCGCCCAGCAGGTTGGCGTTAAAGGCAAGGTAAGCGAGAAGCGAATCCGCACCGCCCTGCACGACCTCTGACAGGCGAGCGCTAGCCTGCGGTTCGTTCCGCGACAGGTGAGGTACGAATGGCTGGCGGTCTCGTCGGGTTGTTTGATGACGTAGCGGCATTAGCGAAACTCGCCGCGGCCTCGATCGACGATGTTGGTGCGGCCGCGGCTCGGGCCAGCATGAAGGCTGCCGGTGTAGTGGTGGACGACACGGCGGTCACGCCCTCCTATGTGCATGGCCTCGCGGCCGACCGCGAGCTCCCGATCATCAAGAAGATCGCCACTGGGTCGATTCGTAACAAGCTGCTGTTCATTCTCCCCGTCGCATTGGTGCTCAGCGAGTGGGCGCCCACGATCGTCGAGATCATTCTGATGTGTGGTGGCACTTTCCTTTGTTACGAAGGTGGCCACAAGATCCTTCATGCGCTCAAGGGTGACAACCACGACCACGATGTCCCGGCTGCCGCCCTCGGGCCCGACGCCGAGGAAGCCACGATCAAGGGTGCGGTTCGTACCGACTTCATTCTGTCAGCAGAGATCATGGTGATCTCGCTAAAGGAAGTCATCGATGAGGGATTCCTGCAACGCGGAATCATCATGGTGGTCGTCGCGGTCTTCATCACCGTCCTCGTCTATGGCCTGGTCGCCGTGATCGTGAAAATGGACGACGTCGGTCTCGCTATGGCGCAGCGCGACGAGCCCGCCTCACAGAAGATCGGTCGGGCACTGGTCGCCGGCATGCCGAAGCTCCTCACCGGGCTGACGATCGTAGGCACGGCCGCCATGCTCTGGGTGGGTGGCCATATTCTGCTGGTCGGCACCGACGAGCTCGGATGGGGCTGGCCCTATGGCATCGTCCACGACGCCGAAGAGACCGTGCACGGTTCCGGCATTCTCGTATGGCTGGTGAACACCGGCATCTCCGCCGTTGTGGGGTTGGCGGTCGGCCTCATGGTGGTGACCGTGGTGGCGAAGCTGCCGTTCGGATCGAAGGACACGCACGAGGCCCGCGCCTAACCAACGACTCGGGCGCGGGGAATGGGAGCGGCTTCGTTGCTGTTTCCTCATATGGCGAGTATGTATGGTGCCGGTTCCGGCCCTGGGTTGAGGAGATTTGTGGAGACCACATCGACCACCGAGTCCGGCCGCTACGACCTTGTGATCATCGGCGGTAACGCGGGCGGGCTTTCCGTGGCGATCTCGTCGTTGCGATCGGGAATCGAACGAGTTCGCATTATCGAACCCGGACATGAGGTGGCGTTCCCCGAGCTCGTCCCGGAGAACAATCTCGATGTCGGCTTCGGCGAGCAGGTCGAGAGCATCGATCGCGACGGCGACGACATCGTTGTGGTCACCGACCACCACACCTATCGAGCTCGCGGCTGCCTCGTTGCCCAACGCGTGTCCGATCCGGCCTGGACTCCGCCGATCCCGATGGATGGGGTCAGCTCCGTCAGCGTTGATGAGCTGCCGGAGCAGCTCAACGACAAAGACATCCTGGTGATCGGATACTCCGACAACGCAGTCGAGCTTGTCGCTCGCGCCGCGCACCATGGCGCGAGCGTCGTGATGGCCGCCGGTGGAATTGACCCAGCCCGCCTCTCGCCCGCCGGTGAACACATGTTGCGACGGCTCGAGCGCGAACGCCGTGCGACCATCCTGTATCGCTCGATTCCGAATCAGATCGGTCAGGTCGACGGTGACCCGCTCGCCTACTTCGACGATCGACGTACCCCCGACCTTGAGTTCGATCACATCGTCTTTGCGTCGACACGGCATCAGCCCGACGAAACCCGCGCTCCGATCACCGCCGCGGCGATTGCGACGGGTCGAGTGATCTGCCTTGCCCGTGACCACGAGTTCAACGAAGGACCAATTGCGCACGGTTGGGAGGTTGGTCGGGTCGTTGCTGATGCGGTGTTTCCGGAGATTCCGCTCGCCCCCGAACGCACCGCGATCGAACGCCGTTCTGCGCACTCCGGCGCGGTGCAAGAGCTCCGCGATGAGCACTACAACGCGACGATCACCCACTTCGAGCCAACCCATTCCGATCTCTGGGTGTTGCGGGTTCGGCCCGACCATGGCGACACCGCCCACCAGGCCGGGCAATACGCCACGTTGGGTCTCGGCTACTGGGAGGGGCGAGTCGACGACGCAGTCGACGACAATCTCGACGACCGCTGGGACAAGCTGATCCGCCGGTCGTACTCCATCTCCCACCCGATCTTCGATGAGCACGGCTATCTCGCTCGGCGGATGGAGAGTGACGAGCTCGAGTTCTACATTGTGTTGGTCGCTCCCACCGATGAGAACACGCCCGGCCTTACGCCTCGGCTTGCACGCATGCGGCCGGGCGACCGCATTTTCCTTGGCGCCAAGGTTGCGGGTCGTTACACGCTCAGCTCGGTGATCGACCCGCAGTCGACCATTGTGTTGCTTTCAACCGGCACGGGGGAAGCGCCCCACAACTCGATGGCCACCGAGCTGCTGCAGAAGGGTCATGTCGGGCCGATCGTTGCTGCCGTGACAGTTCGCCAGTGGGCCGATCTCGGCTATCACGAGAAACATCGTGAGCTTGAGTCTCGTTATCCCAACTACAGCTATATCCCGCTGCCCACGCGTGAGGCGGATGTGCCGAAGCGCTACCTGCAAGACCTCATCACAAATGGTGAGATCGAAGAGGCGGCCGGACGGTCACTCGAGCCGACGAACACTCATGTGTTCCTCTGTGGCAACCCGTCAATGATCGGATTACCCGAAGAGGTCGACGGCCAAGAGGTCTTCCCCGAAACCGTCGGTGTGGTGCAGCTCCTCAGTGAGCGTGGGTTCACGCTGGATCGGCGCAACGATCCGGGGAACATCCACTACGAGGAATACTGGTAGGCCGCCTAGCCGCGATTGTGCGTGGGTCCGCTCGTCAGATCGTGACAGGCAATATTGAGCGCACGTCTCGAGCCGAGGCCGCCACGAGAAGTTCGTAGTCGCCCGTGTCGACGGTCCAGGCGTGGGTGCCCGGATCCCAGCGGGCGAACGCTCGGGCTCGCAGAGTGATAGTCGCGGACGCGGTCTCGCCTGGATTGACCGTGACCTTCGCGAATCCAGCGAGCTCCTTCACCGGGCGCGGGACCACGTGCTCATTAGCCGCGGCGTAGATCTGCACAACGTCGCTACCGGGCCGGTCGCCGGTGTTGGTGACAGGCACGGTGACGGTGAGCTCGGTGCCCGAGCCACTGACTGTCGGCTCGCCCCACGTGAAGCTTGTATACGAACCACCGTGGCCAAACGGAATGAGCGGCTCGGTGCCGCGGGCGTCGTAACCCCGGTACCCCACGAAGACACCCTCGCCGTAACGGACAACGCCGGCTTCCCCGGGATAGTTCAGGTACGACGGTGTGTCGCGTTCGTCCCGCGCCCACGTCGTCGGCATTCGGCCGGACGGCTCGGCGTCGCCCATCAACACGTCGGCGATGGCCTCGCCTGCTTCCTGCCCCGGGTACCAAGCCATCACAACGGCGGGAACGTCGGCCAGCCACGGAAGGGTCATCGGCGCGCCACAGTTCAAAACCACGATGGTGTTCGGGTTGGCGGCAACCACCCGACGGACGAGTTCGTCCTGACCATTGGGAAGGTCAATCGATTCGCGATCGCCGCCCTCTGATTCCCACTCGGCACTCGAGCCGACGACTACGATTGCGGTGTCGGCCGCGGCGGCGAGGGCGGCGGCTTCACGAAGGCCAACCTCGGTATCGATGTCGGCCAACTCGGCCGCGACATCGACCATACATATCCATTGCCCGCCCTGGCGAGGGGCGTGTTCGAGCCGCATTTGGTACGTCTGGCCGGCCTCGAGATGCCGGTAGCCGTCGCCGCCATGGAGCCCGAGTCCGGCGCTGAAACCGCCCTCTTGGTTGTCGGTGACGAACTCGTCGTCGACGTAGAGGCGAGCCTCGCTGAAGCCAAGGGCACAGAGCCGATGTCGCCCTGATTCCACTGGTGTCATCGTGAATGTCACCCGTACAGAGATTGAGTCGTGGCCGGCCGGGAAGGAATCACCGAACCACACACCGAAGGGTCGGGGACGGGTGTGTTCATCGATCAACTCGCCGTCGAAGCCGATTCCGTCGAAGACCTCGAAGGTGACACCCTCGTCGCCGATCCACTCTTCGGGAATGGCCGTGGCCTTGCGGGCCATATCGACGCCGGGTGCGGTGCCGACGAGTCGGTCGCCCAGGCGCTCGGTCATCGAGTCGAGGACATTAGTGGAGCGATGACTTTGCAGGCTGGCCGAACCGCCGCCGAGCATGGCGGTTCCGGCAACCCCGGGTCCGATCAGCGCGATAGTGCCCGATGACGCGAGCGGTAGGACCCCTCCCTCATTGCGCAAGAGCACCATTGAGTCGGTGGCGGCGCGCCGAGCGAGGGCTCGGTGTTCGGGCCGTTCAACGCTTCGCTCTTCGTGGTTGGTCGCGGTGCCCAGACGGCCGGCCCAATCCAGGAAACGAAGGATCCGACGGACCTTGTCGTCAAGCCGCGCTTCATCAACGTCGCCGCGTGCGACGGCGTCGCGCAGCTGGTCGTTGCCCCACTGACGGCCCGGGCCAGGCATCTCGAGATCGAGGCCGTGGCGGGCGGGGGCAACGGTCTCCTTGATGGCGCCCCAGTCGGACACAACAAAGCCGGTGAAGCCCCACTCGTCCTTCAATACGCCGGTCAACAGCTCGGGGTGGGCACAGGCGTGGTCGCCGTTGACGAAGTTGTACGCGCCCATGACGGACTGGACGTTGGCCTCTTTTACCGCGGCTTCAAAGGGCGGAAGGTAGATCTCGCGAAGTGAACGTTCGTCGACATCGACGTCGATGGTGAAGCGCTCGAACTCCTGATCGTTGGCCACAAAGTGCTTCACGCAGGCCCCAACTCCCTTGCTCTGCACACCATTGATGTAGGCGACCGCAGTGCGGGAGGTGAGTTCTGGGTCTTCGCTGTAGGACTCGAAGTGGCGTCCGCCGCGGGGCGAGCGGTGCAGATTGACGGTCGGGGCCAGGAGAACGTCGACCAGGCGGTCGTTGGCCTCAGTACCGAGCGCCTCGCCGACCTCGTACACGAGCTCGGGGTCCCACGTGGCCGACAGCGCGGAGGGACCGGGAACCACAAGGCCCGGTCCCATGGCTCGTCCGCGGACGCCAACGGGCCCGTCGCTGACCGTCCACTCGGGAATACCGAGCCGCTCACAGCCCGAGACGATCCATGCTCCCTGGCCGCGCACCATCTCACATTTCTCTTCGAGTGTGAGCTCAGTGATCAGTCCCTCGATGTCGTGCTTCGAGGAAGTGTCTGCCGTGTCGTTGTTGGCCATCCGGCAGTGTTCCGCTCAGGGCGGTTCAGTGCAACCCCAGCCTGTGGTGCTAGTTGGCCGTCGCGATGATGTGGCCGATCGCTGGATCGGTGCGCCCTTCGAGCAGCTCTCGATAGATCGGCTCTGTGGCCGCAACGCCCGATGACTCCTCGACCGTGAGCCATGCCGACGTGCCGGCGAAGAAGACGAGCAGGTCGGCGTCGATGCGGGCGGCCGCTTCAGCGGGACCCCAATCCTGGTTCCGTTTCGCGATTTGTGAGGGAGCGAAGAAGAATTCTGGTGTCGGGCCGGGAAGTTCGCCGCCGGACCCGGTCTCCTCCCAATGGGTTGCTCCCACCTGAATCGAGAAGCGGAGCGAGTCGCCGAAGTGTTGGTGGATCCGGCTGAGCACCTTGGCGTTGCCGGCCATGTCGACCACGCCGCTCAGACGGGCTGAGTCCAGCGACTCGATGTCGTCGTACGACAGGATCTGGTCGTAGTAGCCGAGCGACTCGACGAACGAGACGTTGCCCGCCGAGGTCAGGCCGACCGCATGGTGGCCGCGGGACTGAAGCCGCTGGGCGAGCGCGATCGATGTCTTCGAAGACGCGCTGGTGACGATCGTGGATGTTGCGTCGTGGAAGCCATTGTCGCCGAGGTAGTCGTCGACGAGCCACGAGGTCATGAACAGGCCGCGGAGGAGGAGGTACAGGTTGCCGGTGTGGGCATCGGGAATGGTGTCGGTGACGTTGGTGAAGCTCGTGTAAACGGCGGCGTGGGGCTCTCGATGGGCGCCGACATCGTTGAAGCCGATACCGGACTTGGATGCCGTGATGACAACCTCGTTGGCCATAGGAAAGAAGCCGAAGTAGCGGCTGTCGACGGTGATGTCGGGATTGGTGGATTCGGTCACGCGACCAAAACCCATCACGGGGACTCGACCCCAAGGATCAGTTGATGGAAAGAAGCCCCAGTAGCCGAGCATCTCGCCGCTGAGCGCGTAGCTGATGTTGTTCGCGGTGACGGCAAAACGTTCGACGGCAAGTCGGACTTGACCCTCGCCCAGCGCCGGTGACGGATTCTCGACCAGTTGTGTCTGGTGGAAGTCGCTTCGGTTTACTTCGAAGATCATGGCCGGACCCTAACTATTGTCAGTTCCATGCGCAAAAGATAACGTCGCCGCGATGTCGACCAATCCTCACGCCGGCCGCTACGTGCTCTACGGGGCCCCGGTGTCCCTTTATACGGGAAAGGCGAGGTCTTATCTCCGCAAACAAGGCATCGATTTTGTCGAAGTTGGGCCAGGCAGCGACCGTTATCTGAATGTGATTGTGCCGGCCGTTGGTCGCTGGATCATCCCGTGTTTGGAGACGCCCGACGGCGAGATCGTTCAGGACGGCGCCGACATCATCAAATACTTCGAGACCGGCGCGGGTGCCGACCTGCGTGCTTATCCCGACGCCTATCCCGCGACCGCAGCCCATCGAGCGATCTCCCATGTGTTCGAGATGTTCGGGGGTGAAGGTCTCCTTCGGCCGGCCATGCACTACCGCTGGAACTTCAACGATGTGAACCTGGAGTTCTTGCGGGCGGAGTTCGCGCTTCTTGCTCCCGCCGGTCTCGACCCCGAACAGCAATCGGCGGCCTTCGACCACTCCAGCGGTCGGATGCGGAAGGCCGCGTCGGGCTTCGGAGTCACGCCGGAATCGGTGCCACTTATCGAGGAGTCGTTCCAGGAATTTCTCCGCCTCTTCAGTCGACACCTGGAGACTTCGCCCTATCTGCTGGGTGGCGCCCCGACACTCGGCGACTACTGCCTCATGGGCGCGATGTGGGCCCATCTCTTCCGGGATCCTGCCCCCCAACAGCTCATCAAGCAGGTGGCGCCGCGCGTGGGTCGGTGGGTCGAGCGAATGTCCACCTCGGAGCCCTACGAGCATGAGTTCGGCGACCATTCGGGCCGCCTCTTCGCCGACGACAGTGTGCCCGACACGTTGCGAGACATGCTGCGGTTCGTGGAGGAGGAGTACCTCAACGAGATCACCGCCCACGTGGCCTTCGCCAACGAATGGCTCTCGGCCCACCCCGACATCGTGGCCGGCACCAACGGCAAGTCGAATCCCGCAAGTCGCGGCATCGGTGCCGCCGACTTCGAATGGCGAGGTCTCACGCTGACCACGGGTGTCATGCCCTACCGCCTGTGGCTCCTCCAACACCTCACTGATGATCTTGCTGAGGCCCCGATCGACGATCAAGAGCGGGTGCGAGCAGTCTTCGCCGACGTCGGTCTTGAACAGCTGCTCGACCTGCGCGTAAATCGCCGCGTTGAACGCACGAATCATCTCGAAGTTTGGGGTCCGGTCTAGGGCCGACTCTTGGTCGGCTCGGGTCGGGGTTTGCTACTCTCGGCCGATGAGTGACGTCACGACTTCTGACTCTCAGCTGGATGGTCGAGTCGCTCGACGCGAACGGAATCGGACCGCCGTGCTCGACGTTGTCCTCGAGATGTTCGCGGAGGATCAACTCTTCCCGACCATTGAACAAGCGTCGTCGCGCTCCGGTCTGTCGCCCCGCTCCGTCTATCGCTACTTCGCCGACCCGGGTGAGCTGCTCGAGGCGACAATTGTTCGCTCGTTCGACCAGAGCCGGGGTGTCACCCACCTGCATGCCATTGGCGTCGGTCCGCTCGAAGATCGACTGCAGGCGTTCTGCGAATCTCGCGTCCGCCTTCACGGCGTGAGCGGTGCCGTCTGGCGGGCCACGGTCTACAACGCGGCCCGACACGAACGTCTTCGCGGCGAGCTCGAAGCCAACCGCGGCCGCAAGCGCGACCAATTCGCGAAACAGTTCGCGCCCGAGCTCGACGCGATGCCAGCCGACAAACGTCAACGAGCTCTCGCCGCGGGCGACGTCTTGACCCAGTTGGACTCGATCGACCTGTTGCGTCGGTCGAAGGGTCTTGAGTCTGATGCCGCTATTGACGTGCTGGTGAGCGCACTCGGGGCGCTTCTCCGATCGTGACGAAGGCCGGCGACGTGATCATCGTTTCCGGCCCGTCGGTATCCGGAGAGTCCACCGTCTCGGCGGTCCTCGATGATTCGGGCTAGGCGGGCGGCGCTACGGTGAGCCCGTTGGCCTCGTGGCGATTGATGAGCTCGGCGATCAAACCCGACGACTTCGCCGCCTCGACGAACTCTCGGAGGTAGCCGAATCCGGCCGGGTCGCGGTCTCGCGGTGTGCCCATCGCTTGTTGCACGGCGGAGAATTTTCCGTCGAGGACGCGAGCGCCGGGAAGTTTGGCGACGTCGTCGGCGAGACGTGGTCGGAGCCCAGCGAGCGCATCGAGCCCCTGCTCGATGAATGTGTCGAACGAAGCATCGAGGCTGTCGCTCTCCACGAGGGTGGCGTGTTCGAGATTTCGTTCAAGCCACAACGCGTAGGCGGCTCGGGCCTTCACCGAGATCCGCATGCCCGGCTGGTCGACGTCGGCGAAGCTGGCGACGGTCGAGCCCGCGGGAACGAGATAGGTGCTTTCGATCTCGGCGTATGCATCCGTGAAGTTGATGAATTCGGCCCGAAGGGGGTCGGCGCCGATATTGCCGATGTCCCACGCGCCCGATGCCGCGGCGTCGGCGACATCGCCGGGATTCGTGTACGTCTGTAGCTCGAGGCCGACGCCCAGCTGAGCGGCGAGCGCGGCCGCCAAGTCCGGCGACACGCCAATCGGGGTGCCGTCGTCTTGGGTTCGCGTCACCAGCAGAAAATTGCTGAGATTTATTCCGGCTCGCAGTGTTCCCGTGGGTGCAAGCGCGTCAACGGCTCCGGGGATCGGCGTCGGCAACATCTTGGGTGGGCTAGATCGGTGAGGCGACGAAGACCGGGATTGTGCGCCCGAACTCCGTCGCGGAGACTTGGTATTCGGCGTAGGGCGGATATGCGGCGACGCCTCGGGCGTACCACTCGGCTCGTTCCTCGCCCTCAACTTCTCGCACCGTGAAGGGCTTCGCTTCGGCGCCGTCCTGAATCGCAACGTTCGGGTCGGCGACGAGGTTGTGGTACCAGCCCGGGTGGTGGGGCATACCGGCCTTCGACGCGATGATCGCGTATTCGCCTTCGTGTTCAACCTGCATGAGCGGAACCTTGCGGATGAGGCCGCTCTTGTGACCCATCGTGGTGACGACGATGATCGGCAGGCCCGTGTCCATCAGCGTGTTGGCTTCCGCTCCGCCCGACGCTTCATAGTCTCGGACCTGGTCGGCCACCCATTCCCAGCTGCTGGGGCCGTATGCGTTCTCGTCGTTGCTCATCTGTTCTCCCGGTTGGTCGAGTCAGCGTAGGTGATGCACGATTGTTCACGCCTCTTTCGTCCCCGCGCCCTGGATCGACGAACCGAAGCTGATCGCTTCGCGTACGCTGTCGTTTCTGGCCGACGGAGGAACGTCATGACCCCCACTGCTGAAGATCGCGTCAACATTCTCGCCTTGTACGACCGCTATAGCCACGCGATCGACACCGGCAACCGCGAGATGTTCGCGTTGTGCTTTACCGAGGACGGCGTCCTCAACACGATGGGCGACCCGATCGTCGGCCACGACGCCATCGGCGAGTTCGGCGAAGGCACCCACGCGATGCTCCCGGCCTTGCGTCACCAGGCGTCGAACATCGTGATTGAGGTCGACGGCGACACTGCCGCGGCGGCGGCGTTCATCGTCGCCTACACAGTCGATACCGGCTTCAACGTCATCATCACCGGTCGTTACGCCGACGAGTTCCGCCGCACCGCCGACGGGTGGCGAATTTCTTCGCGCCTCTTTACCGCAGACCAAACATCCTGACGGATTGCGTGCGATAGTCGCCGCATGAAGATCAACAATCTGTTCTCGGTAGAAGGCAAGATCGCCCTGGTCACGGGCGGATCCCGTGGCATCGGCGAAATGATCGCCGCGGGTTATCTCGCCAATGGCGCCAAGGTCTACATCAGCTCGCGAAAGGCCGAGGCGTGTGACGCCACCGCCCAGCGGTTGATGGCCGAGTACGGGGGCGAGTGCATTTCCATTCCGTCCGACCTTTCCGGGCTTCCGGGTATCGATCACCTCGTTGCCGAGATCTCCAAGAACGAGGACAAACTCGACATCCTGGTGAACAACGCCGGTGTGTCGTGGGGTGCCCCGCTGGCCGAGTTCCCCGAGATTGGTTGGGACAAGGTGATGGACACCAACGTCAAGGGTGTGTTCTTCCTCACCCAGCAGTGTCTGCCTCTCCTCGAAGCCGCGGGAACTCCGGAAAATCCGTCCCGGGTGATCAACATCGGCTCGATCGATGGCATTCAGGCGCCAGCTTTCGAGACCTACTCCTACGGCCCGTCGAAGGCGGCCGTCCACGCGATGACCCGCCAACTCGGCGCCAAGCTGGCACCGCGCAACATCATCGTGAACGCCATCGCCCCGGGGCCGTTCCCGACCTGGATGCTGAGCACCGGGGTCGGCACCGGCGGCGACGTTGAAGGAACCGACTGGGATGCGGTCGGCAAGCTGACTCCCGTCGGTCGGGTGGGTTCGCCGGAGGACATCGCCGGTCTTGCGATCTTCCTGAGTTCTCGGGCCGGAGCGTTCACGGTCGGCGAAGTGATCACTTGCGACGGCGGCGCCGTCGTCTCCTAGAGAGGCACTCTGATGGAGCTCGACCTTCGCGACCTTCGCGTCATTGTCACCGCCGGCGGTGGCGGCATCGGCCGCGCCACTGCGCTGATGTTGGCTGAGGCACGTGCCCATGTGTGGACCTGCGATGTCGACCCCGAAGCGCTCGAGTCCGTGTGCGCGAACGACCGTGTTGATGGGCAGGTCGCCGACGTCGGCGACACCGCGTCGGTCGACGCGTTCATGGCCGCCGGCATCGCCGTACTCGGTGGAATCGATGTGCTCATCAATATGGCGGGTATTGCGGGGCCGGGCGGGCGGGTCGAAACACTCGACCCCGAAGCCGTTACCCACACGCTCGACATCGACGTCACGTCGATGTTTCGAACATCGCGCCACGCGATCCCGGTGATGGTGGCGCAGCGGTCGGGCTCGATCATCAACATCTCGTCAACGGCCGGGCAGTGGGGTTTCCCGTATCGGTCGGCTTACGCCGCCGCCAAGTGGGCTGTGATCGGCCTCACCAAGACGATGGCGATGGAGCTTGGCGAGCACAACATCCGCGTGAATGCGATCTGTCCGGGTTCGATTAGCGGGCCACGGATGGACCACGTGATCGACCTCGAAGCCGAAGCTAGTGGGGTCGCCCCCGCTGAGGTGCGGGCCGGGTTTGAACGTCAGGTTTCGATGCAGACGTTCATCGATGCCGAAGAGATCGCCCAGACGATCGCGTTCTTGGTGTCGCCCCTGGGGTCGAAGATCTCGGGGCAGGCGCTGGCCGTTGACGGCCACACTGAGACCTCACGAAACTGACAGAAACCGCTCCCGATAACGAGCGAAGGTGCGATCAATCTCGGTCGGGTCAATGCCGACGAGGCCGTACTCGTGGAGGCCGGCTTCGACCGGTGGAGCATCGTCCACGTTGATCGAGGGCAGATCGAAGTGGTCGTACAAGCGATCGATGGTGGCCTGGGCATTGGCCGTGAGTTCGTGGTGATCGACATGGAAGATCTGTTCGGGATCGATCTGGTAGTCGACCAGCGCATCCAGGGAACGTCCGTAGAGATCGAGGTGGTAGCGAGCGATCTCCGCCTCATCGACCTCTTCGCTGAATGCTCGCCGAAGAGTAGCGATGAGGCTGGTGACCGACCCCAATACTTCGGCCGGTTCACGATGGGTGATCACGACGCGCGCATCGGGATAGGTCCGCAGGACGGTCGGCAGAGAGTTGAGATGGACCGGGGATTTTAGGACCCAGCGTGTCGTCGGCTGGTGGCGCTGGAGTAACTGAAACACCCGGCGGTGCATCTCATAGGCCGGGGTGATATCGCCGGCCTGTAGCCACTCGACATACGACGGCACCCGGTATCGACTGATGAACTCTTCGCTGCGAAACGAGAACGACATCGCCGACAGGCACTCCTTGTACATTCGGCCCGCATAGCGGTGGATCGACTGCATCTCCGCTCGCTGGCGCTGCGGCCAGGTGAGCTCGTCGTCGGCGGCCAGAATTCGGGGATCATCATCGGGAGTGTGGGCCCGCGGCGGTGGAAGCGGGGTGAGGAGTTCCCAACCTTCTGGCGCCCGCGCCGCCGGGTCTTGGGCGAGCAGTCGGTGGAGAAATGTGGTGCCGGTGCGGGGCGCACCGGCGACGATGATTGGCGCCGTGACCGGCTCGTCGGCCGTGCCCGGATCGGTTGCGAACCACTCCGTGATCGCCGCCGCCCCGGTCACGAGGCGGGTGAGCCACTGCTCGGTGAATACTTCCGCGGCGGGAGTGAGGTGGGCCTCGGTTTCGAGGCTGTCGAGCAGGATCGTGAGTGGCTCGATCGCTGTCGGTTTGGCCGCGAGCAGCAGTGCGTCGCGATCGATGGCCATCTCAGGTCCGGAATCGCCAGGCGAGGTGGGCCCGCCGTGCGGCCATTCGGGCGGCGCGTTCATCGGCGGAGATTCGCGGGGTGGCGGTACCCATCGCTGCTTCGAGGTCGTCGACCTTCACCACCCGCGATGAGACCTCGGGTGCGGTGTCGTCGTGGGGCCAGAACCAGCGGAAGGTGCAGAGGCCGGCGGACCGTCCGCCCGTATCGAGCCAGTTGGCCGCGCCGACATCCACGGGCCCGATCACGCCGCGGATGCGACCGTCGCCGGAGAGTTCAGTCTGGCGATGGTTGTAGCTGCAGAAACGGCCGGGCAGGTCGGTGAGTTCGAAAGTGCCCATCTTGTAGAGCTGGAACGCCCAGTAGTCGGCGGCCGGCACGTCGGATTCGAAAACGATCGCTTCGTCGGGCGCGAGCTCCCAGAAGTTGAATGCGTAGCGGGCGGCCGAAAGGCCCTTGGCTACGGTGAGCCCAGAGGCAAACGAGTTTGGCGTGCGCTCGGCGCGGTTTTCAATCATGTAGCGATTCCAGAAACGCACGGAGTCGTCGACCTGCTGAAACGCCCGTTCGAGTCGGCCGTCGAGATCCTCGGGTGTGACCAGCGGAGTGGGCCCGGGATCGTCGAGATTCTCGATCACGATCGTGGCCGGCTCGTCGGCCGTCCAGCGGTAGTAGTACTCCCGGAACGACACCATGATCGCCCCGTCGGGGATCTCGATGTGATGGTCGCCGGTCCCCGGTCCGCCCATGGTGAGTTCGAATTCATCGCCCGGTCCGATGCCGAGGTCGGCGGCCGTGAGTTGCGCCACGGTGCCCCACACCTCGTTGTGCATGAAACCCTTCCGGACCGCGAGGAGCCATTGCTCGCATGAGTGCATGCGACCCGTGATGCGGTATCGGCGGTCGGGGCTGATCCGGGCGTGGCGATAGATGTTGTCGGCGTTGGGCCCGCCCCACTGGTGGACGAGGTCGTTGTGACGATGGAACGCGGGACGAGCGGCGTCAGCGTGGAAGACCTCCCACTCGATGAACCCGGCCACCTGTTCGAGAAGATGGTCGATCTGTTCGGCGGGCGCATCGGGGAATGTCTCGCCCACGGCATCGTGGGCGAGCGCCTGCACCCGATCGGCGAAGCGCTTGAGCATGTCGGGTTCCGGCTGGTGAGTCATTGACTTTCCTCGCGACTCGGCATCATCGGATCGTAGTCGAGCGCCATTCCGGGCCCGAAGGCCGATCCGGCTACCGTGCGGCATGCCTTCTCTCGAGACGAACTTGGATGTTCGCCCGCTGACTGGGGCGCTCGGCGCCACCGTGCATAGCGTCGATCTCGGCTCCGACTTGCCCGACGACGTGGTCGCCGCGATTCGGGCCGCCTTTGTCGAATACGAGGTGCTCGTGTTTCGCGAACAAGAGCTCTCACCAGAGAAACAGATGGTGTTCGGGCGGCGGTTCGGCGAGCTCGATACTCACCCGTTTGTGGTCGGTAACGCCGAACATCCAGAGATCATCGATGTGGTCACCGAACCTGACGACGTCGTCAACTTCGGTGGAGGATGGCATACCGATGTGACCTTCCTCGAGAAGCCCGATCTCGGGTCGATTCTGTATGCCGTCGACGTGCCCGCTTCGGGCGGCGACACACTGTTCGCCAGTCAGACCGCCGCCTTCTCGGCCCTGAGCGAGACCATGCAGCAGATGCTCGACGGGCTGGTGGGCATCCACTCTGCGGGGCCGCAATACGGCGCGGCGGGCCTGTCGACCAAGACGAAGTCGGTGGAGACCCGCGCCTCGGATCTGGCCAGCCAGATCGTCGCCCATCCGGTCGTACGCACCCACCCCGAATCCGGCAAAAAGGCGCTCTACGTCAATGGTGCGTTCACCCTCAGCATCGCCGGCCTGCATGGCGATGAGTCGTCGAACCTGCTCCGGTTCCTTCTGAATCACGCCGTGAAAGAGATCTTCACCTGCCGCGTGCACTGGGAGCCGGGCACTTTGACGATGTGGGACAACCGCAGCGTGCAGCACTACGCCCTCTTCGACTATCCCGGCCAACGCCGCCACATGCGACGGGTCACAGTGCAGGGAGACGTGCCCCAATGACACCCAATCCCTCAACCAACAATCCGGCCACACCGGATTTTCTGTTCATCATCTGTGACCAGCTGAGGGCCGACTATCTCGCCCTAGTTTGAGACGGTGGCGGCATCGGGTTGCCAGCCGGGCCGCTTGAAGACATGGCCCATCTTGTTGCGCCACCCGTTGGCCTGTTTCACGTCGCGGGCGATGTCGGCCATCTCGTGGTAGCCGATCCGGCCGGGATTGAACGTCTTGATGTTCTTCGTAAGGCCGTACTTGACCCGGCGGAATTCCGGCTCAAAGGTGCCGAAGATTTTGTCCCACGTGATCAGGATGCCGGCGTAGTTCTTGTCGAGGTATTGCGGGTTGGCGCCATGGTGCACCCGGTGATGGGACGGCGTGTTGAGCACCGCTTCCGAAGCCGGGTCGAGCCGGTCGATGACCTCGGTGTGGATCCAGTATTGGTAGAGCAGGTTGAGCTGCCCGGCGCGAGCGGTGTGGTGGGCGGGAATGCCGAGCAACGGCATCGGGAAGAACACCCACGACGTGAGGAAACCTGACCAGGGCTGTCGAAGCGCGGTCGACAGGTTGTAGTGCTCGCTCGAGTGATGGGTGACGTGGTTGGCCCAGAGAATGCGCTTTTCGTGCTGCCAGCGATGGCTCCAGTAGTAGAGGAAGTCCCACGTGACCATTGCGACCAGGAACGAGCTCTTGCGCTTGCCGACGTCGGCGATGCGATGGCGAAACAGCGCCCGATGGATCTTGCTCATTCCCACCGCCATCAGCCCGTTGACGACGACATTGCCGACCAGCATCGACAAGCTCGACGCGGTATCTCGACTCTCATAACCGACCGGCACCAACTCGTCGGGAGGCAGCGAGGAATCGGACAGCTCGGCCTTTGTCCAGTCGTCGAGGTCGCCCATCTTGCGAAGGTCACGGCGTCGGAGGACTCTCGCTTCGGCCAGCATTGTGATGATGAAGATCGGCCCGGAAGCCACGTCGACCGCGTTGAGACCAAGTTGTTTGCCGGGGAGAGATCGCCGCTTCATGGTCCACCTTGGCCTGAGTTGCCACCCGGTGTCGATGCGGGTGGTCTACCGGCGTTGGCCGTACGCTGATGGTGATGGGGCTGTTCGACTCTCTGACCCGCCGTCGTGGCGCCGCAGACGACCCCTTGCTGGCCGATCTGGCGGCGGCGTTGTCTCCCGATCGGGTGCGAGCCGATGGCGCTCAGCGCGCCCTTATGGCCAAGGACGCGTCGGTCTTTGGTGGCGGCGTCGCCGGTCCAACCTGTTTCCCTACCTCCACTGCGGAGGTGCAAGCGATCATGCGGATCGCCACCGAACACGATTCGGCCATCGTGCCGCGAGGGGCGGGCACCGGTCTGGCCGGAGGAGCGATTCCGTTGGGCGCGCCGATCGTGGTGTCGACCGGCAAGATGAATCGCATCCTCGAGGTTGATACCGAGAACCGAGTTGCGTGGGTCGAACCGGGTGTGATCAATCTCGACCTGTCCGCCCATCTTCGGCCCATGGGCTTCCACTTCGCCCCGGACCCATCGAGCCAGTCGGTGTGCACGCTCGGCGGCAACGTCGCCAACAATTCGGGCGGGCCCCACTGTCTCGCCTACGGCGTGACCGACGCCCACGTACTGGCGGTCGAAGTCGTCCTGCCCGACGGTGAAGTTGCGATGCTGGGCGGCATCGACGCCGAGCCGCAGGGATATGACCTGCGCGGTGCGTTCGTTGGTGGCGAAGGCACCCTCGGCATCGCGACTCGTATCGCGGTGCGGCTCACGAAGAACCCGCCCGCGGTCCGAACCCTGCTCCTCTCATTCGACACGGTGCGCGCCGCGGCGGAGACCGTGAGCGCAGTGATCGCCGCCGGTGTGGTGCCGGCTGCGCTCGAAGTGATGGACCAGCGGATCACCGTTGCGGTGGAGAACTTCGTCGGTGCCGGTTACCCCACCGATGCCGCCGCGGTGCTGCTGGCCGAGATCGAAGGGCTGCCGGGCGGGGTTGAGATCGATGCCGGTCGTATTGGCGACATCGGTCGGGCCAACGGCGCCACCAACGTGCGGGTCGCCCAAACCGACCACGAGCGAGAATTGCTCTGGCGGGGCCGCAAGACCGCCTTTGGCGCGATCGCCCAACTTGCGCCCGACTACTACCTCCACGACACCGTCGTCCCCCGCTCGGCGCTGGCTGATGTGTTGGAGCAGGTCTACGAGATCGCCGAGCGCCACGATGTCGTGGTGATGAATGTCTTCCATGCCGGCGATGGCAACCTTCATCCGCTGCTGCTCTTCGATGCCCGAGAAGAAGGCACCCTCGATCGGGTTCACGCCGCGGGCGCCGAGATTCTTCGGGCATCGCTCGCCGCCGGCGGAGTGCTCTCCGGCGAGCATGGCATCGGTGTTGAGAAGCAGCGCTTCATGTCGGAGATGTTCACCGACGCTGATCTCGAACATCAGAATCGCCTGCGTCGTTCCTTCGACCCGGAGTGTCGCTCGAACCCTGGCAAGGTGCTCCCGGAGGGGCATTCGTGCGCAGATATTCAGGCGCTGCGCGCGGTCCCGACCGAGGTATGGGGATGAGTTCGCTCCGCAGCGACGATCCGGTCCTCGCGTCGTTCGCCGAGTTGGTGGGCGCCGACGGTCCGGTCAGTGTTGCCGGCGGACGCACCCGATGGGAATGCGGTGGAGTCGTTGACCCCGACGCCCGAATCATCGAGGCACCGGCGGGCGTGGTCACGTACGCCGCGCCCGAGATGACCGTGCAGGTGCGGGCCGGTACCATGGTTGCTGAACTCAACGCCGCACTCGCCGAAGAGGGTCAGCGCACGGCGCTTCCTGATCGCGGCGGCACGGTGGGCGGGGCAATCGCCGTGGGCGAAAACGTCGTCGACGTGATGGGGCGAGGCCGGCTCCGCGATGCCGTTCTTCAACTGCGTTATGTGAGCGCTGAAGGCGAACTTGTCACCAGTGGAGGTCCGGTGGTCAAGAACGTCACGGGCTACAACCTGCCACGATTACTCACCGGTTCACTCGGAACGCTTGGATTGATCGGTGAGGTCATCCTTCGTACGAACCCCATCCCCGCCGTGTCGCTTTGGCTGACCGCCGAGGGAATCAGCCCGGTCGCCGCGCTTGCTTCTCTCTACGCCCCCGGCGCGATTCTCTGGAACGGCGTCACCACTTGGGTGCTGCTCGAAGGTCACCAGGTCGATATCGATGCCGAGATGGCGGCTCTCCGTTCCGTCGGCTCGTTCGCTGAAGTCGATGGCCCGCCGGACCTGCCGCCTCATCGTTGGTCGATAGAAGCCGCTGAAGTCTGTGAGCTACGCGCCCGCGCCGCGGGCGAATTCGTCGCCTCGGTCGGCGTGGGCACGGTGTGGGCAACGGAACCCGAACCTGCTCGTCTTGCGGGCAGCACCGTCGCGCAGGTTTCGGCCCGCGTGAAGCACAACTTCGACCCGACCGGTCGACTCAATCCGGGACGTCGGGTACCGCGCTGATGGATCTCAAGCTTGTTGCCGACGAACTCAACAGCTGTGTGCAGTGTGGCTTGTGCCTGCCGGCGTGCCCCACGTTTCGGGTCACCGGCGACGAAACCCGGTCGCCGCGAGGGCGCATCCAGCTGATGCGGGAAGTGCAGGACAACGGCGCGCCGCTCACACCCGAGATTCGGGAGAGTTTTGAAAGCTGTGTGCAATGCCGGGCCTGTGAGCCCGCGTGTCCGAGCAGCGTTCCTTACGGCCACCTGATGGAACGAACTCGCGAGACGCTGGTCGAACAGGGAGAGATCACACCGGCGTGGCAGAGGCTCGCCTTCCGCCCGCTTTCGCATCCGCGGATGCTCCGTGCTGGTAGCTCGCTCCTCGCGATCGCCAATCGTTTCCGGCTCGTACCCAAACGATTTGGGCTGCCGAAGTCGCTGCCAGTGCGTCGACCGAAACACACGATCTCGGGAACCGACGTCTACCTCTTCACCGGCTGTGTGATGGACGCTTGGCAGCGAGACATTCACATCGCCGGTCAGCGAGTGATCGAGGCTGCCGGGTTTGGGGTCACACCAACCGGTGATGTCGCGCCGTGCTGTGGTGCGCTGCAGGCCCACGCCGGGCTTACGGCCGACACTCGAGTTCTCGCCGAGCGCATGATGGCCGCGCTCAGCACCGACGATCGGCCGATCCTCGTCGACTCCGCCGGTTGCGGGGCGGCTATGAAGGACTACGGCCATCTCCTCGGCACCGACGAGGCCGCGGCCTTCGCCGCTCGGGTGTTCGATATCCAGGAGTGGCTCGCCGACAACATGGCGGCCCTGCCCGCGGGCACGCCGCTCGATCTTAAGGTTGCGGTCCAGGACCCCTGTCACCTTCGCCACGTCCAACGCGTCCACCCCGCCACCCGAACCGTGCTCGCTCCGTATGTTCGGGAGCTGGTCGAGCTTGATGACAACGGGATGTGCTGCGGCGCCGGTGGCGCCTATTCCGTGTTGCAGCCGGAGCTGGCCGGCGATATTCGTGGTCGCAAGGTTGACGCAATCGGCCGGGTGGCGCCCGACGCCGTCGCTAGCGCCAACCCGGGCTGTGCAATATATCTCGCGGCCGTTGGGGTGGAAACGGTGCACCCGATGGTGCTCATTGCTCGGGCCATCGGCGCCGTCGACTAGCTCGTGGAAGTAGTCGTGGCGCAGGGGAGTACAGCATGACAGTCGCTGTCGGCTCCGTTCACATTTCGTCGTCGGTGGCCGTTGTGGGCGCCGGTCCCGCCGGTTTGATGGCCGCCGACGCGCTGGTTGCGGCCGGGCATCGGGTCACGGTCTACGAAGCACACCGCAGCGTGGGCCGGAAGTTCCTGCTCGCCGGTAGGAGCGGGCTGAATCTGACGCACAGCGAACCGATTGATCGGCTCCTTGATCGCTACACGGCATCTTCGCCACTGATTGCCGATGCGGTTCGGGCGTTTCCCCCTGCCGCGGTTCGGGCCTGGGCTGATGAGCTCGGCGCGTCGACATTTGTTGGCTCAAGCGGCCGGGTGTTCCCCGAAGTGATGCGAGCAGCGCCCCTCCTTCGATCGTGGATCCAACGGCTGTCGGCTCGGGGAGTCGAGTGGCGTCCTGGGCATCGCTTCGTGGGCTGGGAGGGTGACACCCTTCGGTTCGACGTGTCGGGCGCGATGTTCGGCGCACAGCATCCGGCCACGATCCTCTCGTTTGGCGGGGCGTCGTGGCCGCGGGTGAGCTCATATGGGGAATGGGCTGACACCCTGGCCGGCGACGGACAGGAGGTCGAGCCGCTACGGGCAGCCAATGCCGGTCTCTTGGTCGATTGGTCGCCGGTGTTTCGAGATCGATTCGAAGGTGTGCCTCTGAAGAACGTGGTCGTTCACTTCGATGGAGAGGCGAATCGGGGCGAGCTGGTCATCACCCACAACGGACTCGAAGGAGGTCCGGTTTATGCCCTCGCATCGCGGATCCGCGAGCCGTTGAGCATCACGTTCGATCTGCTCCCCGAGCTCGACGCTGACGCTGTTCGGCAGCGGCTCGAGAAACGGCGGCCGAAAGACTCGGCGTCGACGATGCTTCGGCGGGTTGGCCTCGCGCCCGTGGCGATTGGTCTGCTGCGTGAGGCAACTGGCAACGACCTACCCCGCTCGACCGAAGATCTGGTTGGTCTGATTCGCCGGGTGCCCGTTTTCGTTCTCGGTGTCGCGCCTCTCGATCGAGCGATCTCCACCGCGGGCGGCCTGCGGCTCACGGAGCTCACTTCGGATTTCATGATTGCGCGCCGGCCCGGCGTCTTCGCGGCAGGGGAAATGTTGGACTGGGACGCCCCCACGGGCGGCTATCTCTTGCAAGCGTGCCTCAGCACCGGATGGGTGGCGGGAAACGCGGCGGCGAGATTCTTGGGCGTTTCGGTGGTGGAGTGAGAGGGCCTCACCTACATTTGGCGCTCGGATGACGAAAGTTTCAACCAACATCGTGGAGAAACAGGCGCATGGTCGCGATGCCGTTGCCGAGGCGTTGATCCAAGCGACGGGCGAACTCCTCGGCGAAGTTGGCCCAAGCCGGATGAGTGTCCGCGACATTGCCGAGCGCGCGGGCGTGAACAAGGGTCAGATCCATCACTACTTCGGCGGGAAGCAGGCACTGATCACTGCTGCCGTTCGATCGCTCGCTCACGATCTCTACCTGCGCACCCAGGAGTCCCACGATGCGTCGGAAGATGTCCTCGCGCCGCTGGTTCTCGACGGGCAGCGGCCATACCTGCGGGCCCTCACCCGCATCATCCTCGACGGTGATCTCGAACTCGCCTCGCTCGAGTTTCGCGAAGAGATTTCAGTCCCGCAGCTTCTCCTGGGTGTCGTGGCCGAGACTCGCGGGCTCGAATCACCCGACGAGCGGCTCCGCGCCGGCTTTGCGGCGGCCATGGCGATGGAGTTGGGGTGGAGTGCCTTTGGTCCGCACATCATGCGGGCTGTCGGTGCGGTGGACGACCCCGAGGTCGTCGAACGTATCCGAGACCGTGTCGCAGAGCTTGTGATTGAAGTCGTGATTTCCGAGACCGGCGCTAACACTCAGGAATAACAAACAGCCGGTCGTCGGCGATCTCGTAGAGCGTCAGGTCCGACAGTGTCCCTCGGGCCCAAACGAGCGGATCGCCGAGGCCGTACACCCGCTGAGGGTCGTCGTGATTCAACGTCATGGCCGTGCCGGCCAAGACGCCGTCGACCGCGATGGCATAGGGGATCGATTCGCGGCGCCGGTCGCTCATTGTGCCGAAGACAAAGCCGACGGTGCCGTTGTCTTCGGGAAGCGCGTCGGGCCGCTCCCGTGACCAGCAGTACGCCGCGGGGAAGTTGACCAGGTCGTCGATGTTCGTACCCATGCGGTCTCGGAGTCCGGCGAGGGCATAGAGATTGCCGTCGGTGCCGTTGCCAAACACTTCGAGAAGGTCCGTTGTCACGTCCTTGATCGCGGGACCCAACGGTTCGGTGATTGGGCTATGGAACGGGAAGAGGACATCTCGGACGCGGTCGACCGTTGGGCCGAACAGGTTGACACCATCGACCGTCCAGGGAATCTCGAGATCGAGCTGTTCGGCGATCGTGGGGACAATGTCGATGGTCTGCACCGGCGACTCGTGGGCCTCGCCCGTGTTCTGGTGGGGGAGTTTGTAGAACAACGGCACGGCGGCGATCCCACCCATGTTCTCAACGCCGGGTCCGCGGCTGCGTTCCCCGGGAACGAAGGAGACGCCATGATCAGCGGTCACGATCACAGTGGCCGAGTCGAAGATGCCCTGGCGCTCGAGCTTGTCGAGATAACGCCCCAGCAGCTGATCGCTGAACTGCAACTGGAGAAGATGCCGCTGTTGGCCGGCCCGAGCAATGGCGAGATCGGAATCCCACATCGAGAAATAGCCGGGGAGCCGGACATCGGCGTAGGCCTCCCCGTTGCCGTGAAAGCGCCAAGGCACATGGGGCAAGAGTGAATGTATGACCGAGAGCCGCGGCATGCCGCTGGCACGAATGGCTGAGAGTTCCGTCTCGAAGTCTTGGACGCGGCCATCGTTGGAAACCAGGCTGTCGAGGAAGCTGGCGTTTTCGCCGCTGATTGCGGATACGTCAACCGGAACGATGTCGTCAACGAGCACTTCTCCGGCCCCCAAGTCGAGCGGAAGTGTTGTCGTGGTGGTGGTGGTGGTGGTGGTGGTGGTCGAGGGCGACGCTGCGCCGGGTTCGCCGCCGAAGTCTCCCCAGGTCGCGCCGATTTCAGGAAGCCCGACATCGAGGCCATCGGGGGTAAGGAGGTGACCAAATACGACCGCCGCATCATCGAGGAGAAGACGAAAGCCAACGTCATCGGTCGCGGGCTCAGTCCGCGGCGCCGAGGTCGCGGCCGGCGTGCTGGTGGTGGTCTCTTCTGTCGCGGTGGTATCGGTGAGAAGTTCGTCAATCGCCGCAGGAGGTTCGCCGTTGCAGATGGACGGCGGGCAAAGATCGACGAGCGGATCGGATTCGGAAGCGTCGTAGATGTCGCCGAGGAGTGTGTAGAGATTCTCCGGGTACAGGCTGTAGACCGGCGCCGCTTCACTCTGCGCCCGACCGGTGAGAATCGTCGGCACGGCGAGCTCGGTGGTGAAGCCGATCGTGGTGGCGTTAGTGAACAGGTGTGAAGTGTCGGCGAGCCGTGCAAAATTCGGGAACCGGGCGGCATCAACAACACCGGATTCGTCCAGCAGCGATGCCATTGGAAGCTCATCGAGGATCAGGAGGTAGATCGGCGGGAAGCGCCGATTGAGACGTTCGGTCACGGTGAGCGGGTCGCCGTCGCCGCCGAGGTCACCGCCGATCAGGTCATTGAGGTCGCCGAGGTCGGCTGCGTCCACGTCGTCGGGAAAGACCACCTTGCTCGCGGGCGAGACGAGCAGGAACAGCATTAGGAAGAGCGCGGGAGTGATAGCGAGAATTGAGAAGACGCTGCGGATGGCTTCGTAGCGCTGGTACAGCACGACGATGACGGCCACGAGCGCCGCGGCCACGAATGCGGGCACGATCCACGGCCCCGGAAGAACGTCGACTACTTGGATGGCAAAGCCGAATCCGAACAGACCGAGCAGCGCGCGGTGGGCTTTCTCGCCGGCTGAGGGCGCGATGAGGTGCGCGCCGCCTTCGAGCGTGGCCGCGAGGGTGGCCGGAACCACGGAGACAAGGAGGGCGAACCAGATCACCTGACCAGGCGTCGAACTGTGGGCGGTGAAGAACGTGGGGTTGTCGCCCAGGATGCCGAGCAGCGGCTGGGTGATGGCCAGCGTTGCTATCGCGAGGAGGTGGAGAAGGCGCCAGCCGAGTCGGGGCATTCGGAGAGTCTGTCAGCTGTTGTTATGGCGGCGATACACGGCCACCACCCGCCCAGCGAAACACCCGCGGCGAGAACGGCAAGAAAGCGCCCGATCTCGGGCCGAACGCAAAGCGGGAAGTCCAACGCTGCGCCACAATGGCGCATGACCACATGGGACACCGACAAACTCACCAAGGGGAATTGGGCCACGATCCCGTTCCTCGAACGCACGGGCATCGTGGTCGATCATGCCGAGAGAGGGTTCGTGCGCTTGCGTATGCCCTTCGATCTCAATGTCAACCATGTGGGGATGATGTACGCGGGGGCGCTCTTCACCCTGGCCGAGGTGCCGGGTGGGACTCTCTTTCTCACCACGTTTGATGCGAAGCGGTTCTATCCGATCGTGAAGGATCTCAAGATTCGTTTCCGGCGCCCGGCGTTGACCGACATCACGGTCGAGGTGCGGATGGACGACGACGAGGCCGATCGGATCATGGTGGAGGCCGATGCGAACGGGAAGGCCGACTACTCCTGGGAGTGCGAACTCAAGGATGAGTCGGGCGAGGTCGTTGCGATCAGCCAGAACCTCTACCAGATGCGTCGGATCGAGTAACGACGTCGACACCGTCGACCCACACGCGCGTGATCGCTCGGTCGTTCGATCGTCGCACCAACTTCTCGAAGGTGCGGGCGTGATCGTCGAGGTCGGTCATCACGCCGACGGCCCCGAGATCGACCGCGAGCGCGTCGAAGACGTTACCGGGGCGGAGGAGGCCGGCGTCGATTCCTAAGAGGTCGGCGCCGCCAACCGTGGCCATCCAAAACGCGGCGACGATGTCGATCCGATTGTCGGGTTCGCTCGCGTCGAGATGGCGGGCACTCGTCACCGCGTGACCACATTGGGCGAGGAGCGAAGCCTCGGCTCCGCCGGCGATATCGGTGCCGAGGCCGGTTCGTAGTCCGGCCGCGATCTGACGACGGGCCGGGAAGATTCGTTCAGAGAAGTAGGCGTTGGACAGCGGACAGTGGGAGACGCCGGCGCCGTGGCGGATGAGGGTGTTGCGGTCGTCATCGGTGAGATGGGTGCCATGCGCCAGCACAGTGTGGTCGGCGATGAGCCCGAACTGTTCGAGCGCATGGGTGTCGGTGATCCCGAAGCGATCGAGGACGTACTGGTGTTCCCAGTCGCTCTCGGACACATGGGTTTGCACCCGCACTCCGGCGGCGGCGGCGAGCTCGCCGAGGCCTTCGAGCGCGGCATCGGTGCAGGCGGGAATGAAACGAGGCGTGACGATCGGCTCGACGAGACCGGGCCGACCGGAGAGCGCCCGGATCTGTTCGATCGAACGGGCGCTGGCCTCGACGGCGATGTCGGCCGACGTGTCGCGATACCACTCCGGTGTGCCGTCGGGATGATCCATGGCCACCCGGCCGACGAAGGCGCGCTGGCCGTGTTGATGACACGCCTGGGCCAAGGCGATCGTTGCTTCCTCGTGCCCGCTGGCGTGATACACGGCCGTGGTGGTTCCCAGCCCGAGAAGGGTGGGCACCATCGACGACCACACCTGTTCGGCGAAGCCGGTGTCGGCAAAGCGAGCCTCAAGAGGAAAGGTGTGATCGAAGAGCCATTCCTCAAGTGGTCGGTCGAGGGCGGTTCCGAGCTGGGGCCATTGCGGAGCGTGGACGTGGGTATCGATCATCCCCGGGATCAGGACGTGGTCGGGAGGAAGGATTTCGTCCGGCTGGTCTTGGGTCG
Source organism: Candidatus Aldehydirespiratoraceae bacterium (assembly GCA_047639555.1). Classification (GTDB taxonomy): domain Bacteria; phylum Actinomycetota; class Acidimicrobiia; order Acidimicrobiales; family Aldehydirespiratoraceae; genus JAJRXC01. Next base: position 50,625 of record JBLIOE010000006.1, read on the forward strand.
AGGCGGGACGGATCGCGGAGATTCGACCGTCGGCGGCGATCTCTATCAGCTGATCGGGAAGCACCTCGAGCGCGTCAGGTGTTGGCGTCTGGAAGATCGATGCCCGGAGCGAGAAGCCACTCATCGTGCGGCGAGTATCTCGACGTGGGGGACGATGAAGACGCCGTCGGGGTGGGTGGCCCATGAGCGAAACGCCGCCGCCATCTCCGCGAGCTCGGCTTCGGTTGCCAGGTTCTGCGTGAGCGCATGCTCGCGATACGAGGACTGCACAACCCGGTCAGCCCAGATCTCCGACCACCACAAGCGGGAGTCGGGCTCGGCGTAACACCAGATCGAGGCGGTCGTCTCGACGGTGGCAAAGCCCGCGGCATGCGCCCATCCAAGAAGTTGGCGACCGGCGTTGGCGTCGTGGCCCAGCGCGGCGGCGAGCGATTGGTAGACATCCATCCATCGGGTCATCGCGCCGCTCTCGGGGGCCCACGTCATTGCCGCGTAGTCGGCGTCGCGGGCGGCAACGATGCCGCCGGGCCGGGTGACCCGCCGCATCTCTCGCAGCGCGTCGACGGGGCGATCCAAGTGCTGAAGCACCTGGTGGGCGTGAACAATGTCGAAGTGCGCATCGGGAAAGTCGAGGGCGTAGACGTCGCCCGTCGCGAACGAGGCCACCGCACCGTGATCTCGTTGTGCTTGTTCGATCACTTTGGCCGAGGCGTCGAGCGCGTTGATGGAAGCGTTGGGTGCGTGCGCGGCGATGTCGGCGGTGAGCGAGCCGGGGCCGCACCCCACATCGAGAATCTTGGTCGCGGGGGCGAGGTGAGGGAGGAGATAGTGCGCGGAGTTCTCGACAGTGCGAGAAGTATGTGAGCGCAAGACAGACTCGTGGTGGCCGTGGGCGTAGGCGCCAGCCATGGGATCAATCCTTCGGGTAGTTCGCGTAGGAGTCTTTTAGCACCGCATGGTTGAGCAGCATTTCTGCGAGTTTCTCGTCGGTGACGGCATCGTGGATCGACGAGCGGACCCAATACGACTCGGTCCGGCGACTCTCGGAGACGGCGGCCACCTCACGACGAATCACGTAGGGCGCGTCCACCATGAGTGGTCCCTTGATCATGCGGATCTCTTGATCGGCGAAGAGGCCGACGGACGGGCCCTTCACCGCGAAGCCCGCGCTGTGCGCGGTGTATTCGACCAACACGCTCACCATTTCGAGCGGAATGATCGCCCCGCCCCAGGGTGACTCGCCGGCGTACCACGGGCTGCTCTCAGTGATCTTGGTGATCTTGTCGGCCAGGCTGAATGGATAGAGCGCACCCATGTGTTGGTGCGCTCCCATCTCCACGGGCTCGTCGGCCCGCCCGGTCATTCCCACCGCGATGCCTTCCAGGATCACGAGCTGTTCCGGTGGCCGAAGCTTCGCCCGGCGCTCGTCGAGAATGGTCGGGTCGGTCGCGCCGAGGCTGGCGGTGGCTTCGAGCACGGGGGTGCCGTCGGCCTTCTCGGCCCACGCTCGAGTGATGGTCGCTCCCTTCGCGGGGATGGCAACGAACGCGCGGACCTCTTCTCCCTCCACCACCATGTTTTGGTAATGCGACGAGAAACAGCCGCGTTCGAACCACTCCTGGCCCCAGATCTCGGCGAGGAGCGGAACGAACTGGCTGAAGTGGGTTGGCCCCTCGATGGGAGCGCCGGTGAAGCCGAGCTCAGCCGCCATGTCACCGTCGTGAATCGACGAGTGACCGCCGTATTCCTGGTCATGCAGCATCTGGAGCGGACGACGAAAGGGACCGGAAACCACGTCGTCTTCAGTACTCAGCGGTGTGTCGAATCCGGCGTCGAACGTCATGGCGGCGACCCTAGCGTTCGTCCCTGCGGGCTACAGAGGCTGCTGCGCTACAGAGGCTGGAAGCGGCGGGCGGCGACGCGATGGGCGGCGAGGTTGGCGCCGAGCTCGGGGGCTACAAGATTGCCATCGCGGACAATGACGTTGCCCTGAACAATCGTGTCGCGGGCCGCGGTGGGGCCGCAGCGCAGCCAACCTTCGATGGGGTCGTCGAGCACACCCGCGAAGATCGGACCGTCGAGCTGCCAGATGGCGACGTCGCCAACGCTGCCGACCGACAGTTCGCCGAGTTCGCCCTCGCGGCCGAGGCAGCCGGCGCCGCCCCGAGTGGCGACTTCGAGCGCAATCCGCGCCGTCATACCGGCGGCGCCCGACACGAGCTTGCCCTGCAACATCGAAAGCCGAGCCTCTTGCCACAACGACGCGCTGTCGGCTGAGGAGGAGCCGTCGCAACCAAGGCCCACCGGGCACCCGGCGTGGCGGAGGTCGACGACCGGGGCAATACCTGACGACAGAATCATGTTGGAGCTGGGGCAGTGAGCAATGCCGACACCGGCCGCGCCGAGACGCTTTACCTCTTCGGGGTTGGGGCGAACGACGTGGGCGCCCCAACTGCGGTCGGACAACCAGCCGACGTCTTCGTAGAGGTCGACGGGGCGCATGCCGAAGGTGGCGAGTGCGTATTCGTCATCTTCGGAGTTCTCCGCAAGATGGGTGTGGAGGCGAACGTCGAGTCGTTCGGCGAGCTCAGCAGTGCGCCGCATCAAGTCAGGCGTGACCGAGAACGGCGAGCACGGGGCGAGCGCGATTTGCACCATCGACCCATGGGACGGGTCGTGCCAACGGGCAACATGACGCTCGGATTCGGCGAGGATGTCGTCCTCATCGCGCACGGCATCGTCGGGTGGCAGTCCGCCGTCTTTCACCGACAGGCTCATCGAGCCGTAGGTGGGGTGGAAGCGCATTCCGAGATCCTGGGCTGCGTTGATTTCGGCGCCGAGAAGATCTCCGGCCCGCACCGGGTGGAGATAGTGGTGGTCACTCGATGTGGTGCAGCCGGACAATGCGAGTTCGGCCAAGCCGACCCAGGCCGCCAAATACTCCGACTCTTCGTCGATCGCGGCCGTCCACAAGGGATAGAGCGATTGCAACCAACCAAAGAGCGGCGCGGCGGTCATCGGCGTGTAGGAACGGGTGAGGTTTTGGAAGAGATGGTGGTGGGTATTGACGAGCCCGGGGGTGACGAGGCAACCGGCCGCGGAGATTCGCTCACCGGCGAACGGAGTGGGGGTTGTGGCATCACCGATGGCGGAAACAAGGCCGTCGGTGATGGCGACCCAGCCGCCTTCAATCTCTCGGCGGTTGTCGTCGACCGTGGCCACCAGCCAGGCGTCGTGAATGAGGAGGTCAGTCATCAAATCCGCATCGTATCAGCAACAGCTTTTTTACTTTTTGTAAAGTTCGTCTGATACGGTCTTTCGATGCTCGCGGATCTGCGTATTGACATCGACCGCTTGGTTGGCCGCTTGGCGGCGTTGGCCGAGATTGGTGCGATCGAAGGCACCGAAGGCTGCGCCCGGTTGGCCCTCACCGACGAAGATAAAGCTGGTCGTGATCTCGTCGTCACATGGATGCACGATCTCGGTATGGACGTGCACGTCGACGGCATCGGCAATGTGATCGCGGTGCTCCCGGGAGCAACAAGCGGAGCTCCGGTCATGACCGGATCACACGTCGACACCGTTCGAACCGGCGGTCGCTACGACGGCAACTTGGGTGTGCTCGCGGGCCTGGAAGTGATCGAGACCCTCATCGGCGCTGGTGTCGTTCCCGAACGGCCGCTTGCCGTCGCATTATTCACCAACGAAGAGGGCGCCCGTTTCCAGCCCGACATGCTCGGCAGCCTCGTGTATGTCGGCGGTATGGCGTTGGAAGAAGCCCTCGATATTGAGGGCATCGACGGTGCGGTAATCGGCGCTGAGCTCGAACGAATCGGCTACGCCGGATCCGCGCCCGTTCCCGGACTCGTGCCCCACGCATTCGTCGAGCTCCACGTCGAGCAAGGGCCCGTGCTCGAGGTCGAGGGCATCACGATCGGGGCCGTTGATGGGGTGCAAGGCATCAGCTGGCAAGAAGTGACGATCACCGGCCAGTCCAACCACGCCGGCACAACGCCGATGTCGATGCGCCGCGACCCCGGCTATGTCGCTGCCGCCATCACCACGTTCGTTCACGATCTCGCCCACGAGTTCGGTCAGCCACAGGTCGGCACGGTCGGCAGTTTCGAGCTCTCGCCCAACCTGATCAACGTCGTTCCTGCCAGCGCGACACTCACGGTCGACATTCGCAACACCGATGAAGCGGTGCTGCAGGTCGCCGAAGCCCGTCTTGCCGATTTCATGGCGCAAACGGCGGAGGCCGAAGGCTGCACCGTGAAAACCCGGATCCTGGCCCGCTTCGAGCCGGTGATCTTCGATCCGGCCCTCGTGTCACTCGTCGAACGCACCACCGAGACGCTCGGCCATTCGGTCAAACGCATGCCGTCGGGTGCCGGCCACGACGCCCAAATGCTGGCCCGCGTGTGCCCCACCGCGATGGTCTTCACGCCGAGTCACAATGGGCTCAGCCACAATCCGGCCGAATACACGAGTCCCGAAGATCTCGAGGCCGGTGCCAACGTCTTGTTGCAGGTTCTGCTGAACCTTGCGAACCGCGAAGAAGGAGTCCTCTGATGCCGGAAGCCACACCGCCCCTCACCCCAATGTCGCTCGGCACACTGATGGGCCGCATCGACCACGAGTGGACCTCGCGGAAGAAGATCTTCGACCTTCCGAACGCCCGCATCTGGAAACCCGACGAGAACGTTGATCTTTCGTTCGAGTTTCTCGGTCGGCGGTGTGAATCGCCAATCGGCCCGGCCGCGGGCCCCCATAGCCAGATGGCGCAGAACATCGTGCTCGCGTGGCTCGGCGGCGGTCGCCTCTTCGAGCTGAAGACGGTGCAGGTGATCGATGATCTCGAGATCGCTCGTCCGTGTATCGACATGGAGACCATCGGGTACAACATCGAGTGGAGTCAAGAACTCACCGTTCCGCAGAGCCTCGAGGAATACGCGAAGGCGTGGATGGCGCTGGCCGTCCTTCGCCAGTGGGAGCCGCTCCAAGAGTTCACCGGCGATTCCGGGTCTTACGTCTTTGACATGTCGGTCGGCTACGACCTCGCTGGCATCACAACCGACAAGGTGTCCACGTTCATCGCCGGCATGCGCAACGCGGCGGCGTCCATCGATGCCCAGCGCGATCAGCTCGTCGGCCCGTTCGCTGAGTTCCGGGATTTTGATTTCGATCCGGTCATCTCCGACACGCTCACCCTCTCGACGTTTCACGGCTGCCCGCCCGAAGAGATCGAGTCGATCACGAAGCACCTGATCGATCATCACAACCTCGACGTCATCGTGAAGCTCAACCCCACCCTGCTGGGCTACGAGACCGTGGCCGAGATCGTGAACAACGAGCTGGGTTACACCTCCGTTCCTGTGCAGGAAGCGGCGTTCGGAGCCGACCTCCAGTTCGAGCGCGGCGTCGAGCTCATCGGCGAGCTCAACCAGTACGCGAAGGATCGCGGCCGAAAGTTCGGCATCAAGCTCACCAACACGCTGGTGGTCGACAACGACCGTGGGTTCATGCCCGACAAGACGATGTACCTCTCTGGTGCGCCGCTGCATGTCCTCGCGTCCACCCTGCTCGACAAGCTCGCCACGGCCCTACCCGGCACCTTCATGATCCCGGGCCACGAGGGCGACGTGATGGTGTCGTTCTCCGCCGGCGTCGACAAGGACAACCTGGCCGACACGCTGGCCACTGGCCTCAACCCGGCCACGATCTGTTCGGACCTGCTCAAGCCCGGTGGCTACGGCCGGATGGCGCCCATGTTGCGGGGATTGACGAAAACCATCGCGGCCGCAGGGGCCACCGATCTCGAGAGTTATCGAGCCATCCAGCAAGAGGCGTCTATCGCCGCCGGATTCGAATCGACGAGCAGCGCGTACGCATCGTCGTTGCGGGGGGACGGCCGCGGCCCGTACACCCTCGTCGAGAACGAGAAGCTGCCCCGCTCGGTCGACAATGAGCTCGAAATGTTCGGCTGTGTTGCCTGCAACTTCTGCATCACCGTGTGCCCGAACGACGCGTTCTTCAACATCAAGAGCCTGCCCGACATGCCGGACCGCCAGCAGTACTTGGTGCTCGCTGAGCTGTGCAACGAATGCGGCAACTGCATGGTGTTCTGCCCCGAAGACGGCGACCCTGCGCAGATCAAGCCACGGCTCTATACCGACCCCGAGCTCTACGCCGGCCGCGAAGATCAGGGACAGGGCTTCTTGCTCGACAACGGGCGCATCGTTGAGGCGCGAGCCGACAACGAGACGGTCTCGCTCGTGCAACGTTTGCTGGAGAGCGAGCAGGGTTTGCCCCTGCAGGAAGTGATCTCATCGTGACCCGCACTCTTACCGTCGGCGCCGCCCAGCTCGGCCCGATCGCGCTCGAGGAAACTCGCGAACAGGTTGTCGAACGACTACTTGTGCTTCTACGAAGGGGGGCCGACGCCGGTTGCCAGCTTGTTGTCTTTCCCGAGCTCGGACTCACGACGTTCTTCCCCCGCTGGTACACCGAAGACCTCGGCGGCCACGATCACTTCTACGAAACTGAGATGCCGAACGCGGCAACGCAGCCGCTCTTTGATGCCGCAGTCGAACTGGGCGTGGGCTTCGCTCTGGGCTACGCCGAACTCACCGTCGATGGGCACCGCTACAACACCACGATTTTGGTCGAGACCGACGGTTCGGTCGTCGGGCACTATCGCAAGATTCACATCCCCGGCCACGAAGACAACGAACCCTGGCGTGAGTTCCAGCACCTCGAGCGTCGCTACTTCGAGGAGTCGAACGAAGGTTTCAAGGTGTTCGAAGCGTTCGGCGGCCGTATCGGCATGGCCACGTGCAACGATCGGCGCTGGCCCGAGACCTATCGAGAGATGGGTCTTCAGGGTGTCGAGATGATCTTGATCGGTTACAACACGCCCCTCCACTACGCCCCGGACCCGTCGCAGAATCGGCTCCAGGGCTTCCACAATCACCTTGTCATGCAGGCCGGCGCCTACCAAAACGGCACCTGGGTGGTTGGCGTGGCCAAGGGTGGCAACGAGGAAGGCGTCGACTCACTCGCGGAGTCTGCGATCATTGCGCCATCGGGTGAGATCATCCAGGTGGCAGAAACAAATGGTGACGAGCTCATCGTCGCCGAAGCCAATCTCGATTGGTGCGCTGACTACAAAGACACGCTGTTCAACTTCGAGCGTTACCGACGCCCCGAGATGTACGGCCGAATCACCTCGCAAAAGGGAGTCATCACGTGACCGCTTTCAATCTCAACGGCAGCGAAGTCCAAGCTTCTGATGGCCACGAGCATCTGCTTGCGGCGCTCCGCGACGAACTCGGCGTGTTCTCTCCGAAAGACGGCTGTTCGCCCACGGGTCAGTGCGGCTGCTGCACGGTCCTGGTGGATGGAAAGGCACGCGTGTCGTGCCAAACCTCGATGGAAAAGACCGAAGGTTCTGCGGTCGTCACCCTCGAAGGAATCGACGAGGCCGAACGCGATCGCATGTCGTCCGCGTTCGCGGCCCACGGCGCGCTGCAGTGTGGTTTCTGCACGCCCGGCATTCTCGTGCGCACCAAGGCGATGATCGACAAGAAGGGCCGCGACCTCACTCGAGATGGCGCCGCCCGTCTGCTCGGTGCTCATCTCTGCCGTTGCACCGGCTACACGAAGATCCTCGATGCGGTGGAGAGTCTTGCTGCTGGAGAAGTGCCGGTCATGGTCTCACCGAAGGGGGTTGGCTCCCGGGGGGTGAAGTACGAGGCCGCTGCGCTCAGCCTGGGCGACCGTCCGTACATCGACGACATGGTGGTTGATGGCATGCTCCACGGCGCGCTGCATCTCTCCGACCATGCCCGAGCCGACATTGTCGCGATCGACACCTCGGCGGCCGAAGCCGTCGACGGGGTCGAGCGTGTCTTCACCGCCGCCGATATCCCGGGCGCGCTGCGCTCCGGCATCATCTACAAGGACTGGCCGCTCTTCATCCCCGTCGGTGGTCGCACGAGTTACCTCGGCGACGTGCTGGCGTGTGTGGTGGCGAAGGATCGCCCCACCGCTCGTCACGCGGCCACTCTCATCAACGTCACCTACGATGTGCTCACCCCATTCACCAGCCCGATTGATGCGCTGAACAGCGACGAAGACGCGGTTTGGGAACTCGACGGCAACCGACTGTCAACCTCGACGTACCGGCGCGGCGACCCCGAAACATCGCTCGACTCCTGCGACCACGTGGTTGAGGAGACATTCCAAACCCAGCGCATCGACCACGCCTTCCTCGAACCTGAATCGACGCTGGCCGTGCCGGTGGCCGCGGGCCAGCCATTGCCGACCACGGAAGGCGGCACGGGAAGCGAAGCGGCTGACTTCGATCGGTTGATGGTCTATTCCGGTGGCCAGGGAATCTGGGATGACCGCAACGACATCGCCTTGATCCTCGACGTCCACATCGACGTTGTTGTTGCCGAACTCGTCAGCAACGGCGGCGCGTTTGGAGGCAAGGAAGATATGTCGAACCAGGGTCAGACCGCGCTCGCCGCCTGGCTCCTGCAACGGCCCGTGAAGATCACCTTCTCTCGCGAAGAGTCGTTCCTCGTTCACACGAAGCGCCACCCAATTCGCATGGCCTACAAGGCGGGTTGTGATGCCGATGGCAAGTTGCAGGCCCTCCATATTCAGATGATCGGCGACTCCGGTCCCTATGCGTCCGTGGGCATGAAGGTGCTCGAGCGGGCCGCCGGCCACGCCTCGGGCCCCTATGTCGTCCCCAACATCGATTGTGAAGCGATCGCGGTTCGAACCAACAACTCGGTCTGTGGCGCGTTCCGTGGCTTCGGTGCCAATCAGGCGCAGTTCGCGATGGAAGGGGTGATGGATCGGCTGGCCGAGAAGGTCGGCATCTCCGGCTGGGAGATGCGAAACCGCAACGTTGTCACCCCCGGTGTGGTCTGGGGACCAGGCCAAATCATGGACGACGGTTGCCTAGGCGCCCAAGAATGCCTCGACGCCGTGAAGGGTCCGTACGACGAAGCCATCGCCGCCGGCAAGGCCGTCGGCCTAGGCCTCGGGCTCAAGAACTCTGGTCTTGGCAACGGGTTCAAAGAAATCGCCAGGGCGGTCATCCACTTCCGCCAAGACGGCATGGTGGAAGTACGTCACTGCTGGACTGAGATGGGTCAAGGCATCCACACGGTCGCCCAGCAGGTGGCAATCGAAGAACTCGGCATCACCGCCGAGCAGGTGGTCGTGATCGTCGATTCCACCCGCGAACTTGGCACGGGCCAGACCACCGGCAGTCGCGGCACTCTCATGGGCGCCGGCTCGGTGGCTGACGCCTGTCGAAACGCGATGGCTGATGGCTGCAAGGTCGGCATCGACTACGAAGGTGAATATCGCGTCGACTGGACCAACTCCATGAACGATGGCCTTGAGAATCCGATCATCCACTCGACGTTCGGCTACGCCGCCCAGATGGTGATCATGGACAGGGAGACCGGCGTGATCGAGAAGGTCGTCGCCGCTCACGATGTCGGCCGCGCCGTCAACCCGCTGCTTTGCGAAGGCCAGATCGAAGGTTCGGTCCACATGGGTCTTGGCTATGCGCTGAGCGAGGGGTTCCCGTGTGACGAAGACGGTCGCCCGGTCAACAACACCCTCCGCGGGCTCGACATCATCCGTCCGAAAGACATGCCCGCCGTCGACGTGATCCTCGTTGAGTCGCCGCAGCCCAACTCGCCTTACGGCATCAAGGGTGTGGGCGAGATTGGCTTGGTGCCGACGAGCGGTGCCGTCGCCGCCGCGATGCATGACCGTGACGGCGAATGGCGCAATGAGCTTCCGCTCATCAACGAGTCGAACCGTGAACGCGCCGCGGCGTGGGAAAACGCATGGGCCTAGACGGCGAGCAGCCAGACCTGCAACCGCACCAGACCGCCGGCCTCGTCTGCGCCCATCACCACCTCTACTCCGCGCTGGCCCGCGGTATGCCGGCCCCGCCGCGCCCTCCCGGCGCGTTCATAGAGATTCTTGAGCTGGTGTGGTGGCGACTCGATCGTGCCCTCGATGCCGACACCATCGAATGGTCGGCCAAGCTCGCCGCGCTCGAAGCGCTGGAGCGAGGCACCACGTCGATCGTGGATCACCACGAGTCACCGCTCGCCATCGAGGGTTCGTTGTCGATCATCGCCGATGCGTGTGCGGAGGTCGGCGTGCGCGTCAACTGCACCTACGGCATCACCGACCGACACGGGCCCGAGGGCGCCGCGGCCGGACTGGCCGAGAACGATCGTTTCCTGTCCGCCGGTGGTCGGGGCATGGTCGGACTCCACGCCGCGTTCACTTGCAGTGACGACACGATCGCCGCCGCCGCCGAACTTGCCGCGTCACATGGCGTCGGTGTTCACGTGCATGTGGCCGAGGGCCAAGAAGACACCTGGACGCGCCTCGCTGGTCACACGGCCGAGAACTGGTGGCTCGTGCACGGTGTGTACTTGCCCGATGATCACGGCCTGCTCGGCACTCTGATTCACAATCCCCGGTCCAACATGAACAATGGTGTTGGCTACGCCCGACCCCGTCGGTTCGCCAATCGAATCGGGCTCGGAACCGATGGCATCGGCGCCGACATGCTCGACGAATTTCGGGTTGCCTACGTACGCGGTCGAGAAGACGACGTCACCATGTCGCCCGACGATGCATGGGAGTGGCTCGAGCCGGGCTACGACCTCTTCCCCGAAGCGCGCAACGATCGCGTTACCTGGAATTACGCCCCGATGGACCCGTGGCGCCTGGCCTATAGCCCAGGTATTTCGCCAACTGAGGTTCAGATCGACGGTCAGATAGTGTTCGCGGACGGCGCGGCAACGCAGGTCGACGGCGAGGAAATTCGCAACAAAGCGGCCGAGGCCGCACAACGACTTTTTAGGAAGCTGGAGACGCTCACATGAGTAACGCTGACGCGACGGGCGGCCTTGCCGTCTTCGGAGAGTTTGCCCCCGACGGGCAGTCCGCTTATGACAACGCGGTCCAACGGTTCCGCGACAACAACATCGTGTTGCCCACGTTCGCGCAGCTGCGTGACCCGGCCACAATCCCGAGTGCGATCACCGATTCGCTCGATGGCGTCGACAAGAACGCCGCCGATCCACGCAACCTGTTCCGTTGTCACTGGTACAACGCGCTCGACGGGTCCGGCCCGATTGATGTGCCCGACCACATCGAGCTGCCGCCGGAACTCACCGGAGTTGATGCGCGCATCGTGCTTGCTTTCGGCAACCGTTTCCCGATGATCGGCGCCCACAAGGTGCTCGCCGCCTACACGTGCCTGGTGGCCCGCCTGGTCACCGGTCGGTTCGACCCGATCGAGAACCGTGCGATCTGGCCGTCCACCGGAAATTACGCCCGTGGTGGTATCGCGATCTCGAAGATCATGGGTTGTCGTGGTGTCGCGGTCTTGCCGGAAGGTATGAGCCGCGAACGCTTCGAATGGCTTGACCGTTGGATTGATCATCCCGACGATGTGATTCGCACGACGGGCACCGAAGCCAACGTGAAGGAGATCTACGACGAGTGCATGCGCCTCGAGAAGGATCCCACCAACGTCATCCTCAACCAGTTCAGTGAGTTTTCGAACCACATGGGCCACTACTCCGTGACCGGTCCCTCGCTTGAGGCCGTCTATAACCATGTCACCGCTGATCGCCCCGGCAATCTCGCCGCCTTCGTTTCCGCTTCGGGTTCGGCTGGCACCCTCGGCGCCGGCGACTACCTGAAGGACGAACACGGTGCCCGCATTGTCGCCGTCGAGGCTCTCGAAGTGCCGACGATGCTCTACAACGGCTTCGGCGATCACAACATTCAGGGCATCGGCGACAAGCACATCCCGCTCATCCACAACGTCACCAACACCGATCTGATCGTCGGTATATCCGACCGTTCAACCGACGAAATCGACGTGCTCTTCAACTCGCCGGCCGGTATGCGCCTGCTCGAAGAACGCGGCGTCGCCCCTGAATTGGCCAACATGCTCACCCACATGGGCTACTCGTCGATCTGCAACACGCTCGCCGCGATCACCGCCGCGAAGCAGTGGGGTCTCGGCTCCGACGATGTCATCGTCACCGTGGCCACCGACGGTTCAGAGCTGTACAACTCCGAACGCGAGAAGGTCATGTCGACCCACTTCGCCGGCGGGTTCGACGACCGCGAAGCGGCCAAGACATTTGATACCCATCTTGGCAACGTCGAAACCACTCACGCGATCGAGATGGACGAAGTACATCGCAACCGCGTGTTCAACCTCGGCTACTTCACCTGGGTTGAGCAGCTCGGTATCGAGATCGACGACTTCGAATCCCGTCGCGATCAGTCGTTCTGGAAGAGCCTGCGCCCGCTCACCGCGAAGTGGGACGGCATGATCGACGAGTTCAACGCCGCTACCGGCGCGTCACACGGCTAATCCCTGATGGCCGCGAACCCTTTTGTTCACTATCGGGACCGGCTCGATAGCTATGCGGCGGCGCGGGCCGGCGGCCTCAGCGATGAGCGGTTCGTCGATCTCGTCGGACGGCTCGATGCGGCTGTTGCGCGTGTTGACGGCCGGGGATTTGTCATCACTCCTACGGTCGAGATGCCCGCACTCGCGGCCGCGGCCGGGCTCGATGCCCACCTTCACGTCAAGGTTGAGGTCGACAGTGTTGGTGGGTCGCATAAGGCCCGTCACCTGATGGGTGTCGCGATCCAGATGTTGGTCGATGAGGCCCTCGGCGCCGAGCCGCAAGGTGTGCTGGCCATCGCCAGCTGCGGCAACGCCGCGATTGGCGCATCCGTGATCGCCCGAGCAATGGATCGCCCGCTGCAGGTTTTTGTTCCGGCCTGGGCTGACCCGCCAGTGATTGAGCAGTTGACCGAAATTGGCGCCGACCTGCGGGTTTGCGAGCGGCAATCCGGGGAAGCCGGCGACCCGTGTTACCTCCGTTTCAGCGAGGCCGTAGCGGCCGGCGCCCGCGCGTTCAGCGTGCAAGGCACCGACACCCCGTCCGCGTTCGACGGAGGCCGCACGATTGGCTGGGAGCTCGCCGATCAGGCGCCCGGTCTCGACGCGGTCTACATCCAAGTCGGCGGCGGGGCGCTGGCCACCGCCACCTCCATGGGGTTGGGAGACGTGGCTCTCTTTCCGGTGCAAGCCGAGGGCTGTGCGCCACTACGGCGGGCCTGGGATCTCCTTGCTCCCGACTTCGACTTTGCGGCCGCGGCCACCAACCCGACGGCCTACATGTGGCCGTGGGAAGACGAGCCGTCGTCCATCGCGTCGGGGATCCTCGACGATGTCACCTACGACTGGCAGCCGCTGCTCCAACGCACCCGCGCCACCGGCGGCGAACCAATCGTTGCCACGGAGGCCACCACCCTGCGGGCCTTCGAACTGGCTCGAGCCGAAACCGACATCCTTGTCTCCGCCACTGGTTCGGCTGGCCTCGCCGGTCCGCTTACGGTGGCTCCGAGCGGCGGGCGTATCGCCGTGCTCTTCACCGGAATCGACCGCGGCTGATGGCAACGACCCCAGGCGAACTCCACGAGATCCAACGACCAGCCACTCCGGTTGAGCGGGTGATCCGGCCCGCGAGTTGGAGTGCCGCGCTGGAAGCGCTCCGCGACACGGCCGATGCTCGGCCCATCTCGGGCGGCACCGACCTGCTGCTCGACCTCGCTCGTTCCTCCGGCTCGCCCGTCACGCTGGTTGATCTCACGGGTATCGCCAACGCCCACGACATCACCGAAACCGCCACCGAGTTCGTGCTCGCCGGCGGCGTCACGCATAACGAGGTCGTGGCGAATACGCGTCTTCGCGAAGCCGCGCTTCCGCTCGCCCAGGCCTGTCTCGAGATCGGGTCTCCGCAGCTGCGTAATCGGGCGACACTGGCCGGCAATCTGGCCACGGCCAGTCCCGCCAACGACTCGATCAGCGCCCTCATGGCCCTCGACGCTCGGGTCGTGCTGTCTCGCCTCGACGGCGATGTGGTGGTGGATCGCGAAGTTGCCGTGGCGGGCTTCTTCCGCGGCTTCCGCCAAACCATTCGAGAACCTCACGAACTCATCACCGCCGTTCGCGTCCCAAAGCTCAAGACCGGGGAGCGCGGGATCTGGGTAAAGCTTGGTCTCCGGCGGGCGCAGGCGATCTCGGTCGTCCACGCCGGGCTGGTCGTTCGCCTCGACGCCGACGGTGTTGTCGAAGATGCCCGACTCGCGTTGGGTTCGGTCGCCGCAACCGTCATTACTAGCCATGTGCTCCCGGCGGCCCTGGTGGGCAAACGGCTCGACAACAACGTCATCGACTCCGCGGCCGCATCGGTGGCCGCCTCCCTCTCGCCAATCGACGATGTTCGGGCGACCGCCGACTATCGACGGTCAGTCACCGAGACGCTTCTGGTTCGGGCGCTGCGGGCGCTCGCGGCCGACCAGCAGGCCGCGATGTGGCCCGTCGATCCACCGGTACTCGGTATCCGCACGCCATCGAGCCCGCCCGTGTCATCGATCATCGAGCACACCACCACCATCGCTCTCACGCTGAATGGCGTCCGGGCCACCGGCGCTTCGGCGGCCAACAACACGCTGTTGGATTGGCTCCGAGACCATTCCTCGCGGCCCGCCCTCGGCGTGAAGGAAGGCTGTGCGGAAGGTGAGTGTGGGGCATGCACAGTCCAGATCGATGGTGTGGCCGCGATGAGTTGCCTGATAACGGCTGCCCAGGCTGACGGCTCCGACGTCACCACGGTTGAGGGACTGGCCGACGATGCTGGCCTCCATCCGCTGCAAGAGGCGTTTGTCGACGAGTTCGCGGTGCAGTGCGGTTTCTGCATCCCCGGCTTCCTCGTTGCGGGTGCATCACTGCTCGATGAACACCCGGCGCCCACCGATGCGCAGATCGAGCTCGGACTCTCCGGCAATCTCTGTCGTTGTACCGGCTACTACCCGATCACCGAAGCCGTTCGTCGGGCCGGGGGTTCGTCATGACTCGCGGGGGAGTGGGCGCCTCAGCGGTTCGCCACGACGCGGCGGCGAAGGTCACCGGAAGCGCCACGTATCCAGCCGACCGAGTGCCGGCCGACGCGCTCCACGCCGTAGTGGTCTTTACGAACCAACCGCATGCTCGACTGATCTCGCTCGATGTCTCCGCCGCGGAAGCGACCGAGGGTGTTGTCGCCGTGGTCACTGCGGCCGATGTGCCGGTGAATGAATACGGCCTGACAATGTTCGACCAGCCGGTGCTGATCGGTGTCGAGCACACGGGGCGCTCCGATGTGCGCTGCGATATCAGCCGGTGGGAAGCTGATCATCTCGCCGTTGTGGTGGCGGAATCTCGAGCGGCGGCCGAGGCGGGCGCCGGTGCCATCGCCAGCGAATGGGAGCAGCTACCCCTCGTCCCCGATTTGGAAACGGCCCGCCTGGATAAGGTGCTCGTCCACGAAGAGACCGCACCGTCCAACGCCTACTACAAGATGAAGATTCGCAAGGGCGACATGGACGCGGGCTGGGCGGCCGCCGATGTTGTGATCGAGGGCTCGTACGAGGTTCCGCACCAGGAACATGCGTACCTTCAGGTTGAAGCCGCCACCGCCTGGATCGACGACGAACAACGTGTCACCGTCGAGACGTCGGGCCAGTGGACGTACGAAGATCGCGAGCAGATCGCCCATGCGCTCGATCTTCCCGATGAGGAAGTCCGTGTCATTTATGCGGTGATTGGCGGTGCGTTCGGCGGCAAGGAGGACATGAGTCTCCAGATCGTGCTGGCGCTTGCTGCTCAGAAGGTCGCCGCCCTCGGCATTGATCGGGCCATCCATTCCCGATGGTCACGAGAAGAGTCGATCGTCGGCCATCACAAGCGTCATCGTGGGTTGATCACGGCCCGGCTGGGCGCGACCCGAGACGGAAAGATTACCGCCGTCGAAGCCGACGTCTGGCTCGACGCGGGCGCCTACAACTACACCTCCAACAAGGTGCTGGGTAACGCTCATCTCACGGTGGCCGGGGCCTATGAGGTGCCCAACGCTCGCATCGACAGTCGAGCCGTTTATACCCACTCAGTTCCCGGCGGCGCCTTCCGTGGTTTCGGCGGCCCGCAGGGCGGGTTTGTCGCCGAGATGCAGATGAACAAGCTCGCGGCGGAACTCGGCATCGACCCCACTGAGCTGCGCCGTCGCAACATGGTGCGAGAAGGAAGCATCGGTATCACCCAGGTGCCGCTGCCCGCAGGCGTCGGTCTCCCTGAAGTGATTGACGCCTGTGCCGAACGGGCCCCAACCGACGGCGCCGTGCCGGCCGTGCCTGCGTTCACCCCCGTCGCGTCATTACCTCCCGCCGACGAGCATCTCCGGCGCGGTCGCGGCATCGCGGTTGGAATGAAGAACGTCGGCTTCAGCTTCGGCTTCCCCGAACGATGCGAAGCCGAGGTCCACTTCTTCGGTGACGCCGACCATGAGCGGCCCACCACCGTCGACGTTTTCCATGGCGGGGCCGAGGTTGGCCAGGGCAATCACGCCGCGATCTTGCAGATGACCGCGGATGCGTCAGGCGTTGATCTCGGCCAGGTGCGCGGCCACTTCTCCGACACGGCCACGAGCGGCGATTCCGGTTCGGCGTCGGCGTCTCGTCTCACCTTTATGTCCGGCAACTCAGTCCTTGGCGCCGTCGAGGAAGCGGAGAAGGCCTGGCAAGACGGCGAACGACCGGCGGTTGGCAAGTTCCGCTACACGCCACCGCCCACGGAGACCCTCGACCCCGAGACCGGGGCCGGTCAACCGAACTTCTCGTATGGCTACATGGGGCAGGTGGTCGACGTCACCGTTGACACCTCGACCGGCCACATCCGGGTGGATCGAGTGGTGTCAGTCCACGACGTTGGGCGGGCTATCAATCCGGCGATGCTGCGCGGACAGATTGAAGGCGCCGTGGTGCAAGCCCACGGCTATGTCATGAGCGAAAATCTCGTGGTTACCGACGGTCGTGTTCGTAATCCGCGGCTGTCGCAATACCTCATCCCAGGGATCGGCGACATTCCCACCGAAGTCGACAGTGTGATCTTGGAGCTCGCAGACCCGTTCGGTCCGTGGGGTGCCCGTGGTGTGGCCGAGATGCCGTTCATCACCTACGCGCCCGCGGTGGTTGCGGCCGTGCACGACGCCACCGGCGTGTGGTTTGACGCCTTTCCTCTCACTCCAAGTCGCGTCCTCGCGAAGCTGCAGGAGTAGCGACTTTCCTGTTGGCCACGACGGCGCCGATGAAGAGCCACGTGAGCCATGTGGTGGTGAATTCGGCAGTGATGAACATCGACGCGAGGAATCCGCTGATGACGGCGGTGCCGATCCCTAGCCACACGAGGTTCCGGGGATCTCCATCGCGAGCGAGGCCCCGACGAATGGCCATTCTCGCAGCGACGAAGAAGGCGGCCAGTTGCGCTACGGCGGCCGGGATGCCCGAACCCTGGGCGGTTGCGAGCACGATGTTGTGCGGGCTCTCGACCCGATAGATCCGCAGTCACTGGGCGCTGCCTTCGGAAAGAACGGCAGACCCAGTCGCCCAAAGGCGACCACTGGTCCACAGCGCGTCGCGTCATGCAATGCGGGTGGCCACGCAATCAACATGAACGGAAACGGTGCAATCCTCACATGGGCCATCGACGGCCCCGACACCCTCGACAGCTGGATACACCAGCGCCTCGCCGCCGTGATCGACCGTCACGGCCGCGAGACAATCCTCGGCCGCGAGTACGGCCTCCCAACCTTCACGATGAGGAGACGCCTGCGGTGGTGAATTCTCGGGCGATGAATACCGAACTCGACTGCATGGTGGACGTGCCGGGGCCGGCCCGGCGTTGACGAACGATCTCGTCGATTCGGACCTCGCATCAGTCGATGGGCGAGGGTGTGAAAGCTGTCCTACTAGGACCACTCATTGCTGTGAGGGTCCCGCGACAGGTGTCCCGCTATTCGGCGATGACGTCCTGGAAGTCTTCGAAACTGGGCTTGTACGTGCCGTCCACCCTCACCAGGCCCCAGTAGATCTCGACTTGCTGTAGGTCACCTTCGGGGTTGTCCCAGTCGCGGTCATTTAACAGGAAGTGGAAGTAGCCCGTTGCGCCGGCGTTCAGTGCGTCGACTGGCGCGATCGATACGTACTCGGATTGGAGCTCTTCGTTCCAGCCGCCGCCTACGGGCCCGGAGGGGTTGCCGGTCTCCAAGACGAACACGGGCTTGCCGAGTTGCTCTCCAAGGGCGAAAGCCGTTTCCACCGCATCGGTCAGCATCTCGGTGTTCAACGGAAGAGGGGACACGTAGTTCGGGTAGCCGCCGAGGCCGAGGGCATCCAGGCTGTCGGCGTAGCGAGCCAGATCTTCCGCCCAGTTCGGGTCGTGGAAATTGACGTTGTGGGTGGCTCGCGCGTTCGGCGAACCAAGCTTGATTCCTTGAGACAACGTCTCTAACAGCTCTGTGCGAAATGCGTCGTCGAGCCAGGCGTCTCCGGTCCGCCATCCGAAGATTTGCACGTGCAGATGAGCGAAGTTCAGCTCGTTCTCCAGATTCCACCAGGTGATCTGCCTCGGCGACTCGGAATAGCGTCGCGCCGCGGCGGCTGCGTAGAGTTCGACGTGGGCGAGGTAGGCCTCCGTGCCGACGCCCGCGTAGGTGTTGCCGGGTCCCGTCTCGCCGCGGAAGTCGAGCGGTTCGGGTGCGATCTTGGCAGGACCGTCAGGGTCGGGGATCCTCGGTGCGGTCGTGGCGTCCGCGATCAGGGGAAGCGGGGCGATGCCGGCGGCTACGAGTTGATCCACCTGAGCGTCTAGCCGGCTCCAGTCGATCAGGTCGTGAAAGCGACTGTCGGGTCGCTCGGGGAAGGCGTACTCTTCGATCCACCCTGGGTTGGCGGTCAGTAGTTCGCGCGTCAAGTCCGTTGGCTGGTTGTCGCCGGCGATGCCGAACTCGCCCGATGTTGCGTTGTAGGCGGCAAGTGCCTGCTCGGTCTCGTTCCAGGCGACCCAGAACTTGGCGTAGCCGATGCCGAGTTCCTGCATCTGCGCGATCTGAGCGTCGGTCGCCAGTCCTTCAGGGGAACGGTCGAACACCACGCCCCATAGTGGCTCCAGTGGGTCCGCGTCGTTGTTGTCGCCACCGGCGTCCGGCGATGGGGCCTCAGGCGCCGCACTGGTCGGCGTCGCTTCGCTTTCGCCCTCCGAGCCGTCAGACTCGGTCGCCGCCTCGGATGCGGCGTCGGCTTGTTGCGCGCTGGAGCTTGGCGTGGCCGATTCCACTGAACCCTCTTGGTCATCGTCGCCACTGCAGCTCGTGGCCAGCAGGCCAACGACGATGAGACCCACGCTCAGTTTGGTCCACGGAGTAGGGCGGCGATTTCTCATGTGGGTAGAGTAGCTCTCAAAAGAGAGTGACTTCAAGTTTGTGGTCCTGACACGAACCGAGGATTCGATGACGAGAGAACCCGCAGCGGCCACCACCACCGGCGGTGAAGTCGGGCTCCGCGATCGCAAGAAGGCCCGCACGCGCCAGGAGATCCTCGATTCTGCGTCCGAGTTGTTCGCAGAGCGGGGCTACGAGAACGCTCACACCGCGGCTATTGCCCAGCGCGCCGAGGTGTCCGAAGCGACGCTATTTCGCTACTTCCCGTCGAAAGCCGACCTCGCCGTCGACCGACAGCGCCTCGCCTCGCTCACGATCGTGTCCGCCATCGAGGCACGCCCAGTTGGGGAGAACCCGTTCGAGGCGGTCTCCGCCGTCGCCCGATCCTCGGTCGGGAGCGAGTTCTTCACCGAGAAGGATCGAGCCGATACCGAACAGTTGCTTGCGCACCCGGAGTTGTCGGCCCTCGCGTTTCTGATCATCCTCGAGTCAGCGGGACGACTCGCCGAAGATTTCGCTCGTCGCCTCGGCTCAGGTGCCTCGGACTGCGAGGCCAGCGTCCTCGCGCACGCCGTGCTCGGGGCGGTCATCGCCAACATCGAGGACTGGATCGTGCGGGGGTCATCGGACCCGCAGCAAGGATTCGTCGACCACATCGAGGTGCTTCGACCGATCCTCGAGTGATACGACGGTCCCGCCACCACTTTGCCGAGGCTGCGGCTACAGATCGAACTCAATCGCCCCAGTCGACGCGGGCGCCGACCGCGGCGAGATCTTCCCGAGTCTCGGCAAAGACCGCCTGGTACTTGTACCAGGGGACAGCGTTCCAGAGGTGGTGGACGAGATGATAGTTCTGGCCGAGAAAGAGCACGTTGAGCGTGCGACTCGGGAGGGCGCGCGTGTCGTGGAAGCGTTCGGTCGAGTTGAAGGGCAGGTGCGGGATCAGATCGAACGCCATGGCGAGGAAGGCGAGCGACACGAGCACCGGTACGACAAAGACGACCAGGAGGTCGCCGGTGTGGCCGGTCACGACCGACGCGATGATCGCCGCGACGAACGCGACGTCGACCACGAGTTGCGTCCACCAGTGACGCCGTGCCTTGGCCCAGCCGCGCCCGTAGTAGCGGGTCCGGTAGGTCCATAGCGGAGCGAGCAACCAGAGTGGCCGAAGCCAGCGAGGCGACCGGGCGACATCCATATCGGGGTCGATTTCGGGCTGGTTCGTGTAGGAGTGGTGCTTCGTGTGGCAAGACCGAAACATCGGAAGGGTCACGGTGAGCGCGAGTCCGGTCGGCCATCCGAGGAAGTCATTGATTCGACGGCTTCGGTGGGCGACGCGATGGGACGCTTCGTGCATGACGGTGAACCCGAGATACCTCGCGAGCGTCCCGAGCGTGATGGCTGCCCACGCGGGCACCGCGCCCCAGAGATACGACAGCGACACAACCAGTGACACGAGGAACGCCCCGAACATCCACGCGGTCGGGTTCTTCCACGTGGCGACAGTGGGGGCACCGCGGTGCGAGGCGCTCGGCCGGATGGTCTTCTTTCGGTCCTGGCTCGTGGGTTCGGCAGCGATCGTGATCATGGTGTTATGATACAAATTATGGATTCCGTGTCAATACGATTTGGTAAGAAAGTTCGGACGGCGTGCCTCGGCCTCGGGTGACGGAGTCGGAGGTGGTGCTGAAAGCGGCTGGCCGTCGCTTGGCGTCGCATGGCATCGCCGGCACGACCGTCGACGACGTGGCCGCCGAGGCTGGCGTTTCTCGCGCCACCGTTTACCGCTACATCGGTGGCAAGAACGAGATCGTCCCGGCGGTGATCGGACGCGAGGCGCAAGAAGTGCTGGATCGAGTCGCCGGAGTCCTTACCGCGTCGATCACCTCCGCGGAGGCGGTCGCCGATGCCGTTTCGACCGCGTTGGTTGCGATCGGCGAGAATCCGGTCCTGGCTCGTCTGACGTCGACCGATCTCATCGAGACGCTCCCGTTCATCACCGCCGACGCCGCATCGCTCGTCGACGTCGCAGTGTCGACCCTTTCCCCGGCGATGCGGGCCGCACCAGCGCTCAACGTCGACGACCATGCCGTCGAGGCGGCCCTCGAGGAGGCAACGCGCTTCGTCTTACTCCACCTGACCACCCCGCGGCTTGACGGTTCGCGGCTCGCTCCAAGCGATGCGGGCCAGCGCGCCGCCGTGCTGATCGCACCGATGCTTGAACCGGCCTTAAAACGGAGATAGCCCCCTGTCGAAGGAGAAGTCGACCTCGTGGGGAAGGTTGACGTTGGAGCCGATCGGGCCTTGGAAGAAGCCGGCGAACAACATTTCGGGATCGAACTGCGGCCCCGGATTAAACGTGGCGTAAAAATAGGTATCGCCCAGCGAGATCGGGCGATCGGAGTCGGCGGTGCCGTCGGCCCTCAGTTCGATCGGTGCTTCGTAGCAAGTGCCGCCGTGCTGGCCGGCCAGGCTGGCATCGGGGCATACGACATTGCTCGACCTATACACGTTGGCGAGCATCGCTTCTTGGGCGTTGTCGACGAGGAACGTGGTGTCGGAAATATTGCTGTTGCCGAAATCGGTTTCGTCACCGATACGCCCACGAAACTGGTGCCGCGCGATGTATTGGTCTCGACGATCGCGTTCTCGAGCGAAGGGTTGACGATCGTGGTGCCGTGGAGGCCAATCCAGGAGGCGTCGACGCCGTTGAGATGGGAGTTGGCGATGAACTGACCGGAAAAGTCGCATCCGGAGAGATCAACGCCGGGCGCGAAGGGAACGTCGTAGTCGGCGTTGTCGTCGTTCTCGATCCAGAGACCGCCCCAACCGCTGTTGTCGCCGGGTGTGGCGTTGACATGGTCGTTGGTGGCAACGAGGACAAGCTCTCGTGTTTCGACGTCGCGGTCGCCCACGACCTCGACGGGGATCGGTTGGTACGTGCTGCCCGGTGGAAACACCAGAGTGTCGGACCCGGGGATGAAGTCGACGAGGCCAGTGGCGGTGAGGCCAGCCGAGGTCCAGTCGACACTGACTGTCTTCCCTGAGTCCTCGGAGAGTCGGGCACCGACAAGCGCAGTGTTGGTGCCGCTGTTGCGTTCGCTCGCCTGGTCGACCCCCAACGAGACCGTGGGTGGGTCGTCGTCATCGATGATCGCGACGAATCCGACGCCGTAGGCAGAAACCCCGACCTGCTTAGTGGTTTCTGTGCCGGTGAAGAAGAAACCGCCGCTCGAGCACGAGAAATCAACACCCAAGTGGGCGCGGAGTGGTTCTGCGACCCAGGTAATACCGGCCCCGGGGGCGGGTTCGTCGATCGTGAAATCGATGGTGGCGAGGGTGACACCATTGTCTCCTTCCGTCACGGTGGTATGGCTCACCACAACGGTGGGGTAATCCGGGCTCACCGCGTTGATCGGGATCAAGACGTCCTGCCGGATGTCCTCGGGGAATAGGGAAACTGCGGTGACGCGGATTCCGCAGTTGAAGTTGCCACCGAAAATGCAGGTGGCCGCTGACGCTACGAAGCTCTCAGGCCCGAAACATGCGTCGGCGCCGCTCACAAGAAGGGGTTGTCCGGCCGTATTAGCGTTGCTGCAGGACGTCACCGCCAACAGATCGGCGCCGCCATAGCCCCCGCTGCCGTCCACGGTGACGGTGATGGTCTCGCCGACCGTCAGAGTGTTGTCAGAGACGCTGGCGGTAAATGCCGCTGCCGCGGGTGCCGCGGTGGCCACAAACAAGACCGACATAAGGATTGCGGCCGTGGAGAGTGCGACATCCAATCGCGCTCCTACAAACTACTCCGCGTGACCGGCGTCGCTCCATAGGAGGCCGGCGCGGGCCCACTTGTGGGCACCAGCTGCGAGGATGGTCGGATGCGCATTGGAATGGTCGGACTCGGACGAATGGGCGGCGATCTCAGCCGCCGACTCATGGCAGGCGGCCACGAGGTGGTGGTGAACGACCTCGACGAGGCTGCCATTGCGGAGCTCGTGGCCGATGGTGCAATTGGGGCCAGTACCTTCGCCGATCTTGCCGGCCAACTCGGCCAGCCTCGGGTTGTTTGGGTGATGGTGCCCGCCGGGGTCACCGGTCGAGTGGTCGATGCGGTAGCCGCCGAACTCAGCGACGGCGACCTCATCATCGATGGTGGCAACTCGAACTGGAACGACGACCTGGCTCGCAGCGCCGCGCTCGCCGAGCGCGGCATCACGCTGGTCGACATCGGCACCTCTGGCGGTGTGCACGGACTCGATCGTGGCTACTGCCTCATGGTGGGCGGTCCGCACGATGCAGTTGCTCATCTGTCGCCGATCCTCGACACCATTGCCCCGGGTGAAGAGGCGGCGCCGCGCACCCCGGGCCGCACCGGCGAAGCTGTGCCCGCAGAGAAGGGCTGGCTGCACTGTGGACCGAGCGGAGCGGGCCACTTCGTCAAGATGGTCCACAACGGCATCGAGTACGGAATGATGGCGGCGCTCGCCGAGGGTCTGAACCTGCTCGACCACGCCAACCTTGGTGCGGCCGATCGCGACGCCGACGCCGACGCCGACGCCGATGCCGAGACTGCGCCGCTGCGCGACCCGGCCGCGTATCGATACGACTTCGACCTGGCCGCAATCACGGAGGTCTGGCGGCGCGGTTCGGTGATCGGATCGTGGCTCCTCGATCTGACCGCCGGGGCGCTGGCCCAAGATCCAGCCCTCGATGCCTACGAAGGACGGGTCAGTGATTCCGGCGAGGGCCGCTGGACTGCGCAAGCTGCCATCGACGTCGGTGTGCCCGCGGCGGTGCTCACCGCCGCCGTGCATCAACGCTTCGCGAGCCGCGGGAATGATGAGACGGCCGGCAAGGTTCTTTCCGCCATGCGGCATGCGTTCGGTGGCCACCTCGAGAAGTCCGTAGACGACGTGGGTGCCGCCGAATGACGGTCGCTGGTGATGTCCTCGTCCTCTTCGGGGCGAGCGGTGACTTGTCTCGGCGCAAGCTCTTTCCCGCGTTGTATGAGCTCGAACGAGACGCTCGACTCAATGTGCCCGTCGTTGGTGTTGGCCGCCGCGGTATGGACGATGCCGCCTTCCGGGCCCACGGTCGGGCCGCGCTCGAAGAATTCGGCCCCAAGTTGGACGAGCCCATCGTTGAGCGACTTCTCGCCCGGCTGAAGTTCGTCTCGGGCGACTATCAGGATATGGCGACCTTCGACCGACTCGCAGAGGCGCTCGAAGGAGCGGTTCATCCAGTGGCGTATCTCGCGATCCCTCCGTCGGTGTTCGACGACGTTGCCGCCGGGCTCGCGCACGCCGGGCTCAACGAGGGCGGCCGGATCGTGGTCGAGAAACCGTTCGGTCGCGACCTCGCGTCGGCCAAGGAACTGAACCGGATCCTGCACCGCCATTTCGACGAGTCGGCCGTGTTTCGGATCGACCACTTCCTCGGCAAGGAGCCCGTCCAGAATCTGATGGTGTTCCGTTTCGCCAATGCGATTCTCGAACCGGTATGGAATCGAAACCACGTGGCCTCGGTGCAGATCACGATGGCGGAATCGTTCGGCGTTGAAGGACGCGGCGGGTTCTACGACGATGTCGGCGCCTTGCGCGATGTCGTGCAGAATCATCTGCTCCAGATTGTCGCGCTCCTCGCGATGGAGCCGCCCGTGTCGGCCCACCCCGACGCCCTCCACGACGAACAGGTCAAGGTGATGCGGGCGGTCCGCACGCTGGGCGCCGCCGACATCGTCCGCGGGCAATACGCGGGCTACCTCGACGAAGGTGGCGTTGCGGCGGACTCCGATACTGAGACCTTCGTTGCCGTCCGCCTCTTCATCGACTCGTGGCGTTGGGCCGACGTGCCCTTCGTCATCCGGGCGGGCAAGGGAATGGGACGGACCGTCACTGAAGCCGTGGTGGAGTTCAATAAACCCCCCAGTGCAATCTTCGACGACGGCGGCGCACCCTCGGCCAACGTGCTGCGGTTCCGGATGAAACCCGATGAGCTCATCACCCTCACGATGCAGGCGAAGCTTCCCGGCGAGGGGATGGTGGCCCGGCCGGTCGATCTTGATGTCGACTATGAGGCCGCGCTGGGAGGCAACGGCGCCGAGGCATACGAACGCCTTCTGGGCGACGCCCTCAAGGGTGATGCCCGCCTCTTCGCTCGCCAAGACGGCGTCGAGGAGTCGTGGCGGGTGGTGGAACCCGTGCTCACCAACGCGCCCGCGGTGAAGCAGTATCCAATGGGTTCGTGGGGCCCCTCAGAGGCTGATGCCCTGCTGCCTCATGGGGCATGCTGGCACGACTGTGACTGACGACTCTTTGGCTGACGACAATCTTCTCCGTATCGAGGGCTGGACGGGGCCTTGGCCCGATGACGATCCTGACGCCAACTTCAAGGCCGACATCGCCGCCCACGCCCACCTCAAGCCGCTGTCGACCTTGGGCAACTTGAGCAACGCAATCGACGTGCCGGTGGGCTCGATCGTGCACTACGTGCTGGCCCGCTGGGCTTCAGAAGGCAGTAGCGGCCTGCTCGAACTCGGACCACGAATGGCAAAGCGCCTGCGCGAGCCGTTTGTCGCGGCCGAAGAGGCGGACGCCGACGCGGCGCGATTGGCCGCCTATGAGACGGTCCGGCAGATGGTCGAATGGCTCAACGTGCCACTCGACGATCCCGAGGCCTACCCCTAGAACGAGCCGGTCCTAAAACAAGAAAGCGGGAGAGGCCATACCTCTCCCGCTTCTCAGATTCGGTTGGCCAAATTGTGTTGGCCAAAGCCAGGTTTAGTTGGCGCTGTTCTGTAGCTCGGTCAGCGGTACTGTTTGGCCGTCGCCGGTATCTGCGTCGAAGACCACCAGACGGTGGAGATCGCGAGCGTTGATCTTGTCGGGACCCAGTGATGATTCAGTGCCGGTCGGCATCTCGAAGGTGAGGAGGCTGTCGGCTCCGGCCCGGAAGGTCTCCGGTGTGAGGTCGGTGCTCGAGGCGCTGGCGATGATCTCGAAGAGGGAGAGATCCTGGCAGGCGAGCCGGGCTCCGTTGAACCAGTTCTCCTCTTCCAGTTCGTACTCTTCGGGGTGGCGCATGTCGGCTTCGGGAACCTTCGCAACTACGGGGTCGATGCAGTAAGTCTGGAACAATTCCTGCTCCCAGATCTCGGCGTCCGAGATGCCCCCCATTGCGAGCGTGCCGTTGGCAACGGCACGATCAGTGATCGTTGCGCCGAGGTTGTTGAGGCCCGAGGCGTTGTTGTTCCAGATTTCGACGTCGTCGTGCATTCCGGCGTTTGCGAGACCGCGAATGATGGCGGACGCATTGCCGAAGATGAACACGGTGTTTGCGCCACTCTCACGGATGCGTTCCATGATCGGACCCATCTCATCGTCCTGGGCCTGAGTGTCGCCATCGCCGGCGCCAAGAACGGCACTACCGACGACGTTGACGCCCATGTCAGCCAGAATCGCGAGCGCGTAGTCCAGATCTGATTCCGCAGCGACTCCACCGGCGGCGAACACGTCGGCGCCTTCGGTGTAACCGTTGGCTTCGAGAAGGGTGAAGAGGATGTCGGTCTGACGTTCGACGGCGAGTCCCGGGGTGAACCACGGGGCGGTGGACGCATCGAGTTCTTCCTGGTTCATTTCGCCGCCCACAAGAATGGTCTCATTGAGGCCAGTGATGCAGGGGTCGGAGGTGCCGCCGGCGGGCCCGAGGAAACCACCAATGACGGCGAAGATCTCGAAGTCCTGCGTGAGCGAGGTGCAGACCTCATCGGCCGACGTGGCCGAGATCGGGCTGTAGAACTGGAACTCAGCTTCGATGTTGCGGCCGTTGATGCCACCGCGATCGTTGATGCCGTCGATGATCGCCTGATACATGGCGATTTGGTCGCCCCAACCGGCGGGGCTGAGCCCAAGCTCAACGAGCAGCGGGAAGTCCAGCATCGTGACACCGATGTTGATTGTGTCTTCGGTGACACCACGGTGCGAGGCGGTCAGCGGCGCGTCGGCGGGTTCGTCCGCTGGTTCGTCGGCTGGTTCGTCGGAGTCGGTGGGTTCGTCGGCGGCGTCGTCGGGATCACCGGTTTCGACTGGTGCTTCTGGTTCGGCGTCGGTGCTGTCGTCGCCACATGCGGCGGCGATGAGCACGAAGCTCAACAGGATCGCAAGCAGCGACAGGCTGCGTCGTTGTCTGGTCATTTGAAACCCTCCAAGGTATTGGTCTTCGGTCTTTGTTATTGCGGACACTATATGTCCCACACCGGGACATAATCTAGCTACGGTGCAACCCGTGAAGCCAACACCCCTCGAACCAGGGTCGAAACGTCCGGTTCGCCGCGGGCGTCCACCAAAGAGTGAACACCGCGCGGCGGTGCTTCAGGCGACCCGGGTGTTATTGGCCACCGAGGGTTACGACGCCTTGACGATGGAGGCAATCGCGGCCGAGTCAGGGCTATATCGCAAGTATCTGCACCGCACTTGGCCTTCGAAAGTGGCGCTGGTGCGCGACGCGATCTTTGAAGATGTTGCCGACTTTGTCACCCCCGACCTCGGAGAGTTCGTCGCCGACGTGCACGCGCTGGTCACCCAGCACGTCGATCTCGTCCGTCGCCCCGAGTTCTTGGTTGGCCTCTCCAGCGTGCAGACCGCGCTTCGCAGCGATCCCGACCTGTGGGAAGACACCGTTATCCGCCACGTGAAGCCTCCGGAGGAAGCGTTCGCCCGCGTGTTGGGGCGAGCGGTAGAACGCGGCGAGATCTCCGACCATCTTCCACCGTCGGTCATCCTCAATACGGTCTCCGGTGCGCTGCAACAGCTGGCTCGTGTGGGTGAACTTTCTCGCGATGAGCTGATCAATCATGGCACGGCGCTCGTGACAAGAGCCATGGTCACATTGCGCTGAAGTTCTCTGTGGGTTAACACTGTTAACCTCAGCGAGCACGTCCACAGAAAGAGCCCTCCCATGACGCTCACCGGTCAGGTCACCAACGCGGCAGAACACTCCGATCTCGGGGGCAACATGTTCCCGGTCGATCAAGAGATCGACGTGGCGGAATGCAGCATCGTCGGTGAGATCCCGGCGGGCCTGCAAGGCTCGTTCGTGCGTAACGGTCCCAATCCGATGTTTGAGCCCATTGGTAAGTACCACATGTTCGACGGCGACGGAATGCTTCACGGCGTCGACTTCGCCGGTGGCAAAGCGTCGTATCGCAATCGATGGATCCGCACCCGTGGCCTCAACGCTGAGATCGATCTCGGCCGGGCCGCATACCCGGGCCTCTCCGATGTCATGAACTTCCCCGACGCGGCACTCGTGGGCGACGCCGGTCCGGTCAAGAACCGAGCCAACACCCACATCGTTCGCCACGCCGGCAAGCTCCTCGCGCTGTGGGAGCAGGGTCTCCCCACCGAGATTGCACCCAACCTCGAGACAGTTGGCGAATGGGACTTCGCGGGCGAACTGAAGGGCGCCATGACCGCGCATCCCCGCATCGATCCGTTCACCGGCGAGATGTTCTTCTTCGCCTACAACTTCTTCCCGCCCTTCCTCGTCTACTACGTGGTGGATGCATCCGGCACGCTGATTAAGCGGGTCGAAATCGACATGCCGGCGCCGGTGATGATGCACGACATGCTCATCACCGAGAACTACTCGGTGTTCATGGACAGCCCGATCGTGTTCAACATGGAGGGCTTGGCCAACGGTGAAGCGATGACCCAGTGGCGCCCCGAAAACGGCACCCGTATCGGGATCATTCCTCGCCACGGCAACTCCGAAGACGTTCGCTGGTTCGAAGTGCCTACATCTCACGTCCAGCACTTTTGGAACGCCTGGGAAAACGGCAGCCGCATCGAAGTCACCGGTGTCCGATTCGAAGAAGTCGATTTTGGCATCGAGGCCGAGGGCTCCGAAAAGGAGAGTGGCGTCGAGACCAACGCTGGTTCACCAGCGAAGTACTGGGTCGACCTTGAAACCGGGGCATCGGGTGGCGATTACTTCGATGACTTCCGGGGCGAGTTCTGCCGGTTCAATGACGGCCTCACTGGCCGCGAAACCAATGCGCTTTACATGTCCGGCTTCACCCGCCCCAACGCGGCCCCGGGCGACTTCGACACGATCGTGAAGTACGACACAAAGACCGATACCCGCTCGCTTTGGTACGCCGGCGATCACGGCCATGTTGGTGAAAGTGTCTTCGCTCCCGACCCAAACGGCACCGCCGAAGATGATGGTTGGCTCGTCAACTCGATACACAACAGCGACACCGATCAGAGCGAAGTTGTCGTGCTCGATGCCCGTCGGGTGGAAGACGGACCTATTGCTCGGGTTCAGATTCCGCAGCGTATGCCCTTCGGCTTCCACGCCAACTGGTTCTCAGCCGAGTAGCTGTTCAGCGAGCAGTTCGTAGCTGCGTACTCTTGCCTGGTGGTCCCACGTGATGGTGACGGCCATGAACTCGTCGGCGCCATAACGGTCGGCCATCGCCCGCACATTGGCGGCCACCGTTGTGGGGTTGCCCTGGATCATTGGCTTGCGGCTCGGCTGCACAGTGAGTGGTCCGGGCACGTCGGCGCGGACATCATCGGGTGAGGGAATGGGGCCCTGGAGGCCCCGCTGGCGCCAGAGCTTGACTCCTGCGGCAAGCTCTTCGGCGGCCTCGTGCGTGTCGGCACAGATCACGCTCGCGGCAACCAGCACTTCGGGTTCGGGATGCCGCTCGGTGGGTTGGTAGTGCTCGCGGTACGCGTCAGCGATCGCGGCGCCATCGCTTTGGCTGATGAAGTCGGCGAAGGCCAAAGGGAGCCCGAAGTGGGCCGCGAAGGCTGCGGAATCGCGGCTGGAAGCGAGGAGCCACAAGTGAGGCGGTGTTTCGGGTGTGGGTGTGGCCTGCACCCGACCGGCGAAAGGGCTTTCTTCGCCGAGGGAGTCGTGCAGAAAGCCATCGAGTTCCGCGACCATCGATGGATACTTCGAGATCGAGACCGGTTGGTGGTCGGGGGCGAGCGCGACCATCGTGGCTTGGTCGGATCCCGGCGCCCGTCCGACGCCCACGTCGATTCGGCCCGGGTGCAGGCTGGCGAGCATGCGGAAGTTCTCGGCGATCTTGTAGGGGGCGTAGTGCGGCATCATCACGCCGCCGGATCCCACGCGGATCGTCGAGGTTTCCGACGCGATGTGTCCGATCAGAATCTCTGGAGAGGACCCGGCCAGGCCGCCGGTGTTGTGGTGTTCGGCAACCCAGTAGCGGTGGTAGCCGAATGTTTCGCATTCTTTTGCTAGGTCGATGGAGTTACGAAGGGCGTCGCCGCCGCTGCTGCCGGCGGGGACGGGGGATTGGTCGAGCACGGAGAGTCGCATTAGCGGACGAGGAACCACCAGACGGAACCGAGAATGCCCGCGGTGCCCGTGAGGATCATAGTGACGAGTGCGCTGCGGGTAATGCCGCCATCTTCGTCGGTCGGAATGCGGTCTCGAACATGTCCGAGGAGCCGGTCGGCCCAGGCGACATCGCGGGCGAGGAGCGCCAATCCGACTGCGACGACCGGAAGGCCGGGCCCGGGCAGCGGCATCATCGCCAGGCCCACGAGCGTCATGATGGTGCCTCCCGTCATGCGGGCCACCCGAACCGCGACGTGCGCTTTGGCGCCCGCTTCGGTCTTCTCGCGGCGGCCCGTCTCGTACTCCGCTTGGATCGCGGCTTCAGCGAGAGTTTCGTCCGCGCCGGTTTCAGGATTGTGCACCGGCCATTCGTAGCAGATGTGGAAGATTGTTCCGATGTCGATCAAGCCGCTAACCCCGACTCGTGTTGCGGAAGTCACCGAGCTGCTCGGTTTCTCGGCGCCTCCACCAGCCACGATTGATGGTCTGACCGAGGTCTACGACACTTGGTGTCGCCGGGTGCCCTTCGACAATGTACGCAAACTCGTGGGCCTGCACTTCAAGATGCCCGAGTTGCCCGGGATCGATCCGGCCGATTTCTTCGCGGCATGGCAGTTCACCGGGGCGGGGTCGACGTGCTGGGGGAGCAACAACGCGCTCCATGCTTATCTCCTCGGCATCGGGTTCGACGCGGCGTTGATCAGCGCGTCGATGTTCGACGGTGACATCAACCACGGCACCACTGTCGTGACCATCGAAGACATTCCCTGGATGTCTGACACCTCGATCCACGGTGGCCTCCCGGTTCCCCTCGTCGAAGGTCAGGCTGCGTCAGTCGACTATCACGGCTATGTCACCGCGGTGCGTCCCGACCCGGCGGGGTGGCTCATCGACATACCCACGCCCGACCCCAGCTTCCGGCTGCCGTGCCGAATTCACGGACCGATGGATCATCCCTTCACGCGGGAAGCCAACGAGAAAAGTCGCGAGTCGAGCCCGTTCAATAACACGATCATGGCGGGTATCAACGACGACACGGGCGTGTGGATGTTGAAGGACAACAGCCTTGCTCGAATTGACGCGACCGGCACCGCTAGCCAAGCACTGACGAACGCGGAAGTCGATGAGTTCCTGGTCGGAACGGCCGGCCTCTCTCAACCGCTTGTTGCCGAAGTCCGTGCCGTCCTTGACTTTCAGTTAGAACAAGCGGCGCAGGCAGAGCAGGCCGAAAACCCCGATTCTTGACGTGTCCGAATCTGTCCGAATGGCTCGGGCATACTGCGAGACATGGGACGCGCCGCCACCACGACTCGAGCCTCGTCGGAAGTCACTGCCGTCGCGACCACCGGGATCTATTGCCGGCCTCAATGCCGCGCTCGCCCGCACCCGAAGAACGTCTCGAAGTATGTATCGCCCGTAGCGGCGGAAGCCGCGGGCTATCGCTCCTGTCTGCGCTGTCGTCCAGACCGCCATCTGCGGAGCACATCGGTTAGTGCGGTGCCCGCGGCGGTGGCCACCGCGCTGGGGCTGATTTCTGACGGCTTCCTTGACCGCTTTGACGAAGCGGCGCTGGCCGACCGTGTCGGCTACTCGACTCGTCAGCTCCGGCGCCTCTTCGAACAACATGTCGGCGCGACGCCCGCCTTTGTAGGCCGGTCGCGACGGGCCCACTTCGCTCGCCGCCTGCTCGACGAGTCGAACCTTTCGATGCCGGCACTCGCCCGGGCCGCCGGTTTCGGCAGTGCGCGCCAGATGAATCGCATCGTCGAGTCGATCTTTGGCTTCGCTCCGAGCGAGCTCCGGCGCAAACGGCGGGCCGGTGACGTGCTGGTGGCCGACGGCGGGCTTCGATTGCGGCTTCCCTTCGTTGAGCCGCTCGACCGGGCGGCGGCGCGGGCCCACCTCGCGCTCCGCGTCACGGCTGGAGTGGAGTCGGTCGCCGACGGCATCTATCGGCGCACCCTCGAGGTGTGCGGCAACCCCGGAGTGATCGAGGTCGACGTCTCCGACCCACGTGGCGATTCTTCCTTCCTAGAGCTCACCGCCCATCTCCCCACATTCGATTCGATCATCGACGACGTCGCCCGTATTCGCTCGATGTTCGGCCTCGACGATGATGTGCGAGCGGCGGAAGAGCATCTCCGGGCTGATCCGGTCATCGGTCCACTCGTCCGGCGCCAGCGAGGCCTACGGGTCGTGGGCGGATGGGATCGCTTCGAGACAGCCGTGCGCGTCATCGTGGGCCAGCAGGTCTCGGTGGTTGGTGCGACCACCATCACGGGTCGGATCGCCGAGCGCTACGGGCGCCCGCTTCCCGGCCCCGTGCTCGGGCTGAATCGACTCTTTCCTCGTCCCGACGAGCTTCTCGACCTTGATCCCGCCGGTCTCGGTATGCCGACCGCCCGCACCGCCACCGTGGCGGCGCTCGCGGCGGCCGTGGTCGAAGGGTCGGTTGATCTCCACGGACCAAGCGCGGAGGTTCGGGCTCAGCTGCTGGCCGTGCGGGGCATCGGTCCCTGGACCGCCGATGTGATCGCCATACGCGCCACCCGAGACGCCGACGTGATCCCGTGCGCCGACCTCGGCATCCGACATGCGATTGCTCATGCGACCGGCGGTGATGTGATGCCTTCGGAAGCCGAATGCGCAGACCTTGCCGCTGCGTGGAGCCCGTATCGATCTCTCGCCGCGCAGCATTTGTGGGCGAGCTTGCGTACCGTCACCACTGAGGAGACCTCCTGATGCAGATCACCCATCTCGACAGCCCGATTGGTGTACTCACTCTCGTTGCTTCCGATGCCGGCCTCACCCATGTGCTCTTCGAGGACCAAACGCCGGAGGACGCCGGTCTTCCCGCTGACCTTCCTGAGGATGACCAGCATCCGACCTTGGCGGAGGCGGCGGCGCAGCTCGGTGAGTACTTCGACGGCGACCGCAAACACTTTGACCTCACCCTCGACCTTCGCGGCACGGACTTCCAGCAGGACGCGTGGCGGGAGTTGGCGAAGGTTCCCTACGGCGAGACCCGGTCCTATGGCGAGCAAGCGAAGGCGATCGGCCGGCCGGGTGCGTCTCGTGCGGTGGGTGCAGCCAACGGTCGTAATCCCATTCCGATCATCCTTCCGTGCCACCGCATCGTGGGCGCCAACGGCGACCTCACCGGTTTCGCGGGCGGGCTCGATACCAAACGGCAACTCCTGAGTCATGAGCAAGCACAGCAGGGCCTCCCCGGCATCTGACATCGATCTACGATGCGTACATGACGCTGGTCCTGGATCGTTATCCCGAGATGTCCTACGACGTCGTTCCGCCTGAGGTCGACGATCTCGAGGAGCTGCGACTCCTGCGCAAGTGGGAAATGGCGATCGGTTACCGCATCTTTGCGAGCATGCGCTGGGGTCAGCTGGGTGATGGCCACATCACCGCTCGCGACCCGATCCTCACGGATCACATGTGGGTGCTGGGTTATGGCATTCCCTTCCGCGAGGCGAGCATCCACAACATGACCCTCGTTGGCCCCGACGGTCGGGGCGTCGAGGGGTCGGCCAACACCGCGATCAACACCGCCGCCTACTGCATCCACTGGCCCATTCTCGACACGAGCCCCCACCTCGTTTCGGCGGCCCATACCCACACAGGGTTCGGCACGCCATGGTCGGCCAACGTGAAACCCTTCCAAGCGATCAACCAGGAGTCGTGCTCGTTCGTTTTTGATCAAGGGATGTATCTCGGTGAAGACCTCGAGGTGCTGACTACTGACGGCGGCTACCGGATCGCCGAGGCGCTCGGCAACCACAAGCTGTGCATCCTGCGCAACCACGGCCTCCTCACCGGCGGTGCTTCGCCGGCCGAAGCCGTTGGCTGGTTCGTGATGGCCGAGCGAGTGGCCGAGATTCATGTGAAGGCCACGGCGCCGATCCCCGTGAGCGACGAAGCGGCGAAAGAAGTCGAGGCCACTCTCGGTGTCCCCGAGGTCGGATGGCGCATCTTTCAGTGGTTGGCCCGAGACCTCGTGCCTGACCCAACGGTTGTGCTCTGACGTGACGCGGGCCCAGGGGAGCGAGGAATACGAGACCATGGTGTGGACGTATTCGTCGCTGAGTGTTCACTCGCTCCGGGTCCAGGACTAGCCGGCCGGCCGGGGTGGACGACGAGGCGCCGCCCGCGAACTAGTGCGGGTGGCGGCGAGCCGTTAGCGCGACAAGCCCGATGGCACCGCCGGCGATGGCGAACATGGCGATACGCGACCGCTTCGGGACTTGATCCACGGGATCGAGTGGCTCAGTGATGTCGGGCGAGTCATCGGCGACGACCGCGACGGATGTCGCGATGCTGGTGGTCGATGGGACCGCCGTTGTCCCGGCCGAGGCTGGTGCGGCTGCCGCGAGTATTGACAGGCCAAGCAGGCCGGCCATGAGTGATCCGACCAGTCGCCGCATCATCCCAGTGTCGCGTAGAGGTCGACGGGGTTGCCGTCGGGGTTGAACACCGTGGCGCAGCGCGGGCGCCACGGTGCCTCGAACGGCGCTTGTTTCACTGACGCGTCGGCGGTGGTTGAGGCGGCGAACGTGGCGTCGACGTCGGCCGGTGATGATTCCAATGGCGTCGAGTTGCAGCATGCCCGCACGGTAGCGGCCGCTCCGGTGAGGAGGTCAGCTGTTGAGGCTGGCCTTCATGGCTCGCCGGTTCTTCCGCAGGATGCGTTCGGTGTAGCCGTTGTTTTCGTCGCGCCCGCCGAGCACGAGCTCGAGCGCGGCTTGGAACGGGATGGAGCCGTCGAGGTCGGCCGCCATCGGCCGATAGTCGACATCATCGGCGTTTTGTTCATCGACTTGGGCGGCCATGCGGCCCATCGTCTCGCGCACCTGCTCCTCCGAGAGCACGCCGTGGTGTAACCAATTGGCGACGTGCTGGCTGGAGATACGCAGCGTGGCGAGGTCTTCCATCAGGCCGACGTCTTCGATGTCGGGCACGGTCGAGCAGCCCACGCCGATCCCGACCCAGCGCACGATGTAGCCGAGGATCGACTGCGAGTTGTTGTCGAGTTCGGTCTGCACCTGGTCAGCGGTGAGCTCGCGGTCGAGCAGCGGGATCGCGGTGAGGTCGTCGATCGGGCGGGCGACGCGGGAGAGCAGCTCTTCTTGGCGAGCCGCGACATTGACCTCGAAGTAGTGGGTGCTGTGCAGCGTCGCGGCGGTGGGCGAGGGTACCCACGCACAGGTGGCGCCGGCGGTGGGATGGCCAACCTTGGTTTCGACCATCTCTGCCATCTCCGAGGGCTTGGCCCACATGCCCTTGCCAATCTGGGCCCGGTTCTGGAGCCCACACGCAAGGCCGGTGTCGACGTTGGCGTCTTCGTAGGCGAGGAGCCAAGTGGCGCCCTTCATCTCGCCCTTCGGAAGTACGGGGCCCGCCTCCATATCGGTGTGGATCTCGTCGCCGGTGCGATCAAGGAAGCCGGTGTTGATGAAGACGACGCGATCCTTCGCCTGCTCGATGGCGGCGGCGAGGTTGAGCGACGTGCGGCGCTCCTCGTCCATGATTCCCATCTTCATCGTGTGACGTTTGAGTCCGAGAGCGTCCTCGACGCGGCTGAAGAGTTCACACGCCCAGGCGACTTCGTCGGAACCGTGCATCTTCGGCTTCACGATGTAGATCGACCCCTGGCGGCTGTTGCCGAAGTCGCCCCGGCCGAGAAGATCGTGCTTCGCCGAAAGGGCCGTGACCATTGCATCGAGGATCGTCTCGGCAATTGGTTCACCTTCGAACATGACGGCATCGGTCGTGAGGTGATGGCCGACGTTGCGAACGAGCATGAGGCTGCGCCCGTGGAGCGTGAGTTCGGACCCATCAGCGGCGGTGTAGGTGCGGTCCGCGTTGAGCCGACGCTCCAAGGTCTCACCGCCCTTCTTAAAGGAGGTGACCAGGTCGCCTCGCATGAGGCCGAGCCAGTTGGTGTAGACGCCGACCTTGTCGTCGGCATCCACCGCGCTCACGGAATCCTCGCAGTCCATGATCGCGGAGATTGCGGATTCGAGATCGATGTCGGCCACGCCCGCGGCGTCGTCCTTGCCGATGTTGTGGGCGCGGTCGATACGGATGTCGGCGTGGAGGCCGTGTTTCCGCAAGAGCACCGAGGTGGGGTCGGCCGCTTCGCCGGAGTGGCCGACGAACAGGCTCGGGTTCGCGAGTGCAGTGGAGCCGCTCGCGATGGAGACGGTGAGCGACCCGTCGGCGACCGCGTAGCCAGTTGCGTCGACATGGCTTCCCGCGGCGAGGGGGAAGTGCGAGTCAAGGAAGGCCCGGGCATGGGCGATGACCTTGGCGCCGCGGACAGGGTTGTAGCCCTTGCCTGCCTCGGCACCATCGTCGTCGCTGATGACGTCGGTGCCGTACAAGGCGTCGTAGTAGCTGCCCCAGCGGGCGTTGGCCGCGTTGAGGGCATAACGAGCATTGTCGAGCGGCACCACGAGCTGGGGGCCGGCGACGGAGGTGATCTCGGTGTCGACATTGCTGGTCTGGATCGCAAACTCGACGGGAACGTCATCGAGGTAGCCAATGCTGCGGAGGAACGAGACGTAGGACGCATGGTCGTGGGCATCACGGTTTGCCCGGTGCCACTCGTCGATCGTGGCCTGGAGCTCGTCGCGCTTGGCCAGGAGGGCACGATTACGGGGGCCGAGATCGACGAGAATCGCTTCGAGAGCGGCCCAGAATTCAGCAGCGGAAACGCCACTTTCGGGCGTCAGCCGAGTCTCCACAAAGTTGCCGAGGGCCGGCGCAACTTCGAGGTTCCCAATCGTCGTGCGGTCATTTGCCATACCGGGAGGGTAACGGCCGGTCGTTGGCTCGAAAGAGCGCCGAGTCGATTGACGGTATGCCCACCGGGATCTTCGCGGACTAACCGAGTTAGGTGAACTCTGCCATCGCGTCATCGAGCGCGTCGCGGAGATAGTCGCGAAACGATGTGTCGGCGAGGATGAGGTAGGACCGGACGCCGTCGGTGTCGTCTCGGATCAGGTCGCAGCTGACCTTCGCGACAGAAGCACCGATACAACCGCCGTTCGGGGTCATGTGATCGCCGAAATCGAGACTGCAGACCTTCTCGAGCACCTTCGGCGCCGCGGTTCCGGTGAGTCGAAATTGCAGACGGCTATGAGTGATGTCGACCCGGCTGGCGAAGCCCGCAAGATCAAGAGCGTCGACGATCGTCGTATCGCCGACCACAAACCACTCGTCGAGGCGGATGCGGGCGACGACTGCGTTGTTGCGATGCTCGGCGGCGCCGAAGGTGAGTCCGAGAGCAAAGGCTGCGGGGGTGCCATTGGCTGCTCGCACGCTGACGCGCGAGGTGGACGACTCGTCGATGAGGGTGAGATCAGCCACGGAGGCGTTCTCCTTCCGGGTCGAAGTGGGCCTGGTGCTCCATCACTCGTCCAGTGATCCGCTCGCCGCTGACCCGAAGGATCGTGAGTTCGGTGCCGGCGGGAGCGAACTCCTGCGTGACCTGGGCCAAACAGATTGAACGTTCGAGCGTCGGTGAGAATCTCGACGACGTGATCCGGCCAACGATCTCGTTGGTGCCTGCTCGCAGAATCTGGCAGGCCTCCTCGGGAACGGCCGAAGGATCGGTGGGCTGTACAGCGACGATGAGCGGATAGGTGCCTTCGAGCGACCAAGTGATCTCTGGCTTGCCGGCGAAGTCGTCCTTGTCGATCTTGAGGAGCGGGATCATTCCCGTGGTGGGCGCCTTGCTGAGACCATCGGTGTCCTGCCCGACGATGAAGTGGCCCTTCTCGAGTCGCATGATGCGCTGCGCCTCCAAGCCAAACGCGGCCACTCCGAGATCGGTGCCTTCGGAGAGCAGCGTCTCCCACACATCGAGTCCGTGTTGCGACGGCACGTGTACTTCAAACGACAGTTCGCCGGTGAAGCCGATCCGCCAAACGATGCAGTCGTCGACGCCGGCGATTGTGCCGGTGCGAACCTGCATGTATCCGAAGGCCTCCGGAGAGAGATCGAGGTCGGTGGTGATCCGCTGCATCAGCTCGCGAGACTTGGGGCCGGCGACGTTGATCGACGTGTACCCAGTGGTGACCGGTGTGACGTGCACTTGCCATTCGGGGTGTTCGGTTTGCAGCCAGCTCTCGACCCAATTCCACACGGTGCCCGCACCGGATGACGTCGTCGTCATGAGGTAGTGGTCGTCGGCGAGGCGGCCGGTGACGCCGTCGTCGAGAACGACACCGTCTTCGGCACACATCATCCCGTAGCGAACGCTGCCCACCGGGAGCTGCATCCACTTGTTCGTGTAGATCTGGCTGAGGAGCGGCGCCACATCGGGACCCTGGAGGTCAAGCTTGCCGAGCGGAGTGACATCGGTGATCCCGACATTGGTGCGCGTGTTGCGAACCTCCGCCTCTGGGTCGCCGTAGTGGTCGGGCCGAACCCACTGGCCGGCCAGGATCGGCGTGAAGTTGTTCGCCTCGTGCCACGGTTGGATTGACGACACCCGGACCGGTTCGAAGACCCGCCCCCCGAGCGCGCCGAGTGTCACCGGTGCGTACGGAGGTCGCCAGACGGTGGTGCCGACTTCGGCAATCGTTTCGCCTCTCGCCTCGGCGAGAATGGCAACAGTGTTGACGGTCTCGAGCTTGCCCTGCGACGGGCCCATCGTTGCCGTGGTGAACCGCTTGATCAGCTCAACGGAATCGAATCCTTCCGCCGCCGCACCAAAGAGATCCTTCGAGGAGACATCTTCGGAGTAGTCGACGATGCCGTGTGTGTCGGCTCGGAATAGCTCCTCATGGGGCGCTCGAGGAAGAGCGGTGCGAGTGTCTTCGGGGAACGTCGGCGCAGGTTCCGTCGGATCGACGGCCGCGGCGCGGGCAGTCGCCGCTTGGATGGCATAACGCACGGCCGCGGCGCGGGCCGCGGCAAGTTGTCCGGTGGCTTGTCCGTGAGCGATGAGTTCATCGATGGTCCCGTCGCCGGCGATACCGCCGGTGGCGAGCACGTTGTCGGGTGGCGCGGCGGGGAAGAAGCGGGCGGCCGAGGGGTCGTAAACGGGTCGGTCGCCGGCCATGTTCAGCAGTGACGTCGGTGCCGTCCAGCCCACCGCGGTGACGAGGAGGTCACACGCGACGGCGGTGTTGTTCGCGAGGAGGACCTTTCGGATCACTCGTCGTGTGCCCTTTGCCTCGGTGATCCTCTCGCCCTTGCGAGCGTCGACGACGCGGGCGACATCGACCCCGGCGCGACGGAGATCTTCGACCGCCGCATCGCCCGACTCGTTGGCGGTGAACACGACCGCTCGGGTTCCCGGGGCAACGCCATACATCGTGATGAGGCGGCGCACGGCACCCGAGGTCATGACTCCGGGAAGATCGTTGCCGGCGAAGACGTAGGGCCGCTCGATGGTGCCGGCGGCGACGATCAAGCTCTTGGCTCGGGCCTTGATGAGTCGCTCGACTGCGGTGGGGTGGCTCCGTTGCAGGATTGCGACCCAGTTGTCTTCGTAGCGGCCGGTAACGGTCGAGTTGACGAGAATCTCCACGCCCGCAGCGGCGACCTGGGCGGCGAGATCAGCGGCCGCGACGCGGTCGGCGTCGGTCCCCCAGAGGAGGTGACCACCGAGCGCGTATTCATGCTCAACGAGGATGACGTCGGCGCCGGCTTCGGCGGCCGCAATTGCGGCCGCCATACCGGCCGGGCCGCCGCCGGCAACAACAACATCGGGGTGGGCGTATCGCTTGTCGTGATAGCCGTGTGGCGTGGTGAGGTCCACGGATCCGCCCGGCGCGAACGTCGCCAGGATGGCTTCGTAGCGCGGCCAGAGAGCGGCTGGCCGCATGAACGTCTTGTAGTAGAAACCGGCCGACAAGAATCGACCGACGAGTCCGTTTGCTGCCTTGACGTCGTACTTCAGCGAAGGCCACACGTTCTGCGCCGCCACATTCATCCCGTCCTCGAGAAGACGGTGGCTGGCACGCACGTTGGGCTCGTCGTCCACCTGCATGGTGGTGTTCGGATCCCAGAAGTCGGCCGTAAGCGGACCGCGGGGACGGTGATACTTCATCGAGCGGGCGGTGATTCCCTGACCGTTCGCCAGCAGCGCGGACGTGATCGTGTCACCCGCGAAGCCCTGCAGCTTCTTGCCGTTCCAGGTGAACGAGATCACCTGTGAGCGGTCGATGACCTCGCTTGACGAGGACCGGATACGCGTCATGATCGGCCCGCCGTCTTGCGGCCCGGGATCGCGGGTACGCGGAGTTCCCCGGTGAGCGTGTGCCGTTCCAACGAGAAGTGTCGACGACACCCGGTGGAGCAATACCAGTTCTCGAGGAGCCAGCCCGACGGGTTGTCCCGCAGGTAAAGGTAGGTGCGCCACTCTTCGGGTGTCGTGTTGTTCGGGTCGGGTCGGGCGTGAGACTCACCGTTGTACGTGAGGTCAGCGGCGTTGCGGGGGCCGCAGTTGGGGCACGGTACAAGCAGCATCAGATCTCCTAGTGGCCCACCGCGGCCGCGCCCTTTTCGCCGACAAGTACGCCATCGGTGAATCGGCTGAGGCCAAATGGTGCGATCAGATCGGGCATCGCGTCGGTGGCAATACAGGCCGCCATTTGTTCGCCCGACACCGGGCCAGCTTTGAAGCCGTAGGTGCCCCACCCGACATCAACGAAGAAGCCGTCGACCGGGGTGTGGCCCATCACGGGCGAGTAGTCGGGGGTCATGTCGCAGAGTCCGGCCCACTGGCGGAGCAGGCGCATCTTGGAAATGCCCGGCATCAGTTCGAGTACGTGGCCCGCCAGTTCCTCGGTGAACTCGAGCGTGCCACCCATGTTGTAGGTCGCGACCGGATCGACAGAGGCACCGAAGACCAGCTCGCCGCGATCCGTCTGGCTGACGTAGACGTGGAGCGAGCCGGACACGACGACGGTTGGGAGGAACGTCTTCACGGGCTCGGTGACCGCAGCCTGAAGCGGGT
This sequence comes from Candidatus Aldehydirespiratoraceae bacterium, assembly GCA_047639555.1. Classification (GTDB taxonomy): domain Bacteria; phylum Actinomycetota; class Acidimicrobiia; order Acidimicrobiales; family Aldehydirespiratoraceae; genus JAJRXC01. The sequence continues at coordinate 92,388 of JBLIOE010000006.1, forward strand.
GAGTGGTGATGGGGAGACGGACGCCGGTCATCGTGGCGATCTGGCTGGCCCAACCGGCGGTGCAGTTCACGACGATGGGCGCGGAGATGTCGCCCCGATTGGTGCGCACGCCGGTGACCTTGCCGCCGCCGCCCTTGCCCTCGACGTCCCCGCCGCCTTCGCACAAGATGTCGAGCACCTCCGTCTTCTGATGCAGGTCGACGCCATACGAGTCGGCCGCTCGCGCGTAACCCCACACGACGGCGTCGTGGCGAATCGTGCCGCCCGGTGGGTGGTAGAGCGCACCGAGGATCGGGTAGCGGGTTTCGTCTGAGACATCGAGTGACGGCGCCAGCTTCTTGATCTCCTCGGGAGTGATCACCGACGAGTCGATCTTCTGGAGCTTGTTGACTTCAGCCCGCCAGTTCATCGTGCGCAACGCGCTATCGGTGTGGGCGAGGGTCATATGGCCGCGTTCGCTGAACATGACGTTGATGTTCAGGTCGGTCGACATCGAGTTGTAGAGGTCGAGTGACCGGTCATAGAACGCGACACCTTCGGGCGTCAGATAGTTCGAGCGCACGATGGCGGTGTTGCGGCCGGAACCACCGGACCCCAGATAGGCCTTGTCGACGACCGCGATATTGGTGATGCCGTGGTTGGCTGCGAGGTAATACGCGGTTGCGAGTCCGTGGACGCCGCCCCCAATGATGACGACGTCGTAGGTGTCTTTCCACTCCGGTTCGCGCCACACCCGAGGCCACTTCTTTTTGGTCAAGCCTCGCCATGCGAGTCCGAACGCGGAGTACTTCGCGGGTTTGGTGCGTTGCGCCACTGCAACAGAGTGCCTGACCCTGCCATCGAAGCGGGGGAGTACCCCACGGTGCTCGGCCACATCTCGGGCAGTAGGCACCCAGCACCGGTCGTGCTCTACGATCCGCTTTCGACGGACGCACACGCGACAGGGGTACATATGGGAGAGCTCGATGGCCGGGTAGCGGTGATCACCGGAGCCGGCGACGGGATTGGCGCGGGTCTGGCGCGGGTCTTCGCTCGCGAAGGCGCCAAGGTCGTCATCGGTGAGATCAACGAATCCACTGGACAGGCGATGGCCGACGAACTCGGCGATCAGGGATCCTTCATTCACACCGACACCGGCGTGCGCGACGAATGTGAGGCGATGGTGGCCCACGCGGTGTCCCACTTCGGAAAGGTCGACATCCTCATCAACAATGCCTGGGGTGGCGGCCGCATCAGTCGAGTGGAGAACAAGACGGATCAGCTCATGGAGGGTGGCCTGGGTGTCGGCTTCCTCGGGCCTTTCTGGACGATGGTTGCGGCCCATGAACACATGGCGGCCGCGGGCTACGGCCGGATCATCAATATGTGTTCGCTCAATGGCGTGAACGCCCATATGGGGACGGTCGAATACAACAGCGCGAAAGAAGCGCTGCGGGCCGCCACACGGACCGCCGCCCGTGAATGGGCGCCGCTGGGGATCACCGCCAATGTGATCTGCCCGGCGGCCATCTCGGCTTCATTCAAAGCGGTGATGGCGCAGAATCCGGAGCTGGTCGCCACCGCCGGGAAGAGTAATCCAATGGGACGAATGGGTGACCCCGAAACCGACATCGCCCCCGTCGCTCTCTTCCTGGCGAGCGAGGGCAGTCGCTACATGACCGGCAACACCTTGTTTGTCGACGGTGGCGGCCACATCAACGGCTCCAGCTGGAAGCCCGACCTCGATTGAGTACTCAATGATTCATGTGCGGGATGCGGTGGTCGGCGATATCGCGATGATCACCCAGATCCAGAACGCGGGCATCGCCACCACGACATCGGAGTATCGCGAGGAACCACATCCGCTCGCCGAGCGCGAGGAATGGTTCGCGGCGCAGATCGCCGCTCGTCTGCCCGTGCTTGTTGCGGACGACGACGGCGCGGTCGTTGGCTTCGCCACCTACGGCTCCTTTCGAAACAACGAGAAGTGGCCAGGCTTTCGATACACGGTTGAGCACTCGGTGCATGTCGCCGAGGCCGGTTGGGGTGCGGGTGTGGGGCGGCGGCTCATGGACGAACTCATCGCTCGAGCATTCGCGGCCGGTGTGCACGTGATGATCGGTGCCGTGGATGGATCCAACGTTGGGTCGATCCGGTTCCACGAACGGATCGGTTTCGTCGAGCAGGGTCGCCTCGATCAGGTTGGATGGAAGAACGGCCGTTGGCTCGACCTTGTCTTCATGGCGAGGACGCTCACGGCATAAGTCAGCCCGCGTAGGCCTCGACGACGGGGGCGAGCTCGGTGGGTGTGGCGCCGTGCATGATCACACCGTCACAACCGAGGGCCAGCTGCCCCTTGATGGCCGCCGCGCAGTCGGCGGCTGAGCCGGTTGCCATCGGCGCCAGCCACTCTTCAGGCAGCAAGGTTCGAATGTGTTCGAGCTGTTCGGTGGTTGCCGCGGCGTCGAGTGCGCCCCGGACGCCTTTGACCACATCATCGGCGCGGAAGCGCTCGAGCACCGCCGGGTCCCAGTTGTTCGTGGACACCATGAGGTCGCCGTATCCCTGAAGGTAGGTGGCCAGACGACCGACCGTCTTCATCAAACGTCGTTCCTCGGGCACTTCATCGGTGACGGTCGCGAAGCACGACCACACCTTTACATCGTCGGGATCTCGACCCGCATCGACGGCCGCGTTCTTCACGGTTTCGACGCACCGGGCGGTTGTCTCATCGGTGAAGAAGGTGTGGAGAACCACCTGGTCGAAGCAGCGGCCGCCAAGCGCGAGGGAGTTGGGGCCGAACGCGGTGAGCCCCATCGGGAGGTGCTCGTCGAGGTCGCCCGAAATGTGCAGCAAGGGGAACTTCCCGGCGGGGCCGTCGTGTCCAAAGATCACCTCGCCGCGAAAGAGGCGCCGCATGAGCCCGGCAAAGTCCTCCATCTGTGCAGTGGTGATCGGGCTGATGCCGTAAGCGTTTTGCACGGGCCGCACGCCGCGGCCCAGTCCGAGAAGGAACCGACCACCGGTGAGTGACTGCATTGTCCGGGCATAACCCGCCGTGACCATCGGGTGACGGGTGTTGTGGTTCGTTGCCGCGGTCGCGATGCCGATGCGTTCCGAGACGGCACCGGCCGCGCCCGAGAGCGTGGCGGCCTCCTTCTTGTCGAAGCGTTCGGAGATGAACGCCCACCCAAGGTCGAGCGTTTCGCCGGCCCGTACCTCGTCGACGAGGTCGCGAGACGACGCGGCCTGGCCGGCCAGGGTGTAGAAGCCGAGTTCGGGGAAGCGGGGCGAAGGCATGACGCGGATCCTATTTCTCTGGCCGATCTTTGGCATGCTCGCACGATGGTGCATAACGGAGCGGGGCCTGCGGGAGCGGGAGGCGGTGTTGCCCGCCGCGAGCTGTGGTCCGTCGTGCGGCGACTGCTCGTCCCGGTCTATTTGCCGTGGACCGCGGCCACCCTCGGCGCCGGCGTCCTCTTGCCCGTCCTCCCCGTTTACCTCGAAGAGTCCGGCCTCTCACTCTCGCTAATCGGTGTCATCACTGCGGCTGCCGGTCTTGGTTCCGCCCTCGGTGGCATCCCGGGCAGTGCGATTTCTGAACGTCGCGGCACCGATGCGCTCCTTGTGGTGGCGCTCACGATGTGTGCGGTGTCGACGGCGCTACTCGGGCTGACCACAGCGGTGATCGTGCTCGTTGTGCTGCGAGTGGCGTACGGCCTCGGATTCGCAGGCATCACTCAGTCGAGACAGGTGGTGGTGGCGAGAGGGGTCGAGCCCGGACTGCTCGGCCGCGTCAACTCGCTTGTCGGCGGCATGCATCGACTGGCCTTCGTCATTGGTCCGGTCGTGGGCGGCGGGGTCTACAACACGTGGGGTGCGAACCCCACCTTCATTCTTGCTGGCGCGCTGACGAGCGTGGGTCTCCTGACCCTTTCGCTTCCTGGCGGGCGAGACCGTCATCCCGTGGCCACTGAAGCCAACCGGGTACGAATCGGCGCCTCGCTCTGGCAGCACCGCCGTCGGCTCTTCGTCGCGGCGCTGGGCCCGCTCCTGGTCGCGTCGGCGCGGTCAGGGCGGCACGTGGTTGTCCCTCTGATCGGCGACGACCTCGATCTAAATGCGGCGTCGATCGGCCTCGTGGTCGCGGTGGGCACCGCCGCCGACTTCATGCTCTTTCCCGTGTCGGGCTGGTTGATGGATCGGCACGGACGCCTTGCCTCCATGGTGCCGGCGTTCTCGTTGATGGCCTTTGGCATGCTCCTGCTGTCGTTGGCGGACTCGGTGACCGCGGTGGTTGTCGCGGGCATTGTCATGGGTCTTGGCAACGGGCTGAGCGCGGGCACGATGCTCACCCTCAGCACCGATCTCGCGCCCGCCGATGAGCCGGGGCCGTTCATCGCCGGCTTCCACACGGTGTCGGGAGCGGGCACAATCATTGGACCGTTGATGGTCGGCTGGATCGCCGATGCCGTCGGATTGGGGGCCGCCGCCTTTGCGCTGGCGGTGTCACTCGCGGCGGGTACCGCATGGATTGCGTTCGTCATCGGTGAGACCGGCAAGGAAAGAGCGGAGAAACAATGCGCGACGGTGATCTTGTTCGGCCCGATTGGGTGCGGCGCCTCAATCTGTTCGGGTCCGCCGTGGGCGACCCGGCGCTGCTCGTCGGGTTGGATCCCGACGAGCTTCTCGAAGCGGCCCGCACGTCAACCGGTCTGTCGGACTTCGGTGACGATGACTGGCAGCCCGCGTTCCGGGCGGTTGTCGGCGCCATGGAGCGCAATGCCGAGCTCACGGTGATCGGTCGGCTCTCCGCTCGCGGCGAGTTGATCCGCTGCCTGCAGACCCGACTGCGGCTGACCGCGCATTGGTCGAAACGCCCTGAGATTCTGACGGCCGCCGTAGCGGCGCCGCTCTTTGTGCTTGGCCCACCTCGCACCGGCACGTCGATTCTCTTGGAGTTACTCGCGCTCGATCCGAACCTGCGGCCGGTCCTGGCTCATGAGGCCCATTTCCCTTTGGGTCCGCTTCCTGGCGTCGAGGCAAGCGCCGCGGAATGCAGTGAACCCGAGCAAGAGTTCTGGGCCGACATCCAGCCCGAGTTCATGACCATGCATGAGCTTCGGAGCGACCTGCCGTGTGAGTGCGTGCATTTCTGTTCACCCGAGTTTCACTCGTGGCATTGGCCCATGATGCATGCGCTCGGCGACGTCGACGGCCTGGGTCAGGGAGCCGGAATGCCGGAGATCTACACGTGGCACAAGCGGTTCTTGCAGACCCTGCAGGATCGCGACGGCACACCACAGACCTTCCTTCTGAAGTCGCCGGCCCATCTGGGATCGCTCGCCGAACTGCTGTCCGCCTATCCCGACGCCCGCATGATCCACACCCACCGCGATCCACTGAAGTTCGTCGGCTCAAGTGCCAACCTCACTGCGACCCTCCAGTGGATGCGGGGGACAAGTCTCGACAAGGCCGGCCGCGGGCCACTGATGTCGCTGGCGTATCAACTCATGCTGGGAATGGTGATGGCGCAGCGGGACAGTGGTGTGGTGCCTGCGGGCCAGATGGCCGACCTTCATTTCCAGGAGCTTCTGGCCGACCCGGTCGCCGCAATCAGTCGGGCCTATGAGCATTTGGGAATGGAGCTTCCTGCGGAGATGAGCGAAGCCGTACCCGCCTACCTGGCGAGCAAGCCCAAGGGAAAGTTCGGTGCGCATCGTTACGACCCGGCGTCGCTGAGCCTTGACGAAGCGGGACTCCGCGTCGAGTTCGCCGACTACATCGCTCGGTACAACGTGGCGCTTGAGGACTGAGTCGTCAGCGTCGAACGAGGGCGAGGTAACCGTCGTCCATGAGCGCGACCGGTTCACGACTTCGGCCGATTCCTAGGAAACGGCGCCCGCGAAGCGAGCGAGCAACGCGGCGGCCTGACCGCGGGTGACGGGCGCGTTCGGCACGAACGTGGTCGCCGAGATACCGGTGGTGATCTCCGTGGCCGAGGCCCATCGAACGGACGACGTTTGCCAGCCCGCGGTGAGGTCAGTGAACGGTATCGAACCGTTTGTCAGGGGTTCATCAACAAGGCGCCAGAGGAAGGTCACGAACTCGGCGCGAGTTGCGGGGGCGTTCGGTGAGAAGCGGTCACCGCCCGTGCCCATTGTGATGCCGAAGCGGGCCATCCAGCGAACGGCATCGGCGTAGTAGGTACCGCTCGGTACGTCGGCGAAGGTGGGTGCATCGTTCGGCGGCGTTGGTGATCCCACGAGCCGCCAGATCAGAGTTGCGGCCTGTGCTCGGGTGAGTGACACATCTGGGTCGAAGCGAGTGGCACTCACGCCGGTTGTGATGCCATTGCCGACGAGCCAAGCGACAGGCTCACGTTGCCAGCTCGCGGTGATATCGGTGAAGCCCTCGAGGGTGCCGTCGTCGGTCCAACACGGGACCGTCCAGACGTCGAAGGCGATCGTGTCGCACCCGGAGTGACTCGACGAAGGCGAGGCCGGTGTTGACGGTGTCGGAATCGACGAGGGGTCGAAGTTGAGGTCGATCACGCAGCTCGAGTAGCGATAGTCGGGCTGTGTTGCGCCGGACAGTCGCACGCCGCTCACGGTGACCCCGTAACACTCGTCGCCGTCGACTGGTTCGGGAAGCTGGATGGAGTTCGTATCGCCGCCGACCGACCAAACGATTGAGGGTTCGGGGGCAATGCGGTCGCCGGGATTCTCCCCTTGGATGCGTTCGAGAACTTGCACTTGGATGACGCCGAGCGAGTCTGTCACCGTCACCGAGGCGGCCGAGAAGTCGGCCCCCGGCAGGCTGAACGACCAACGTCCCCAGGTGGTTTCTGCCGGCACGTATCCGGCGGGCGGCCAGGCAACAAAGTCCTGGCTTTCACGAACGCCGGGACGGGTGCCCCACAGGTTGTCATCGAAGACATGGAGAGTGTTGGCGGGGTGGAAGCCATCACCTCCGTCGACGTCACCGGAGCCCACTTCGAGGAGCTGCGGGTAGAGGAGGGTGCGCCGGTGGCCCACGGAGTGGTTATTGCTTCCCGGGTCGCGGATATACGCGTCGATTGCTCGGATGCCGTTTATGCCGAGAGCGAGGTTGCTGCTCCCGGCCGCGGCGTCGCCGATGGAGGTGTGGCAGGCCCAGCCGGCATCGGGTTCGTGTGAGAGAGAACCCTCGGCCGCCATCATCGTTGATGCCTGTTGCGTCGCGCTTGAGTAGGCCGCGCGCTCGCTGACGGGGCCGACGCCGGCCATGGCTCGGTACCAATTCACCCGTTGGACGATGCTGTCGCGCCATTCCTGGGAGGTCGTGCCGGGTGTACATGTGGCCGGATTTCCGGTATAGCCGGACGCAGGCTCGAGGCGATCGAATTCGGCGACGTACGCCTCGACGACGGCGGCGCGGTCGTTGGTATCGATCCACGGCGCCTCGGAGGCTCCGGCGGCGATCGGCGCCTGCACGGCCGCGAAAATGGGCGTCAAGACTGCTGCTACCAGCACTGCACCGCGTCGACGCCCCATAACCATGTTTGTGCTACGGAAGATTTTCGGGGGCACTTGACCGTGGTACGTGGGCCATTCGGTTCATATCGGATGTGACCTCTAGACTTTCGCCATGCCTGATTCGCTCGAGATTCGACCGCTGGCCGGTGCCCTCGGGGCGAAAGTTCGAGGACTGGCCGCCGGCCCACCAACGGACGACACCGCCGATGCGCTTCGTCAGGCGCTTGATTCCCATCTGATGTTGGCGGTTCCCGGTCTGCACCCGAGCCTCGCCGACCTGGTGTCATTGGGGCAGGTCTTCGGTGACCTCGAAGTCCACCCCTACCTCCCGAAGTCGGACGACTCGGTACCGGAGGTGTGTGCGCTCGACTCCGAGGATGCGCCGAAGGCCGACATCTGGCATACCGACGTGACCTTCTCTGAGGAGCCGCCGACTGCCGCGTTGCTCCACATGGTCGAGTGCCCGCCGTTTGGTGGCGACACGATGTGGATCAACACCCACGAGGTCTACGACTCGCTGAGCGAGCCGATGAAGGCGATGCTCGAAGGTCTCACCTGTTTCCATGACGACGGCGGACAGGGTGGTCGGAAGGCGGAGCACCCGGTCGTGCGCGTGCACCCCATCACTGGCCGCAAGGGCTTGTTTGTGAACAAGCAGTTCAGTCGGCGGATTCCCCAACTCAGCCGCCCTGAGTCGCAGATGATGTTGGCCCACCTCTTCCGCTGGCAAGAGCAGATCAAGTTCAGCTGCCGCTGGCACTGGTCGGCGGGCGATGTCGTGATCTGGGACGAACGTTTCACGCTGCACTCAGTGGCCGACGACACGAAGGAGCGTCGTCTCCTCCGGCGAGTTACCGCTCTTGGCGTGGCGCCCACCCCGGCCGCCACCGCCACCGACTGGCCGAAGTACAAAGACAACAAGATGGCGTCGTCGGGTTACTTCGGCATCGGGGGATATGAGTTCTGATGATGAGCGAAGTTGACCGACAGGGTCTTGATGCCGCGATCGCCGAGGCGCGAGCCGGTCGTGCCGAGGGGGGTATTCCGATCGGTTCTTCCTTGATGGTCGACGGCGAAATTATTGGCCGCGGCCACAACCGTCGAGTGCAGCAGGGGAGCGTTGTGCTCCATGCCGAGATGGACTGTCTGGAGAACGCGGGACGTCTCCCGGCATCCACCTATCAACGCGCCACCCTCTACACCACACTCTCGCCCTGCGACATGTGCACTGGTGCGGCGTTGCTCTATGGCATCCCGCGAGTGGTGGTCGGCGAGAACGTGACGTTCATCGGTGGTGAGAGCCTGCTGCGCGAACGAGGTGTCGAGGTGTTCCTCGTCGATGACGCGGAGTGTGTCGCGATGATGCGTGATTTCATCGAGGCCGAACCGATCCTCTGGAACGAAGATATCGGCGTCTAGGGCCCCCTAATTAGGGAATAACACCAAGCTCTCGGTAGCGCTCGACGGCGTCGGCGGGTCGGCCGGCGATGATGCCGTCGATGTCGAAGTCGAGCAGCGACTCATAGAAGTCGGCGTTCTCCTGGGTTGAGGCATCGTTGGGCCAGACCCAGATGCCGAGGCCTTCGGCCGCCGCCTGTTCGAGGAAGCCCGGGATTGTCAAGACATCGAGCCCGTCGAACTGGGGTGGCACCTGGAGAATTCGGTGCGAGTCGAGCAGCGGGATTCCGCCAAGGAACCAGTCGGTCAACGCACCGGTGCCGGGGCTGGTGACGACGTCGGGTGCCATCTCGTGGAATGCCGCGATGACGTCGTCATTGAATGACACAACAACCACCGAGTCGGTGCGGCCGAGTCGTTCGATCTCATCGGCGAGTGCTTGGGCGCCTTCGAGAGCGAAGGCCATGTCGGGTTCACCGTCGTCGCCTCGCGGGATCTTGATCTCGACATCGAGCACATGATCGGGAAAGGCGGTGGCGACTGCCTCGAATGTCTCAACCCGGAAGTCGTCGGGGCCATAACCCGGGGGTGCTTCGACGTCGCCGGAACGAACACCTCGATAGATGTAGTCCTCGGCGGCAAGCTCGAAGTTGCCCCATTCGCCCGACCACCAGTAGCCGCTGTCGAGGGCCTGCATCTCTTCGTAGGTGAGGTCGCGCACTCGGCCGCTGGCCTCGGTGGTGCGGTCGACTGTGTCGTCGTGTTGCACCACGAGCACGCCGTCAGCGGTGAGCTGCACGTCCATCTCCAACACTTCACTGCCGGTGACCGCGGCCTCGCGGTAGGCAAACATCGTGGAGTGCGGCCACGTCTGGTCGCCGCCCGCATGAGCGATCACGACCGGCCGGCCAAGTGCGAAGAGTCCGTCGACGGTGCTTGCTCCGGGCGCAGTGATGGTTGGCGCCGGAACGACCGTGGTGGTTGGAGCGGCAGTTGTCGGCGCGGCGGTTGTTACTGGGGCCTCGGTCGTGGGGGCCAGCGTGGTCGTGGTTGGGGCGGCCGCGTCGTTCGCGGTTTCGTCGTCGCTGCAGGCGGAAGCGATCAGGGTGCAGGCAAGGAGAAGAGAGACGAGTCGACGCATCCCCAGACCGTAGCTGTGGAAGGGTGATCGACCATGAGCGAGCGCGACGATCATTCATCGGTCGAGTGGCGCGACCTGAACCACGCATGGTGGGAAGAGCGGGCCGCTCTTCATTCGACATCGCTGCTCTATCGAGAGGGCGGGAGCGGTCTCGAAACCTTTGAGTGGGAAGACCTCGGTTCGGTTGAGGGACTCAATGTTGTGCACCCGCAATGTCACATCGGCACCGACACGATCTCGCTAGCCGAGCGTGGCGCGTCGACCGTCGGCATCGATTTCTCTGCGTCGGCGATCGAGATCGCGCCGGCCCTCGCTGAACAAGCGGGTGTCGGCGAGACGGAGTGGCTCGTCGGCGATGTCTATAACGCCTCCCAAGTAGTCGAGGGCCGCACTTTCGATCTTGTCTATACGGGAAAGGGGGCGATCTGCTGGCTCCCCGACATGGGCCGATGGGCCGAAGTGATGTGGGCGCTCTGTCGCCCCGGAGGCCGCTTCTACCTTTCAGAGTTTCACCCGCTGCTAGATCAGCTCCACGACGACAACACCACGTTCGCTCGCCCCTACTTCCCGACCGGTGGTGATCTCTTTGTCGAACCGGGGAGTTATGCGGCTCCTGACGCCGTGACGACCCACAACATCATCGTGGACTTCATTCATCCGCTCTCCGAGGTCATGCAGGCGCTCCTTGATGTGGGCTTTCAGCTACGCGCCTTTCGGGAGTTCCCGATTACCGTTTATCAGCGTTGGCCGTGGATGTTGACCGAGGGCGATCGAGTCTGGCGGCTTCCGTCCGACATCCCGAATTTTCCAATGATGTACTCGCTGATGTTCGACAAGCCTGAGTAGAGCGCCGGTCTGAGACAGAGAAGCCGCTAGCGGAGGTGAGCGGCGAGGAACGCCGACGTGCGCGCCCATGCGGCCGCGGCAGCATCGGGGTTGCTGAACATCGGGTTGCGATGGTTGTCGAACGCGTGGCCCGCGCCGTCCTGCACGAGGATCTCGACATTGCCCATGTCGGCCGACGCGGCTTTGAGCGCCTCGACATCCTCGTTCGGAAGGAACGGGTCGGCGCCCCCAAAGTGAAACTGGATCGGACAGCTGATCGACGCCGCCTTGTCGAGGTTGCCGCCGATCATCGAGCCGTAGTACGACACGGCGCACGCAGGCTCGTGGGCCGCCGCGGTGAGGTAGGTCATCGAGCCACCGAAGCAGAAGCCCATGATGGCGACGGGTCCGGTGACCTCGTCTCTCCCCGCAAGGTGAGAGAGGGCCGCGCCAAGGTCTTTCACACCATCGGCGGGGTCGTGTTGGCCCGCCACTTCAAATGCGGTCGGCAGATCGTCGGGCCCGGTGGCTTCGATGCAGAAGTTGTCTTGGATCCGCCAGTACATATGCGGCGCGATGACGACGTAACCCTCACCAGCCAGCCGCTCGGCGACATCGCGGATGTAGCCGTTGACACCGAAGATCTCTTGGACGAGTACAACACCGGGACCGCGGCCGCCTTCGGGCACACACAGAATGGCGGGGACGTCGCCGTCGGGACCGGCGAAAGTGATGTCTGTAGTAGTCGTCATGGCGAAACCCTGCCACACCGCGATGACACCTTCCTCGATCTTGTCGCCATCTCGCGGTCGGGGCATGATGACTCTTCGTCGACAACCGGAGCTCGCAATGGACATCGATCGCCTCACCTCTCTCTTTGGCCTGGAAGGACGTCGAGCCGTCGTCACCGGTGGGAGCCGCGGCGTCGGCCGGATGATCGCCGAGGGCTTGCTCGACGCCGGCTGCGAGGTAATCATCACCGCTCGCAAGGTGGAGCAGGTCACGCAAGCCGCCGATGAGATGTCGGCGAAGGGAACGGTCATCGCCGTGCCGAGCGATCTCTCCACCGACAAAGGAATTGAGCATCTCGCGAACGCCGTTGCCGAGCGCTGGGACTCGCTCGACATCCTCATCAACAACGCCGGAGCGTCGTGGGGCGAGGAGATCGAGTCCTATCCGACCAGTGGGTGGGACAAGGTGATGAACGTCAACGTAAAGGGTGTCTTCTTCCTTACGCAGAAGCTCCTGCCGCTTCTGCGGGCTGCCGCGTCGCCGGAGCATCCCGCTCGAGTAATCAACACCGGTTCGGTCAACGGACTGACACCCCCCGACAGCAATGCGTTCGCGTATTCCTCGTCGAAGGCCGCGGTACACATGCTCACCAAACATCTCGCAAAGGAGCTGGCTCCGGACCACATCACCGTGAATGCCATCGCTCCGGGCCCGTTCGACTCCGCCATGATGGCTTTCGTGCTGGACGACCCGTCGTCGCGCGAGTCGATGGCTCGTGGTGTGCCGCTCGGTCGAGTGGGCAAGCCCGATGACATGGCGGGAGTGGCGATCTATCTCGCCTCGGCCGCGGCCTCCTACGTGACCGGCGCGATCGTGCCGGTTGGTGGCGGCCTGTCGACCATCGCCAAATAGCGCTTGTTAGAGATAGGTGCCCGATTGATTGGGGAGCGGCGCCTGCTTCCGCTCTCCGGGTGAGGAACCCGGAACGCCACGCCCGGCGGAGAGCTGTTGGAGTTGATGCGCGGCCGCAGCCTGCTGCTGTGCCATCGAGGCCTGGAGCCCTTGAAGAAGGCCCTGTAGCCAGCCCACTAGCTGCGCCTGCGCCACCCGAATCTCGGCTTCGGTTGGCACGCCGTCGTCGTCGCAACAATCGGTGAACTCCGAGAGCTCCGCCATGAGATCGCTCGAGATCACCGTGCTCAGTTCTTCCATGGTCTCGTTGTGGATACGAGCCAGGAGGCGACGGCTCTCCTCGTCGGTTTCGGCGGTGCGGACCTCGACCATCAGCGTCTGCAACATGGTGCCGAGACGGATGAGCTTGGCCGGGTCGGTGACGTCGGGTTCGGGCGCGGGGGCATCGGTCATGTCCAAAACCTTGCACAGATTCCCGGAGAGAGAACCGGGCACCGCGTCCGAACAGGCATCGGCTGGCGTTTGATTATCATTGGCCCGCTCCCAGTGACCCGGCCACTATCGCGAGGATGGTGGTCTCGAGGTCGGCGGGCTCGCCGCTTTCGGTAACCAACACGACTTGCACACCAGAGATATCGTTGACGTATCGGACAAGGGCGCCGGTTTGCAGCGAGACCGACTCCCGGGTCCATCCGTCGACCAGAGAACGTCCATCGAGACGCCACTCGGGTACGAATTCGTAGATCAAGAGATGCGACATCGCGTCGTAGGTGTTTCCGTCGGGTACCACAATGATCGAGGTGGGGTCTAGTGGGTCGAGGTTGCGCCAGAAGATTTCGACGTCATCGAAATAGACCGCATCCCATGCGGGCACTCGTCCGTCGGCAAACTCACCGTCGGCGTCGAGGTCGAATGTCCACTCGTCGAACGAGAGCGGCTCCTGGAATCGTTCTGCCTTCGTGGGCACGGTCAACGGCGGCCCCGCTGCGCAGTCGGTCGCCGGCGGCACGGTCGGCGTTTCGACAAAGGCGGCGATCATTTTGATGGCACAGCTGCCTTCGTCGGAGTCGTGGGATGCGCCGGCGAACCGCACGAGCCGCGCGTTCGGAAGTTCACTGGCCAGTGACTCGGCCCACCATTGCGGAGTGATTGGATCGAGAGCGCCGGACAACAACAGGGTCGGGGCATTCCATCGGACACCGTCGTTCTCGTTCGCCGGTGTCTCCGCGTGATCCCACGAGTCGCAGATCGTCAGCGCGTTGCTGCCGTTGATCGCCGGTGCGGCGTCGACGACGTTGAGAAACGGGTGGTCGATCGGGCGGTCAAGTTGGTCGGCGGTCGTGAAGCGGGCTTCATCGGCACATTGCACAAGTACGAAGGGGGCGATATCGAGACCGCTGAAGACGCTCGTGGCCGCGAGGCGTTGAAGGCGGCGGTCATCGCCGTCGCGTTCGTCGATCAGCAGATCGGGAATGGTGAGGGCATCGGATCCCACATAGACAAAGTTGTGGATGCCGTTGAGGAGGTCGGTGCCGTCAAACCGCAAGGCATAGCTGCCAATTCCGCTTCCGAGCGTGACGGCCAGCGGTCGATCGTCCAATCGGGAAACGAGATCCTCCAGCGCGCTCCACGGATCAGGGAGCGCGTCGTCGCAGGGCTGGGTGTTTGCACACGCCATGAAGACATGGTCGAGGGAGGCTTCAAGGGATTGGGGGATTGAACCCATCAGATTTTCTTCGATGGGATAGACGCCGCTGAGCGTGACCGATCGGATTCCGCCGGGTTCGTCGCGTAGCGCCGTCTGGGCGAGACGCGTGCCGTACGACGAGCCGTGAAGGTTGTAGGTCTGCACCCCCAGCGCCCACAGCAGGTCGACCAGGTCCTGGGCGTTCACGGCGCTGGAGTAGGCGGTGAGGTCGATATCGAGCCGTTGGGCGAGGCGGTCGGCGCACTCCGCGACGGCGTCGAGAAAGGGGGCGGCAAGTTCATTGTGAGGGGCCCGCTCGACAAAGAACGCATCGGTGCTGATAGTCGCCTCGGTACACGACGGCAACTTCGTTGACCGCCCGCCACCACGCTGGTCATACAAGATCACGTCGCGATGCTCGATGTGCGGGGCAACGATCGAGTCGTACCAATAGTCGGCATCGTCGAGGATGGACCCACCCGGCCCGCCGTGGAGGTAGACGACCGGGTCATTCTGGATGTCTTCCTCCTTGCCCGTGGCCACGAAACGAGCAAACGCGATTTCGACGGTGTAGTCGGGGTCGACCCCGCGGCCCGGCATTTCGACCCGGCCACAACGGGCCGGCGCGAGATTGTTGGTTTCGAACGGGCAACCGAATTGTTCGATTCTTGCTGGTGCGGTCGCCCGCTCAACGACGCCAATTTCGGGTTTGGTGGTGGGGGTGCGGTCGACCTCCAGCCCGAACGGGTCGGGGTCGTCGAACTCGTCTTGGGCCAACGGTGTGGCGTCCAGGTTCTCAAGACTTTCGTCGATGAGCGCCCGCTCTTCGGCAGTTGTGGACGCACAACCAACCGCGATCACGGCGCTAATCGCGAGCACGGCCAACGTGGCGCGGGAGATGTGTGGCGGGCGCCGCATCTCGACCACACTATGTGTCGGTACCATTCCGGCGGTGACCAGCTCCCCTGAGACCTCGCTGCAAGCCGTCGAATCGCTGCGCAACGTCGCCATGATCGCCCACGTCGACCATGGCAAGACCACGCTCGTTGATGCCTTGCTTCGCCAAGCGGGTGCCTTCCGTGAAGGCGCCGTGCTCAAGGACCGGGTCATGGACTCGATGGATCTCGAGCGTGAGAAGGGCATTACGATTCTTGCCAAGAACACGGCGATCCGCTTCGGTGACGTAAAGATCAACATTGTCGACACGCCCGGTCACGCCGACTTTGGCGGCGAGGTTGAACGCGCCCTCACGATGATCGATGCCGTGGTGCTGCTCGTTGACGCGTCTGAGGGCCCGCTGCCCCAGACTCGTTTCGTGCTGCGCAAGGCGCTCGCTCGTCGCCTTCCCGTCATTTTGGTCATCAATAAGATCGATCGGCCTGACGCTCGTATTTCCGAGGTCGTCGACGAGGTCTACGAACTCTTTCTTGATCTCGACGCCGATGAAGAGCAGATCGATTTCCCGATCGTCTACACCGTGGCGCGTGAGGGTCTGGCCACAATGGACCCCGACGTGCCCGGCACCGACATGCAGCCGCTCTTTGATGTGCTGCTCAACACCGTGCCCCCTCCGCTCCACGACCCGTCGCACCCCATGCGCGCCTGGGTCACCAATCTCGACTCGTCGCCGTATGTCGGTCGAATCGCCATTTGCCGCATCGAACACGGCACAGTCAAGAAGGGCCAGGCGTTGGCCTGGTGCCGCGAAGACGGCACGATCGCGAGCGCTCGAGTCGGCATCCTCACCGTCACCGAGGCGTTGGATCGAGTCGAAGTGGAAAGCGCCGGGCCGGGCGAACTCATCGGTATCTCCGGTATCGACAATGTGACGATTGGCGAGACACTGGCCGATCCCGATGATCCGCGCCCCTTCCCGGCGATCACGGTCGACGAACCCACACTGTCGATGACGATCGGTGTCAACACCTCGCCGCTCGCCGGCGAGGACGGCTCGAAGCTGACCGCTCGCCAAATCAAGGCCCGTCTCGATACCGAACTCATCGGCAACGTTTCGATCCGCGTCAACGATACCGAGCGCTCCGACACCTGGGAAGTGCAGGGACGAGGCGAGCTCCAACTGGCAATCCTGGTCGAGACAATGCGCCGCGAAGGCTTTGAGCTCTCCGTCGGCAAGCCGGCCGTGCTCACCAAAGAGATCGACGGCACGATTCACGAGCCCACCGAACGCCTCACGATCGACGTCCCGGAAGAACACGTCGGGTCCGTCACGCAGCTGCTCGGCGAACGCAAGGCCAAGATGGCCGACATGAGCAACCACGGCACCGGCTGGGTGCGGCTCGACTATGTCGTTCCCGCTCGGGCGCTCATTGGATTCCGTACCGAGTTCCTCACAGAAACCCGGGGAACCGGCCTCTTGCACCATATTTTCGATGGTTATGTGCCATGGGCGGGCGAGATTCGCAGCCGCACGAAGGGCAGCATCATTGCCGACCGCACCGGCGAGACTACGGGCTACGCAATTGCCGCTCTGCAGGAGCGATCCGCCCTGTTCGTCGGTCCTGGCGTGAAGGTGTACCAAGGCATGATCGTCGGCGAGAACCCTCGCAACGAAGACATGGATGTCAACATCGTCCGCGAGAAGAAGCAGACCAACATCCGTACGCAGTCGAGCGACGACACCATCCGTCTTACGCCACCCAAGCTGTTCTCACTTGAGCAGGCGCTCGAGACGATCGCCGATGATGAGTGTGTCGAAGTGACGCCCGCAACGGTCCGCATGCGCAAGACCATTCTCGATGCCACCGGCCGAGCCCGCATGGCCAAGAAGATGAAGGCCCCGCGCGACAACTAACCGTTGCGGTCGCCGGCCCGTCCGGCGACCACCCGATTACGCGCTATTTACTCACGCGCTATTTACGGACCACGAGCGTGTTGCCGATTCGGTCGCTCACGCTGCGGCGCTGGGGGTCGTTGGCGATCATGATCGTGCCGGCGATTGCCACGCCGAGCCAGACGAGGACACCGAGAAACGGGACGATCGTGAGTGCCCACGGCACAACGCGCAAGGTGGACGGACCGTAGGCCGGTGGACCCGTGCCGTCGAGTTCGGTGACCCGAAGTCCAAGGGCGAGCTTGCCGGGCGATCCGCCCTTCGTTGAGACCAAGAACACGGTAAGCGCGAGATAACCAAGCATGGCGATGTAACCGCCGGCACCGTTGGTGGTGGAGAACTCGAAGCCGCCGGTGGTGGTCGATGTTGTTTCTGCGAACGGGATGGTGAACGCGATGATCAGAATGAACAGGAGCAGTCCATCGATAAGGACCGCACCAATTCGGACGCCAATGCCTGCGGCGTTGGTAGCCGGAAGGCCAACTCCTGGCGCAGGCGCCGCTGTGGATGGGGGCGGCGGGATCGGGCCTCCAACCCACTGGGTGCCATCCCATTGACGGACGAGTCCCGGAGGGTCACCCTCGGCCTGGTAGTAGCCGGGCGGGATATTGCCGTTGGCATCGGGGGTGGGAGTGGTCATGAGTTGGCCTTGTGTTGCGAATTTGACCGCTGGTCAGAGCCGATCGCGATAAACGACGCGGGTGCCAGCGACCCGATCGTAGGGGCTGCGCCGCTCCGGATCGGTGTTTACCCATACGACACTGAGAACAACGACGACCATCGACAGTACGAATCCGATGAGGGGAATGGACCCGATCAGCCCGGGAACCATCCGCAGGAACCCTCGGCCGATTCCGGGTGGGGTGGTAGTGCTGTCTTCTCGGGTAATCCGCAAGCCGAGCATGAGCTTGCCCGGCGTGCCGCCGGCCAGGCCGGTCATGAGCGCCCAGGCGACCATGATGATGAGGCCGCCGACTAACAGCGAAGCCGGAACGTCGGTGGTGACTTCCTCGGCCGGCACTCCCGCGTCAACCTGATCGAGGATGTCGCTGAACCACGGGATGAAGACTGGGAGCAGCAGGAACATGCTCACAACGCCGTCGAGCATCGTGGCACCGATTCGCACCCAGACTCGAGCGTAGCGACCGTCGGATACCGTTCCCGGGCCGATGTAGCCCGGCGGTGGGGGCATGGGTTCACTTGTCCAGCGCGTGCCATCCCAGTAGCGAACGGTGCCCGCCGGATCGCCCTCGCCTGGATAGAAACCCGGTGGGGTTTCGCTCACCCGAGCCTCACCGGAAGATGCTTCAGCGAGTTGTTGAGGTTGGATTGCTGGCGTCGGGGTTCGCCCACCAGTTCGATTGATGACCACCGGTCAAGAACTTCTTCGAAGAACACGCGGCCCTCAAGCCGAGCGAGGTGCACACCCAGACAGAAGTGGGTGGCGTAACCAAACGAGAGGTGGTGGTTCGGACTGCGCGTGATGTCGAACGCTTGCGGATCGTCGAACACGGCTTCGTCCCGGTTGGCCGACGTGTAGATCATCGCGATCTTGTCGCCGGCCGAGATTTGTGCGCCGCCGAGTTCGGTGTCGACGAGGGCGGTGCGGCGGAAGTAGTGGAGCGGGTTTGCCCAGCGAAGGATCTCTTCGACGGCGGACGGGATCAGTGTTCGATCGTCACGCAGCTTGGCCATCTGTTCGGGGTGTTGCAGAAGCGCCAGCAGGCCACCGGACAGCATCGTGCGGGTGGTGTCGTTGCCGGCGGTCACGAGTTGCACAAAGAAGCGCCCGAAGTCGATGTCGGACATGAAGCTGCCGTCGAACTCGCCGCCGAGCATTAGGTCGGTGAGGTCGCCCTGCTCGGGAGCGGCCCGCCGCTTGGTCGCGAAAGCGATGCCATACATCGCCATATCGACGCTCGAACCGCCGCGGTCAGCTGCGTCGGCGATGTCGGGGTCTTGGCCGCCGCTGTTGCGTTCGGCCATGGCGTGGATCTCGGCCCAGTCCTCGCGGGGTATACCCATGAGTTCGCCGATGACCTGGCTCGGCAGGTGGGCGCATACATCGTGGACGAACTCCACGTCGCCGCTTCCCGCCCGATCAAGGATCTCTCGGGTGATGGTGCGTATTCGCTCCTCCATCCCGCTGATCACCCGTGCCTTGAACTCCGGTGCCAGTGGGCGCCGATAGGCGGTGTGGCGCGGTGGGTCCATCGCCAGCAACATGTCGCGCATTTGTGCGAGGCTCGACTCGTCGAGATCCTCGATCACGACGCCGCCCTCGTGGGCCGAGAAGATCTGCGAGTTCTTGGCGACATGAACGACATCGGCGTGACGAAGGACGGCCCAATAGCCGGGTTCGCCATCCATCTCTTGAAACACGACGGGCTCGTCGCGACGAAGCTGAGCGAACTGCTCGTGGGGTGGTCCGTCGACGTAGGTTTCGGGGCGGTGCAGCGCGAGATCCATGGTGAACTCTTTAGCCCAGACGCCGCAGGTCGACCACAAAGATCAGGGTCTCGTTCGGGCCGATGACGCCGCCCGCACCAGATTGGCCGTAACCCATCTCGGGCGGGATCGTGAGGTGACGACGACCGCCGACCTTCATGCCTTGGACACCCTGGTCCCAACCTTGGATGACTTCGCCGCCGCCGAGATTGAAGGCGAAGGTGTCGTTGCGGTTCCACGAAGCGTCGAATTCGCCGCCCGTGGACCAGGAGACGCCGACATAGTCGACGGTCGCCCTCATGCCGGCGCCAGCCTCGGCGCCATCACCAACGACGAGATCTTCGATCACGAGCTCACCGGGAGGCGTGCCTTCGGGAACGGTGACGGACGGCTTCTGATCAGTGCTCATTGTGGCAAGCTAGTCGGGACGGTGGCAAGGATTCACCTTCGGTGCAGCCGACTCGATCGAAGATTTGGCGAGGGCAGCCAGATTTGCCCTCTTCCGGCAACGTTGGGGAAGGGCCACGCGCGCCATACCCTCGATATTGGGCCACACGCGGTGGTCATTCGGCTCGAGGAGGGCGACGTCATGGCGACAGGACGATCCAGCTTCGCGAAGCGGCAGCGAGATATGGCCAAGAAGGCCAAGGCTTCTGCTAAACGCGACAGGAAGCTCGAGAAGGGCGAAGAAGGCTACGAGGAAGACCTCGAAGACGAGGTCGTCGACGATGGCCCCAAGCCATCCAACGATCAAATCATGGAAAAGGTTGCCGATCTGCACCGCCGCTACGACGACGGTCAGCTGGATCTCGACTCGTTCGACGAAGAGCGGGCCAACCTGATGGGCCAGATCAGCGTCGATTAAGATTCAGCGGATCGTTTCCAGATCCGCACCATCAAAGAGCGGCGTGATCCCCGCTTCGTCGCGGTCCCGTTCGAGCTGAGCAGAGTCGGGCGGTGTGCGGGGCCCGTCGGCGACATCGAGAGCAGCTCGCAGGAGCCGGGCATCGCTCGAACTGTTGAGAAACAGGTCAGGTTCGGCCAGCACGAACTCGACCGCTCGATCCCGGATCGCCTCTTCGGCGATGGGCTCGTACCAAGCAAAACGTGGACCTTCGTAATCTGGCGTCCAACGGCCGCGGGCAATCGACTTAATGGTCTGAACGGCAACACCATTGTTGGTGCACATTTCGCGGAGAAGTCCGACGTCTTCGACGTACTCGGGGTATTGGTCGACCAGCGAATGGTTCCAAGGCAGCAGAACGGCAGCAAACGGCGCCTCGGCGAGACTGCGCAGGTGCATCCGGGCGATACGGAGACCGTGACCCGTCACTCCCACGTGGCGGCAGAGGCCCTCGTCTCGGGCCCGGAAGAGTGCTTCCACGGCACCACCCGGTGAGAACGCGGTTCGCCACTCGTCTTCCTCGACAAGATTGTGGAGTTGGATCATGTCGACATGGCCCACGTCCATCCGTTCGAGGCTGCGCTCAAGACTCGCTCGGGCCGCGGCCCCGTCTCGGTCGCCGGTCTTGGTGGCGAGAAAGACGTTGCTTCGTTGGTGGGCGAGCCACGGCTTGAGTCGGTCCTCGGATTCGCCATAGCTCGCGGCCGTGTCGATGTGGTTCACGCCGTAGTCGGTGAGCATGTCGAGGGTCGCTGCCGATCGCTCCGGCTTCATCGCGCCAAGGGCCGCGGCACCGAAGATGATCCGACTCGACAGATGCCCGGTAGCGCCAAAGGGTGCTTGCTCAATCATCGGTGGAGTCCGTTCGTGGGAGATTTTAGAGCGACACGCCGAGTTTGGCGAGCACGAGCGACCGTAGTTCGGGAATGCCCTGGCCCTTCTCGGCGCTGACCCAGCGGACGTCCTTCTTGTCGACGCCGAGCTTGGCGATGACATCGCTGCGGCGGCGAGGGCTCTTCGACGGCCTCACTTTGTCCGCCTTCGTCGCGACATAGACGATGGGCCGCTCGAGGTGCTGGAGCCACTCCACAGTCTGAAGGTCGAGCGGGGTGGGGCCGATTTCGCCGTCGATTAGGAGCAGAACTGCAGCGAGGTTCTCTCGCTCCTCGATGTAGCCGGCCAGCATGGCTGCCCACCTTTGTTGCTCTGTTTTAGAGACGCGCGCGTAGCCGTAGCCGGGCAGGTCCATCAGCCATCGTCCACTGTCTTCGGTGCCCACTTCAAACGCATTCAGGAGGCGTGTGGCTCCCGGTGTCTTCGATGTCTTGGCGAGTCCCTTGTGTTGGGCGAGCGCGTTGATCAGCGAGGACTTGCCGACATTTGAGCGACCCATGAGCGCAAGCTCGGCGTTTACAAACGGAAGGTCCTTCGAATCGGCGTAGGAGCGAAGAAATCGGAGCGGGAGCGGGCTGGCCACGACGCGACCCTATCGGCGTCGTTGCCTTGCCTCGGGCACTTTGTCTCCGGCCGAAGTCGAGCGAAGAGGTTGCCGCCAAGCGGTTTGGCCAGCAGTCGACTCCCGAATTGAAGGCTGCCGACGAATTATCTACGGTAATAGATAATCTATGACCGCAACCCTTCCCGGCCCGGCGCCGACTCCGAACTCGATATCAACATCGGCTCTGCGTGGCCGTCCTCCGGTGCTCGACGCGGCGGCGGTGTTGGCGGCGGCCGAGGCCATCGAACCCGTCGGCTTCTCGATGACCGCGTTGGCTCGGTCGCTTGGCGTGACTCCGGCGGCGCTCTACCACTACTTCTCCAACGGGGATGCGGTCGCCGAAGCGCTCGCGGCCGCACTCCTCGACCGGATCGTTCTTCCCTCGCCCGACCTCTCGTGTCAAACCTGGCTCCGCGAGTACGCGTTCGTCATTTACGCAGAGATTCGGCAGTCGCCTTGGGCCCGCCACCTCATCGGCGGGGCGGCACCAATTCTGGCCGGGCTCCGCCACGTCGAATCGGCGATTGCTGCGCTCACCCCTGGTGGTGTGTCGCCCGCTGATGCACTGACGGCGTTTCGTCTTGTGCAGCGACTCGCGATCATGGCGGCGGTTCACGCTGCCGTTACCCCTGCACAGCGTGCCGCGGTGATCGAGCATCTCGGTAGCCGCGGCGCCGAGCAACTGCCTCACATCACCGCCGCCGCGGTCGCGTCCGGCGACGTCAAGTTCGACGATGACTTCGAGCGCCAACTCGACTGCGCGCTCGCCGGCATCGACTTGCTCTTTCAATCCACAACCGAAGGCTCCCTCCCATGACGACGCGCTTTTCCCGTTTC
Organism: Candidatus Aldehydirespiratoraceae bacterium; assembly: GCA_047639555.1. Taxonomy (GTDB): domain Bacteria; phylum Actinomycetota; class Acidimicrobiia; order Acidimicrobiales; family Aldehydirespiratoraceae; genus JAJRXC01. The sequence continues at coordinate 115,117 of JBLIOE010000006.1, forward strand.
CTCATTCCCGTCCTATTTCTTTCCGTTGTTGCCAGCTCGTGCAGCGACGACTCAAACGCCAGTTCGGAGTCCAGCCCCACCACAAGCGGGTCAATCTCCGTTTCGTCGGCGAGCACCGTTGCGCCGACGACTACGGCCGTTCCGGCCACCACGGTCGACCCCCCTTCGATTCCCGGGGTCCAATCAGTGATGGTGAACGGCGCCGGCCCGACTGATGCCTTCGATGACCATCTCCAGGCGGTCGCGAACACGGACGAGGACGGACCGTTCTATATGGTCAATCTTCTCGACTTCGCAGAGATCGCGCACTATCCGGATGACTCGGAGTTCGCAGGAAGCACCGGGCTCGAAGCGAATGAGCGCTATGACGCGGCATCTTCGGTCGAGATCGCCGCAGTCGGTGGTGAGCTGGTATTCGCCGGCTCGGTCAACGAGATCGTGATCGGCGACGGCATTGAGTGGGACCTTGTGGCGATCGTCCGTTATCCGAGCCGCCAGTCGATCCTCGATCTCCGAGCCAACGAAGAATTTGGAGCGGCGGTGGTGCACAAATGGGCATCGCTCGATCACACCTTCGCCCTCGTCACCGACGAAATCGACCTTGGACCCGCAGCCGGACTGCCGCCGGTCGACCCCGCGAACGCGCCGTATCCGCCAACCGGCGACGACGCGCCGTTCACGATGTTTCACCTCATCAACTTCCACGACACCGCCCAGTACGAAGATGGTGAAGCGCCCGACGACGCACCCATCTCTGGACGAGAAGCCGTCGGCCGTTATAGCGCCAATGCCGGCGTGGCCGCGCTGCCGCTCGGTATTCGACCGAGCGGCTGGTTCGACGTAATCGTGCCCGCGATCGGGGATGGCCGTCAGTGGGATGAGGCCCGGCTGAACCCCTTCCCGAGCCGAGAGACCTTCGAGGTGCTTACGAGCGATCCGACATGGGCCGAGGGAACGTTCCACCGCAGCGCAGGGATCGAAGAGACCTACGCAATCATGTTGAACCCGATGATCTGGCGACCCGAGCTGGTCGGGTCGAACGGGTCGGCCGAGTGACTTAGAGCTTCAGTGGGTAGGTGCCGCGCGAAGCCCGACTAAGGCTGAACTCTAGGCCGCCGCTCCGGCGCGAAGCGCCTACCAGCGCGGCCCCTTAGCCCGCGATGTCGTTGGTACGAGCGTTGTCCAGGATCAGCGCCGCGTCTTCGGCCATGAGGAATCCGTCGGCCACGGACTGATCGAGCGACGCCTGCATGGCATCGACATATGTGGCCTTGCCGGGATAGAGGTCCGCGATCAGAGCGTCGTCGAAGAGGATCGTGGTGCCGAACAGGCCGCAGAAGCCCCCGCCGGGGGGTGGGTTGCCGGTCAGTGTCGCAACCGGCACATCAACCCAGGCGGTGCGCACGCCGCCGAGGATGTTGCCGTATTCGTCGGTGACCGCCTCATGTGTCGCTTGACGCCGACCTTCGAAGTCAGGATCGAGCTCCGCCTCGACCACTTCCATGAGCGGCGCACTCGTGGGTGGTTCGCCGCCGGCAACCCAGCGATTCAACGCATGGATCGCGGCGTTCAACACATAGTGCTGTGGTCCGGCGTTGATGGGTGCTCCACATTCCATTATTCCGGGAATCGGAATCGCCAATTCGATGACCTCGGCGATGTTGGGATTGTCGCCGACATCGGCGGGGCCGACATCGAGGGCGATCGAGTAGCGGTCGCCATGGGCCGTGCCCGCGACCTCCCAGAGAACATGATTGTTGCCATCGGGCTGGCGGTCCGGTGGCCAGCCGAGCAGCAGCAGGTCGGTGTCGGTTTGGAAGGTCATCACCGGCACTCGCATGTCGGCCCGGATGAAGACCTGTTCGGGTGTCGAGATTGATGCCTGCGGCTCTTGTGAGAGGGCGGCACTGCCCCCGCCACGACTATGGATGAGGTAGCCATCGAAGAGCCGAAGCAACGGATCGATCGCGTTGACGTAGGTGGCGAGCCGGAAGGCTGATTGTGATTCGCCGACGGCGATCATCTGCTGCACCTCAAGACCGCCGAGGGGGTCGAGGTCGCCGGGCTCACGGATTGCCTGGGCCGCCTGGCTGAAGATGTCGTAGGAGAAGGAGTCGCCCGGATGGTGGAGCGACTCGTAGCGCTCGGGCTGGATGCCCTTCAAGAAGATGGGGAATCCGATGTCGATGGTGCCGGTGCTGGCCTCGACACCGCGGAACTGGGCGGACACTCCGACATAGGCGAATCCCTCTCGGAACTGCTGCACGTGCGACATGGTCAGGTTGGGGGCGGCATCCAGCCCGCCGCTCACGTTGAACCACTCCGTCATCACTGTGCCGTTGAAGTCGGCTGGATTGCTGGGCCGTATCACGAGGATGCGAGTGGTGTAGTCGGCCTCATCGGCGGGTTCGACCGTCCACTCGCCATTCGCGAGCATTTCGCCCACGTTGGTGAACGAACGAGCGGTGCCGGAGATGAAGTACTCCGATTGCTCGTAGCCGAGCTGGCTGAGGTCGATGTTGACGCCTTGGTAGAAGGTGCTGCCCACGCCGGGGGGGAGCGAGACCTCGGGGGTCGGGGTCGCGATTGGTTCGACCGGCGGTGGGGTAGTGATTGTCGGGGGCGCAGTTGTCGGAGCGATAGTGGTGGGTGCCTCGGTCGTTGCCGTCGATGGCGCGCTCGTGCCGGACGTGGCATCGTCACTGGAACTGTCGTCGCCGCACGAGGCGGCAAGGACCGCGATCGCCAGGAGAATCGCGACGATCGAACGGTGGGGGAGGCAGAAGTGATGACGCATCTCGCCAGCCTTGCTCACTCCAGCCCGGCGAGCCAGTTCACGATTGCTTCGGCGAGCGGCGCGCCGACGCTGTCTTGGACGAAGTGCCCGGCTGTTTCGAAGGTTTGGTGCGGCTGGTCGGCCGTGCCCGGGATGAGCTCGAGGAACTCGTTGCCGAGGTGACCGAGCACTGCGTCGGCCAGCCCCCAAAGCGTGAGGGTCGGCTTCGTCCACTCACGCAACACCGCCCGAGCGGCCTTGTTCTTCTCGACGCCCGCATGGGCCGGCGTGATCGGCACGAGGCACGGGAACTCCCGAGCGCCCGCGAGGTAGGTCTCATCGGGGAACGGAGCGTTGTAGGCCGCTCGCTCGCCGTCGGCGAGCACGCGATCGGTGATCGTGCTGTCGACGAGGAGGCCGCTGTCGAATGGATCCATCGTCTGGGAGAGATCAAGCCAGAAGTCGAAGCCCGCCCCAAGATTCTCGCCGACCGGCAAGGCGGTGTTGCCCATCGCCAGGGCGCAGAATCGGTCGGGCGCTTCGGCCAGCACTCGCAGCCCGATTAGGCCGCCCCAGTCCTGCACAAACGGAACGAAGGGACCGAGGTCGACGAAGGAGTCGAGAAACTCGTGCATCCAGGCGACGTGGTTGTTGTAGGTATAGGCGGATCGTTCGGTGGGTTTGTCGGACCGGCCGAACCCGATGAGATCGGGCGCGATGACCCGGTGGCCCGCTTCGATGAAGACCGGGATCATGTGGCGGTACAGATAACTCCAGGTGGGCTCGCCGTGGAGTAGAAGGATTGATGGCTTCGTGCTGTCGGTGGGGCCTTCATCGATGTAGGCCATTCGAAGGCCGTCGACCATGAGGTAGTTCGGCTCCCAGGGGAAGTCGGGAAGGTCGTTGAAGCGGTCGTCGGGTGTGCGCAGAAAGAGCAGACCGGCATCGGTTTGAAGGGGAGCCATGGAGCGACGTTACGACGGCGGGCTACGGTCTCGCCATGTCGAAGGAACTGAACGATGCCGGCCGCTCGGTTGACGAGGTCCTTGCTGATCTTGAAGCAAAGCGAGTGAACGACGTGAAGTGGGCCGACGGCCGTGCCTTCGGGATGGTCTATGACGGCGGCCCGAGCGTTCACAAGGTGGCCGAGCGAGCGGCGCAGCTTTATCTGCATGAGAACGCGCTCAACACGAAGGCGTTTCCTTCCCTGGGCGAGATCCAGAGCGAAGTTGTGGGGTGGACGGGTTCGCTCCTCAGCCACGACGCGGCGTCGGGCTTCCTCACGAGCGGTGGTACGGAGTCGATCCTTTGCGCGGTGAAGGCGGCCCGGGAACGGGCAAAAGCAGAGCGAGGGATCGAGGAGCCCGAGATGATCCTGGCGGAGAGCGCCCATGCGGCCTTTCACAAGGGCGCCCATCTCTTCGGTCTCAAGGTGCACAAGACGCCCGTGCTCGATGACTGGACGGCCGATGTCGATGCGATGGCGGCGAAGGTAAATGACCGCACGGTGCTGGTTGTCGGGTCGGCCCCCCAGTATCCGCAAGGAGTCATCGACCCGATCCCCGAGATCGCCGCGTTGGCGGCGGACGCGGGGGCCAACTGTCATGTGGATGCCTGTATGGGCGGGTTCGTCCTGCCGTTTGTGGAGCGGCTCGGTCGCGACGTTGCACCCTGGGACTTTCGGGTCGAGGGAGTCACCTCGATCTCGGCCGACATCCACAAGCTTGGCTACGCCCCGAAGGGTGTGTCCGTCATCTTGCACCGGACCAAAGAGCTGCGCCGTTACCAAACCTTCGTCTTCGACGACTGGCTGGGCGGGTTCTACGCCTCACCGAACCTGCAGGGCACCCGCTCGGGTCTTCCGATGGCTGCGGCCTGGGCCGTGATGCAGCACCTCGGTGTCGACGGATATGTCGAACTCACTCGCCAGACCCTCGTCAACGCCGATGAGATGCGGGCCGGTATTACGGCCCTCGAGGGAATTCGAGTTCTCGGTGACGGCCAGTTCCACCTGATCGCCATCGCGTCAGACCCCGAAGCAGAGCACCCGGTCGATGTCTTTGCCCTCGGCGACGCGCTCGAACGTCGGGGCTGGTTCCACGACCGGCAAGGACCGCCGGACTCGTTGCACTCGACGGTTTCCAACTCCAACACCGGTGTCATTGGCGACTATCTGCTGGCCCTCGCTGATGCCGTTGACGAGGTCCGCGGCCAGTCGACCGATGATCGTTCGACGAACTACGCAACCCTCGAGTAGGTCGGCGCCTAGTAGCCGAGGTCGCGCCGGAGCTCGCTGAGCTGTTGTTGGGTTTCCGCCAGTGCGGTTTCGAGCGCTTCGACTCGGCCCGAGAGGTCGCCGCCCGGCTCTGAGAACGCGGCGGCTGGGGCCGGTTCGCGTTGAGGCTCGGACTCGGCTGCGGACTCCTCAGCCGACGGGGTCGCGGCCGGAGTGGCACTTGCAGCCCAGCATTGGTCGATACGAGGTTCGCGTTCGCCGGACTGGCGTTCGAGTCGAGTGGCGAGCGGTTCTTCTCCTTGAGCGAGTCGGTCAATGGCGGCGTCGACGGCGTCGCGATCGCCGGCCGGGCCAGTGGCGTAGCGCTCTGTCCGGGTGGCGATCTCATTCAATGTTTGTGGGCCCCGCAGCAACAGTGATGCGAGCACTGCAAGTTCGTGGCCGTCGAGTCCGAGTGCTTCGTCGACCACATGTTTGTGTTTGCCTACGCGATGCCCGCTGCCGGTGACCGTGCGGGCCAGCTTCAACTCGCGGAGTTCGATCATGAACCCGTCGACCTGGTGTTCGCCGTAGTCGACGACAGGGTCCCGATTGGTCGACTGGTTGCATGCGCTCCGGAGTGCGTTCGTCGTCAGCGGGTAGCTGTCGGGCGTCGTCTCGGCTTTCTCAATGAGACAACCAACCACTCGAGCCTGTTCCGCAGTGAGATCCACGAGCGTGACCTTAGTGATGGTCTCGCCCCGCGGCCGCCTGAGCGTCATTCGCCCATGAATGGGTTTACCGAGCCCTTGCCAGAACCCCATACTGCGGCCATGACCACGATTGGATTTATTGGCCTCGGAAACATGGGCGGGCCGATGTGTCTTCGTCTGGTCGAGGCGGGGTTCGATGTTGTCGCCTTTGACCTGCGAGAGGAAGCCGTCGCAACCGCAGTAGCCGGGGGTGCCCGGGCCGGCGACTCGGCCGTTACGTGTGCCGAGCAGGCCGACCTTTTGCTGACATCGCTGCCGCGACCGGACCACGTGATCTCGGTGATGCGCGGGGAAGGTGGTGCGCTCGCCGCGCTCCGCCCCGGATCGACCTGGGTTGATCTCACGACGAACCGGAAGGAGCTCGTGCTGGAGATGGCGGCCGAGGCTCCCGACGGTGTTCACGTTGTCGACTCACCCGTCACCGGCGCGGTCGACGGCGCCCGAAACGGCAAGCTCACGCTCTTCGCCGGTGGCGATGATGCCGACCTCGACCGAGTGGTTCCGGTGTTGGAACACCTGGGGCTCGTGATCCGCAGTGGTGGTCTCGGCGCCGGCAACGTCGTCAAGCTCGTCACCAACCAGCTCTGGTTCGTCGCCGCCGCAGCGATCGGCGAGGGTTTCGCGCTGGGCATGGCGAACGGTGTTGAGCTCGACACGCTCTGGTACGCAATCAAGGAGAGCGTGGGTGATTCATTCGTTGCTCGCCACGACGCACCCTCGATTTTCGCCGGCCACTACGACCCGAGCTTCACCCTCGACCTGTGCCTGAAGGATCTCGGCCTGGTGAGCGAACTTGCGGCCAAGGTGGGCACCGATCTTCCGATGACCGAGCGAGCGCACGAGACGTTTGCCCGGGCGATCAAACAATACGGCCCGGACCAGGGCGAACTCCATGTCGCGAAACGTATCGAGGACGAGACCGGCCTGTCCTTCCGTCTGGATGGAGACTGGACTCCGCCGTGGGAGCAATAGTCGCTAGCGGGCGAGGCGGCGATCAGCGAAGAAAGTGTCGATGAGTCCGTTGACGATGTCGGCGCGTTCCCACTGCAGGAAGTGTCCGGCGCCGGGAATAACTACTGGTCCAACCCGATTACGGAAGGCCACTTCGCAGCAGTGAATGAAGTCGGGCCCGACGACCGAGTCGTCAGGGCCGTAGAGCACCAGGGTCGGGACATCCACGAAGTCGGCTACCAGCGCCGGTTCGCTTTGGGCTCGCCCGTAGCGGCCTTCGTAGGGCGCCCAGGCGGATCGCAGTCGATCGCGATCACGAAATGGTTCGGTATGGAAGGCCAGGTCTTCGGCCGAGAACGCCCCGGGTGATCCGAGCAGACGGTGGGTGTAGAACCCGCGGACCCAACGCTCCCGCAGTTCGGGGGTGTGCAGCTCTTTGATGAGTTCGTCGGCCCGTTGCCCCTGATCGATCTGATAATCGGTAGTGGGCCCGTCCCCCATGGATTTGATGGTCGTGAGGTCGATGCCCGCTTCGATGAATTCGTCCAGAAGGATCGGCGGCACGGTGTTGAAGAAGACAAGCTTCTCGACGGCCTCGGGGAAGCGATGAATCAGGTCAACGGCCACGGCGCCGCCGACGTCTCCGGCGACGATGCCGAAGCGCTCATGACCGAGGCACTCAGTCATCAGCGTGTGGAGGTCGCGGCTGTAACGAGCGATGTCATAGACATTGTCGGTGGCGAGATCGGAGTCGCCGTAGCCGCGCAAATCGGGCACCACTACCTCGTAACCCGCTGCCGCGACCGGCTCGATGTTGCGCCACCAAACGCGCTTGGTCTCGGGATAGCCGTGGATCAGAAGCAGCGGATACCCAGCGCCCTCCTGCACGTAGGCGAGTTGGAGATCGCCGTCGACGGCGGCGCGGTGGATGGTGAATGCATCGGCCGCCGGCGTGGCGGGTTGCTCGGGGCGGAGGCGATGATCGTAGAGAGCGGTCATGGTCGGCAGTATTGCCGCCGCGGATCAGGAGGTCACTTCGCGAAGTCGACGTTCGAGGAACGATCGGTCGGCATCGTGTTCGATGGATTCGAGCGCCCGTCGATAAGCCTCTGCTGCTTCGGTAGACCGTCCGAGTCGACGCAGCAGGTCGGCTTGAGTGGAGTGGAAGTGCGGATAGCTGTCGAGCGGTTCAGCAATTGAAGGTTCGGCCAGGATCGCGAGCGCGGCGGCGGGGCCCTCCGCTTCGGCGACCGCGACGGCGTGGTTCAGCGCAACGATTGGCGTGGGTCGCCAGTCCCCGAGGCGCCGATAGAGGGCGGCAATCTGGACCCAGTCGGTGTCTTCCGCCGTGCTGGCTTCGTTGTGGAGTGCCTGGATCGCCGCTTCGATTTGGTACGGCCCCGGCCGATCGAGTCGAATCGCTCGGTCGAGTTGCTGCTGGCCTGCGTCGATCAACGACCGGCTCCAGAGTCGTCGATTCTGATGCGGAAGCCGGACGGCTTCGCCGGTGCCGGCGAGCCGGGCCGTGCGGCGTGCATGGATCAGCATGAACAGGCCATGAAGGGCGAGCGACTCGGCGTCGTCGACCATGAGCTCGGCGAGGAGGCCCGCAAGTCGGATCGCCTCCTCCGCGAGGTTGACTCGTGAGGTGAGGGCCCCGGAGGTGGGATAGGCCCCCTCGTTGAAGACGAGATAGAGCACCTGATGTACGACGCTGATCCGGTCGATCATCTCGGCTTGAACGGGCACCCGGAAGGGGATTGCCGCCGAGGCGATCTTGCGTTTGGCCCGGACGATCCGTTGCGCCATGGTGGCTTCGGGCACCAGAAAGCCGCGGGCGATCTCGACGGTAGAGAGCCCGCCGAGGCTGCGCAGCGTGAGCGCAATTTGTGCTTCCACGTTGAGGGCCGGGTGGCAGCAGCCGAAGAACAGCGACAGCTGGTCGTCGGTGTGGGGCAGCGCGTCGGCCAGTGGTTCTTCGAGTCGGCCAATGAGCTCGAGCTTGGCTCGACCGGTGCGTTCGCGGCGGATGCGGTCGACGGCCTTTCGACGGGCGACGGTAGTGATCCACGCCCCTGGCCGGTCGGGGATGCCGTCGTCGAGCCAACGGGTGAGCGCCAGGGTGGCCGCCTCCTGGGCCGCGTCTTCGGCCGCGCCGAGGTCACCAAGATCGCGATAGAGGGTGGCCATCAGGCGCGGCCACTCCTCCTTCACGACCTGGGCCACTCGGGCCCCAACCGGGTCCGTGGTCCGGCTCAGGGTGCGCCGAATTCCGGAACGGGTCGAATTTCGATGGTGCCGCTTGCCGCGTGGGGGATCTTCGCCGCCCACTGCATTGCCTCATCGAGCGATTCGCACTCGAGAATGTAGAAGCCACCGAGATGTTCTTTGGTTTCGGCAAACGGACCATCGGTGGTGATCACATCACCGTCACGCACCTGCAGGCAGGTGGCGGTGGACGTGGGCTCAAGCGGCTCGCCGGCGAGGATGACGCCGGCTTCGGTGGCTTCGGCACCAAAGGCCATATAGCCCTGCATCATCGCGCCAAACGCCTCGCTGGTGGGATCTGGGTTGACCGCGCGGTCGTTCTCATCGGAGTAGATCAGGCAGGCATATTTCACAGGTATCTCCATCGAGCGGTGTGGTGTTTGGGTGTTCGAACTGTCGACGATCGACGAGGCGGGTTCTCGACAGCATCGCGAAGATTTTTCAACGACGTTCGAGTCAGTCCCAGAGCGAGGCGAGCAACGTGTCGACTTCGTCGGCCACCCCGACGGTGGAGAGCATCGCCGTATCGCTCAAGTCGATCTCTCGCGGCGCGGTCTCTTCGTCGAAGTGCTCGCGCACAGGGTCGATGAATCGGCTGAGCTGGGCGTAGACGTGGCGATCATCGGTCGCGTAGCGATTCACGTGGAATCGCAGGGGGAAGTTGACCGTGAGCTCGTCCTTGGCGCGGGTGAGGGCGACGTACATCAGCCGGAGCTCTTCGGCGAGGCCGTGCTCGTCGCCCAGCGCCATCTCGGAAGGCATGTTGCCGTCGGCCGCGTGGAGCAACTGAACCGATCGCCATTCGAGACCCTTCGACGAGTGGATGGTGGAAAGGGTGAGCCAGTCGTCGTCGAGGTGGGGCGGGCCGGCCTGGTCGCTGGTCTTGCTGGGCGGGTCGAGCGTGAGCTCGGTGAGGAACCGACTGCGAGTGGTGTAGGCCGCAGCGGTGGCGGCGAGCTGGTCGATATCGGCCACCCGCGCCGCTGGGTCGTCGTAGCGATTCGGGAACACGAGGGCACACCAGGTCTTCAGCCGGTCGACCTGTTCGGCCGGCGGCATGTCGTTGAGGCACACCGCTAACGCACCACGAAGTTCGGTGGCCTGTTCGTTGGCGGCGGAAGGCATCTTTCCGGCCCCATCGATGAAACGCGCCAGCGCGTCGTCGTTTTCATTCTCGACTCCGAGCTCGTCGCACAGGCGCCGCACAGTGGCGGGGCCGACGCCCTCCATCGCGGAGAGGACTCGGTGCCAGGCGAGTTGATCGGCCGGATTGTCGAGGATTCGGAGGAGGGAGAGGAGGTCTTTCACATGGGCCGACTCGAGGTATTTGAGTCCCCCGTATTTCACGAAGGGGATGTCTCGTCGTGTCAGTTCGAGTTCGAGACCATCGGCATGGTGACCGGCGCGAAACAGCACCGCCTGGTCTCTCAGGTCCATACCCCGCTCGCGGGCGTCGAGCACCGCGGTGGCCACCGACGCACTCTGCGCTCCCTCATCGTGATGTGTCTTCAGCTTGGGGGTGAGCCCGTGGCTGCGGACCGACCACAGCTCTTTGGCGAAGTGTTGGTCGCTCTGCGACAACACCGCGTTGGCGACGCTGAGGATCGGCGTCGTCGAGCGATAATTCTGATCGAGCGTGACGCGGGTGGCGCCGGGGAAGTGGTCGGCGAACTCCCACATGTTGGCAACCGTGGCCGCGCGGAATCCATAGATGGCCTGTGCATCGTCGCCCACCGCGCAGAGGTCGGTATCGGGGCGACACATGCCACGGACGATGTCGGCCTGGATGGGATTGGTGTCTTGGTATTCGTCGATGAGGATGTGGTCGAAGAGGTCGCGCATGGCATCACCGACCGCGCTCACCGTGAGGCCGCGCCAGAACAGGAGGAGGTCGTCGTAGTCGAGGACCTGATGGCTGCGCTTTCGTGTGGTGTAGGCGGTGAAGATGGTGCGGAGATCATCGAGGTGATCGGCGCACCACGGATAGTCGGTCTCGAGAACCTCGCCGAGCTTGGCCTGGCTAGAGACCATCCGCGAGTAGATCCCCGCAACGGTTTCTTTGCGGGGGAAGCGCCTCCCGCGTTCGCCGAACCCTTCGTCGGTGCGAACAATGCCCATGAGGTCGGTGGAGTCGGAGTGATCGAGCACCGTGAATCCGGCGGATAGCCCGGCGCTCTGCCCGAAGTTGCGGAGCAGGCGGTTGGCCGTGGAGTGAAAGGTGCCACCCCAGACCCGCGACGCGGCACGATCGGTGGACACGGCTGCGACACGGGACACCATTTCTGATGCGGCGCGCCGAGTGAAGGTGAGCAGAAGCACGCGGCTGGGGTCGACCCCGTCTTCGATGATCCGGCACACGCGGGCGGCCAGAGTTTTGGTTTTTCCCGTGCCGGCGCCGGCGACGATGAGAAGCGGCGAGCCCGTGTGGTCGACAGCGGCTTGCTGCTCGGGGTTCAGTGAATCGAACATCTGTTCGATGGTAGTCGCGCTAGCCTCTGGCGATGCGCGCTGCTCTCACCTCTGGTTCTTCTCGACTCATTCCGGTCATCGGCACCCTTGGGGTGGCGGCCCTCCTTCTGCTGGGTTGTGGCTCCGACGAACCCGATGCGGCGACACCGACCACCACCACCACCACCACCACCACCACCACC